>SRZB01000174.1 GCA_004793585.1 Hominisplanchenecus murintestinalis | reverse complement strand
ACATATGTTTTTCTTTGTGTGTCAATAGGTCGGAATTTCCTATAAAGTAAAAAAGTCCCATGTCAAATGTTACAGAAACTCTAAAAGAGATTCCATTTTTCCTTTATATGTGTTTACATGGAAAAAAACTGTCAGCAAATACCCCTCTCTTTTTCCAATTTCTTTTTTTCTCCATTCCTCTGGAAGTTGTGGGCGCAAATTATAGCAGGATTCTAGCTTCTCTGCCCTATCTATGTTCAATGCTTTCTTACTTTATAGGAAATTCCGACCTATTGACACACAAAGAAAAACATATGTTTACC
>SRZB01000173.1 GCA_004793585.1 Hominisplanchenecus murintestinalis | reverse complement strand
CTCTTGACCCCCTGCTTGCAAGGCAGGTGCTCTCCCAACTGAGCTACACCCCCATGATAAATACAATATAAATTTTCATAAAATATCTAAATCCTTTCCCTGTCAAGGGACAATCCCAAACAGGTTCGAGGCGGGTTTTTCCTCTATATAAATAAAAGAAATCCCTGATGGGCTTAAGTGGACTCGAACCACCGACCTCACGCTTATCAGGCGTGCGCTCTAACCAGCTGAGCTATAAGCCCTTTCCAATCTGGCAGCCACCTGCTCTCCCACACCGTCTCCAGTGCAGTACCATCGGCCGC
>SRZB01000172.1 GCA_004793585.1 Hominisplanchenecus murintestinalis | reverse complement strand
GAAGGTAAAGCACTAATGATATGCCTTATCTCTTACACTTATATGGTACTAAAAACCGCCCCTGCGCCAACAGGAACGGTTTCCACATAGATTCCTATACAGCCCCGGAGGACGGTATAAAACCACTCAACAGGAAAATTATACCACAAACTCACCGGGCCTGCATAGCCCATTTTTTATACCCATTTTTACATTTTAGGAGGAACGAACTATGGCAAAACGAAAGAAATACCCGAAGCTCCCCAACGGCTTCGGCTCCATCAAGTACCTCGGCAGAAACCGCCGCAACCCCTACGGTGTCTA
>SRZB01000171.1 GCA_004793585.1 Hominisplanchenecus murintestinalis | reverse complement strand
CTTTCTTTTCCAGAAGCCCGCCCGTGTCACGGACAATCTCGCCTTTCGGGTCTAAAATTACCATTGACGTGTTACATTGCATGACATTGGGCTTACAAAAAAATCTGGTCTTTCCTGCGCCAGAGCCGCCCACCACAAGGATATTCAGATTCCTCCTGTGCTTCTTCCCGTCAAGCCCGATGCAGACGCTCTGGGTCAGCAGCTTGTTTTCCGATGCGTCCTTATCTCGGTATTTCTTATTGAGAGTGCCTGCGTTGCCCCATTTTGCAGAGCCGTGTTCCTCCCCCTTGCGGTAGTTCCTGCGTGTGG
>SRZB01000170.1 GCA_004793585.1 Hominisplanchenecus murintestinalis | reverse complement strand
TAATTCCCCCATGAATGGGGGCTAGGGGGTTGAAGTGTCGAAGACACTTTTTTATCTCCCTGGGTTGCCGTATGGCACAGCTCCCGCAGAGCCGTACAGGCAGAAGAGGGGATACCTGCCCGTATCTTAAAAGGGTACAGTGGAATAGTGGTTATATTATTCCACTGTCCTATCATGCACAATTACTGTCCTGTAAGAAGGCGATAGGACAGTGGATAGGACAGTGGAAAAACTCTCATAAATCAATAAAAAAGTACAGAAAAAGGAGCTTCCTGTATAATTCAAGTATAGGGAATTCCAAGAAAGAAGGTTGAG
>SRZB01000169.1 GCA_004793585.1 Hominisplanchenecus murintestinalis | reverse complement strand
ATGTAACTAAAAAATCCTTGAAAAATAAGGAAAAAAGACTTGACTAAATAGGGAGCGGAAGATATAGTTGTAAAGATGGATTCGTATAACAATTCGAATAAGATGTGTGCACTTGCACTTTTAGAGAATGTTAATGATTCCACATTTAGTGTTGAGAAACTTATTCAGTTTTATCCTGGACATGAGGCTATGGATAGAGCTTTTGGCTGGGGGATGAGATGGACTCCAGGACGTAAATAAGACTGCAAAAAAGTGAATGCTTTTTACATAATTATATTTTAAAGATATTGGGGTCAAAAGCCCCGCTATAGTACCTTGAAAAGTTCATATATTTTGTA
>SRZB01000168.1 GCA_004793585.1 Hominisplanchenecus murintestinalis | reverse complement strand
AAAGCAAATGAAAACAGTTTGTGATTATAACAGCCCTGTGGCTGCGGGAGCGTTTTAAAAAGGAGGCATTGCTATTATGAGAAAGAGAACCCTTGTGTATATGATATTCAGGGAAGATTATGTTGGTCTGCGGATGGTCAGCCGTTCCCCAAAATCCCCGCACAGATTCTATATCTCCCGGAATAAGCTGGAAGAGCTGGAGCATAAGCCGGAGGTTATCGCCTGTGATATCCATTCCTTTGCCGTACTGCGCCGGGACACCTATGCGGGAACCTTAGAGATTACGTTCACCTGGCTTGGAGGCGATAAGAATAGCCTTTCCGGCTATCAGGATACCAT
>SRZB01000016.1 GCA_004793585.1 Hominisplanchenecus murintestinalis | reverse complement strand
TTTTTTAGAAGAAAAATATTTTTCATTTACCTATTGACATTTATTAGCTGGACTCATTTTTCCGTTACTATTCAGCATACCATAAAATTCTCAAAATACCAACTGTAACATGATTTGACTTTTTTTGCGATTATGCTATCATGTTATTATTCGCAGTTATACAAAAACTGCCGACAGCTTCACATAGAACAGGAGTATGAATATTTATGCCAGATACAAAAAAACCTTATTTCCCAATGTTTATAGATTTAACTGAAAAAAAAGTCGTGGTAGCAGGCGCGGGAACCATCGCCAAACGGCGCATCCGTTCCCTCCTGAACTTCACCAACCATTTGACCGTAATTGCCCCGGAAGTGAATAAAGAATTGAAAAGCCTGGAAGCCGAGGGGCTTCTGACAATTCTGAAAAGAAAATGTGAGATGGAAGATTTTTACAGCGCCGATTTGGTGATTGCCGCCACCAACGACGCCCAGATTAATAATGCCATTTACGACACATGCCGCAAACAGGGTATTCTTGTAAATGTATGCAGCGATAAACAAAAGTGTGACTTTTATTTTCCCGGCATCGCCATGAAAGACCAGGTTGTCGTCGGCATCACTGCCAGCGGGAAAGACCATAAGCGGGCAAAAGCGCTGGTTGAGCAGATCCGGAGCATACTTTAGTTCCCTGTTATTGCTGCACTGCATCTCCGCTCATCTCCGGGGATGCGCTTTCACATAGGACTCCCGCATACAGTTTACGTCCATATTCAAGTACATTTGGGTGGTAGAAATATCTGAATGCCCCAGCATTTCCTGCACTGCTTTCAGCTCCGCACCATTCTGCACCAAATGAACCGCAAAGGAATGCCGCAGTGTATGAGGCGTAATATCCTTCACAATATGCGCTTTCCGTGCATACTGCTTTATCAGTTTCCAAAATCCCTGCCGGCTCATCGGCCTGCCGGAACAGTTCACAAACAACGTACTGCATTCGCCGCCTTTCAGCAGATTCTCCCTGCTTTCCCCTATGTATTCCAAGAGCGCTTTTCTCGCCGCACTTCCGAAGGGAATCGCTCTTTCCTTTCCGCTATCCCGGCAGATTATATAATTCATATCTAAATTCAAATCCTGTATCTGAACTGCCAAAAGTTCTGATACCCGCATTCCGGTAGCATACAAAAGCTCCAGCATCGCCTTGTCTCTGCATCCTTTCGGCGTTTCACATACAGGTGATTCCAGAAGGTCAAAAACCTCCTGCTGTGTCAAGATTTCCGGCGCTTTTTTCTCAATATGCGGCGCCCTGATAATTTCCGCCGGGTCTTCCTCCATCTCATGGCAGATAAAGACATAGCGAAAATAAGATTTCATAGAAGCAACGTTCCTTGATACCGTAGCGCTTGAAAAGCCTTCCCTTTCCAGGAAAAGTACATAGGAATTCAAACTGGTAGACGTGACATCCGTCAACCGTTCAATCCCTTTCGAATGCAAAAATGTAAACATCTTCTTTAAGTCCCGTTGATAAGACATAACTGTGCTGGCAGAGGCATTCTTTACTTCCTCTAAATACGTGATAAAATTCGGTATCGTGCTTTCCATACTCTCCCGCTCCCATCAAAACTCTATATACTACAAAAGTATACCAGCTTTTTCGGCAAAATCAATCAATTTTTGCGGTAATATTCTCCTCTGCCGCCCGAAATATCACAAGATACGAAGAACTTGTTTCATAAGCCACGGATTCAGGCTGCTCTCTGCCAAGATACCAAGCGCCATCAGCAGACAAGTCAGCGCTGCCAGAAGAAAATACCTGGCTGTCCCATTTCCAGACCCCAAAAGCCTCTCTCCACCCCTCCCTGAATTCCACACATAGATACCGTTTAGAAAGAACATCCACGCCGGAACATACAGAAGGCACTGGGGCAAAAGCGCCGCCGCACTGAACAGAATTCCCTGCGCTCCAAGTTTCAAAACCGCAATTCCGAAAAGAACCCCTGCCGCAAACCCCATCCACGTCACATAAACTGCCGCACACGGGATTCCTATCACCGTAAATCCTGCAATCCAAAGCAGGAACACCCACTTCATCCGTTTCCCGAGTATGTACAAAAACAAGCCGGACATATCAATTTCCAAGTATTTATACTGCCTTAGAAAATAATCACTCAAAATCCCTGCCCTGCCTGCCGACGAGTCTGCCATAGCATTTACCACCATCGCCCCCACCGTCATTCCCAATATAAGAAGAACCGCCGCACTTCTCAGAAACCCGGCATCCATTCCCCATTTTTTCACTTTCCACCTCCAAGCCATGCTCTTACTACAGCTTATGCAGCGGAATGCAAAAAAAGCCCTGCAGACTTTCATCTGCAGAACTTTTATTAAGCTAAATGTCTAATTCGTTATTTCGCATAATCAACAATCCTGGACTCACGAATCACGCTGACCTTAATCTGTCCCGGATATTCCAATTCAGCCTCAATCTGCTTGGAAATATCTCTCGCCATCAATACCATATCAGAATCGCTGACCTGCTCAGGAACTACCATGACCCGAATCTCTCTACCCGCCTGAATAGCAAAGGATTTGTCCACACCTTTAAAAGTGTTTGCAATATCTTCTAACTGTTTTAATCGATTTGTATATGTTTCCAATGTCTCACGCCTTGCGCCCGGACGTGCTGCCGAAATCGTATCTGCCGCCTGTACAAGACATGCAATCAGAGACTCCGCTTCTACATCTCCGTGATGCGACTCAACCGCATTAATCACAACCGCAGACTCTTTGTATTTCTTACATAAATCAGCACCAATCTGGATATGGGATCCTTCCATCTCGTGGTCAATAGACTTCCCTATATCATGCAGCAAACCCGCACGTTTCGCCAACCTGACGTCCGCCCCGACTTCTCCTGCCAGCAGGCCTGCCAGCTGCGAAACTTCAATTGAGTGCTTTAATGCATTCTGTCCATAACTGGTTCGGAATTTCATTCTTCCAAGCAAACGCACTAACTCAGGATGTATGCCATGTACGCCAACTTCCAGAGCAGCCGCCTCACCTTCTTCGCGAATCATCGCTTCGACTTCTCTTTGTGCCTTTTCCACCATCTCTTCGATTCTCGCCGGATGGATTCGCCCATCCACAATCAGTTTTTCAAGGGCAATTCTTGCCACTTCCCGCCGAATGGGGTCAAAGCCCGATAAAATAACTGCTTCGGGGGTGTCATCAATAATCAAATCTACGCCCGTCATGGTCTCCAGGGTTCTTATGTTTCTTCCCTCTCTACCAATAATCCTTCCCTTCATCTCATCGTTGGGAAGCTGAACGACAGAAATCGTCGTTTCTGCCACATGGTCAGCCGCACATTTCTGTATCGCTGTAACCACATATTCTTTCGCCTTTTTCGCGGCATCTTCTTTCGCTCTGCTCTCAAGCTCTTTATAAAGCCGCGCAGTATCACTTTTTACTTCATCTTCAACAGTTTTTAAAAGATAATCTTTTGCTTGTTCGGAGGTTAGACCTGAGATTCTCTCCAGTTCCTGCACTCGCTTTTCATTTAGCCCTTCTACTTCTTCACTTTTCTTTCTTATTTCTTCTTCTTTTGCTGCTAACCCTGACTCTCTTTTCTCAATTGCATCCGCTTTTTTATCTATTGCTTCTTCTTTAGATAAAACGCGCTTTTCGTAACGCTGAAGCTCGGCACGCCTTTCTCTCGTTTCCCTGTCAAGTTCATTCTTTGTCTTTAAAGACTCCTCCTTAACTTCGAGCAGGGCTTCCCGCTTCTTTGTCTCTGCAGCCTTGAGCGCATCATCTATTATTTTTCTGGCCTTTTCTTCCGCACTTCCAATTTTTGCTTCAACAACCTTTTTATGGTATGCGGTAGCTACAGGCCATGTAATAGCAACAGCTATAATCAGCGTGATTACAACAGCAATAATTGTTATTACTGCACTCGGCACAGGAGCACCTCCTTATTTATTTTTCATTGTACAAAACAACGTATTAATTTTACCGTGTTTTGTGCACATTGTCAAGTAATTGTTCTTTTTTCACTTTGCCCCCGCTATTTTTCATGGTAACTTGCAAAAACCCGCATCGCCTTTTCAAGCTTTGCCGGGTTTCTGTCTTATTATCTATTAAATTTTATCTGCCTTGCTGTCTCCATTTAGCAAAAGTCATATTCTCCTCCCCTGAGTACTTTTGACACTTCACTGGAAGAAAATCCTTTCCTCATAAGAAACATATACATTTTCTGTTTTTCTTTAGGAGTGGCTGCCCGCGGCTCCATATGCTTCTTCTCCAGCAGCCGATAAATCAATGCACATTCATCCACCGGTTCTTTTTCTTCATACGCCGCAAGAATCACATCCTTTTCAATCCCTTTCTGCTGAAGCTCGCAGATAATCTGCCTTCTGCTTCTTGACTGCTGCCTGCTGTCGATATAACGGCTGGCATAGGAGATGTCATCCACATAACCATAACTCTTTACATATGCGACTGCCGTGTCTATGATATCTTGCGGGTATTCCCCCTGCTCCAGCTTCTGCCGAAGCTGCCATTCTGTCCTGTCCATAGATTTCAAGAGATTCATACAGCGAAGCTTTGCCCTTTTTACAAGCACAGAGTCTACAATCTCCCTATAGCTTTCCTCGCCAAGCACCTCTCCTTCTCTTATTTTATACCTGGAAAGTTCGCCTTTATACAGTACAAAAGCCCGCCGTTCATCTATATAAATTCTATACCTGTTTTTCCCGAAAGCCTCTATTTTCGTAACCGTCACGAATTTTCACCCTCTAGCGTTTCTTTCCCTGCTTTCCTCCCCGCCTTTCCTGTCATTTTTTCCACATCCGTTGCTTTTCCTTCATCTGCCGCTTCATTTTCCGGCTTCTCAATCAAGCCCAGATTCTCACGTACTTTCCGTTCAGCCTCTTCCATGACCTCCGGATGCTCGCGCAGGTATTTCTTCGCATTCTCTCGTCCCTGTCCGATTTTGGCATCATTATATGCATACCATGCACCGCTCTTTACAATAACGCCTTCATTCGCTGCCAAATCGAGGATATCCCCTTCCCGTGAAATCCCCTGACCAAACATGATATCAAACTCTGCTTCCTTAAACGGCGGCGCAATTTTATTTTTCACCACTTTGATTCGGGTTCTGTTTCCGATTACATCGCCCCCCTGTTTCAGAGACTCAATCCTGCGGACATCCAAACGGATAGAAGAATAAAACTTCAGCGCCCGCCCACCTGTTGTCGTTTCCGGGCTGCCGAACATTACGCCAACTTTTTCACGCAGCTGATTGATAAAAATAATCGTACAATTGTATTTACTGGTTACTCCCGTCAGCTTCCTGAGAGCTTGCGACATCAAACGTGCCTGGAGCCCCACATGGGAATCTCCCATATCCCCATCAATCTCCGCTTTCGGCACAAGCGCCGCTACCGAGTCAACGATAATGATATCCACCGCCCCGGAACGTACCATTGTTTCTGTAATCTCCAGTGCCTGTTCGCCGTTATCCGGCTGGGAAATATACAAATTCTCAATGTCCACGCCTATATTTCCCGCATACACCGGATCCAGCGCATGCTCTGCATCAATAAAACCTGCGATGCCGCCCTGCTTCTGCACCTGCGCAACCATATGTAACGCCACGGTAGTCTTTCCGCTGGACTCTGGTCCGTAAACCTCAATAATCCTTCCCTTTGGAATTCCTCCCAGTCCCAGGGCGATGTCCAGGCTCAAGCAGCCTGTAGGTATAGTTTCCACGTTCATATTTGCCTTAGAATCACCCAGTTTCATGACCGCGCCTTTTCCAAAATCTTTTTCTATCTTACTGATGGCAGCTTCCAGCGCCTTTAATTTATCTTCCTGAGCCATGTGCATCTTCTCCTTTTCTTTCTTTGCGAACTAATGTTCTCGAACTTTTATTCATCATATTACACTTTTGCCTTCTTGTCAACCACTTTATAAACACTTCCTGCTGGCGTATGCAGTTTATATCCTTTATTCCAAATTACGGTTTGTCGGGGAGTCTGTCGCTTACCCCAGACACCGGGGTAAGCGGCAAACTCCCCTACAAAACGCAATTTACAAAACATGTCTGGCACGTCCATTATATATCATATTGTGCAAATTTGCAATATATTGTTTGTAATCCTAGAATTCAAGAGCACGATACACTGCATACGCGTCCAAAACATGGAACTGCTCTGTCTCATGATTTCCGTCTGCCCCTGCTGTTACCAGTATAAAGGTTTCTCCATTTATTTCAGCAAAGCTCGCAAGGCAAAGTCCTGCTTCCCCCGTATATCCTGTCTTTCCTCCTGTAATAACGCCGCTGTCACGTATTTCCTCTGTCATACTCCCAAACAGTGTATTGTAAACTGTAATGCCGTCTGGATGCATGTCCGTAGGTTCTGTGCTGTGCCACGCGGATGATGCTATCTCTTTAAAGGTATCGTTCCGCAGTGCATATTCCATCAGTTTTGCCATGTCTGCCGCCGTGGTATAATGCCCTGGATCATGCAGCCCGCTGGCATTGACAAAATGCGTATTTTCCATGCCAAGTTCCGCAGCTTTCCGGTTCATCAAATCCGCGAATCCCTCTTCCGAACCGGCGATGTAATCTGCCAGCCCCGTACAACACTCGGCTCCGGAGGGCAGCATCACGCCATACAGTAAATCCCGTGCCGTCACAGTTTCTCCCGGCAGAAATCCTGCCAGAGAAGCTTCCTGCCGATACAACTCGTCAAACATTTCTTCCGACAGCCTTACTTCTGCCTGTAAATCCGAAATATTTTCCAAAATAACCACCGCAGTCATAACTTTTGTCATGGAAGCCGGATAGATTTGCTCTGCACTGCCCTTATCCAGCAGCGTTTCTCCCGTTTTTGTACGAACCAGAAAAGCATTCGCGCTATATAAATCTTCTGCGCTGATTCCCAGCGATACAGGCGGCTCTGTTACAGCCTCGGTCTGTGTTTCAGTTATTGTCTCTGTCTTATTTTCCTGCGTCATTTCCTGTTCCGTCACTGCATCTTTGCCGGAATCTGATTTCCGCTGGGATATCTTTATATTCCTCCACAATAAAATTCCTGCCAAGCCTAAAATAAGCAGTATAAGCAGAATCACAATACATGCCCCTGCTATCTGTTTTCTTCTCCTTGCCCGCCTTCTTGTCCTCTTTCCTGTTCTCATACCTCTTCTCCTGTATTTTTCTAAAATTTCTATATCTATAATACACAAATATTTTAGCACACCATTCCCAAAATTATCTCTAAATTTTCTTAATATTTCCGCAACATTTTAGCATCCAAATTAAACTATATTTCCCTTATTCCGCTACACTTGCCGCTGAGTTCCTCCTGCCTGACTCTCTGAATCCTCACTTGCCGTTCCCCACTGCAGACGCACATCCCATATCCCTTCCCAAAACAACTATGAAGCCATACGCCATCCACAGACACGCCGTCCCTGAGTCCGGAAGATAAGTCCAATTTTCTCAGATCAATGCGCAAGCCTGTCCCCATATATTTCAAATAGCTTTCTTTCGCTGTCCAAAGAGCAGTTAGGCAACGGTCTTTTTCCGGGGTTTCCAACAGCATACGCAGTTCGTTGGGATGGCTGATACGCGCGGCTAAATTTTCTTTATACGGAATGATTCTTTCGATATCCACCCCGATTTCCTCATGATGAATGCCGCAGAGGATTCCCCGGCGGCAATGGCTGTAATTAAAGTGAATATACGGATATTCCGGAAGATACGGTTTTCCCAGCGGGGCTGCCGCCAGGGTAATCTCTCCGGTTATCCCATATTCCTGATACAAACCGTAAGCAAGCAGCTTACGGGCAAGGGAGCCTGGCATATCCCCCTCTGGGTTCTCCAATAAATAAATCATGGAAAAAGCATAGCAGACCCATCCGCAAAACGCAACCTTCAATCTCTTTTCTAAAAGAATTCTTTCAGTTTTTTAAGCGCGGTTTTTTCGATTCTGGAAACATAAGAACGGGAAATATTCAGCCTCTGCGCAATCTCCCTCTGGGTTTTTTCCTCCTCGCCGAACAGCCCGTACCGCAGCCTCAGCACCTCCTGTTCCCTTTCTGAGAGCACCTTATGCAAAATCTGGTACAGCCGCCTGGTATCTGCCTCTAAATCCATAATTTCCGGTACATCCACATTTTCTCCTTCTATGATATCCAGCAGATTAATCTCGTTTCCCTCTTTATCCATGCCAATCGGCTCATAAAGAGAGACCTCCCGGGAGGTCTTTTTCCGCATACGGAGCATCATCAGCAGCTCGTTGTCAATACACCTCGCTGCGTAAGTGGCAAGTCTGTTGTTTTTAGAATTGTCAAACGTCGCCACAGCCTTAATCAGCCCAATTGTGCCTATCGAAATCAAATCGTCCGAGTCTTCATCCGAACCCTGGTACTTCTTTGCCACATGCGCCACCAGCCTTAGATTTCGTTCTATCAGAACCTTCCGCGCCTCCTGGTCCCCTTCCTCATATCTCTTCAGGTACAGCCTTTCTTCCTCTGCGGTAAGCGGCTTGGGAAATGTCTTCAAAAAAGCACCTCTTCACATCTTTCCTAACATCTTATGAAAAGGAAAAAGATTTGGTGCCTTTCCCAAAAAATTTATGTATGTCCGAAGATTTTCCTCCATATATTTATTACAAAATACACCTATGAGGTTCAAACATGTTCTCTGGTCTGGAATCTTTGAATACTTTCCTTTGGAGCGGCCCGGTGCTGCTGCTGCTCGGCGCAGTGCATCTGCTGTTCACAATACGTCTGAAATTTCCACAAAAACTTACTTTTAAAGCTATCCGTCTATCTGTAACCGCAGACGAAGAATCTCCGAAAGACGAAAAAAACCTCAGCGGCTTTGCCGCCCTTGCAACCACTCTTGCCGCCACACTGGGGACAGGCAATATCGTAGGCGTGTCCACCGCGATTGCTTTAGGCGGTCCCGGCGCTCTGTTCTGGTGCTGGATTACGGGAATCCTGGGAATGGCCACTTCTTACGCTGAATGCTTTCTGAGCTGCCTCTTCCGGCGCAGGAAGCCTGACGGCACTTCTTTGGGAGGCCCCATGTACATACTGGAACACGGACTGCATAAAAAGTCCCTTGCCATCCTGTATGCCTCCTGCACTCTTCTCGCCGCCCTGGGCGTAGGCTGCACCACGCAGGCCAGCGCTATTTCTGACGCCATCGGTGCATGTTGGAACATTTCTCCACATATTACAGGAATACTCGCCGCCGTATTCACTGGTTTCGTAATTGTCGGCGGCATTAAGTCTATCGGGAATTTCTGTGTTCGCATCGTACCCTTCCTGGGCTTTTTCTATATTGGATGCTGCCTTGTGCTGCTGTGGATTACCCGCAGCTCCGTCCCAGCCGCCATTTCTCTGATTCTTGAACGTGCTTTTCATCCGGGGGCTGCTTTCGGGGGCTTTGTAGGGAGCACGCTGCAGAGTACGCTGCGCTTTGGTATCGCCAGAGGACTCTTCACCAATGAGGCAGGCATCGGCACCGCATCCATTGCTGCCGCCGCCAGCACTGCATCTCCGCGCCGCCAGGGACTGATTTCCATGACGGCAGTATTCTGGGACACCGTTGTGATGTGCGCACTCACCGGCATTGTAGTAGTAGCAAATATTCTTCAAAACCCTGCTTCTATCCAGGGCTACAGCGCCGGAGGACTTACCATGGCTGCCTTCTCCCTGCTGCCCTTCTGCGGAGAAGAGCTTCTCTCCCTCTCGCTGGTAGCTTTCGCCCTCACCACCCTGATTGGCTGGTGCTATTTCGGCGAAAAAGGCACGGAATACCTTTTCGGTGAAAAATGGATTTCCGCATATCACTTCTGCTACATCATCATGGCCTATCTGGGCGCAGTCATCCCCTTGGGTCTGGTTTGGGGAATAACCGATTTGATTAACGGAATCATGGTATTCCCAAATGTCATAGCGCTGCTTCTGCTGCGTAAAAAAATAGAGGTGCCCTAAACCGGCACCTCACAGGCTTCAGGACAGCGCAGCTTTCGGCTGCTCCGGCTCCTGCCGCCGTAAAATATCATACTTCTCCATCTCCACTCCCAAATCCAGGTAAAGTACCTGCTTCGGATGCGGCGCACTCTCCTGTTCCACCCCGTCCTCATTCACGATGCGCCGCACCGTCACAGACAGATTTTCCCCGTTTGGCTTCATAACTTCAATGGTTTCACCTACTGAAAATTTATTTCTCTGTTCTATCCGGTAAAGCCCCTCTGCATTCTTCTCCCCTACAATTCCCAGATAGGTATATTCTTTCACATACGTATTGTTATCATAAATCTGTGAATTTTCATCTGGCTTTCCAAAGAAAAAACCTTTCGTAAACTGGCGGTATGTGCAGTTCGATATCTGCTCCAGATACCAGGGCATGTTCTTTCGGTAAAGCTCCGGATCTTTTTGGTAATCATCAATTGCTTTGCGGTATGTCCTGGCCACTGTAGCCACATACAGAGCCGTTTTCATGCGCCCCTCAATTTTCAGGCTGTCAATCCCGGCTTCCAAAAGTTCCGGAATATGTTCAATCATACATAAATCTTTGGAATTAAAAATGTAAGTCCCTCTCTCATTTTCATAAACAGGCATATATTCACCTGGGCGCGTCTCCTCCACCACCGCATATTTCCATCGACAGGGATGGGTACATGCCCCCTGGTTTGCGTCCCGTCCCGTAAAATAATTACTTAGCAGGCAGCGCCCTGAGTAGGAAATACACATAGCTCCATGTATGAAAGTCTCAATTTCCATATCCTCCGGGATATGCTCCCGGATTTCCTTTATCTCTTCCAGGCTAAGCTCTCTTGCAGACACTACTCGTTTTGCCCCAAGCTCGTGCCAGAACAGATATGTCCCATAGTTCGTATTATTCGCCTGGGTACTGATATGGCGCTCAATCTCCGGGCAGACCCGCCCTGCAATCTGAAACACTCCCGGATCTGCGATAATCAGCGCATCCGGATGCAGCTCTTTCAGCTCCTTAAAATACTCTTCTACCCCTGCTAAATCCCGGTTATGCGCCAGGATATTGGCCGTTACATAAACTTTCGCCCCATGCGCATGGGCAAACGCAATGCCTTCCCCCATATCCTTCATGGAAAAATTCTTGGCCTTCGCCCGCAGTCCAAATGCTTCGCCTCCGATGTATACCGCATCCGCGCCAAAAATCACAGCCGTCTTTAATACTTCCAGGCTGCTGGCAGGTATCAGCAATTCAGGTGTCCTTCCCATACTTTCTTTCTCCTCTTATCAAAAACAGGGCAGCGCCGCCGCCCTTACTTTATACGCACGCTGACCGTCGCCCCATCCCCGATGGGAACGATAGATGTAATCAGCCGTTCGTCATGTTTCAGTTCATATAAGTATTCCCGCATCCGCTTGTAAATCGTCCGGTTCCTGCGCTCTACAACGTAATGGGATTCGATAATATCCCCATCCTGCAGCACATTATCCGAAACCAGTACGCCGCCCACTTCCAGAAGCCGCATCACATCCGGCAGAAAATGGATATACTGTCCTTTTGCCGCATCCATGAAAATAAAATCATATGTTTCCGTCAGGCTGCTCAGGATTTCAGCGGCATCCCCCTCCAAAAGCGTTATCTGCGCTTCCTTTCCTCCTCGCCGGAAATTCTCACGCGCAACGGGAATCCTCTTCTCGTATTTTTCAATTGTAGTAATCTGCGCTCCTTCCGGCGCATATTCACAGAACAGCAGCGCAGAAAACCCCACAGCCGTCCCCACCTCCAAAATCCGTATGGGCCGGCGCACCGCCAGAAGCACCTTCAGGAAACTCTGCATCTCCCTCCGCACAATCGGCACAAAAGCATTCAGCGCCTCCTGTTCAATTTTATCCAATAAAGGCGTATTGCCCATATCCAGTGAATTGATATAGGCAATCATCCGTTCATTTACAATCATGTAATTCCTCTCCGGCTATTCCGCCGCGCCTGTCTCTGTTTCATTTGCCCCGGACATCTCCGCAAGCATTTCCTCCGCAGTCATGGCAGTCGTAAGGATATAGTTCCCGCCTTTCATCTTCCCCCTGTACTGAGAAAGATGGTACTGCATCCAGAACACGTTCTCATCTTTAATCAAACGCTTTGATTTTAGCAGCTCTGACAACTCAGACACAGAAATACCATCCTCAATCGTTACCGCCACTTTCTTTCCGGGCGGCGCAGAAACTGCTTCCTCCGCAAATACCCGGTATCCGAAGTCATAGGCTCTTCGTCCCACCGAAACCAGCACTGCAATCACTACGATCAGCGCCAGGATTTTCAATATGGCAAATATGGCTGTAACCGATTTCCTTCTCTGGTTCATAAGTGCTTCCGCCTCCTGTCAGCGCTCATTCAATCACGTCGGCAAATTCTTCTATTTCAAGCTGTACCACGCCTGTCACCGCCTGGTTAATGCGCTGAATCATCCGGCACATCTCCAGTTCGGTACTGAGATATTCCTCTACCAGCGGATTCCTGCGGAACTCTTCATGCTCCTTTGCAAAGCGTTCCAGTTCATCATATGCGTCCACTCCATTTTCTGCATTCTGAATCTCATACTTCTCCCGCCGGTAGGCATTCAGGCGTGCCAGCAGTTCCGGGTTCTCCCGCATCTTTTCCTTGGCCTTTTCATACTCCGCATAAGCCTCACAGTTACAGATTGCCTCTGTCAGCTCCTGCGTACATCTGGTTACATTCGTCATGCCTCTCCAACCCCTTTTTACACTGTCTCCTTATACTTCCATAATAATTGGAAGGATCATCGGGCTGCGCTTTGTTTTTTTCCACAGAAATTCACTCAGCGCATCCTTTGTTGCATTCTTAAGCTTTCCCCAGTCCGTGATATGCTTGTCCATACATCCGTCCAGAGCGCTCTCTACCACATGGCGCGCCTCGTCCATCAATACTTCTGATTCTCTCACATACACAAATCCCCTGGAAACGATATCCGGTCCCGCCAGAAGCTGATTGCTGTAACGTTCCAGCGTCATCACAACAATCAGGATACCGTCTTCCGCCAGATGCTGACGGTCACGCAGCACGATATTTCCCACATCGCCTACGCCCAGTCCGTCCACCAGGATTGCGCCTGTATGCACATGGTCTACCACTTTTGCCTGTTCCTCATCCAGCTCCAGCACATCGCCTGAGCGAAGAATAAACGTATTTTCTTTCGGAATCCCCAGGCTCATGGCAAGCCCTGCATTTGCTTTCAAATGGCGGTATTCCCCGTGAACTGGAATCGCATACCTCGGATGCACCAGGGAATAAATCAGTTTCAGTTCCTCCTGGCAGGCATGTCCCGATACATGGGCATCCTGGAAAATGACATCCGCCCCTTTTGCCGACAGCTCATTGATGACCTTTGACACCGCCTTTTCATTTCCCGGAATCGGGTTTGAGCTGAAAATAATCGTGTCTCCCGGTTTAATCGATACTTTCCGGTGCATATCCGCCGCCATCCTGGACAACGCCGCCATAGACTCGCCCTGGCTTCCTGTCGTAATCAGCACCATCTGGTCATCTGTATAATTTTTCATTTGTTCAATATCAATCAGGGTATTTTCCGGAATGTCCAGATATCCCAGCTCTGACGCCGTGGTGATTACCGTCACCATGCTCCTGCCCTCTACGACAACTTTCCGTCCAAATTTATAGGCAGAGTTAATAATCTGCTGCACCCTGTCCACATTTGAAGCAAATGTGGCGATAATAATCCTTGTGTTCCTGTGCTCGGAAAAAATATTGTCAAATGTTTTTCCTACTGTCCGCTCTGACATGGTAAATCCCGGACGTTCTGCATTTGTACTGTCACTCATCAATGCCAGTACGCCTTTCTTCCCAATCTCGGCAAAGCGCTGCAGATCAATAGCGTCTCCGAATACCGGCGTATAGTCCACCTTAAAGTCTCCGGTGTGGATAACCGTTCCCGCCGGGGAATGAATAGCCAAAGCCGACGCGTCCTGGATGCTGTGGTTTGTTTTGATAAACTCGATACGGAATGCGCCCAGATTGATAGACTGCCCATGCCTTACCACCTTGCGTTTACACGCCTTCATCAGATTATGCTCTTTCAGCTTATTCTCAATCAATCCCATCGTAAGCTTCGTAGTATAGATAGGCGCCGCCAGTTCTTTCAGAATATAAGGCAGCGCGCCAATATGATCCTCATGCCCGTGGGTAATGACAAACCCTTTCACCTTTTCCACGTTGTTCTTCAGGTAAGTAATGTCGGGAATCACCAAATCAATCCCCAGCATATCATCCTCCGGAAAAGACAGGCCGCAGTCTACCACAACAATACTGTTTTCATATTCAAAAGCAGTAATGTTCATGCCAATCTGCTCCAGCCCTCCCAGGGGAATAATTTTCAATTTTTCATGTTTCACGTTCTTCAAACAATCCTACCTCCTTGATTTTTATTCTTATTCAACATAAAAGCAGACCTCCTCTGCTTATCTTTCGCATCTTTGTTATTGTTGACTCCGTCCGCAGCAGCGTCTTTCTGTTTATACCAATTCAATATCCTCTAACATTTCTGCAAAAACTTTCGACACTGCCTCCAGCTCATTGTCATCTTCCACGATTTCGTACAACGCTTCTTTATCACCATCCTGGGACAAATCTTTCAAAATCAATGCCTCTGCATCATCTTCCTCAGAATCCGTCACCAAAATATAGTTCATTCCGTTAATTCTTGTCTGTTCCAGAACAAAAAATTCCGCTGTCTCTCCGGTTTCTCCAAAACTAAACCTGATTTTTTCCATATTTTCCTCTCTCCGGCGCATTTGCGCGTCAGCCCGTTATATCCGGATGTGTATTTCCAGACTTCATACCTTCGCAATCCAAATATCCCTGAAGAATAAAGACTGCCGCCAGTTTATCTACATACTGCTTCCTGTCCTCACGGCGCACCTTTCCCTCCATAAGTGTCCTGTTTGCTTCTACCGTTGTCAGCCGCTCGTCCCACATCACAACAGGCAGACCCGTCCTTCTCTCCAGCATTTCTTTAAATGCCAGGGATTTCTCAGCCCTGTCCCCCACTGTGTTATTCATATTTTTGGGAAAGCCCAGCACAATCGTCCCGACTTCATATTCACGAACCAAAGCTTCTATCCTTGCCAACGTCTGCCGAAGCTTATTCTCTGACGTCCTCCTGATGATTTCTACTCCCTGTGCAGTTAGTCCCAGCCCGTCGCTGACGGCCACGCCTACTGTCTTTGAGCCGAAATCAAGTCCCATTACCCGTTTGCCCATACCTATTGCCAGGCCCTATTCTTAATGTACTCTTTCAACAGTTCCTCTACCAGCTCGTCCCGTTCCACCTTCATAATCATGCTCCTGGCATTTTTATGGCTGGTGATATAGGTAGGGTCTCCCGACATAATATACCCTACAATCTGATTCACCGGATTATACCCTTTTTCCGTCATCGCATTATAAACCGTGTCCAGGATTTCCTTCACGCTTATTTCTGTTTCCGAATTTACTTTAAAATACTGTGTATTACTTATATTGCCCATTTTATCACGCCCTTAACTATACTTTCTCTTTATTCTAATATAAATCATGCAAAAATACAATCAAAACTTTTCGATATCTCCGCCGTCAGCAGCCCCTGCTTCCTGCTTTTTCCCACGCGTACCGGAAGGATTTTATTGGCAAGCCCTTCTTCCGCCGGAACAGCCATGCGGACATACTCTCTCGTATGCCCTGTATAATAGCTTTCCCCGTCCAGCGTCACGCACTCTTCAAACAATACTTCATCCTGTTTTCCCATGCGGGCATTTTCATACGCTTCCCGGTTTCTGCGGTTAAGCTCCAGCAGGATATTGCTGCGTTCCGCCTTTTTCCCATCGCTTACCTGATCTTCCATCACAGCTGCCCGCGTCCCTTTCCTCCGGGAATATTTGAATACATGCGTTTCATAAAACTGTATTTTTTCCAGAAATGCCCTCGTCTCGGCAAATTCTTCCTCCGTCTCACCCGGAAATCCCACGATAACATCCGTCGTCAGAGACGGATTATCAAAATACTTCCGCAAAAGCCTGCATTTTTCCTCGTACTCTTCTGTCGTATACCTGCGGTTCATCCGTTTCAGGGTAGCGTCACACCCACTCTGGAGAGAGAGATGAAAGTGAGGGCACAGTTTCGGAAGCGCAGAAATCGTCCGGGCAAATTCTTCCGTCACAATCCGCGGTTCCAGTGAGCCCAGCCGGATTCTCTGTATACCATCTACCTCATGGACAGCGAGGATAAGCTCAGTAAGCGTCATATCCAAATCTATCCCATACGAGCTTAAATGGATACCTGTGAGAACCACCTCCTGATACCCGTTCGCCGCCAGAGAGCACACTTCTTCAATGACATCCTCCATGCTCCGGCTTCTGACCCGCCCCCTGGCATAAGGGATGATGCAGTAGCTGCAGAACTGGTTGCATCCGTCCTGGACTTTAATATATGCCCGGGTATGCTCTGAGGTATGGCTAATCGAAAGCTCTTCATATTCTTGGGTATGGTTCACATCAATAATGAATTCTTCCGCATGGCTCCTCTCATATTCTGCCAGGATTTCTACCAAGTCTTTTTTCTTATTATTCCCAATAACAATGTCAATAGACGTATCTATCTCCTGTCTGTCGGCCGACGCCTGGACATAGCAGCCTGCCGCCACCACTATCGCCCGGGGATTCATTTTCTTTGCCTTGTGCAGCATCTGCCGTGACTTCCTGTCGGCAATGTTCGTCACGGTACAGGTATTTATCACGTACACATCCGCCCCCGGCGCAAACGGGACAATCTCATACCCCGCCTGTTCCAGCATCTGCCGCATAGCATCCGTCTCATATGCATTCACTTTACATCCCAAATTATGCAGGGCGGCTTTCTTTTTCATATCAGTTCCTGTCCTTTCTGTCGGCTTTCATCCAATCTTACTATTGACTTTTTCCAGTCCCTTTCTGACTTTATTACTTTTGCCCAATTAGCATTTTTAAGTTTGTCTCTTTTTCGACTTGACTTTTCTGCCTCTCATAGTTAAGATGAGAGTATAAAATAATAAGGGAGGTTTTTCCAAATGAAAACAGTAAAAATTTCTTTGAATTCCATTGATAAAGTAAAGTCATTTGTAAATGATATTACGAAATTTGATTATGATTTTGATTTAGTATCCGGGAGATACGTGATTGACGCAAAATCTATCATGGGTATCTTCAGTCTGGATCTTTCTAAGCCTATCGACTTAAATATCCATGTAGAAGACAATGTGGATGAAATCATTTCTTCCCTGTCTCCATACATCATCGAAGAGTAGAACAGGTATCAGTGAAGAATCCACTGCCAGCATCACTGCGGCAGATGGATTCATTTTTTTGCCTCTATTCTACCCATATAGTTTCTGTCGTTTCTATTGCAGTCTGCACCAGCTCGTCAATTCTTTCTTCCAGATGCGTCTCGCTGCGTCTGATGATATTAATATTCGGCTTTGTTACCGGATGTTTCGCCACAAAAATCGTACAGCAGTCCTCAAAAGGCTGGATGGAAGTCTCATAAGTATCTATCTTTTCCGCAATATCTACAATTTCCTGCTTATCAAATCCTATCACCGGACGGAATACCGGCATAGTACACACAGCGTCCGTCGCCGCCAGGCTCTGCATGGTCTGGCTCGCCACCTGCCCGATGCTCTCGCCTGTAATCAATCCCAGGCAGCCCGTTTCTTTTGCAAAATGTTCCGCAATCCGCATCATATAGCGCCGCATAATAATTGTCAGCTCCTCATGAGGGCACGCCTCATAGATATAAAGCTGGATATCCGTAAAGTTCACTACATGCAGGTTAATCGGCCCTGAATACCTGGCTACCAGATGCGCTAAATCTACCACCTTCTGCTTTGCCCGTTCACTGGTATATGGCGGCGCATGGAAATACACCGCATCAATTTTCACACCCCGTTTGGCAATCATATACCCCGCTACCGGGCTGTCAATCCCTCCTGACAAAAGCAGCATGGCCTTTCCGTTTGTCCCCACAGGCATACCGCCCGGCCCCGGAATAATCTGGGAATAAATATAAATCTGATCCCGTATTTCCACATCCAGCATCACATCCGGCTTATGCACGTCTACTTTCATATTGGGAAATGCCGCAAGAATTCTCTCGCCCAAATCCGCGTTGATTTCCATGGACGTCCTGGGATAACTCTTTTTCGCCCTCCGGGCATTTACCTTAAAGCTCATTTCCCTGTCCCCGTACACCTTCCGCAGATAATCGTTCACCGTTTCGGCCAGCTTGTCAAATCCCTCGTCAGCCGCCTGCACCATCGGACAAATACCCACGATTCCGAAAACCTGCTGCAGCGCTGCGATAACCTCATCATAATCAAACGCGCTTTCCGCCTCAACAAAAATACGCCCCTGCTCCTTGCGCACGAAAAATTTGCCTTCCACAGGCTTCAATGCATGGCGGATTTGCTTCATCAGCGCATCCTCAAACAAATGGCGGTTCTTCCCCTTGATTCCAATCTCTCCATATTTTATCAAAAATGCCTGAAACATAACTTTTCTCCTTTAATGTCGCGAATATCTGCGCAGCATCGGCAGAAGCTCTTTCAGTGCTTCCACACAGTACGCCAGTTCTTCCTCCGTATTAAACCTGCCAAAACTGAACCGCAGCGTTGCATCCAGAAGCTCCCGTTCCATTCCGATTTCTTTTAAAACTGCGCTCACCGGAAGTTTCTTATTCGACGAACACGCCGAACCGGAAGAAACGTAAATCCCCCTCTCCTCCAGCGCATGGAGCAGAACTTCGCTCCTCACTCCTCTAAAGCTCACACTGACAATATGCGGAGCGCCGTCTTCGCCCGGCCGGGTGTTGATCACCACATCAGGAAGCATGGAAACCTGTTCCATAAAATACTCTTTCAGCCTTAAAAGATGTGCGCGCTTTTCCTCAAAGTCACGATATGCCTCGCCGGCAGCCTCTCCAAGCCCTGCGATTCCCGGTACATTATCTGTTCCTGAACGCATTCCCTTCTGCTGTCCGCCGCCAAGCATCAGCGGCTTTATCTTCACCTTTTCCTGAATATACAAAAAGCCGGTTCCCTTAGGCCCGTGAATCTTATGCCCGCTGACTGAAAGCATGTCAATGCCCGCTTTCTTCGGAAAAATCCTGTATTTTCCATATGCCTGAATCGCATCTACATGAAAAAGAATACCGGGATATTTCTCCTTTAAAAAGTGTCCAATCTCCTCAATCGGCTCTGCCGCCCCCAGCTCGTTATTCACATACATCACAGACACCAGGATAGTGTCTTCCTGAACCGCCGCTTTCAAATCCGCCAAAGAAACCTCGCCATAGCGGTTCACGGGCAGATATGTTACGGAAAATCCCTGCTCCTCCAGATACATCATAGGCTGAATCACGGCGGCATGTTCCACCGCCGTCGTGATAATATGTGTTCCTGCCCTGCGGTTTGCCATCGCCGCGCCAATCAGCGCCCAATTATTAGACTCCGTCCCTCCGGATGTAAAGAAAATCTCCTTTTCACTTACTTTCAGGGTACGTGCGATTCTCTCCCGGGCATCGCGCAGATACCTCTCTGCCTCCATCCCCTTCAAATGTTTCGAAGACGGATTCCCGTAATCTTCTATCATCGTCCTTACCACAATGTCCCGCACGCTTTCCAGACATCTGGTGGTTGCCGAATTATCCAGATATGCTTCCATTTTCCCTCTCTGTCCTGCCCTCTAACAGGTACATTAGCACTGACAATACCGTCATCCCTGCAGTCTCTGTCCTGAGTATCCGTTTTCCAAGTGTTATAGGCTGCAGCCCTTCTGCCGCAGCCAGCTTTGCTTCCTCCGCCGAGAAACCTCCCTCCGGTCCGATAAAGATTGCCACAGACTGCCCCGGTACAATGCCCTCAAGCAGATGCCTGGTTTCCTCCATCCCTTCTGCAAGCTCATACGGCATCAGCTTCACATCCATCCCTGCGGCATATTCTACCGCTTCCCGAAAACTCATCACAGATGTAATTTCCGGGACAATCAGCCGCTTAGACTGCTTTGCCGCGCTCTCGGAAATACTTTGCCAGCGTTTCCTCTTGCTCTCACTTTTTTTCTTATCCAGCTTCACTACCGCCCGTTTCGTAGCCACAGGGATGATTTCATATACGCCCAGTTCCACAGCCTTCTGGATAATCAGTTCCATCTTATCGCCTTTGGGCAGTCCCTGAAACAGATAAGTCTTCGACGGAAGCTCTGCTTCCGTCTCCTGCACCCACATAATCCCTGCTTCTACTCTGTCAGGCTCCAGTACAAGCACTTCACAGCGGTATTCTTTTCCTTCCCCGCCGCTCACCGTAATCTGTTCTCCCGCTTCCATCCGCAGCACATTCCGGATATGGTTCACATCACTGCCCGTAATCGTTATCTTCTTTTCGCCAATCTGTTCCGGCGCTACAAAAAAATGATGCATGTCATTCCCTAATTCTTTCTCGCAGTCACGGACACCCATTCACCCTGACGCGTTACTTCCAGAACCTCAAGCCCGGCAGCTTTCACTGCATTAACCACCACGCTTTCCTTCTCATCAATAATACCTGATGTGATGTAAATGCCGCCCCGCTTCATCTGGCGGATAATCACAGGCGTAAGAGGAACCAGAACATCTGCCAGGATATTCGCCGCCACAATATCGTACTTCTCATAGCCGACGTTCTCCTGTACTGCCGGATCATCAATGATATTTCCAATCATCACGTCCATTTTCCCTGCCGGGATATCATTTGCCTCCAGATTTTCTTTCGTGGCGGAAATCGCACAAGGGTCTAAGTCCGTACCGACCGCATGGCCCGCCCCCATCTTCAATGCCGCGATAGACAGGATACCGCTTCCCGTCCCCACATCAAGAATCTCAGAGCCATCTTTCACATACTTTTTCAACTGGCGCATACAGAGCTGTGTCGTCTCATGCATTCCTGTCCCAAACGCCGTGCCCGGATCAATATGAATAATCATACCTGGGGTATCCTCTGGCTGTACTTCCTCCCAAGACGGAATAATTAAAATATCATCCACATAAAACTGATGAAAATACTGCTTCCAATTATTAATCCAATCCTTATCTTCTGTCTGGGACTCCGTAATCGTACACTCTCCGATATCCATAAAGCTGCGAAGCTCCTCCAGCGCTTCCCGCACTCGTGCCAGAAGCGCTTCCTTATCCTCTGCTTCATCCAGATAAAAGTTCAGATACGCAATGCCGTCGTCTTCCGGTCCTTCCGGCAGGATGTCCACAAACATCTGCTGCTTGTCCTGCTCCGTCAAAGGAATCTTATCTTCAATCTCTACGCCCTCTACTCCTGCTTCCGCCAAGGTAGAAATCACGATATCCTCTACAGCCGAACGCGTCTTTAGTGTAAATTTATTCCATCTCATCTTCTTTGTCATCCTTCCGTTTCTTCCACAGAATTCCCCCCACTACCAATGCCGAAGCCAGGCAAACCACAAGCAGCGGAATGATTGGTGAATCATCCCCTGTCTTTGCTGCGGTATTTGTCTTTGTACCGGAGCCTGAATTTGAATTGCTGCCGCTTCCGCTGCTCCCCGTACCTGAGCCTGTAGACGGAGAGTTTCCGCCGCTCGTTGTATAGCCTGTGCCGTTCGCCCCGTCAGACGCCATCTTGAAGTTCACGCTTTTCACTGACGTCGTGCTGGTATTTACCCAGGAATTGTTCGAATACGTCTGTTTGCGGAACGTCACCTGCAGGGTATAAGAACCCGCCTGATTAATCGTAAATGCCGCCTCATAAGGCGCGCTGCTCCAGGTATGCTCCTCGCTTACCTTCCAGGACAGCGGAATATAGCGCTCATCTCCCGTTTTCGGGGAAGTATTCGTCATTCCTGCCCCCTCTGCGCCAAACGCAAGCCGGGAACCGATTTTGTAAGTCGTCCCCTCTGTCAGCCCTTTAATCCTGTTATTACTTTCACTCACCGAGGTTCCGTCCCCACCAGAAGAACCTACGGAAAATGTCGTATATGCCATCGCATCCCCGTCGCTTGGCTCATGGTTATCATCCCCTGCGAACCTTGTCCATACCGTATACGTAGTTCCGCTTTTGAGCCCTATCGGCTTCCCATTTTTATCGCCCATAGACACGATCCGATCCGACTTGGTCTTTTTATCGCCAAACTCCCAGTTTTCGCTTTTCTTATTCTTTTCCGTCAGCTCTGTGCGCGATGAACCGAAGAACAGATACTCCTGTCCCTCATAGGTTGTCATCTTCGGCTGCCAAATTCCTTTCTCCTTATTGTACACTGCCGTAACGCTTGGCTTTTTCAAATCCTCTTTATCATTATCATTCGGCGCTTTTTTAATAGACGCTTCTACCTCAAACCTGTCCAGAGCCAGTTCATAATTCTTCGCATACTCTTCTTGTAGCTCCAGCTCTGACACTGTCACCTTCTTTGCATCCTTCACATTTGCACTGTTAAATTTATAAGATACCTTATTCTCAACAATCTTCGGCTTCTCACCATACATCGCGCCTTTCAGCGTTACCGTACCTGACCCTGTCCGCTTGCCATCGTACACCTTCTCGTCAATCTTCGCTTCCGGCGTAAGCTTCGCTTTATTGATTGTAAAAGAAACCGTCACCGGAGTCGTCTTACCTGATGCGTCCGTAATCGTCAGAGTAGTCTCATATTTCCCGGCTCCCTTATCTAACAGGCTCTCTTTGGGCTGTATCCTGATTTCTGTATTGATGCCGACCGCCGTATCCGTCTTTCCTGGAACTGTCACCCCATCTGTCTGCACTGCCGCCGGGGTCAGGGTAAATCCATCTCTATTTGCCCCGGTAAGCTCCGCCGTCACCGTCGTACTGTTGACAGAAGCATTTTTCACTGTCACGGCTCCAGCCACAATCTTATCCGCCATATCGCCATAAGTCAGCGCCGGAACCGTCACCGGCTCCACTGTGAGCATAGCGCTCTCCTTTGCCAGTTCTGTTGTCCCGCTGGTTTTTACCTCCCCGGCATAGGCTGTGCCTGCTGCCGTCACTACTGTCTGCTTCGCCGGAAGATACAGGTAAATCTTATTATTCTCGTCTGTATAGATGCCATCTTTTCCATAAGTATAGGCTGTCCCACCGGATAAAATCGCAATGTCATCCACCTGCTCTTCTGCTTCTGAAAGAGTCAGGCTGGTCTTATGAACATCTGCGCCGCTATTCCCTGTAAGTTTAATTTTCTCTTTGTCTGAGGAAGAAAGCTCCTTCAAATCCACGCTTCCTCCTGTAATTTTTACAGATACCTTCTGAGACTCATTCCCAGTCACTGAAATACCGTTCACTGCTCTTACCGTGCCATCTGTAATCGTCAGGGAAGCCGGTCTATCCTTTTCCTCTTCTGTATCTATTTTCTTCATTCCCCTGGACATAACGATGTCTTTCCCCATCTTTGTGCCCCGGATATCCAGTTTTCCGTCTCCACTTATCGTAAGCTCCGATGCCGTCTCAAGCTTTACCGCCACAGCCCCGTCGTTCTCGTCCGCAAGAAGCTTATTTACATGGCTCACAGTCAAATCCAGTTTCTTCCCTTCCTGTACTGTAAGCACATCGCCTGCGGCATTTTTCATCACTACATTATCTAATGTAAGCTTTGCTTCGTCCGCTTCTACAACAATCTGTCCCGTATATTCCACACCAGGCTTTCCGGTAATCTCTATCGCCTTATCACTCTTTATAGTAATCATCCCTGTAACGCTATCACGGGTATAGTCTTCGCCTTCAATCCCGCTGATATAAAGGCCTTCCACTCCTTCTCTGGACGTCAGGTCCCAGTCATCCAAAACCACCTCTGCGCCTCCGCCCTGCGTTTCTGTCTCTTCCGACTGGCTCTCGCTCTCTGTTCCCTGCATATATGTCTCGCTCTCAGACGGAAGTGTTTCTGACAGAGGCTGTGTCTGGCTTTCACTCTCTGTTTCCGTCTGCTGTGTTTGGCTCTCGCTTTCACTCTCAGTTTCCGAATAAGGTTCTGTCCCTGCCGCCAGCGCCGGGGCAGATACCATAGACATCGCCATACTGCACACCAGCCCAAAAACCATCAGCTTCTTTCTTATTATATTATTCTTCATCGCTGTCCCCTCTTTATATCTAACGCCATGTATAAGTATCTGTTCTGCGGCAGTTCACCCCTGCCGCCAACATATTCTGCAGCATGAATGAAACGTAACCCGATTTTCTCATACCCTATATAATAATTCTTCCCTTGCAAGCTGTCAATGGCATTTCCCTTAAGAAATATTAAATTTTCTTTTTGAACTCCCAAAATAATTTTATCAAAAAATCAGAAAACTCATCTTCCTCTGCTAAATACATTACAAAACTGCCGCAAGCTCTCACGCTCTACGGCAGTCACACACACTAATTATTATCCTCGAAGGTTTCTTTCAATTTATCCATAAACCCTTTTTTCTTCGTCTTTTCTTTGGCTTTCTCCTTCGGTTTTTCCGCTGTCTTTTCCTCGTTCAAATTCACACCCAGAGAATTGTCGCTCGCCGCGTCAAACTGGCGCAGCGCCTCTTTCGCTTCTTCGTTCAGTTTTGTTGGAACCTGTACGACAAGAGTTACATACTGGTCTCCGCGCACGGATTTATTCCGCAGGGACGGCACGCCTTTCCCTTTTAAACGCACTTTCGTATCAGTCTGCGTCCCCGGCTTCACCGTATAAAGTACATCGCCGTCCACCGTACTGATTCGCACATCGCCGCCCAAGGCTGCCTGTGCAAAAGTAATCGGCGCCGTAGAGAAAATATTCATATCCTGGCGCTGGAAAATCGGATGACGCTGAACATTTATCTCTACCAGCAGATCTCCTCTCGGCCCTCCGTTTGTTCCCGGCTCGCCTTTCTCTCGGATACGAATGCTCTGTCCATTGTCAATGCCTGCCGGAACTGTCACTGCAATCTTTTTCCTGCTGGAAGTATACCCTGTCCCGCGGCAGTTGCTGCATTTCTCTTTGATAACTTTTCCGGTTCCGCCGCAGTCCGGGCAGGTCTGAACATTTCTGACTGTTCCAAACAAAGACTGCTGTGTAAATACTACCTGTCCCTTGCCGCCGCATTTCGGACAGGTATCCGGACTGGTTCCCGGCTTTGCCCCGGTTCCATGACAGTGGGTACACTCGTCTTTCAGGTTCAGCTCTATCTGCTTCTCACAGCCAAATACCGCCTCTTCAAATTTAATCCGCACACTGGTTCGCAGATTTGCTCCTTTCATCGGCCCATTATTTGCCCTTCGGGACCGGGTTCCCCCGCCAAACAAATCGCTGAAAATATCTCCAAAAATATCTCCCATATCACCGCCAAAGTCAAAACCGCTAAACCCGCCGGGACCGCCGCCCTGCTCAAAAGCCGCATGCCCAAACTGGTCATACTGCGCTCTTTTCTGGGAATCGCTAAGAACTGCATAAGCTTCCGATGCTTCTTTAAAGCGCTTTTCCGCCTCCGCATCTCCGGGATTCATATCCGGGTGATATTTTTTGGCCAATTTCCTGTATGCTTTTTTTATCGCGGCTTCATCAGCATTTTTATCAACGCCCAGCACCTCATAATAATCTCTTTTACTCTCTGCCATACTCCTCACCTATCCTCATGTTTTTACGCTCGCTAGGGACAGACGCTTCTGACTTCTGTTGAAAGCATCTGTCCCCTGAACCTTATGCGGCTTATCTCTATACTTCTTTGTAATCTCCGTCAACGACGTCATCTGCCTGATACCCGGCGTCAGCCGCGCCCATATCCGGACCTGCGCCTGCTGCTCCCTGCGCCGCCTGTGCCTGCTCGTAGACTTTTGCAAACACCTTCTGCGCACTCTCCATAAGCTTCTCTTTCGCTGCCTTGATTTCTGCTACCTGTGCATCCGTCATATCCTCAGGATTTGATTCCTCAATCAGTTTTTTCAATGCCTCAAGATCCGCCTGTACCGCTGTCTTATCCGCAGCATCTACCTTATCTCCCACTTCCTCCAGCGCTTTCTCTGTCTGGAATACCATAGAGTCTGCATCATTTCTCGTATCAATTGCTTCTTTGCGCTTCTTATCCTGAGCCTCGAACTCAGCTGCTTCCTTTACTGCCTTCTCAATATCAGAGTCAGACATATTGGAACCGGAAGTAATCGTGATATGCTGCTCTTTTCCTGTTCCCAAATCCTTTGCGGATACATTAACAATACCATTTGCATCAATGTCAAAAGTAACTTCAATCTGCGGTACGCCTCTTCTTGCAGGAGGAATTCCATCCAGCCGGAACTGGCCAAGGGACTTATTATCTCTTGCAAACTGCCTCTCGCCCTGTACAACATGTACGTCTACGGCTGTCTGGTTATCTGCTGCTGTCGAGAAAATCTGGCTCTTCTTGGTAGGAATCGTTGTGTTTCTTTCAATCAGCCTTGTAGCAACCCCGCCCATTGTCTCAATAGACAGTGACAGAGGCGTAACATCCAGCAAAAGGATATCGCCTGCGCCTTCATCGCCTGCAAGCTTGCCGCCCTGTACGGAAGCGCCCAGCGCCACACACTCATCCGGGTTCAAGCTCTTGCTCGGCTCATGGCCTGTCAGCGCTTTCACCTTATCCTGTACAGCCGGGATTCTTGTGGAACCGCCTACGAGAAGTACTTTGGAAATCTCGCCGGAGGTAAGCCCTGCATCCTTCAGTGCTGTGGTAACCGGAGTCGCTGTCCTCTCCACCAAATCGTGGGTCAGCTCATCAAATTTTGCCCTTGTCAGGTTCATATCAAAATGCTTCGGTCCCTCGGAAGTTGCCGTGATAAACGGAAGGTTGATATTTGTAGTCGTCGCAGAGGAAAGTTCTTTCTTTGCTTTCTCTGCCGCCTCTTTCAGCCTCTGAAGCGCCATCTTATCATTTGATAAGTCTACGCCCTCATTCTTCTTAAACTCTGCAAGCATATAGTCTGTAATCTTCTGGTCAAAGTCATCGCCGCCCAGCCTGTTGTCTCCGGCTGTCGCAAGAACCTCGATAACGCCGTCGCCGATTTCAATGATAGACACATCAAATGTTCCGCCGCCCAGGTCATATACCATAATTTTCTGCTCTTTTTCATTGTCCAGGCCATATGCCAGCGCTGCTGCTGTCGGCTCATTGATGATACGCTTTACATCCAGTCCTGCGATCTTTCCTGCATCCTTCGTTGCCTGACGCTGCGCATCATTAAAATATGCAGGAACTGTGATAACGGCCTCCGTTATCTTCTCACCGAGATAATTTTCCGCGTCCCCTTTCAGCTTCTGTAAAATCATCGCTGAAATCTCCTGCGGTGAGTATTTCTTTCCGTCAATATCCACTTTATAATCTGTTCCCATATGCCTTTTAATAGAAGCTATGGTCTTGTCAGCATTTGTTACCGCCTGGCGTTTTGCAGGCTCTCCTACTAATCTTTCTCCTGTCTTTGTAAAAGCTACTACGGACGGTGTGGTTCTTGCGCCTTCTGTATTTGCGATAACCACTGGCTTACCGCCTTCCATAACTGCTACACAGCTATTTGTTGTACCTAAATCAATTCCAATAATTTTTCCCATTATGACTTCCTCCTCATAAATTAAATGGTATATGAATTTCGTTGTTTCCTGTATAAATTAATTTGCTACTTTCACCATGCTGTGCCGCACGACAGTTTCACGGTAAATATAGCCTTTCTGAAACTCCTCTGCAACGGTGTTTTCACCAAGCGTTTCATCCTCCACATGCATCACTGCATTGTGGAAATTGGGGTCGAACTCCTGCCCCACAGCCTCGATAGGCTTAACGCCAATCTCATCCAGTGTCGCGAGAATCTGCTTATAAATCTTATCCATTCCGACAACAAAGGAGTCTTCCTTCTGTTCTTCCGGCACAGCCGCCAGCCCCCGCTCAAAGTTATCTATCACCGGAAGTATCTTTTCAATGACACTTTTCGCTCCGATTTCATACATGGAAGCCTTTTCTTTTTCTGTACGCTTCCTAAAGTTATCGAATTCCGCCATCTGGCGTTTCAGCCGGTCTGTAAGGTCTTCAATTTTCTCGTCCTTTTTGTCTTTCTTTTCCTTCCGTTTAAAGAAGCTTTTCTTCTCTCCCGGACCATCTTCCGCAAACTCTTCTGTCCTGTCTCCCTGCTCTTCTGCCGCCTCTTCTACAGAAGCTTCTGCTGCTGTCTCCTCTCCGGCGTCTGTACCCTCCACTTCCGGCTCCTCATATGCTGTTTCTTCTAATTCCTGTTGCAGCTTTTCATCTTCCACGCCTTTTACCGCCTTTCTTTTTCCGTATTTTCAAATATAGAATCGAGCTGTGTCGTAAGTGTTTTGAGCGCGGACACGACTCTGTCGTAATCCATACGTTTGGGTCCGATAATACCTATCGTTCCCTTCATGCCGTCCCCTAATTCATACGCTGCCGTAACAACACTGCAGTCTTTCATGTTCTGCATAGGGGATTCGTTCCCAATATACACCTGAATCCCTGTATTCTCCTCGGAATTCATCGTCTCTGCCACCAGATTCACCAGCTGTTTCTTTTCTTCAAATGCGCTAATCAGCTCCCGTGCCCTCTCATTATCACTCAGCTCCGGATATTTAAAAATATTTGTCGCGCCGCTGGTATAGATTTCCAAGTCCTCATCGTCCATCCGGATGGCCTCTGCCACCGCATCCAGCACGCTGTTTACCACTTCACTGTGGATACCTGCCTGCTCCTTCAGCTTCGCAATCGTTCCCAGATTGATCTGCTCCATCGTAAGGCCGTTCAGGCTGGTATTCAGAAGGATATTCAGCTTCAGCACCGTCTCATTGTCAAGCCTGTGCTCCATATGGAGCATCTTGTTCTTTACCACATTCCCTTCCGTAACCACCACTGCCAGCATCTGGCTTTCGCTAATAACCGAAAGCTGGATAAACTTAAGCTTCGTCCGGTGATACTGCGGAGCAGTAATCATGGTAGCATAGTTGGTATTGTTTGCCAAAACCTTCACTACCTGCTTTAGAATCTGCTCCATCTTATCCTGCTTTTGAATCATCAGCTCTTTCATCTCAGTGACTTCCCGCTCTTTGTACTCCATCATCTGATCCACATAAAAACGGTATCCCTTATCTGAAGGAATTCTGCCTGCTGATGTGTGGGGCTGCACGATATAGCCCATCTCCTCCAAATCGGACATCTCATTCCGAATCGTGGCGGAACTCAGATTCAAATCTGCATATTTGGAAATTGTCCGGGAACCTACCGGCTCGCCCGTTTCCAGATACGTCTTAATAATCGCATATAAAATCTTCGTTTTCCGGTCGTCCAGCTGCATCTTCAAATCCTCCTTCCCTTTTCTTATTAGCACTCTTTAAGGTCGAGTGCTAACATCTATGTACATAAGATAGCACTACCCATTTTCTTTGTCAATAGGAAATTCAATTTTTTCTGCAAAAATGTAACAGTTCAGCCCAGGACTTTGCACCTGCTGCAAAGTCCGTGAGAATGCGTAAATTCAGCCAGAGAATCCAGCCCTTTGCGAAAGCAAACTTTAAAATAGAGGCTCCTTCTATTTCAGCTGGTTCGCCATGTTATAAAAATGAAAATACATCCCTTTCTGTTCCAGAAGCTGCTCATGAGTTCCTTCTTCGACGATTCCGTCCTCTGTCAGCACCAGTATCCTGTCAGAATTTCGGATGCTGGAAAGCCGGTGGGCAATCGTAAGTGTTGTGCGCCCTTCCGACAGCCGTGCAAGAGATTTCGCCACTTCAAATTCGCTCTCGTTATCCAATGCAGAGGTTGCTTCATCCAAAATAATAATCGGAGGATTTTTCAGAAATACCCGCGCGATACTGAGCCTCTGCTTCTGGCCTCCTGAAAGTTTCACGCCTCTCTCTCCCACATAAGTATCATACCCTTCCTTTAGTTCCGTGATAAACTCATGGGCGCCCGCCCTTTTCGCTGCTTCCACGACTTCCTCTCTGGATGCCCCCGGGCGTCCATATGTGATATTTTCATAAATCGTCCCGGAAAACAGATAAACATCCTGCTGCACGATACCGATGCTGCCGCGCAGGCTTTTCAGTGTAAAATGTTTGATATCTTCTCCGTCCAGCGTAACTCGCCCGCAAGTCACATCATAGAACCTTGGAATCAGGTTGCACAAAGTAGTCTTGCCCCCTCCCGACGGTCCTACAATCGCTACTTTTTCCCCTGCTTTTATATGCAGGTTTAATCTTTTGAAAACCCGGTTGTGATCGTCCGGGTACTCAAAACTCACGTTTTCAAAGACAATATCCCCTTTCGGATCATACAAATCTACGGCATCCGGCTCGTCAAAGATCTCAATATCTGCATCTACAATCTGGAGGAACCGCTCAATCCCGGTCATTCCTCTCTGAAACTGTTCGGCAAACTCAATAATGCGGCGAATCGTGGCAATCAGTGTGGTTACATAGAGCATGTAAGCTACCAGATCTCCGGGAAGAATCAGCCCTTTCACCATAAAAATCCCTCCCGCCACTACCACCATCAGATACATAAGCCCGTCAAACATCTTCACGGTCGTCTGGAACATAGCCATATATTTATAAGATTCTTTCTTAATATCAAGAAACTTCTGATTATCTTTCTCAAACTTTTCTTTCTCAATCCCTTCATTGGTAAATGCTTTTACCACTTTATGTCCCAGAAGGCTATCCTCTATTCTGGCGTTTAGTTCCCCAATCTGGTGCCGCTGTTTGCGAAATGCGCCTTTCACCCGAAAGTTCAGCGTCATGCACACCCCTGCCATCAAGGGCACGCACAAGAAAACCAGCACCGTCAGCCACAAATGAATTCCTGCCAGGATGAAAAAGGAAATCACTGTCTTGATTGCCGCAATGAAAAACTCCTCCGGACAGTGGTGGGCAAATTCTGTTACATCAAACAAGTCATTGGTCACGCGACCCATAATCTGCCCGACTTTTGTATTATTATAGTACGTATTAGAGAGCTGCTGCAGATGCCTGTAAGCGTCCCGCCGCATATCTGTCTCAATCTTCGCCCCCATCACATGCCCCATATCTGCCATGTAATAGCTGGCGATACCGTCCATGATCCGCAGTACCAGATAAAGCAGTCCCAGCCTGCCCACTGTCTGCATCGAAAGCGCCGCCAAATCCCTCATTCCTTCATTCGTGATATAGCGCATAATAAGCGGCAGCACCAGTTCGCATACCGTCGTCAGAGCAGCACAGAACAAGTCCATGCACAGCGTTCCTTTATATTTTTTGAAATAAGGCACAAATCTTTTCAACAGTTCCTTTGATGTGTATTGTTTTTGCTCCATAATGTTTGACTCCTATTCTATTATCCTGGCATTGCTGCCATATACAATGGCCTCAAAACCCATGAAAACTCATTTATGGCAATAGTCTTTTTCTCAGACCTGTGCGAACAGTAATATTTGCCACAATTATTGCAGTTCAAATGAAAATTGCGGTTTGTCGCTTACCCCGGACAGTTATGGAACCGATAGTTCGCACGCTTACCCCGAACAGTCATGGGACCGACAGTCCGGGGCAAGCTGTAAACTCGTATACAAACCGCAATTTGTCATGTAACATCCGCAATTGCTTATTAAAGCCTTCCGCTCCCCCGTTGACTTTTCTATAAAGTGTGGTACACTTAAGCTATCTTATGTAAACAGGAAAGGAACCACAATTTATGAAAAAAGGCTCAACAATCCCTTTACTCCTGGCATCTTTTGCAATTGTATGTCTCGTAGTGCTGGCCGGGTTTGTAACTTTTTTAAATATGTACGATGTTTCCTCAGCCTCTGAAACTTCCCCCGCTGCCACAGCAGCGCCGGAATCAGAGTCGGACATGCCTACCCAGGTTTTGAAGCCGAGTGCGGCTGTCACCACAGATCCTTTTGATGAATCTGCCGAAGAACCTGAACATTCCTATATATTTGTCGGAGATTCCCGTACAGTAGGAATGCGGAACGCCCTCCAAAACGACAGTAACGATGTTCCCTGCCGTTTTATTGCAAAGTCTGGCGAAGGCTTTTACTGGCTATACCACGATGGTATCGTGGAGCTGGAAGAAGCGCTCAGATCCACGCCATATGCCACAGTTATCTTTAACCTGGGCGTGAATGACCTGGAAGAAGCAGACCGTTATATCAGCTTCTACAAGGCTTTGTTCTCTGAGTACCATGACCCTTCTTTCTATATTATGTCTGTAAACCCGGTGGAAGATGACAGGTGCTCCGGCGCCAGCAATGCAGAAATTCAGGCATTTAATGAAAAAATGAAGGCCGAATTTCCGGACAAGTACCTGGATTGTTACAATTACCTGCTTTCGCAGGACTTCGCCACCTCGGACGGGCTCCATTATCCGGACAGGGTATACCGTATGGTCCACCACTTTGCCGTAATGTCCTTAAATGGCGGCGATAACGCTTCTTAAACTTATTCAGACAGCAAAAACTCTGACAGCACATAGTTGCTAAGGTCAATACCCCGCTCCGTCAGGAAAATCCTTCCATTTTCCCGGCGGAGCAGTTTTTTTTCTTCCAGTTCCCGGCTGATTTTCCCGTAAACACTCACATAGGGCGTATGAAATTTTTTTTCAAAATCATTTACCGAAATCCCCTGTGTCAGCCGCAGCCCAAGGAACATAAATTCCTCCATCTGCGCCTCTGCGTCCAGGTATTCCTCATCTTCCCTGCCAAATGCGCGGTTTTGATAATTCTCCATGCTTTCCGTATTATGAAAGCGCACCTCGTCTATCAGAGAGGAAGCCCCCAGGCCAAATCCCCGGTAGTTCTTACGTTCCCAGTATCCGCAGTTATGGCGGCATTCGAATCCCTCCCTGGCATAATTAGAAATCTCATATCGCCGATAGCCTTCCGCTTTCAGTATTTTCTCTGTATCATAGTACATTTGGCGTTCCTCGTCCTCAGACGGAAGGAATCCGCATGGAAGCCCTTTCTCCCTGCGCTTGACGTCCTCGGCATATTTTTCATAAAAAGGCGTCCCTTCTTCCACAATCAGGCTGTAAGCAGAAATATGCTCCGGCTTCAGCTCCGTGACCTTCTGCAGCGTTTTCCGCCATGTATACGCGCTTTGCCCCGGAAGCGCCGACATCAGGTCAATATTGATATTTTGAAATCCCGCTTCCCGTGCCATCCGGTAGCTCTCCAAAAATGTCTCCCATGTATGGATTCTCCCCAGCGCCTTCAGTTCCGCATCCTCTGCCGACTGCAGCCCCAGGCTCAGCCGGTTAATGCCCGCCTTCTTCCAATCTTCCAATTTTTTCCTATTTAATGTACCGGGATTGGCTTCCAGCGTGATTTCCGCATCTTCGGGCACACTATATTTCGCCCGCACTGCATCCATGATGCGGCCTATCTCTTTTCCGGGCAGAATCGAAGGGGTGCCGCCCCCAAAAAATACAGTAGCCGCATCCCCCTTCTCTTTTGCCCCATAGATCTCATCCAGGAGCGCTTCCACATAGGACTGCCTGTCCTTCTCTCCGGCTGGGAAAGACAGGAAATCACAGTAAGCGCATTTTCTGATACAAAATGGGATATGAATATAAAGTTCCAGTTTATTTATCATCTAATTTCAGAACACTCATAAACGCCTTCTGCGGAATCTCTACGCTTCCAACCTGGCGCATCCGTTTCTTTCCTTCCTTCTGCTTCTCCAAAAGCTTTTTCTTACGGGTAATGTCGCCGCCATAACACTTCGCCAACACGTCTTTCCGCATAGCCTTGACCGTTTCCCTGGCGATAATTTTGCTTCCAATCGCCGCCTGAATAGGAATCTCAAAGAGCTGTCTCGGTATTTCCTCTTTCAGCTTTTCACACATCTTCCTTCCGCGCTCATATGCCGTATCCCCATGTACAATAAAGGACAGCGCGTCTACTTCCTCCCGGTTCACCAGAATGTCAAGCTTCACTAACTCAGAACGCTCATACCCTTTCATCTCATAGTCAAAAGATGCATATCCCCTGGAACGCGATTTCAGGGCGTCAAAAAAGTCATAAATAATCTCATTCAGCGGCAAATCATATTTTAACAGCGCCCTGGTTTCTTCCATATATTCCATGCCCAAATACGTACCCCTGCGCTCCTCGCAAAGCTGCATAATCGAACCGATAAACTCTGTTGTTACCATGATCTCCGCACTTACAATCGGCTCCTCCATATAGTCAATTTCTGACGGATCGGGCAAATTTGAGGGATTCGTCAGCTCGATAACCTCACCGTTTGTCTTGTACACTTTATAGATAACGCTGGGCGCAGTCGTCACCAAATCCAGGGCATACTCCCTTTCCAGACGCTCCTGAATAATCTCCAGATGAAGCAGTCCCAAAAAACCGCACCGGAACCCAAAGCCCAGAGCAATGGAAGTCTCCGGCTCGAACTGAAGGGATGCATCGTTTAACTGGAGCTTCTCAAGCGCATCCCGCAAATCCGGATATTTCGCCCCATCTGCCGGATACATACCGCAGAATACCATAGAATTCACCTTCTTATATCCGGGCAAAGGCTCATCGCAAGGTTTTTCCGCGTTTGTAATCGTATCTCCTACCCGCGTGTCCTTCACATTTTTCAGGCTGGCCGTAATATAGCCCACCATGCCCGCGCTCAGCTCATCACATGGGATAAACTGCCCCGCGCCGAAATATCCCACTTCTACGACCTCTGCGGTGGCGCCTGTCGCCATCATACGGATTGGCGTTCCTTTCTTTACCGTGCCTTCTTTCAAACGGCAGAATACAATAACGCCTTTATAAGAATCATACAGGGAATCAAAAATCAACGCTTTCAGCGGGGCATCCGGATCTCCTGTCGGAGCCGGAATCCTCTCCACAATTTTCTCCAGCACCCGATCAACATTCATCCCCGTCTTGGCGGAAATCCTGGGCGCATCCTGTGCTTCAATCCCAATAACATCTTCAATCTCATTGATTACCCGATCCGGGTCTGCGCTGGGCAGGTCTATCTTATTAATAACCGGCATTACATCCAGGTCATGGTCAAGAGCCAGGTATACATTCGCCAGAGTCTGCGCCTCTATCCCCTGCGCGGCGTCTACCACCAGGATTGCGCCGTCACATGCCGCCAGACTCCTGGATACCTCATAATTAAAATCTACATGTCCCGGCGTGTCAATCAAATTGAAAATATATTCTTCTCCATCCTTCGCCCGATAAACGATGCGGACAGTCTGCGCCTTAATCGTAATGCCCCGCTCCCTCTCCAGCTCCATATTATCAAGCACCTGTGCCTGCATTTCCCTGCTGGTAAGCAGTCCGGTCATTTCGATAATCCGATCAGCCAATGTAGATTTTCCGTGATCTATATGTGCAATAATACAAAAATTTCTGATTTTGCTCTGTTCTACTGCTGCCACTTCTCTTCCTCCTTTAAGTCATGCATCCCGTCTCACATCTCCGTGCCGCACGGCCACATATGCATAGCTTAAATTAGTGTATCACATCTTTCACCCGCCACGCAATACCTGATTCAGAATATCTGCCAGCACCTCCATTGCATTTAGCTCTTCCTCCACTGTGTTGAGCTGGGTTCCTGATTCAATCAGCAAAGACTTCGGACGCATGTGGAGATTATATCGCAGGCTCTGCAGATAAATATTTCTCGTCCAGCCCGGATAGTGCTGCGCTGCTTTTAGCTGCAGCTGAAAAGAGAACGCCAGGTTATCTTCAATATAAGGATTGGGCAGGTAATCAATTTCCCCGTTCCTTGCCGTACGGCTCAGGCCGTTAAAAAACATAATCTGTGCCGTGGGTTTTCCATCAATCTCCTTCACAAACTTATGTCCGTCCACTCCGTCCCGGTGCAAATCAATTACCACCTCAATAGACGGATTTTCGTCCAGAATCTGCTGTATATCCGGTGCGGCCAGGGTATATGCCCTGTTCCTGTCCAGCTCCCCGTCAATCATATCATATACCTGCGTATGGTGAATCACATTATACCCATACGTATCCGTCAAAATTTCCGTAAGCCGGTTTCCCACACCCACAATCGTATCATTTACATCCCCCTCCACTGAATCAATAAATGCCTCCTGAGAATGAGTGTGGTAAATCAAAATCTGAGGCTTTGAATTATCCGTGGTGAGGCTCAAATCCCTCGACATCAGAGAATCATAATTTATCTGGCTTTCCAGCGGAGTCGTTGATGGGTCAACCGCAAAAAAATTATTCAAAAGATAATTATAGTCCCGCAGCGATGCTTCATCGAGAACTGTTACAGGCTCCCTGGCAGGATCTCTGGGCAAAATCTGCAGCAGGCTCCCGTCCTGCGTTTCTGACTGGCTATTCCCTTGTTCCCCCATCGGATTGCTTTCCTGTACTCCTGACCGGCTCCCGCCATTCATTTCTTCCTGCCGCCCGTCTCCTTGCGTTTCTGACTGGTCTTCACTCTGCGCCTCTGATTGGCCTCCTCCAGTCGTTTCTGTCCCGCTCTCTGCCTGCCCTTGCGCCTTGTCTGTGGCTTCTTCTGCCCGGGACGCCCATTCCTCCGTCTTCCCTTCCAGTTCCATCATCAAATCATATTCCAGACGGCTTTCAATATCCGGAAGTTCTTTTGCCGCTTCTTCTGCATAAGAGTACAGTGGAAAGATTTCCTGCAGCACCATATCCACCCAGCTGTCAGGATATTCATCTCCCTGCCATGCAAACGCAAACCCCGGCATATGTGTTTTCAATGCCATAGACTCCAAAGCCCGCTCTATTCCGGCAATCCCCGGAATTCTTTGCAGAACCCTGCTCTCTTTCGCAATAATAAGACCCCTATATAAAATATAGAGGCCCAGCAAAACAATCAAAACCCATACTGCATTCTGTAATTTTCTCTGCATCCAACCGCCCCCGTCCTGCTGCTGCCAGTGTCCCGCCCGACACCCTTCCCCATTTCAATAGGATGGGCATTCCAGTTATAGATATTGCAGCAGCTCCACATTGCTGACCTGCTGCCGGATATTACAGTATATGCGGCATATTTCCAGACTATGACAGTTTCAGGGCAAGGTTTATTCCTTCAGAAATCGTATAGCTGATTCTCTTCATCGTCTCGTCAATATCTTTAGGGGTTACAAACATCGTATTTAAATGAGGTGAAATTAATTCCCGTATCATTTGGTGCTTTTCACTCTTGCTGAGCGTCCCTAACGCGCCTCCCAGGTTACGGATATTTTCATCCTTATCCATAGTCTCCACCAGACTTTCCATCGTATCATTCACAATCGTCGCAGCGTCCACCACCGTAGGTACTCCTATGGCAATTACCGGAACCCCCAGCACTTCCTTATTAATACCATTCCTGTGGTTCCCTACACCGGAGCCGGGATTAATTCCCGTATCTGTAATCTGAATCGTCCTGTTTAGCCTTCTGGTGCTTCTTGCAGCCAGTGCATCCACGGCTATAATCACTGCCGGATGCGTTTCCTCTACCACGCCGCGGATGATTTCCAGTGTTTCCATCCCTGTCTGTGCCATAACCCCCGGCACGAGTGCACTGATTTGATTTACCTTTCCTCCCCCCACCGATGCCTTGCCATATTCCTTAATCATATGACGGGTAATATTCACATTGTTCACTACATACGGTCCCAGAGCATCCGGCGTTACTTCCCGGTTCCCCAGCCCCACTACCAGCACTGACTGCTCCTCCCCCCCCAGAAGCTTTTTCAAATGTCCGGACAGAGCCCTGGAAATCTCCCGATGATAGTCCTCATCCGGCACAGACATATGCGGCGCTTCCATAGTAATGTAATTTCCCACAGGTTTTCCCATCGCTTTTGCCCCGTTTTCCGTCTCTATCACAACCCTGGTAGTGTGTATCTCGTTTTCCTCATCTTCCGTCTCGTGAATGCGCACCCCCCGGATTTCTACATTATCTTCCTCAAAGCTCTCCTTCGCCTCCAGTGCGAGGTCGGTGCGGATATTAAACTTTCCCAGCATAATTCTTCTCCTCTTTGCTTTCTTAATACATACTCCCCGGCAAACCGCAATTTACCTCCCAAGCCATTACTATTTTTCACATTTTTTTGCAAAATATGTATTGACATACCCGAAAGGTTGGGCTAAACTATATAAGCATGTTTACATCGGATCGTCCGTGTCCGGCTCCGATGTATGAGATAACGTTTAATGGTTTAAGATGATAAAAATATTTTGGAGGTGTACAGGTTGGCTAATATCAAATCTGCAAAGAAAAGAATCTTAGTAAACAGGACAAAAGCTGAGCGTAACAAAGCAATTAAGTCAAGTGTTAAAACTGCTATCAAAAAAGTGAATGCTGCTGTTGTTGCAAAGGATAAAGAGGCTGCTGCTGCCGCTTTATTAAACGCTACTTCTGTTATTGATAAGGCTACGAAGAAGGGTGTTTATCACAAAAACACTTCTGCGAGAAAAGTTTCCCGCCTGGCAAAAGCTGTAAACAGCATCGCGTAGTCCATACACAAAAAATAAACAAAGACATTGGGTTCCGTCAGCCCGATGTCTTTGTTTATTTTTCGTGTTTTTTATCCTCCTTGTAACAGCCAGGAATCGCTATCGGGCGGATTACCTCTTTTAGGCGCTCCAGCAAATGATTCATTACATAATACAGCGTCTCGAAATGCATAAAGTCGAGAGAATTTTTATCCCACAGCAGTGTAATGACCGGAGAAAATTCTTCATCTCCCTCCCAGAAACGGAAAGCTACAGGAAAAAAGGAAAACACCGGAATCTCCCATGATACATCCGCACTGGCAGGTACATCCAGCCGCCGCCCGCCAAGCCTTTTACATGCGTCAGCCAGCGCCCCGGCTTTACCAGAAAATAGCTTTCCATATGGGGCGGTAAATTTGTCCGCCGAAGGACTGCTGTGGGTTACCTGCAGGGAGGCAAGGGTACGCCATTCCCCTGAAAGCGCCGGCCTCCCTTTGGGATAGCACAGAATATCATAGAGAGCCATAACCACCTGATAATCCAGACACGGAACATATCCCTCTTCTTTCTGTTCCTCTATCTCTCCGTTCTCTCGGCAAACCCGATAGTCCGTCCCCAGGAATTTCAGATACAGATACTTCTCATCACTCTTTATCGGAAATCTCTCCGTCATAATCCTCTGGTCATATTTCAGAAAAATCTCCCTTGCCGCAAACACCTGCTTTTCATAATTTGATCCCATATGCCCTGCCCTTTCACAAGCAACAGGCCAGCAAAGCCGGCCTGTTACCTCCCATCTATTTATTTCTTTTTATACACAACCTTTTTCCCAGCGCTTTTCATCCTCTTCTTGAGAGTCTTAAAGTTCTTCTTTGACATCTTTTTCGGAACAGTAATTTTACAGTTCTTTTTAATACCGCTAAATGCCTTACTTCCAATCTTAGGCGCTTTTTTGCCTTTGAAAGTAATAGATTTCAGCTTTTTACATCCAAAGAAACTCTTTGCCCCTATGCTTGTCACATTAGCTCCGATTACCACGCTTCCCAGCTTCTTATTCTTTTGGAACACCTGCTTATTGATGGCGGTAACTTTATAAACCACGCCGTCTTTCTTCACAGTTGCCGGGATTGTCACCTTGCTCTTATTTTTCAAAAGCTTATCTACTGTAACCGTACCGTTCTTCCCGCTGGCTTTCGTAATTTTATACTGCAGAACGCCCGCCTGGATTATATTGCTGGTTGGAGCTTCCGGCTGCAGCGCCGCCTTTGCTGCCTGCAGCGCTTTCAGCGCCGCGTCTATCTGTGCCTGGGTTGCTTTCGGATTCGCCATGACCGCTTCTGCTTCTGCCAAAGCCTTCCGGAATGCTGCTGCGCTCGCTGCAGAATATCCCGCCAGGTTTACTTTCTTTGCTTCGCTGACAGCTGTCCCAAGCGCCCTGCTGTCTCCTGCACCCGTGCTGCCTGCCTGCGTTACTGTAAGATGGATTTTTGCCATGACTGCCGGACGTACCGCACTTGCCACAGTAATATCAGCCTCTCCCGCTGCCTTTGCAGTGATAACGCCCGCTGCATCTACCTCTGCCACTGTCCTGTTGGAAGAAGCATAAACCAACCCTTTCTTATCCGTTGTATTTTCCGGTGTCACTTTTGCCGTAATCGTATGGGTCTGGCCAACCGTCAGCGTCAAAGCGCTCTGCACAGAAATTCCACTAATAGGCACGATGCTGTTCTTTCCGACCACTACCGGAATCTCCAGATTCTTATCACCGCAGGATGCCGTGATGACAGTTGCACCAATTCCCTCCGCAGTCACTACACCTGTGCCGGAGTCTACGGAAGCAATCCCTGTATCACCAGACGCATAGGTAATATCCCCTGCCGCATAGAAAGGAACCTTGTCTGCTTTCACTGCTGCTGCCTCACCCGGCTCCAGCTCCAGAGACGATGTATAGGTACGAAGTCCGCTCGGAGCTTCCGCAGGCTGTACTTTGTCAAAATCAAGCCACAGCGCCACGTTCTCATCGCCTTCCTGCATGGTTCCCGCGTCAAGCTCTTCTTTCGTCAGCGCTTTTGAATAAACGCGGATATTGTAAATGCTTGACTGTGAAGTACGGCTTGTCGCCTGCGGACAGTATCCGATACCCAGCGGGTAATTAGATGCTGCCACAGCGCCTGCTTCTACCGTAACCAGCTCCTCCCCCTCCAGATACACGGAAATATTGTTTCCGTCATAAATCGCCGCAACATGCAGTTTCTTGTTCAGCCTGTCTTCCGTATCTGTCCTGAGAGGCGTACTTCTGGCTACTATCCACTCTCCAGATGTATTTTTGATAAAGAAGTAAATTGCATTTTCAGAAATACGGAATGCTGCGCAGTCATCACCCTTAGACGCAATCATATTAAACTCGTTGCCTTCATAGCCAACTCCGTTAGGATTAACAACTGCTTCAATCGTAAACGGTTTCGTGCCTCCGATAATATTGTTAAAGATTTCATTCGCACCTTCGCCCGTCACGTCTGCATAACCTTCCAGAGCGCTGCTGTCGCCTCTCTGTGCCAGCTTTGCAGTTCCGTTTACGGCAAGTCCCAGCCCGCTTCCGCTCTTATCCTCTACATTTGTAACAGCTTCCAGTTTCTTTGCCAATGCCAGTGCTTCCCCCACCTTCTCGCAGCGCGCTTCTGTCACCTGCGCCCTGGCGGTTTCGGAAAGTCCTTCGCACATTGCCGCGATATCCTCAAATTCCGAAATCTGATCCGCACTAATTCTGTCAGCAGTAATAGCATCAATCCGCTCGATTAGCGATGTCAGGCTGTCTTTTGTCCGGTATGCCCGTGTGACATCCATAGCACTGTCTGTAGTGGTATACGGAATCATCGTGTACTCATAAGTATACTCCCTGTCGTTTGGAAGTGTATACGCAGCCAGTGTATCCGCACCACAGCTCGCATTCCCTGTCCCCTGAGAACGGTAGTTGACTGTCAGGAATGTCTCTGCCTGAGGCGTCAGCTCATAAGGATGCCGTGCCTGCGTCAAATCATTCACGTCAAAGTGCAGGGCAGACGCCTCCACACCGTCCGTCGACGCGATTGCCATTGCCCCTGTCTTGGCTGGGTCTGTCACTGTAATATATTTCACTCCGGTTACAGTTCCAGTATCCTGGGTATCCAGGTATGGATAAAACATCTTAGAAACTGTAGTCCTGTTGATACCGATTGTCGCAAAATCTTCTCTGTCCCAGGTCGCCTCAACCGGCCCGTTTCCATACCACTCCACGTTTTCATATCCCTGCGGCAGCTTCATAATCGTACCGATACGGATGAATCTGTTACGGCTTCCAAAGTTATGGGCGGTCGCGTCCACGCTGGCTTTTACCGCCACTGCCCCGCTTCCGTCTACTGTATAAACCATTTTCTGTTTTATATCCGCATAATCCGGAGCCTGGAGCGTCACAGTAATTACTTTCTGTCCGTCCCGGTTGCTGGTAACTGTAAGATTCGATGCGCGAACGCCATTATTTATCGTCTGCAGACTGCCGCTATAGTTATTATTATCATTATTCATCGGCGCCCTCCAGTAATTGGGAACCGGGCCTTCCGCCATGATGACTTCATCCTTCCAGATATAATTCTGAATTGCGCCTGTCGCTTTGTCAATGCGGAAACTAAAGTCCTTACCGGAAACGGTAATCGCACTTTCGTCCGTCTCATCTACGTTAACTTCTGCGTCTACTGCTTTTTTTACACTTTCAACGACAGCCGGAATTTCAAACTGCTCATAGGCAACCTCATGCCCTGCTTTTGCCCAGAGAGTATCCTCTTTCAACTGAACGGACAGATTCAGGTAGTATTCTGCCCCAGCTTTTTTATTTTCCGGAAGTTTCTCAGCATACGGAACGGAAAGCTTTCCATTCTGCCTTCCTGCAACATCCGCTTCGGCCACCGTGCCGTTTCCAATCTCTTTACCGTCCTCCAGTAAAGACCATTTTACATCAAAATCGTTCAGATTCAGGAAATTATTCTCATTATAAACAGAAACCTCCTGAGCCATAATCTGTTTCGCCGTAGCCGTAAACCAGACGCTCTGATACTGATATTTTACCTCCCAAAGTTCCGGCTGGGGATCCCTGTCCGGAGAAACCAGTCCGTTTACACAGAAGGAACCGTCATTCGGCGATTCTCCGCTGTCGCCGCCATATCCATAGTACTGCCCCTTCGCCTCTTCTTTATAGAGATTTTTATGGGCAAAATTCTCTGAATAATAATCATAAGGCTGTCTGCTTGATAAAACCGCCTCACTGAAATCCGCCCACAGAAGCACGTCATCTGAGTCTGCCCCAATCGCAGGCGTCTTACTGTTCTGTGACGCCAGTTCGCTTTCTGTGAGCGCCTTTGTATACACACGTCCCAAAGAAATCTCGCCGTCAAAGTTTCTGCCATTGTCCGCGCAGCAGCCGATACCCAGGGCAACGCTGCTTGACGCCACTGTCGTATTGCCATTTCCAGACGCCAGCAATGTACCGTCACAGTAAATCTTAATAGCCCCCTGATCGTAAACAGCCGCAACCTGATGCCAGTTATTCAACCAGTCTGCCGGAAGGTCTGCCGCTACAGAATTCCAGTTATTATTATAATAAGCAAAGAATTCCAGCTGGCCGCTTGAGTTTGTTTTTAACGCAAACTGATGATCCCCCTTTGCCGCCAGTACCTGATCCCCTCTCTCAGTCGTAGGCTTGCAGACAACCTCAACCGTAAATGCCTTACCGCTGCCGGACAAAGCCGTATTGTAGGAAGCCTCGTTAAACAGCGCATATCCTGTTGCACTCTTAGATGCCAGGGCTTTCTCATCCGTCACATCATAAATGTCTCTAATGACTGCCGTCCCGGCTGCCTGCTCCGCTTTCTCAGTTAAATCATAATTCTTCGGCAGCGTATCCAGGCTAATCAGCCTTGACTGATCCACCCAGTCCCAGACAAACGCGCCAATCATATTATCAGAGCTTCGGATAGCATCCCAGTATTCTTTCAGGTTCCCTACGGCATTCCCCATTGCATGGGCATATTCACAGAGCACATACGGCATATCCCGTCTTGCCCAGCCCTGTACCGTGCCAACATTCGGGTACATATTGCTTCCCATATCTGTACCGTTGGCATCATTAGAACTCTCCGAATGCACCGGCCTGGTGCTGTCATGCTCTTTAAAATACCAGATTAAATCATAGAACATGCCGTCCGCATATCCCGCGTCACTGGAATAATAGCTTTCATTTCCAGTAGACCATATCACCACTGCCGTGCGGTTTTTCAGCCGTTCAAATGTCGTGACGGTTCTGTCCATAGCAAGCTTTTTGAAATTCGTTTTCGGCGTCTCCTGATTCTGAAGCGCATGTGCTTCCAGATTCGTTTCCCCCATCATATACAACCCGTATTTATCACACAGATAATACAAATATTCATCATTGCTGTAATGTGATGTACGGATTGCGTTCAGGTTATACTGCTTCATAAGCTTAACGTCTTCTTCCTGCGTTTCCTCCGGCACATATTTTCCATAAACCGGATCGGTATCATGGCGGTTCGTGCCTTTGAGCAGGAGCTGCTTCCCATTAATCTTAATAGGCTCGTATGCAGAATCCTCTGTTGTCCTGTTTCCGCTCCCGTCTACTTCCGTGCGTACAAACTCGATTTCCCGGAATCCAAGCTGCTGGGAAACGCTTCCTAAATACGCATTTGTGGATGAATCATACAAAGACAGCACCAGTGTATACAAGTTCGGTGTCTCTGCCGACCAGAGTTTCGGCGCGTTTACTGTTTTCTGCGCAGTCTTCGTAGCTTTCCCGTCTGCATCGCCATTAGCAGCCGGAATCGTGCCCATGTCCAGTGTAATGCCGTTTACGAACACTTCTCCTTCCTCATCATACAGGCGCGCGTCCACCCGGTAACCACTCACTTCACTGGTCGAAGCATTTGCTACATCCACGCTCAGTCCAAGCGTTGCATTTTCATAATTTTCGTCCAAATCAGTCGTTACGGTATAGTCCTGGATATGTACCAAGGGCGCCGAATACAGATATACATCACGGAAAATACCTCCGTCATAATACATATCCTGATCCTCCATCCAGGTTCCGTCGCAGAACTTATGAACCTTCACCGCCAAAAGGTTTCCCTGTCCATTCTCAGTCAAATATTCTGTAATATCAAAGCTGTGGGGGCTGTAGCTGTCCTCGCTGTATCCCACCTCTTTGCCGTTCACATAGACATAATAAGCAGATTCCACTCCCTGGAAGGAAATATAAACCCGCCCTCCCGTCCTCTGCAGGCCGGGGTCTACGTCAAAACTTTTTCTGTACAGGCCCACCGGATTATAATTTACCGGCGCCTGCGGGCAGGACACATTGGAATCATATTTACTCTGCCACGGCATCTGGACATTCGTATAAATGGAAAAATCAAATCCCTGGCGCGTCCAGCTGCATGGAAGCTGCAGGTTTGACTTCCACTCATCCGCCGCATTCGGCGTATAATCTGTTGTATAAAATTCCTGATACTTCTCTCCCTGCGCCAGCGCCTGGTTCTGGAGAACCACCAGCGACCAGTCAGCCGCCCCCTCTCCAGTCAAATACTGCACATAATCAGAAACCGCCTTATTATAGTCTTTTGCTCCTGTAATTGCCTTGTCCACGGTATCGTAAACAACGCTTGTACTTGCAAACATACTCGCTTCTTCCCGGTTAATTTCATATACATCCGCACCTTTGACAGTCGCGCCGTCCACCTCATACTCCGTGCCGGTCCACTCCTTATGGGTAAACTTCTGTGCCTCAGTATTGCCGCTTACTTTGGATGTCAACCGGGGAATCCCTGCCCCGCTGCTCCACGGTTCCTGATACGTACTGTCAACATTTTCTGTGTCGCTTGCCTTCGCTGTCTCTGCTGTCGGTGCTGTATAATATGCCGCCCCGGCAATCATGGAAAGCGAAAGCGTCAGCGATAAGACTTTTTTCCACTTCATATTTTTGCTCCTTTCCTATACGCTTTCTACGCCTTATCACTGCTATTATACTCCCATATTTTTTATGTGTATATTATAGAAATCTCCTAAAATTTTACTTTTTATTTGTACAAATTCTACAACTGTAAAAATCCCGCCATCACACGATAGCGGGATCTTCCTGTCTCTTACATTTTACATTTCAATTTCAAATTTATCCGCGAAATATGCCTCCAGCTCGTCAATCTTTACTCGAACCTGTTCCATAGAATCACGGTCGCGGACTGTCACCGCTCCGTCTGTCTCAGAATCAAAGTCATAGGTGACACAGAACGGCGTACCAATCTCATCCTGCCTTCTATAACGTTTTCCGATATTTCCCCTGTCGTCAAACTCACAGTTCCATTTTTTCGCCAGCTTCGCAAACACCTTTTCTGCACCCTCATTCAGCTTCTTTGAAAGCGGGAGCACACCGATTTTCACCGGAGCCAAAGCCGGGTGGAAATGAAGAACCGTACGCATATCCGGCTTCTCTTCTGTGCCGATATTCTCTTCATCATATGCACTGCACAAGAATGCCAGCACTACCCTGTCAGCGCCCAGAGACGGCTCAATCACATATGGGATATATTTTTCTTTCTTCTCATCATCAAAATAAGACATATCCTGATTAGAAGTATTCTGATGCTGGGTCAAATCATAGTCTGTCCTATCCGCAATTCCCCAAAGTTCTCCCCATCCGAATGGGAAAAGGAATTCCAAATCTGTGGTAGCTTTACTATAGAAACACAGCTCTTCCGGTGAATGGTCGCGCGCACGCATCTCATCCTCTTTCATTCCCAGCGCTTTCAGCCAGTCAATACAGTATTTCTTCCAGTATGAGAACCATTCCAAATCCGTTCCCGGTTCACAGAAGAACTCCAGCTCCATCTGCTCAAACTCCCTGGTACGGAATGTAAAGTTACCCGGAGTAATCTCATTTCGGAAAGATTTTCCAATCTGCCCAATTCCAAACGGAATCTTCTTCCTGGATGTCCTCTGCACATTTTTAAAGTTCACGAAAATTCCCTGTGCTGTCTCCGGACGGAGATATACCGTATTTTTCGCATCCTCGGTAACGCCCTGGAACGTCTTGAACATCAGGTTAAACTGACGGATATCCGTAAAATTATGCTTTCCGCATGTCGGGCATGGAATCTCATGCTCGTCAATAAATGCTTTCATCTGTTCCTGGCTCCATGCATCCACGGACTCTTCCAATACAATGCCTTTCTCCTCACAGAAATCTTCAATCAGCTTATCTGCGCGGAAACGCTCGTGACACTCTTTACAGTCCATCAGCGGGTCAGAAAATCCTCCCAGATGCCCGGATGCCACCCAGGTCTGCGGATTCATCAAAATCGCACAGTCCACGCCTACATTATAGGGATTCTCTGTCACAAATTTTTTCCACCACGCCTGCTTTACGTTATTTTTCAGTTCCACACCCAGGTTTCCATAGTCCCAGGTATTTGCCAATCCTCCGTAAATGTCAGAACCGGGATACACAAACCCTCTGGACTTTGCCAGCGCTACGATTTTCTCCATTGTCTTTTCCATGATACACTCCTCACCTTTTCTTATTTATAGTTATTCCAAAGGACACGCCGCCGATGCACGGCCGCCTGCCTTCCTATTCATAAATAATGTATGCCAATGCTGTCTTTTCTTCTCCTTCTGTGTCAGACTCTACCACCGGCGTGATTTCCTGTACATCGCCTTCTGTCTCGGCGGTACTCTCGCTTGCCGGCTCTGTTTCTGTCTCGTTCTCCGTCCCGGTTCCTGCCATTCTCGCAGACTTTTTTCCGGTAACCTCTACATTGCTGCTTACATAAAGGATTTCCCCCGGAACTTCTACTGCCATCGGCTCAGAAAATACAACCATCGGGTGGTTGGCTCCCGCGAAAATCTCTTCCCGCTTTATCTCTCCTTCCACCGCTTCGCCTTTCTCCACCTGGCAAAACGTAGTCTCAAACCGATAACCGCCATTGTTGTAGCCGTCTGTAATGTCTCCTACATAAAAATCTACGTTATTAAACGCAGCATAATCCTTGTAGGAAGCATACTCCATAAACAGCTTTACATCTTTCTCTTCCCCAATCTCAAACTCTTCTACCGTAATGGTATCCTCTCCGGCGCCGGCGTTGTATTCTGCAACGCTCTCTTCCACGCTGGCTTTCAATTCTTCTCCATCGTAATAGCTCTGATCCAGTGTGTCAATCACCGCCGCCGTCACCGTGCCTTCCTTCCCCACAGACACAGCCGTTTCCTTCGGTGAAAACTTACTGCAGCCCGTCAGCACACAGAGTGCCAGGACTGCCAAAATCAATCCCTTCGTATTCTTCATTTATACCCTCCGAATAAAATTGTAGCAAACCTTATTATATAATCTAACTCTCCGATTTTCAACTAATAATTCAGGATACTCTGTAAAATCTCAAGTGACCTGAATGGCTTTTCTATATATTTCTTTCGAAAACGCTCTGTCACAGCCTGAAGTTCCCGCAATACTTCCGGCGTGACTGCAAACGTATAAAGCTTCTGCAGCGGCGATGAAATCACATACTGCAGTGCATATATAGCAGACTCACGCAGCGGCATACCTTCCTGATAATGAGAGGCGCAGGCACGGCATACCAGTCCGTCACGCTTAGGTACAAACATACACAATCCCTGCTCTCTTCCGCATTCAACACACTGAAACGTCTGAGGATATTCACCATTCACCATCATCGCCCGCAGCTCAAACACCGTGCGCACCAGTTCTTTCTCCAAATGAGGGTTCTGCAGCGCCCGCAGCGACAGATACAAAAGCTTCAGCAGCTCCGCATCATCATTATTTTCCCTGGCATAATAGTCTGCAAATTCCATAAAATAAAATCCATAATATGCGCCTTCAAAGTCTTCGGCCAGTTCCCTAAAATAATTCTTCACGTCTGCCTGTACCATCGTATACGCATTCCGCCCCTCATAAAAAGAAAATTCACCAAAACAAAACGGGTTCGCCGCCGCCAAAAGACTGCCATTCGGTTTCCGTGCCCCTCTGGCAAACGCGGTAATCTTTCCCCTCTCTTTTGTCAGCACCACCACCCGTTTGTCATATTCACCTATGGGAACCGCAGACAATACCATTCCCGTCAGCTTGAGCTGCTCCCTCATTATACTTCTTTCCTGTCATACCCAAAATTTTTCATAAGAAAATCACTGTCCCGCCAGTCCTTTTTCACCTTAACCCAGACTTGGAGATTCACTTTCATCTCCAGCATTGTTTCCATCTCATACCGGGCCGCTGCGCCGATTTTTTTCAGCATCGCGCCTCCCTTTCCGATAATGATGCCCTTATGGGAATCCTTCTCACAGATAATCGTAGCTTCAATATCCACAATACCGCCTTTTTTCCGCTCCTTCATCTTGTCAACAGAAACTGCAATCCCATGAGGAATCTCTTCCTTCAGGCAGCGCAGCGCTTTCTCGCGGATAAGCTCTGCCGCAATCTGCCGCTGAGGCTGGTCTGTTACCGTATCTTCATCATAAAACATCGGGCCGTAAGGCAGATACTTAAATACAGTATCAATAATATCCTGGGTGTTCGTCCCTTTCAATGCCGATACCGGAATAATTTCAGCAAAATCATAAATTTTCCGGTATTCGTCAATAAAAAGCAAGATTTCCTCTCTCTTTACCGTATCTATTTTATTAATCACCAAAATAACCGGCGTAGATGTTTTTGTAAGCTGTTCTGCAATATGCCTTTCTCCTGCACCGATAAACGTCGACGGCTCTACAAGCCAAAGCACCACATCTACCTCGCTCACAGTCCGTTCCGCCACATTTACCATGTATTCTCCCAGCTTATTTTTTGCCTTGTGGATTCCCGGCGTATCCAGGAAAATAATCTGCCCCTGTTCACAAGTATACACCGTCTGTATCCGATTCCGCGTCGTCTGCGGCTTATTCGATGTAATCGCGATTTTTTGCCCAATCAAATGATTCATCAGTGTAGACTTTCCTACATTTGGCCTTCCTATCAGCGTGACAAACCCTGATTTACAGCTTCTCTCATCCATGCTTTCCTCCTCTATCCCACAAAAGGAACCAGTGCTTTAAACAAATCCTTATCATTTTCCAGTTTTTCCTCATTTCCAATTACGCAGATTGCCCCCTGCGCCAAAACCGCAGCTAACAGATCAGCCAGTCCGCGGATAGCTTCCTGGTCTGCTCCGAGCACCTGCTCCCGCTCTTTCTGAAAATCTTCCTCTGTGCGTCCAGACATATAGGCATACAGCGAACGGTTTCCCTTGGTTGCCGGAGTGAGCGGCACGTCCATATCGCTAATCGTACCGATAATATATTTCGTCATTTCACGCTCTGTCACCGTAAAATTCCTTACAGCTTCCACAGCTCCCTCAAACACCATATTGGTCTGCCTCAGATTCGGATCGCGGTAGGAAGTAAAATAGCTGTCCCCCATATAACTAAATCCGCTCATACACCCATAAGCGCCGCCTTTCACACGCACATTTTCCCAAAGATATCCATAGCCCATAATGACCTTCAGGACACGCAGCGCGCCTGTGTAAGAAAATCCTGCCATACGGTAATTTCCCGCTCTCGCCACAAACTGTATTTCTGCTGAATTCTGGAAGCCCTCATTTTTCAATCCAACAGCTTTTATTTGCTCCTGTACGGGAAGCTTACCTTCCGGCAGCTTTTCTTTTAGTTCTTTCACATACCCGCAGACCGCCTCAAACCCTTCAACGTCAGCAGTGCAGCTTACCATCAAAGTATCCTTTCGAAACAGGGAAGAAACAAGCTCCTTCAATATGGCAATCAGCCCGGCTTTTCGTTCTTCAAAATGCTCCTCAATGTCCTCCACCAGCTTGTAGAACGTGATTCCCCCTAATGCCTCGTTATACGCTCCGACATTGGAAAAATACGACATGGCATGCAATACCGCCGTGGTATGGCCGCTGGAATTCAATACCATCTGAAGCCTGGATTTGAGCTGCGCAATAATTTCATAAAGACGCTTTTCATTGTCCAGGTTCGAAGTAAAAAGTATCTCCTCCACCATCTTTTTCACAAATCCCAGTTCTCCATAAAGCGTCTTTGCCTGTATGACCAATGCCGTCCGGTAATTCTCAGGCTCTTTCCAGTTTGGAAATACATCCAGCGACGCATAGATTCCTCCCGTCCGCATATTAATTTCATTAAACAGCTCCCCATAAGAGTAGTTCTCCGTATCAATCAGACCCAAAGTTGCTTTCAAAATTCCCAGATAGGGCTGGTATTCCTTCTTCACATATTTCGTGTCAAACAGCAGGTTTACATATGCAATACCATTCGTAAAAAGATTATGGTGGAGCAACAGTGTCTCTTCTATATAATGTTCCTGATTATACAAAGGCTGTGCTTCCCGCTTCAAATCAGACAGCGAAAGCATCGGCAGCGTTCTAAGCTGTTCTTCTGTATCCGGCGTTTCCTGAAATTCCTGAAGCTTCTTCGTCTTTTCCACCAGATCCTGAATTTCTTCCCTGCTCAGGGACGCCTTATAGTCCGCCAGTTTTTTTCTGCTTTTCTCCTCTTTCTTTGCTGTCATCCCTTTCTCTGGTTCGAGAATAACAAGGGAAACATGCGGATTCTCCAAAATATATTCCCGAATCAGTTCTTCAAAATATCCTGTTCCCACCTGCTGTTTCAGATAATCAAATATCGATATCTGAAACAGATAATCAAAAGGCTTCTCATCATCATAAAGCCAGGAATCCAGCAGATTAATTCCATACATCAATCCTTTCGGGAACGTTCCATAATCAGCTTCCCGAAAACGAAATTCCATGTAATTAATTCCCGCCCGGAGAGCTTTTTCATCCAGACCCTCAGCCACGGTTCTTTCGAGTTCCTCCCGGATAATCCTCATAAACGTCTCTTTCTGTTCCGGATTCGAATTCTTTACAATCACAGAAAACACCGGCTGATAAATACCACAGTCATAAGTGCCCATAACGTCCTTTCCAACCTTCGCATCCAGGAGAACCTGCTTTAAATGCGCCCCCGGCGCGGAAAGCAGTGCATACTCCAGGACAGCAAAAGCATTGGACAGCTTCGCGTCAAGGCTGGTGCCTATCGAAGCATTAAATGAAAAATACGTATTATCCTCTGTAGAATCCGTACTGGACACAGAGTAATGTTTCCTCACCTCGCGCATCTTCTCAAATGCAGGCTGTCGGACAATCTCTGAACCAACCTCCATCGCGTCATATTTGCTGAGATATTCCTTATCCAGCCACCCCAGCCGTTCTTCCACATCCATATCTCCATAAAGATAGATATAACTATTTGACGGGTGATAATACTTCCCATGAAATCCCAGAAACTCAGAGAATTTCAGATCCGGAATATATTCCGGGTCTCCCCCCGACTCATTGCTATACGTGTTATCCGGATAAAGCGAATTCTGAACCTCCCTGTCCAGCATGTCCTCCGGAGAAGAAAATACCCCCTTCATCTCATTGTACACCACACCGTTATATGTCAATTCGTCCTCCGGGCTTTCCAGCTGATAGCTCCAGCCTTCCTGCCGGAAAATTTCTTCTTTCTCATATATATTCGGATAAAATACCGCGTCCATATATACATCCATCAGATTTTTAAAGTCTGCATCATTACAGCTCGCCACCGGATACAGAGTCTTATCCGGATATGTCATGGCATTTAAAAATGTATTCATAGAACCTTTCGCCATTTCCACAAAAGGATCCTTTGACGGAAACTTCCTGCTCCCGCAGAGCACACTGTGCTCCAGAATATGAGCCACCCCGGTGCTGTCCGGCACCGGAGTACGGAACCCTATATAAAACACTTTATTTTCATCATCATTTGACAGTACACAGATACGCGCACCGCTCTTTTTATGTCGGAAAAGATATCCATCTGAATGGACATCATCTATTCTTTCCTGCTTTAACTGTTCATAACCTGAAATTTCCATGTAAAACCTCCGTACTCTTTTTTCTGAATCGTTACCGAAAGTATAGCATTTATTCATGAAAGATGCAAACCTGTTCGTTTCTCCTCTATGGCACTCATTTTATTACACACAGCTTTGTCTCTCTAATGACTTCTTTTACTTTCTTCCCTATCTGAGGATACACACTGACTTTAACTGTATATTCCCCTGCCGGAACATATCCAGACGTTTTGAGCTTTGCAGTATTCTTTTTTGAAGGCTTTCCGTCCCACTCAAATGTATAAGTCTTTGAACCGCTTTCTCCATAACTCTTTTTATACACTACTTTTCCTTTTTCATCCAAAATCCGCAGGATGGTCTTTACAGGCACATCCGTTTTAATAAATGCCTTCAGTTTCACACTGTTCCTCTTTCCAGGCTTAAACGCGCTTCCCTTACGTGGAACAGCCGTCTTCAGATATTGTATTTTAGGCTCCACGTATTTCTGCACGGTAAACATCCATGCGCGCCTTTTCCCATCCACTGTATAAGTAAACAGGTTGCCCTGAGGTTTGTCCCCCGGCTTCATTTTTACAGATGCGAAATGAAAATTTCCATATCTCCCGCTGGTATTCTTCCTCACGGAAAATGTCACGCTCTTTGATTTTTCACTGACATAAATGACTGACTGATTTGCGTAATACGAAGTATATCCATAAGGCGTTTTTCCATATTTCATTTCAATTACCTGTGTTGTCCGCCCATCTTTCACTACAATATCAAACAGACGCTGTGCCGCTTCCGCTTTTGCCTGCGGCACAAGAATTACCATACACAAAAATACCGACGCCAATATCCATCGCCTAAATTTTCTCATATAGCGCTCCTTCTCAATTCTTTAAAACAGGGGGGATGCTGCAAATGCAACATCCCCCGCCAAAAATTTTTATATTCTACAAAACTCTTTTACTCCTCGCTGCCATACAGAGTAATCAACTTATTCAGATATGCATATCTTTCCTTCGCTTCACTCTCATTCTTCGCAAAGAGCCTCTTAGCCTTTTCAGGATTTGAGCGCATCAGGGAGTTATAACGAACTTCTCCGTTCAGGAACTCCTGATAATCTCCTTCCGGAGCCTTGCTGTCTAAGGTAAATGCCGGTTTTCCTTCTGCCTTCAATGCAGGATTGAAGCGGAAGTTATGCCAGTAACCACACTTAACAGCCAGCTCTTCCTCGGTCTGAGCCTTGCTCATTCCTTTCTTAATACCATGATTAATACATGGTGCATATGCGATAATCAATGATGGACCCGGATATGCCTCTGCCTCTGCAATTGCTTTTACAGTCTGGTTGAAATCAGCACCCATAGAAATCTGTGCTACATATACATAACCATAGCTCATTGCAATGCTTGCCATGTCTTTCTTCTTCACTTCTTTACCGCCTGCTGCGAACTGTGCCACTGCACCTGTCGGTGTAGACTTAGAGGACTGTCCGCCTGTATTGGAGTAAACCTCGGTATCAAATACCATAACATTGATATCCTGTCCGCTTGCCAGTACGTGGTCAACACCGCCGAAACCGATATCATATGCCCAGCCGTCGCCGCCGAATACCCACTGTGACTTCTTAGCCAGGAAGTCTTTATCTTTCAGGATTGCCTGCGCTTTTTCACATCCGCATGCTTCTAATGCAGCTACCAGCTTGTCCGTAGCCGGCCCGTTCAAAATACCGGATGAGAACGTATCCAGCCATTCCTGTCCTGCTGCTTTTACAGCTTCATTCTCACCGTTTGCTACAACATCTTCCACTTTCGCTTTCAGACCGTCCCTCAATGCCTTCTGAGCCAGCAGCATACCATATCCGAACTCTGCGTTATCCTCAAAGAGTGAGTTGCCCCATGCAGGACCCTGGCCTTTTGCATTTACCGTGTACGGTGTAGACGGTGAGGAGTTGCCCCAGATAGAAGAACAGCCCGTAGCATTTGCAATATACATTCTATCGCCAAACAGCTGAGTGATCAGTTTTGCATACGGTGTCTCACCGCAGCCTGCACACGCGCCTGAGAACTCAAGCAGCGGCTGTTTAAACTGGCTTCCCTTAACGGTATTCTCTTTAAATTTCTCAACAACGTCAGCCTTTGCCGGCAGTTCTACTCCATAATCGAAATACTTCTGCAGACCTGCATTTGCTTCCATATTCTCCATAGCCAAAGCTTTCGCACCCTTCTTGCCCGGACATACATTTGCACAAGAACCACATCCGGTACAATCATATGCAGACATAACGACTGCGAACTTGTAGTTCGGCATACCTGTCATCGGCAGAGTCTTCATTCCCTCCGGTGCCGCAGCTGCCTCTTCCTCTGTCAGCGCAACCGGACGGATAACTGCATGAGGACATACATATGCACAGCGGTTACACTGAATACAATTCTCCGGCTGCCATACAGGAACATCTACTGCGATGCCGCGTTTCTCATAGGCAGAAGAACCTGACGGTGTCGTTCCATCCACATAATCTTTAAATGCGGATACCGGAAGCGTATTTCCTTCCTGCGCATTTACTTTGCTCTGGATATTATTTACAAAATCAACAACATCTTTCCTGCCGCCTTCTGCGTGGGTCATAACCAGGCCCTCGTCTGCCGCGTCTTTCCAGCTTTCCGGAACCGCTACTTCCACAACCTGTTTTGCACCTGCATCAATAGCGTCATAATTCATCTGTACGATCGCATCACCTTTTCTTCCGTAAGTTGCTTTCGCTGCTGCTTTCATCAGCTCGATTGCCTGCTCCTCCGGAATGATGTTTGCAAGTTTAAAGAATGCTGACTGGAGAACCGTATTGATACGTCCGCCAAGCCCGATTTCTTTACCAATCTTAATACCGTCAATCACATAGAACTTAATGCCATGATTTGCAATAAAGCTCTTCACCTGGCCTGGAAGATGTTTCTCAAGGCCTTCTGCATCCCACGGGCAGTTCAGCAGGAATGTACCTCCGTCTACCAGTTCCTGAACCATGTTATATTTATTAATATAGGACGGATTATGGCATGCCACAAAGTTTGCCTGCTTAATCAGGTAAGTAGACTTAATCGGGCTCTTACCGAAACGCAGGTGAGACATAGTAACGCCGCCTGATTTCTTGGAATCATAGTCAAAGTATGCCTGTGCATACATATCTGTATTATCACCGATAATCTTGATAGAGTTCTTGTTCGCGCCTACCGTACCGTCTGCTCCCAGACCCCAGAACTTACAGTTAATGGTTCCTTCCGGCGTCGTAACAAGCGGCGCGCCGCACTCCAGTGAGAGATGTGTCACATCGTCCTCAATACCGATAGTAAACTTCTGTTTCTCTGTATTGTGGTATACAGCTACGATCTGCGCCGGAGTCGTATCCTTGGATCCTAAACCATAACGTCCTGTAAACACTGGCACCGCATCAAACTTCGTTCCCTTGAGCGCTGCCACAACATCCAGATACAGCGGTTCGCCAAGCGCTCCCGGCTCTTTCGTTCTGTCTAATACGCTAATCCGCTTAACGCTCTCAGGAATTGCGGCCACCAGGGCTTCTGCGGAAAATGGCCTGTAAAGACGAACCTTCACAACACCAACCTTCTCGCCTGCTGCCGTCAGGTAGTCAATCGTCTCATCAATAGTATCGCATACAGAACCCATTGCAATAATCACATGCTCTGCGTCTGCTGCACCATAGTAGTTGAATAATTTATAATCTGTACCAATCTTCTCATTTACCTTGTCCATATATTTCTGGACAACTGCCGGAAGCGCATCATAGTATGGATTACATGCTTCCCTTGCCTGGAAGAAAATATCCGGGTTCTGTGCGGAACCTCTCTGGCACGGATGATTCGGGTTCAGTGCATTTCTTCTGAATGCATCAATGGCATCCATATTTACCATTTCCTTCAGGTCTTCATAATCCCATGTCTCGATTTTCTGAATCTCATGAGAAGTACGGAATCCGTCAAAGAAATTAATAAACGGAATACGCCCTTCGATTGCAGCCATATGAGCGACAGCCGTCAAATCCATAACCTCCTGGACGCTGGACTCACAGAGCATCGCGCATCCGGTCTGACGGCATGCATAAACATCGGAGTGGTCGCCAAAGATCGATAATGCATGGCTTGCCAGTGCACGCGCGGAAACATTGAACACACCTGGAAGCTGCTCACCTGCAATTTTGTACAGGTTCGGAATCATCAGCAGCAGACCCTGGGACGCTGTGTATGTGGTCGTCAGCGCACCTGCTGCCAGAGATCCGTGTACCGTACCTGCCGCACCTGCCTCAGACTGCATTTCCGTTACCTGAACTTCCTGTCCGAAGATATTTTTCCTTCCCTGGGTAGCCCATTCGTCAGTAGCTTCAGCCATAACAGATGACGGGGTGATTGGGTAAATAGCTGCTACATCCGTAAACGCATAAGATGCATGAGCCGCAGCATGGTTACCATCCATGGTTTTCATTTTTCTTGCCATTTTTGCTTTTCCTCCTTATTTTTTGGACTCGCATAGAATCCTTTCATACATATTTCCTATGTTTTGCCATATGTGTTAATCATAGCACAAAACACTGGAAATGTCCATTTCCCTTCATGCGGAAAATGGACATTTCTTTGTTTTTTTCACCATACAAAAGATTAAACTTCGTGACTTTTCACAAAACATATCGCTGCCCTCTGCAGCCATGCCGCAAAAGACCTCCTTTAAATATACATGTTCTTTAGGCCTCTCCGGTATTTTTCCCAGGAGCACAACCCCCTTTCCCGCCATTCACAGTCTTGGCAGGACTCTAAAAAGACTGTTTCCGTCACCGCATTCTCTGCTCTTTGAAGCAGTAATCGAAAAGTAAAGCATTCTCCTTCCAATCCCAGAGATTCATACAGCCGCCTGTCCTTTTCCCTGACTCTGTCCCCTGACTCCCGGCAAAATTTCCCGTCTTTCAGATTTGGGCATCTCTCACATATCATATCCGGGGCGCACACCAGTGAAATCTTCTCGTCTGCATGTGCCTTGAGATATTCTATCTGCGCTTCCATATTTCTGCTGAAGCTATCGCTATACCCATATCCCTGAAACAGCGGAATGCACAGCAGATGATGTACTCTAAGCTTTCTTTGCATAAGTCAATATGTTTGCCGCATTCAAAGCCTTTCGCAGAATTTCCCCTATTACAAATGCCAGCGCTACAGAAACAATGCCTTTAAGCAGAAAAGGAACTGATACAAGAACTGCCGATTCCACAAAAGACACCTGTGTCAGCACCATAAACTGCAAAACGCCCAGGACATGGCAGACTGCCAGGCCCGCAAGTCCACAGATTCCTCTAATTCCTTTGTTCTTCTGAGCCGCTCCCAGCCCGCACAGCAGCGCCATGAAAATAAACCCAAAAATGAAACCGCCCGTCTTTCCCAGCAAAACACCCAGTCCGCCGCTCATTCCTGAAAATACCGGAACCCCCGCCGCACCCAGAAGCAGATAAACAAGCGCTGATAATGCGCCCAGCTTCCACCCCAGCACCGCGCCTGCCAAAGCTACTGCAAACGTCTGCAGTGTCATGGGCACGCCTGACGGCATAGGAATCGCAATCTGAGACATGACTGCCAGCACCGCTGCAAACATTCCCACCAGAATAATAGATTTTGTTGACAATTGTTTTTTACCTTCCATAAGTACCTCTCCTCATACCTCTTTCGAATTGTCAACCCTCATTTCTCATTTGGTTGACTATTGCCATTATAGTAGATACCCTCTCCATTGTCAACCAAATTATCTCTATAGTTAACACTATATTTCTAACGAAACGCTGCTGCTCCACATTCAAGTTCTCATTTAACGGAAAGTTACTTACTCCAGGCCACTCCCTATTTCACTGTTACCGCTATCCTGGCTTTTTTCCCATTAAAGCTGCGGGCAGTGATTATTGTTTTTCCTTTTTTCAAAGCCCTGATTTTCCCATCCGCCCCTACTGCCGCCACTTTTTTTCTGCTGCTGGTAAAGATAATTTTGTAGCTGCCGGACTTTGCCGGAAATCTAACTTTTATCCTGCTGCTCTCTCCGGCCTTCAGAGTTTTTTTCCTAGCTGAAAACATAATTTTAGTGGGCGCCTTTTTCACACGGATACTCAAATTAGCGGACGTTCCTTTTGCAGTACGCACAGTAATCACCGCACGTCCCACTTTTTTCGCCTTGACTTTCCCCTGTGCATCCACTGACGCTATCCTGGGATTAGAGGAAGTATACGACACCTTACTTCCTTGTGGGCGAACGGCAGGTATCAGCAGAACTTTTTCCTTCTTCCCCATAGTAATGCTCTTTACTGCTTTTTTCCCTATCTTTATACTTACCGTTTCCGGCTTGGTATCTTGTTTCGTTTCTTCCTTCTTTGTTTCTGTCGTGCCTGGCGCCTCTGAAGGTCTTTCCTGGTCTGTTTCCGTCATTTTTTCCGTTTCCGATTTCGATGGTTCTTGTGGATTTGACGGAGCCCCGGGTTCTGTCTCTTCTGGAACCGGCGCTTTCACATATACTGCTGCCCTTCTGGAACCCTCCACTGCACCCGCAGCGTTCACCACTGCATAATACATACCTTCCTCCACCGGCTGTCCGGCCGAATTTTTTCCATCCCAATAAAAATTACGATAGCAATTTCCTCTTTCGAGTACATTTCCATGTCCTATCGCCTGGTAGTCTGTAGGCACAACCTGCATCAACATATTTTTTCCCAAAATCTTTACAGGCTCACTTCCCTGCTCCGCATAGTCTGCTTCACTGTATATATAGCAGCTCAGATAAGGCGTCGCTTCATCCGGGTCTTCCGTATCCCCCTGATAAACCGCATATTCCGCCAGCACTCCCTGTTTCATATGGCCAAACAGTTTTACGATCGCATTGCCTGCAGAATCCTTAGCAGGAACAATATTTCCAAAAGCTGCGCCGGGTGTAAGCCCTTCTCCCACGGGGAGAAAGCTCCTGCTGTCATTCGCCGGATAACACCTTACATGATTCGCTGTATAATGATACGTATTCTCTATGTATCTTGTAATCTCTTCCAATGATATTTCCCCATCCAGATTATAATCTGCAGATGCCGTATCTAAACCATATCCTGTCTCTTTCCCAACCCTCGCCGGATTCACACCGCACCCGTAAGAAAGCGTTGCAGTAAACAGCCCTGTCTCAACAGCTTCTTCCTCCGGCGTCTCATTACTTTCACTGATTTTCTGCTGCCAGCAAAGCTCTTCTTCCCCCGCCGCCATCAAAAGCTGAAACCCTGAACTTGTCAGCGCTGAGCGCGCACGAGTCCCGCTGTCTGAAACCGCCTCCTGAAATGCATCCACAAAATCTTCTGCAAATCCTTCTGATGCGGACGCCTCCTGCACATTCCGGCTCACCATCCCCCCGGAATAGCAGCAATCCATCACCAGTATATTTCTTCCCTTAACTCCCTCAAAAGCCGCTGCCAAGTCCTTGGCAGTCATATATTGGCCTTTCGCCAAAAAAAGTGTTGACTCCTTCGCACCCCCGCTTCCTTTCTGCACCCCATGTCCTGAATAGTAGAAATAATTAATATCTCCATCCTCTGCGTCTTTAAACGTTTCATAAACAACCTTCTGTACACCTGCAACTGTATCTGCCCCCTCCTTTCTTTTCACCACTGTTTCTGCAAGCAATTCGCCGTATGCCTGCTCCAGAACACGTCTGAAATTCTCTCCGTCATTTTCCGGTGCAGGGCTTAAACTATTATATGAATCGTTATACTCCCCCCTGGTCACAAGCAATACACGTGCTTTTCCTGAAGCCCCCTGCGCATCCTTTCCAAAAACTATTGCCCCTAATAGCATTAGAAAAATCCCAACTCTTACTACCCTTTTCCTTATGTCCATCCCCCTGCTCCTCTACAAATAGTGATTCCACTATAACACACCCCTGTACTTTTTAACAACTTTCATCTTGAGCTTTTTTTACTTTCGTAGTATATTAGTTACTACACATGAGGTAAACAGTAACCTGATGTTACCGTTACTTCAGAAATAACGTCTGCATCCGGCAGACAGAAAATGGAGGCTTATTTTATGGCCAGAAAAGTAATTTTGTACATTTCAGTAAGTTTAGACGGATATATTGCCGACCAGTACGGTTCTGTCAGCCAGCTTGTAGGTAAATCCGAAGAATACAGCGGAGATTACGGATATGAAGAGTTCATCTCCGGAACAGATACCATTCTAATGGGAATGAATACTTATCGACAAATTACAGAAGAGCTTTCACCAGATACCTGGCCTTACCCGACTCTGAAAAGCTATGTCTTTACCCACAAGGAAATGGATGACCAAAGAGGCATCGCTTTCATACAGCGGCGCCCCGAAAAGTTTCTGGCAGAGTTGAAAGCACAGTCAGGCAAACATATCTGGGTCTGCGGCGGCTCCAATCTCGCCAATCAGCTTATAGCTGCCGGAATGATTGATGAATTCCATCTGCATATTATGCCGGTTGTACTGGGCGGCGGCATCCCGCTGTTTGACAGGGCGCACCCGAACTTGAGGCTCTGTATTGAAAATGTCAAAGAAACCAACGGTGTCATTGATATTACCTACAGCTGCTCGTAAACATAATTCCTGCCCCCGCATATGCCATACGAACAATCTTTTGCACCGCATATGCAGGGGCAGAATTCTTTCTATTTATCCGTTAACTCCCTTCCCCGGTAAGCCATTCTCTGCTCACAATATCTGAATCTGATATTTTTCCAGCCAATAATTAATCTGCAGAATATATGCAAGCATCTGAGGACCTGCCATCAGCTGCCCATACCAAGGCTTTCCATAATCCGATGGGCTGTCAAGAAACTTCCGAACCTTCTGTGTATCAAGAAGGCTGCGCACCGGAGCCTGCGGCTCTGAAATCACTTCTTTTAATTTTTCTCCCAACAGCTTTTCATACGCCGGATCGTAAGTCTTCGGATAAGGGCTCTTTTTCCGCCAAAGTACCTCTTCCGGCACCAGCCCCGCAGCAGCATGACGCAGCAGCGCCTTAGCGATCCCCCCATGACTTTTCATCTCCCACGGCACGTTCCATAAATATTCCACAATACGGTGATCTGCAAAAGGCACGCGGGCCTCCAGTCCCGAGTGCATACTGGTTCGGTCCATCCGATCTAACAGTGTCACCATAAACCATCTCAGATTCAGATAAGAAATCTCCCGCCTGCGTGCTTCTTCGGCAGATTCGCCAAAAAGCTGCGGCGTCTCTTTCACTGTGCGCTCATAGGCTGTATGCGCATACTCTTCCAATGGCAGTTCCCGAAGCATATCATCACTAAGCAGCTGTTTTCGCGGCTCCATACTTGGCGTCCACGGGAAATGCTCCCCTTCAAACGCCTCCCTGCTGTGGAACCAGGGATATCCGCCAAAAATTTCATCCGCACATTCCCCTGTAAGCGTTACTGTATTATACCCCTTCACCTGAGAACAGAAATATAGCATAGATGACTCTACATCTGCCATGCATGGTAAATCCCTGGCATCTACCGCCTTAAACAGATACTCATATTGTAAAATGTTACTACATTCCAAAAAACGGTGATTCGTCTGAGAGGATTCTATCATCTTTTCCACCCATGGGCGGTCTTCCCCCGGCTGGAATGCATTGGCGCGAAAATAGCGGCTATTGTCCTGGAAATCAAAGGAAAACGTATTCAGTACCTTCCCCTGGCGATGCAGCTCCCTGGCACAGATTGCCGTTACCAGGCTGCTGTCTATCCCTCCTGACAAAAACGTGCTGACAGGAATATCAGAAAGCATTTGCTTTTTTACGGAATCCTCCACCAGCCATGCTGTATGTGCTACCGTCTCATCAAAAGACTCCTCATGCAAATGACTTTCCAGTTTCCAATAAATAACCGATTGAATACCTTCCCGGCTGCAACACAGATATTCTCCGGGGAGCACCTCACGAACTCCCTGAAATACTCCTCTGCCGTAAGATTTTGCAGGACCCAGCGCAAATATTTCACACAAGCCATCCCTGTCAAGGATAGGCTTCACCCCCGGATAGGCAAACAGCCCTTTTATTTCAGAAGAAAATACCAACATCCCTTCTTTCATGGTATAAAACAACGGCTTTACGCCAAGCCTGTCACGGAAAAGAAAAAGTCTTTCTGTTCGGGAATCCCATATGGCAAACGCGAAAATCCCGTTGAGCTTTTTCACATATTCTTCTCCATAGCGGAGATATCCCTGAAGAATGACTTCCGTATCACTTTCCGTCTCAAATACAGCTCCCTCTGACAAAAGCTCCTCTTTCAGCTCCGGCATATTATAAATCTCACCATTATATACAATCGTGCATTCCCCGCCATCCTTTCGACAGGTCATTGGCTGATGCCCTGTCACCAAATCAATGATTTTCAAACGAACGTGCGCAAGTCCGCAGCCCTGTTTCAAATAAACCCCCTCATCATCCGGTCCCCTATGTCTCTGGACGCGGTTCATCTCATCAAGTATGGGCAGCCATCTGTTCTTCTCATCTTCTAAAACAATTGAAGGGTTACAAAATCCTGCAATTCCGCACATGCAGTGTTCTCCTTTCTACTACAATCTTTTACAACATACAGGCAGCAGGCCAGCCTGGCACACGGTCGTCTGCTGCTTACGTGATTCAGCAGAGAATCGGCTGATATTGCCGACCCTCTATAGCCGCCTCCACCGCCGGAAGCAGATATTCTGTATTAGCAATCATAGAATTCGGCTTCTTCTCTGGATTATCCTGTCCAAAAGGCACAAAATAAATGTGTTTAGCATTGAGCAGAAGACCGATATTTTTCATGTTCATACCTAGTGCGTCATTTGTAGAAATTGAAAGCACTAACGGCTTCTCATTCCTCAAATGTGCTTTTGCAGCCATCAGCACTGGTGAATCCGTAATGCCATTTGCCAGCTTTGCAATGGTATTCCCCGTACACGGCAGGATAATCAATACATCCAGAAGGCTTCCCGGGCCAATCGGTTCCGCCTGTGCAATCGTACGTATCGCTGATTTTCCGGTAATCCGCGCTGCTTCCTCCAGAAAATCATCTGCACGTCCAAATCGGCTGTCAATAGACTGTGCCGCATCTGAAAAAATGGTCGTAACTTCTGCCCCTTCATCTATCAGCTTCTGTAAATCCTGGAATGCTTTCCGATAGGTGCAGAAAGATCCTGTAAATGCCACACCGATTTTCTTTCTTTTTAATGACATAAATTTCCTCTCCTCAATATTCTAAAATTATTTTTGTAAAAGCCCTGCCAAACTGTTATCTATTTTCCAATAAGATAACGCACAATTGCCTCTGCGGAAGATGCAGGCGCATATTTCCCAGGAAGCCCCGGCAACAGCCATGCAGAAATCCCCAATTCCTCCGCCGCTTCAAATTCTACTCCTCCCGGAGCCGACGCTATATCAAAAATACAAACCGCAGAATTCATATTTTCTATCATCCTGCGGTTCAAAATCATAGCTGGAACCGTATTAAAAATAAAATCATAATCCGGAAGCGCAGCCTCAAGTTCTCCAAATTCAAAAGCTTTATCTGCCAAAATAGCCGCCTCCGCCAATTGCGCAGGATTTCTGGCGCAAACCTGAACCTGGCAGTGCATGCCTTTCAAAAGCGCCGTCAGTGTCCGCGCGCATTTTCCATAGCCCAGCACCAGGCACCTGCTGCCATGAAGATTTCTCGGACTCTTCATTACGGCTTCTGCCACCGCTCCTTCTGCAGTAGCAATTGTGTTATAAACCGCAATTTCTTCCTGCTTCATAATATCAATCGCCTCTGCCCCTTTATCTGACACAGCATATGCAAACTCTTCCGAAATACATCCTGCGTAAAACTTCTGCCCTTCCTTAAGACAGTCCAAAAGCTCTGTCAGAGGAAAGGCGCCTTCACCACTTTTCTGGTTTAAATAAAGCCTGTCAACAGACAGCGGCACCGGGGCAAGAACCACACGTGCAGAGCAGACTGCCTCCCTAAGCTCCTGTTCCGGCAATCCCTCATCGCCGCAGAGCAGCGCGCAACACACCCTGTATCCCCGTTCTTTTAACATCCGGGCAGCATAAACCTGCCGCATATCCCCGCCAATAACAGCAAAATCACAGGATCCCGTATTCATATTCAATAGACACCTCCCACAAAACTTTACTGTCATCCATAATATATGCGGCATGGAAGCAGATTGCGCTACTCTACATCGGCTTTTGTTGTAAAACTGTTGTACCTTTTTATACTCTACGAAATTATCATTTTCCCCTCCATATTTTTCATGGTTTCCTTTGCTTTATCTAATGTCACATGATTATATATGTTCATTGTCACCCCTACATTGCTATGTCCCATAATCTCCTGAATCACCTTTACGTTCGTTTCATTTTCGCAGAATCTGGTGCAAAATGTATGCCGCATCACATGGGCAGATAAATGTGGAAGAACAATAGGATGGCGTTTTTCCTCTTCCGCCGCTCGTTCTTCCAATTTATTGTATTTTTTGCATATCCGGTTGAGCATTGCATTTATTTCATTTGTCAGAAATACCTTGCCCGTTTCTTTTACAAACACAAAGCCGCTATAACCATCTACCATACATTCTTTGCTGCTTTGGCTCATGAAGCTGTGTTCCCTTTGCTTTAATAACTGCCGGCGGACATCTTCCATCATTGGAATTACTCTTTTACCACTTTCCGTTTTCGGTTTCGATATATGTAGTTTATATCCATCTCCATAATTATCATATCTCAAAGAATGTGTAACATAAATCAAGCCATCCTTAAAATCAAGATTTTCCCAAGTCAGTCCCAGACATTCCCCAATTCTCATTCCTGTCCCCAGAAGAGTCGTAAACAAGGGCAAATAATGGCGATACACTTTATCCTTTGATACAAAATTGACAAAACGCCTTTGTTCATCAATGGTCATGGCCCTCCTATTTGCCGCCTCTGTCTGCGGTATCCTGGCCATTGCATTTTTACATGGGTTTTTTCTTATTAGATCATCTTCTATTGCCATTTCAAAACATGGCTGCAACGCGGCATTAATTACACCTACTGTTCTGCTGGACAATCCCTTTTCCAACAAATGATTATAAAATCTCACAATATCACTGCTTCTTATATCAGAGATTGCCCTTTCCCCTATATCCGCACTTTTTATGTGATTTTTCCAATAACTCTTATAAAGCACTTCTGTACTCTTCCTTATTGTTTTATGATTCTCCAGGTACTTACGAAACAAAATATTCAGTGTTATCTTTTTAGACTCCCCTGTTCTTATTCCGTCTCTCAAATCTCTTATAATCATTTTTTCTTTTTCTCTTAACCCTGCTAAGGTTAAATCATAAATGCATTGCCTTTTGCCGACGGAATCCGTATACTGATATTGATATCTACCGTCTTTTCTCTGACTTTCTCCCACCCTTAAAATTCTGCCTTTGTTATCTGTTCGTCTTTTCATTGCCATGTTTCATCTCTCCTCTTTCAAAGTCACATATTCCACAACATCTACATGCCAAACAGCTCCAGCCTTAACTTGCTGCGGAAATAAATATATGTTTTACAGTATCCATCCTATTATGCACCAAACTCAGACTTTGATGTATTTTTGTTGTAAAATACTCTGTATTTTTTACATAAAAGATTTTTAATCCCTTTTATTTTCAATATCTAGTGAAGATTTTCTTTATAATTTATACACAAAATAATACCTTAAGACTCCGGGTAGAGAGGATGATGACGAAGATGAAACAAAGGTAGTACTGAGCAATAACAACTTTACCGAAGTAGCACGTATCGTTCTTGAGGGTGTTGGCGGTAAAGAGAACCTGACTTCTATTGATAACTGTATCACAAGACTTCGTCTTGAAGTTAAGGATTACACAAAGGTAAATGAGAAGAAGATTAAATCTGCAGGCGTCGCAGGCGTTGTAAGACCAAGCAAAACGGCTGTGCAGGTTATTATCGGTACTCAGGTACAACACGTTGCCGACGAGTTTAAAAAACTGGCAAAATAATTACAAAACACTAACATAAATATCCCTTTTCCGAAAAAGACCACTATAAAAGTGGTCTTTTTCAGGAATATAAATATATAATACCAGGATTTTCATTAACCAAAAAGAACCGCCCGTTCAGGCGGTCCTTTTTAGAAAAAGGGATGTTGTTCTCTATTTTATTATTTCGCTAATTTTTTAAATTCATCAGCTACATGCTGTACCTGAGTACCGATAATAACCTGCACAGCCGTTTTGCTTGGTCTTACAACGCCAGCAACACCAGCAGATTTAATCTTCTTCTCATTTACCTTTGTGTAATCCTTAACTTCAAGACGAAGTCTTGTGATACAGTTATCAATAGAAGTCAGGTTCTCTTTACCGCCAACACCCTCAAGAACGATACGTGCTACTTCGGTAAAGTTGTTATTGCTCAGTACTACCTTTGTTTCATCTTCGTCATCATCCTCTCTACCCGGAGTCTTAAGGTTGAACTTCGTGATAGCGAAACGGAATACTACGTAGAATACTACAAATGCTGCGATACCCATAGGGATAATTACCCATGTCTTTGCTGCTGCCGGCAGGGATGCTGAGAACAGCAGGTCTGTAGCTCCGGCGGAGAAGCTGAATCCTGCACGGAAGCCAAGTGCTACGGTAATCATAGCAAATACAGCATACAATACAGAATAGATAACGTACAGAACAGGAGCAAGGAACATAAATCCAAACTCGAACGGCTCTGTAACACCGCAGATGAATGCACAGATTGCTGCGGAAGCTACCAGACCGATTGCTACTTTCTTCTTGTTATCCTTTGCACAGTGAACCATAGCAAGTGCTGCACCCGGGATACCGAACATCATGCTCGGGAAGAAACCAGCCATGTACATACCAAGGCTCCATGTAACATCTGCAGATGTTTCGCCTGCCCAGAAGTGGGACAGATCACCAAGACCAATGGTATCAAACCAGAATACGTTGTTCAGTGCATGGTGCATACCAATCGGAATCAACAGACGGTTCAGGAATGTATAAACACCAACGCCAACGATACCCATCTGCTGAACTGCATTTCCAATTGCAACAAGTCCGCTGAAGATAATCGGCCATACAAAAAGCATAACAACAGATACAAGAATGGAAACTACACCAGTAACAATCGCTACACAGCGCTTGCCGCTGAAGAATGCCAGCCAATCCGGAAGCTTTGCATCTTTAAACTTATTGAAGCATGTAGCTCCGATAACACCTGCCAGAATACCGATGAACTGGTTTCCGCCAACTTTAGAGAAAGCGATGTACTTCTCTGTGCCTTCTTCCAGAGTCATGATAGTTCCAACAACTCCCGGATTCAGCAGTGTTGTCATCATCAGGTATGAAACCATACCTGCCAGACCACCAACACCATCACTGTCATCAGACATACCGAGACCTACACCTATAGCAAACAGAATTGCCATGTTGTCAATCAAAGCGCTGCCGGCCTTCACAAGAAGGAAACCGATAGTCTGCAGCAGACCAACAACTTCACCACCCTGCATTGTGGAAGGACACAGCCAGTATCCGATACCCATCAGAATACCACAAATCGGCAGGGTTGCCACTGGAAGCATTAAAGCTTTACCAAGTTTCTGAAAATACTTCATAAATATTTCTCCTTTCCTTTTCTTAATCCCTTTTTTCTATTTTAAGACCTGTAACCGCTCAGGCCATAAAATACTGCTTAAAGTATTATTTTGTAATCTTAATAATTGTATCACCAGGCTCTACATCATTTCCCGTGACAGCATCTACAGATGCGTAATCGTCTGTGTTACATACCAAAACCGGGGTAACTACATCATATCCCTCAGCTTTTATCTGGTCAATGTCAAAGCTAATAAGCAAATCTCCTGCCTTCACTGCGTCCCCCGCCTGTACATGAGCCTCATAGTATTTACCTTTCAGGTTTACAGTATCCAGACCCACATGCACCAGAATCTCTGTACCATACTCAGTTTTCAGGCTGACTGCATGCTTCGTCTCAAACATCATCTCCACGGTCCCATCTGCCGGAGCATGTATTTTGCCTTCCGCCGGAACCACCGCCGCACCTTTTCCCAGCAGACCGTCCGCAAACGTCGGGTCATTCACTTCTGACAGCGGCACTGCTTTTCCCTTTGCCGGAGATACCAGAGTATATACTTCTTCGCTCTTTCCTCCAAACATTCCTTTCAACGACTTAAACATTTCAATCGCCTCCCATATTATTGTTCTTCACTGAGTGATACGCCCACACCGACACTGCTTTCATCTGTTAAAATAAGCGTATGATAAGCACCCGCAGTATATTCTGCTATCTAACAAAAAAGCCAAACTTCATAAAATAAAATACTCCTTATTTTATAAAATTTGGTTGAGTCTTTCTTTCTGGCACCTCGCATCCTCACTCCTAGTACTTCTCTATAATAACAATAATTTTGACCAAAGTCAACTTATTTCTTTTACACTTTTTATACATTTTTAATAAAGCGCCCATTATTGCAATTTCACTTCCATATGGTACTAAATAGCAGAGGCTGCATCCTAAGCCTTAAATCAACTTTAAATGCCGACAACCGTTCCAAATGCCGTCCTCCTCCATAGATGTAGTCACATAATCTGCAGCCGTCTTTGCCACATCTGAACCATTCCCCATAGCAATACCTACTCCGGCCGTACACAGCATTCCCAAATCATTCGCACTGTCGCCAAAGGCAACTGTCTCTGAAATTTCAATTCCGAGAAGCTCACATATCTTAACAATTCCAGTACCTTTATGATATCCTTTCGGAACAAACTCTACCACCGACGAATTATGTACCATAAAGTCATAATCCTCTTTCAGGTCCTCAAAACAAGCCACTCTATCCGCATTTTCAGTAGCACAGGATAACTTTGAAATCTCCCACTTTCCCCACTCTCCTGCAATAGTGAGCAGATGCTTTCCCAGCTCGGCCCGAAGCTTCTGCCCAAAATAATCATCCTCAAACTCATCATTATCCATATAGAGGTATTCTCTGCCTTCCAAAATCGGACGGCAGCCATAACGCCGAACAGTCAAAATCGTACGCTCTACCAACTCATTTTCCAGACGTTTATAAAAAACTGTTTTCCCGCCATATTCAACCATCGTCCCGCATCCCGACACCACACCGTCAAATCCAATCTCAAAAAGCTTTGGGTTTCGAATATATGCCCTACTGCGTCCACTGCACAAGAAAGCTAGGTTTCCGTTTCCCCGCAGCATCTTAATTGCCCGCACTGTACTCTCTGGAATCTCGTTCTTGTCATTCCATATCGTGCCGTCAATATCAAAAAATACTGCTTTTTTCTTTCCCATACTTTCACCTCATTCTTCAAACTAATTCCACCACACAAAATAAAAAAGCCAAATCCCTTGGATTCAGCCTTATTATAATGCCGGCGACCGGAATCGAACCGGTACGGGAGATTAGTCCCGCAGGATTTTAAGTCCTGTGCGTCTGCCAGTTCCGCCACGCCGGCATTCGCCAAATACTTGGCAAATGGGACCTATAGGGCTCGAACCTATGACCCTCTGCTTGTAAGGCAGATGCTCTCCCAGCTGAGCTAAGATCCCATTGACGACCCAGATCGGACTCGAACCGACGACCTTCGCCGTGACAGGGCGACGCTCTAACCAACTGAGCCACTGGGCCAAACTATCTATAAATTTTAAATGGACCTTCGGGGACTCGAACCCAGGACCGACCGGTTATGAGCCGGTTGCTCTAACCAACTGAGCTAAAGGTCCAAAAAGCCGATGATCGGACTCGAACCGATAACCTGCTGATTACAAATCAGCTGCTCTGCCAATTGAGCCACATCGGCTTAATTCAAATAACTCTTTTTAAATGACTCCTACGGGAATCGAACCCGTGTTACCGCCGTGAAAGGGCGATGTCTTAACCGCTTGACCAAGGAGCCGCTATAAATGGCATTTTGTTTTTCAACTCAGCGACGTATGTTATCATATCATACCTTTATCGATTTTGCAAGCATTTTTTACAAAAAAATACAATCAAACTAATTTAAATAATTCACTCCCAAAATTATGATTCCAAATGCCACACTGTTGTATTTGAAAACAGATTTACAAAACTTCTAGCCAGAATAAATACTAAAACAGTAAGCGTCATAAACATTCCACTACACATATACATGTACAGATTCTTAAATGCAAGCTCCACTACTCTATATGTTAGAAATCTAAAAGACACTCCGCATTGGACTAACTATTTTAAATATTATAAAGAGTCCGTAAGCATAAATGCTTACGGACTCTTCTTACTCCCCGAGCGGGGCTCGAACCTACAACAACTCGGTTAACAGCCGAGTGCTCTACCATTGAGCTATCGAGGATTATTCTGTTTTCAAGGGTATGCACCCTCAAAACCACATACAGTATAACATATTCTTTAAGACATTTCAACCGGAAAACCATCTTGACTTGATCTCTTTTCTTCTGGTCGTTTCCTTCCGCTTCTTTAACAGAAGTTTGAAGTCGCTCTGCTCCTTCAAACGACCAGACTACTAAGATTCATGCTGCGCCCCCAGGCTTGCATTCATCAAGTATTCTGGTCAAGCCTTCGACCTATTAGTAGCAGTCAGCTCCATGCATTGCTGCACTTCC
>SRZB01000167.1 GCA_004793585.1 Hominisplanchenecus murintestinalis | reverse complement strand
CCATGCTCCCGTTTTTCTGCTGGCAGGCAGAAAAAAATTAAGCTGCCTACAATATGCAGACAGCTTGATATGGCCGTATTTGAATTGCAATCTGCGCAGCAAGGCTTCTATGTATGCATCGAATAATACGCCTTTTTCATATCCTCCTGCCCATGGAGAATCAGCCCGCCGGATATGCCAGCCTTCCTGTCTTTGATTTCCCGGAAGAAAAAGCTGTACGGCACAAAGTCATCGTAAATCTCAATTTCTTCAGAGTTCCCCCATCTGAACTGGTCACGCAGGAACCGGATAAGTTTACGCCGGATGACGCCGTTTCCCAAAGCTGCATGTAAGTTCTTCCTGCTTTTGAATACAATCCTTGC
>SRZB01000166.1 GCA_004793585.1 Hominisplanchenecus murintestinalis | reverse complement strand
CCAGGCGGTTCTTGATCCTCGTGAGCTCCTCCTGCGTCTGGAAGCGCAGGTTTGACAGGCTCCTGATCTCTGCATAAATACCGGTCGGTATGTAAGGGTACGAGAATCGTCCCTCATTGACAAGTGCAGCGATCGTCTTTGGATCTTTGCGGTCATTTTTGTTGGGATTGTTGTCATCCAGTTCTTTTGATTTTTTCACGTGATGGGGATTCACATGCACAGGTCTCATCCCGCTGTCCTGCAGGAATTTCCCCAGGGCAAACCAGTAATGTCCTGTCGGCTCCATGCCCGGTATCACAACAGTTTTTCCGTGTTTCTCCGCCATGTCCTCCATCCATGCTTTGAATGTCTGGAATCCGGCCT
>SRZB01000165.1 GCA_004793585.1 Hominisplanchenecus murintestinalis | reverse complement strand
CCATGCTCCCGTTTTTCTGCTGGCAGGCAGAAAAAAATTAAGCTGCCTACAATATTCGGACAGCTTAAAATGGCAGCATTTGAATTGCAAACTGTGCAGCAAAGATTCTCATGTATGCATCGAATAATATGCCTTTTCCATATCCTCCTGCCCATGTAGAATCAGCCCGCCGGATATGCCAGCCTTCCCGTCTTTGATTTCCCGGAAGAAAAAACTGTACGGCACAAAGTCATCGTAAATCTCAATTTCTTCAGAGTTTCCCCATCTGAACTGGTCACGCAGGAACCGGATAAGTTTACGCCGGATGGCGCCGTTTCCCAAAGCTGCATGTAAGTTCTTCCTGCTTTTGAATACAATCCTTGC
>SRZB01000164.1 GCA_004793585.1 Hominisplanchenecus murintestinalis | reverse complement strand
CGGACAGGTTCGGCGGCACGGAGGGCGGCGACCTTGCCACGTTTTTAATTCAGACGGCGGAGAACGCCGTGGAGGATAATCTGCCCGATTACCTCTCACAGCTAAAGGACTGCACGAAAGACAGCTTTTTGGAGGAACTGGACGACTATAGTATAGAAGTGATTTACAGACGGCTTGCCGCAAACAGCGTCGCCTATATGCTGTTGAGCCGCTGCGGTCTGGATGCGGACGGGTATTTTGAGCGTGAGGACTTTGCGGAGATTACAAATTTCAACACGCCCCAGACGCTGAACGCCGTCGGCATCGCTACGAGCGACATTTCCGAGATGGCGTTGCGGGAAATCTCTGCGGCAGTCCGAAATGTGC
>SRZB01000163.1 GCA_004793585.1 Hominisplanchenecus murintestinalis | reverse complement strand
TCAATATGCTCGTCCTTGTCGGTGCGGTCAAGATGGCAGACCGTGTGGTAAGGGAAATGATGGGCTTGTAATTACCCCACAGGAAAGGAAAATTGAAATGAAAAAAGAAACGAAGTATTGCCAGAATTATAATATCCATCTGTTAAATGGAGAAGTCATTGAGGCTTCCGAAGCCTATGACCTGCCTGCTGAAAAAGGGCTGGTCGGAAAATTTGGAAAAGCGGACGATAACGAGATATTTGAAATCGGGGATGCCATTTCTGGGTTTGCATATATCCCGAAACGCAGCATCCTCTTTATTTCGACGGGAGACGTCCGAGAGGGGCGGTGCTGATATGGAAGTCAAGATAAATAAGGAAATCCGCAACTACACG
>SRZB01000162.1 GCA_004793585.1 Hominisplanchenecus murintestinalis | reverse complement strand
TCAATATGCTCGTCCTTGTCGGTGCGGTCAAGATGGCAGACCGTGTGGTAAGGGAGATGATGGGCTTGTAATTATCCAACAGGAAAGGAAAATTGAAATGAAAAAAGAAACGAAATATTACCAGAATTATGATATTCATTTGTTAAATGGAGAAGTCATCGGGGCTTCCGAAGCCTATGACCTGCCTGCTGAAAAAGGACTGGTCGGAAAATTTGAAAAAGCGGACGATAACGAGATATTTGAAATCGGGGATGCCATTTCTGGATTTGCGTATATCCCGAAACGCAGTATCCTCTTTATTTCGACGGGGGATGTCAGGGAGGGGCGGTGCTGATATGGAAGTCAAGATAAATAAGGAAATCCGCAACTACACG
>SRZB01000161.1 GCA_004793585.1 Hominisplanchenecus murintestinalis | reverse complement strand
ATTCCCTTTTCAGAAAATCAATGTTCTTCTTTTTATCTTCCTGCTTCTGGAACTGATGATAAATACGGTATTTCCCATTGGCAACGCTGTTCCCTTTTATAAGGACGGCATCAATGTCCTCCTGTGAAACGGCAAAAGCAGAGGCTTTTTCGTCCTCTGCTTCAGCTATCTTTTCAATCTGTTCGTCTACGGTCGGGAGATTGGCGGCAACTTCTTCCTCATTGGCAACACTGCCTTTTTCTGTCTGTCCCTCTGGCTCTGTTGTTTCTAACTGAAAATTAGTTCTTCCAGTATCACTTCCTCCGCTTGGCTGCGGATGCTGTTCATCATGCCGAGCCACTGCATCGGGGCTTTCTCTTTCAGCTCCTCCGTCAC
>SRZB01000160.1 GCA_004793585.1 Hominisplanchenecus murintestinalis | reverse complement strand
TTTTATCCCTCTGCGAGCAGCTTATCGGCGGGGCAAGCCTTGGGGCAAAGCAGAAATCCATCATTGACCGCTGCACGGCGAGCGTCTACCGCCATTACCAGCAGGGCAACTATATGGGTACACCTCCGACCTTGCAGGACTTCCGTGAGGAGCTGTTAAAACAGGACGAGCCAGAAGCGCAGGAAATCGCCCTTGCGATTGAGCTGTTTACGGACGGCAGTTTGAATACCTTTGCCAAGCATACGAACGTGGACACCCACAGCCGCCTTATCTGCTACGACATCCTCGATTTGGGCAAGCAGTTACAGCCTATCGGTATGCTTGTCGTCCTCGACAGCATTTTAAACCGCATCACCCAGAACAGGGCGAAAGGCAGGA
>SRZB01000159.1 GCA_004793585.1 Hominisplanchenecus murintestinalis | reverse complement strand
TAAAGGGGAGCATGGAAGCGCAGTTCAATTTCCTCTCTGAGCTTGCCGGGGAAGCGGGGATAGAAATACCGGACGAAATCCGCCAGGGAATCCTAAACGGCGGGGAGGAGGCTGTACAGGCAATTGCCCAGCTTCAGGAGAAGATACTGAAGGAACAGGAAAAATCGGAGAAGGAGTTCAAGAAAGGCGGGAAGAAAAATACAGAAGCTGTTGGCGCAGGAACCGAAGAGGCAAAGTCTGGGGTTGTCAGCAAAACAGGCGGCATCATGCAGGAATCGGCGAACACAGCAAACAGCTACTACACGCAGTTCAGGAATGTAGGTGGCAATATGATGTCCGGTGTCGCCCTGGGCATGACCAGTAATTCCAATCTGGTCTA
>SRZB01000158.1 GCA_004793585.1 Hominisplanchenecus murintestinalis | reverse complement strand
TAAAGGGGAGCATGGAAGCGCAGTTCAATTTCCTCTCTGAGCTTGCCGGGGAAGCTGGGATAGAAATAGATGATGAAATCCGCAAGGGAATCCTAAACGGCGGGGAGGATGCCGTAAAGGCAATTGCCCAGCTCCAGGAGAAAATACTGAAAAAGCAGGAAGAGTCAGAAAAGGAATTCAAGAAAGGCGGCAAGAAGAATACAGAAGCTGTCGGCGCAGGAACGGAAGAGGCGAAGCCCGAAGTTGTCAGCAAGACCGGGAGCGTCATGCAGCAGTCGGCAGACACAGCGAACAGCTATTACATGCAATTCCGGAACGTAGGCAGCAATATGATGTCCGGTGTCGCCCTGGGCATGACCAGTAATTCCAATCTGGTCTA
>SRZB01000015.1 GCA_004793585.1 Hominisplanchenecus murintestinalis | reverse complement strand
ATTTACTTATTTTTAAAATTTTTATCGCTATATCTGATAGATAACTTTTAATTATCCATCTAAATTATTTAGGTTTAAAGGGATAATCTACACACATCTATCTTATATATGAAAATCCTTCCGCGGATGCTTCCTCGTCAATATATCTCGCTGTTTAGACATCGCCACATGTGTATATATCTCCGTCACATTGATGGAGCTATGCCCCAGGATTTCCTGTATATATCGTATATCTACGTCCGCTTCTAAAAGGCTTGTGGCGAAGGTGTGCCGGAACATGTGTGGGGTAATATGCATGTCTATGGCGGCGAGGGCGGTGTATTTGTTTATCATCCGGCGGACGGACTGGTCGGAGAGTTCTCTGCCGTTCTGGTTTGCGAAGAAGTGGCCGCAGTTTTGGATTTCGGTGTTAAAATCGTTTTTGTATTTTTCGAGGATGTTGGCGACGGCGTCGCTTCCGATCTGGACTTTGCGCTCTTTGGAACCTTTTCCGTAAATTAAGATGATTCTGTCGTACAGGTTTACGGCATTGACGCTCAGGGAGCAGAGTTCGGAGATGCGGATTCCGGTTGCGAAGAGCAGCTCTATGACTGCGGCGTCCCGCAGTGCGTTTCTTTTCTGGTAATTTGTTTTTGCGTCTGATAGTTGCTTATATATAGTAGCTAAAAAGGTTTCGACAATATGTAGGGGGATGGTTTTAGGAAGAAGAGAAGGTTCCCGGAATTTTATTTGCATTTTGTTGAAGGGATTTCGTTGAATCAGTTCTTTATATTCGCAGTAGTGGAAGAGGGCTTTTAAGGAGGCTATCTTCCTTTTTACTGTTTTGGGCTTGTATTTTTGATGAAGCTCCTGGATGAAATCTTCCAGTAATCCGGTGGTAATTTCCGGAAGATTGACTGACGGGAGGTGGTTATAAAATTGGGCCAGGTCAATCCGATAGGCTTTTAGTGTTTTCGCATCCAGCCTTTTTTGATGCTGGCAATATTCCAGGTAGTTTTTTATGCATGTGTGCAGGTCATTCATGATAAGTCTCCTTGTACATATGTTTGGGTTGTATAATGCAATAAATGCTGGCTGAATTGTAGCACATCTTTAATGGAAATCGTATAAAAATTTGGGGAGCGCTTTATAATGATTTTCAGAGGGCTGTTTATGTTAGAGCCTGTTTGAAAATTCATTCCTGCCATCTGCATGCCCCACTTTGTGTGATATCTGCGCCAAACTCATGTTACATAGCTTGTTATGTGCTCTTCATTTGGCACAAATCTCCCACAAATTGTGTCGCGTATCTGACAGAAAGCAATTTTCAGACACGCTCTAGGGGAAAAGAAATTGTTTTATTTATGAAGAGGGGGGCAAAAAACAGAGAAACTATATAAAGATAAAAAATCCTTGTTTGCGGTCTTACAGGATGGTAAAATACAATAGTAAAATGTTCGGGGAATGTTATTGGATATATGGAAGGGTATGAACGATGTGTAAGAAGGGAGAATTCGAATGAAGTGTACAAATTGCGGAAGTGAGCTGCCGGAAGGCGCTGTTTTCTGCGGCGAATGCGGGATGAAAGTGGCGGGGCAGGAGAATGATCTGCCGTCGGAATGTTCCAGGGAGGATGCAGAGGAAATAGCAGATGCAGTGATGAAAAGAACTATGCCGCGTGTATATAAGACAGCGATTGCCGCAACAATATGCGCAGCAATAGGAATCGTGGGATTTGCGGTTAATCTGCTGTATTTTTCTGATGCAGATGAAGCAGGAAAAGTATCGGAGAGTACACATAAGGAAACGGAACAGACAGGGCGTACAGATACGGAGGATTCTGAGGCGGAAGATAAAAAGAACAACGGCGGAAAGGAAGCACCGCGCCAGGTTTCGGAGATAGATAAACGCTATCAGAAAGTGAAAGAGGCGGTTTCGTCGGGCGTGTATGAGAGGATTACTTTCGGAGATGGGATTTCTGCCTATTATGAGGATGAGGAATTGAAGCTCACAGGGGTTTCAGAGGATGTAGACGGCGTTTTGTATGACTGCTTTTATTACTATGAGGATGAGCAGCTGTTTTACGCGCATTATGCGGGGGAGGATGAGTACAAATTTTATTTTGAAGGGGACAAGCTGATCTGGCAGAGCCATGATGCTGATACGGGAACGGCGAAAAGCGGTGACGAAAAGGACGCAGATAAGGACGAAGCGTCTGCTGAGAAAGGAAAGAAGGTGCTTTCGGCAGGACGTTCCTATATGATAGATAAAAAGCTTGCTTTGCGGCTGGCCGGCAGCGTGGGAGAAACAAATGCCGCGTCGGGAATAGGCGCCGGGGAAACGGATCATATGCCGGGGACAGGCATCGGAGATATGGAATCTATGTCGGAAACAGGTGATGAAAATGCGGGCTCTATGTGGGAGACGGACAGTGAAGGGCCGGATTCCATGTCAGAAACAGACGCCGGCGATAGGGATTCTATGTGGGGAACGGAAAGCGGAAATATGGATTCTATACCGGAAACGGATGCTGTGCCGGGGACAACGGGGATGGAATCGTATCTGCCGGGCATCTACATGGGGGATGTTACAGAAGTTTCAGCCAGTTCTTCATTGTTTGAGAATAATATAACATATGAGGCAGGGTTTATGACGGACGGCGACGCCAGTACGGCTTGGATAGAAGGAGCGTCGGCACAGGGGGCCGGGGAATCTGTGACACTGCGTTTTAATAGTTCTTACAAAGTGACAGGGTTTAACATCCATGCAGGATACCATGAGAGCAAGAGTATTTACCGTAAATATTCCCGCCCGAAGAAGATTTATGTGGAATTTTCCGATGGTTCCGGTGAAAGCTTTGTACTGAAGGATAAGTTTAAGGAGCAGAATATACAGCTGCCTCATCCTGTAGATACGCAATATGTGACGATTACGGTTGAATCTGTTTATCCGGGCAGCGAGTTTGAGAATATGGCAATCTCGGAGATTGAGTTGTATTGATAGAAAAGCAGCAGTTCAGCCCAGGACTTTGCACTTGCTGCAAAGTTCGTGAAATAGCGTTTCGGTTGATGGGCATCAAGCCACCACGAAGTGGTTTTGCATGGCTTGATGCCAGGAACAGGAAGCCGAAGACTGAACTGTTACGATGAAAAGGCAGTTAACAGTGATTTTCAAAAGCGGTTTTAAAAGCATAAAATACCTTGACAAATATGGGATAAAAGCTTATAAATAGACGTAGGGTTCTGTGGCAGGTAAAGCGTACAGAGTTCGAAACCTGGAAGTTTTGTATCGAACAAAATAGGACGAAAAGAGAAATCAGAGGAGGATTATTCCATGAATAGGACAGAATTGATTGCAGCGATGGCAGAGAAAACAGAATTATCAAAGAAAGACGCAGAGAAGGCGCTCAAGGCGTTTACAGATGTAGTTGCTGAGGAGCTGAAGAAAGGCGAGAAGATTCAGCTGGTTGGCTTCGGAACTTTTGAGGTATCTGAGAGAGCTGCAAGAGAGGGAAGAAACCCGAGAAGCGGCGAGACGATGACGATTGCTGCATCTAAGTCCCCTAAATTCAAAGCAGGAAAAGCTTTAAAGGACTTAGTGAACGAGCAGTAAGATTGGAACAGCGGAAGAACGGAGCTGGCTCAGACCGAATGACAGGTGTGGGACAGCTCCTTTTTGATAGGATCCGGTTTGCAGGCCGGAAGATGTATCAACCGATGATTTTTGGTAACAGTGAAGCCGAAGGCTGAACTGTTACGATTTTTATGGAGGAGAACGAGATGAGACTTGACAAATTTCTGAAAGTGTCCCGCTTGATTAAGCGCAGGACAGTAGCAAATGAAGCCTGTGACGCGGGCCGTGTGTTTTTGAATGAGAAACCCGCCAAAGCTTCGGCAGCGGTAAAGGAAGGCGACGTCCTGGAAATACACTTTGGCACGAAAAGCGTGAAGGTAGAAATCCTGGATGTGCAGGAGACGGTGAAAAAGGACGAGGCAAAAGAACTTTACCGATATCTGTAACATAATTTCCGGCATCCCCTAATATATTTTAGAAAGACAGAAACAGGGCGGCAAGGAGGGGGCATGGAAGAAAAGCAGACGCAAGGAACGCATAAGGTAACGCTTTCCGGAAGGCACAGCGGGACAATTACAGGAGTATCCGATGTGCTCTCCTTTGATGAGCGGGAAATCCTTCTGGAGACGGGAATGGGAATGCTGACGGTGAAGGGCAGAGAGCTGCATATCAGCCGTTTAACGTTGGAAAAGGGAGAGGTTGATATTGACGGCATGGTTGACAGTATGATATATTCTGACAGCCGGAGCCAGAAAAAAGAAAATATGCTTGGGAGGCTGTTCAGATAGCATATGAGCCTGGGAATTCAGAATGAAATCTTTTTTTTCCTGGTCTGCACAGCGGCCGGGGTGCTGCTAATGTTTGGATATGATTTGCTGCGGGCGGTACGCCGGGTGTTTATCCATGAAGAACTGCTGGTTGCCGCAGAGGACTTTTTGTATTGTACGGCTGCAGGAATTATAGCGTTTATGGTGATTTTTATGAGGAACAGCGGCGTTGTGCGGGGATTCTCTCTGTGCGCTATGCTGCTGGGGATGGTCTTGTATCATATGAGCGCCAGCCGATTGGTTTTACGGGGGGTATCCGGGGTTTTACGACTATTTACGACAATTTTCAACAAAACAGTCGGATTCCTGTTTCGCCCGTTAGCGTTTTTTACTAAAAAAATCTATAAAAAAGCCCGAAAAGCATTGAAAAAGAGGATAAAAGGGGTTAAAATGACACTAGTCAAAAGAAGGGGAAGCAATTCATAAGGAAGGTCGTTTTATGAAAAAGAAAAAAGAAGGCAGAAGATGGGGCAACCGCAGTGCCATCCTGTGTATTACCATGGTTGTCGTCCTCCTGCTTGTGAACCTCGCTGTCCAGAGCCATGCGCTGAGGGAGAAGAATGCAGCATATGCAGAGCAGGAGGCCAGGCTGGAAAAGCAGCTTGCGGCTGAGCAGAAGCGCACCGAGGAGATTAATGGGCTGGAGGAATATATGAAGACAGACGAGTATATTGAGAAGGTTGCCAGGGACAAGCTGGGGCTGATATACCCGGATGAGATATTGATTAAGCCGGAAAATTAATAAAGATAGAAATAAGGAGAGCGCTGCTGCGCTGCCGTTTGGGCGGTGCAGCAGCGTTTTTTGTCGAAAAGTTTTTTGGAATTGTTATACTGTTTTGACAAAAAACACCTGCCTGTTTCCGTATACTGCTTTTTGTGGGAGGGTACGGAAAATGGGTGAATTTGTAATTGCAGTCCTGATTGTAAGCGTGTTATGGGTAATGTGGGACGTGATTAAGCTGATATTAGGAGAACGCTACAGAGAAGAGCAGATTTTAGAGTCGTGTGAGCCGGGACGTGAAAAGATGGAGCGGTATGCAGAGTCTTTCCGGCAGCTTGCAGGGACGTTTCGTAACATGCCCAGCAGGAAGGAAAAGTTTTCGGAAGAGGATATCGAAGAAATTTTCGGAGAGGTACAGAGGAAAGTGTGCAGTTTCTGTCCGGGATGGGATCACTGTTGGGAAAAAAACTGTGCAAGGACATACAGGGAGGCTTATGGGCTCCTGCAGGAGATAGAAGAGCAAGGCACAGGGGAGCAGGCGCCTTTTCTGGAAATATGCTCTTGTGGGACAAGCTTCCTGGCGGCTATGAAAGAAAGTTTTCGGGTGGCGAAGCTGAATTTGATGTGGAGTAACCGTCTGCTGGAGAATCGGGAGGCTGTGGCGGAGCAGCTTTATGGGACGGCCGGAATTATGGAGGCAGCGGCAAGCCTTACTTATGAAGTGCGTCCTGTGGATGCAGGGCTGGAGAAGCAGATGGATATCAAGCTGAGGATGCATGGTATCGTGATGCGGGAAATGTGGGATGTCAGGAAAGATGCGGACAGGCTGGAGCTGTTTATCACCATGCGTTCTTCGCGGAAGGGACGCTGCATTTCTACCAGGGAAATTGCAGGCGTGGTTTCTGAGGTATGCAGCCGGAAGATGGTTCCGGAAAAAGATAGCCGCTCGATCATTAATCATGAGTACAGTACAGTGCTTTTCCTGGCAGAGCCGGAGTATATTATGTTGAATGGGGTGGCAAGAGTTACGAAGGACGGGGAGATGGTGTCGGGAGATAGTTTTTCCATGTTCCGGAGGGAAAATGGGCAGATGATTATGAGCCTGTCAGACGGGATGGGGTCGGGAACCTGCGCCTGCCGGGAGAGCGAGACGGTGATTGAACTCCTGGAGCAGTTTTTACATGCGGGATTTTCCAAGGAGACGGCAGTTCATATGATACATTCTACGATGATGCTGCAGAACAGTAACCAGATGTTTTCTACGGTGGATTTGTGTATGGTGGATTTGTATACAGGGGAATGCGAAATGATGAAAATCGGGGCGTCTACCACGTTCCTGAAACGGAAAGACTGGGTGGAATCTGTTTCGTCTACTAGCCTGCCCATTGGTTTTTTGCAGAAACTGGACTATGAGAGTGCGAAAAAGAAGCTGGAGCCGGGAGATTTTGTGATTATGGTATCGGATGGTGTGCTGGATGCGCTGCCCCACCGGAAAGCGGAGGAGATTATACAGGATATTATTTTAGAACAGGATACGAGAAATGCACAGGAAATGGCAAGGGAAATCCTGACCAGGGTATTGCTTTATCAGAAATGCTGTGCGAAAGACGATATGACTGTGCTGGTGGGAGGGCTGTGGCGGAACTGAACTAAAATCCGCAATTTTTGCGCTTGCAATTTTGCGCCTGCTTTTATATAGTATTTCTAAAAGATTATGGGCGGATATGGGAAATGGAAGAAAAAGTATTTGGATATATCAGGAAACACCAGATGATTCAGGAAGGTGACTGCGTTGTGGCAGGCATATCGGGAGGCGCAGATTCGGTATGCCTGCTTTTTCTGTTGGAAGCGCTGCGGGAACGTCTGGGATTTTCCCTGGAGGCAGTGCATGTGGAGCATGGAATCCGGGGGGAGGAGAGCCTTTCGGATGCCGGATTTGCAGAACAGCTCTGCCGCCAAAGGGGGATTACCTTTCACTTATATAGCTGTGATGTGCCCAAAAGGGCTGCGAAGGAGAAGCTGAGCATGGAAGAAGCAGCCAGAAAATGCCGTTATGAAGCGTTTGAAGCGATATGCGCCGGAAAACAGCAGGCAAAGATTGCGGTAGCCCATAACCGGGACGACCAGGCAGAAACGATTCTATGGAATCTGGCGCGCGGTTCGGGGCTTCGGGGGATGTGCGGGATTCGCCCGGTAAATGGGAAAGTCATCCGTCCTCTGCTGGAGATTTCCAGGGAAGAAATTGAGAGGTATCTGCAAGAGAGGGGACAGGGATTTTGTACGGACAGCACGAACCTGTCGGATAATTATACAAGGAACAGGCTTCGCAGGAATATCTTGCCGGAGTTGGAGGAGAGTGTAAACAGGCAGTCGCGGATGCATATCGCGCAGGCAGGCGAGAGGATACGGAGGGCGCAGGAGTATCTGGAAGGCTTAGCTGCGCGGAGGGCAGGAGAGCTTTCAGAGTATTGCGGCGAAGAACTTAGGGTTTTGGCAAAAGATTTCTGCCGGGAAGAGGAAGTGATGCAGGAATACATGCTGCGTATCTGGCTGGACAGGCCGGGGGCGGGGATGAAAGACGTAGGCGCTGTCCATTTGGAAGAAATCAAACGGCTGGCAGCCGGGCAGCCGGGACGGCGGATTGAGCTTCCGGGAGGGCGGTGTGTTCGTCGTACGGGACCTTATCTGGCGTTTGGTATGGAAGAAGCGTCAGAGGAGCGCCGGGAAGAAACGCCGCTTGCGGTGCCTGGGGAGTCCAGATGGGGGAAGTACCTTATTATTACCAGCCTGGAGCCGAATAAAAATCAAAATATTCCAGAAAAAAAGTATACGAAATGGCTGGATTATGATACAATAAAAAATACGATTCAATTGCGAAGCCGTAAAAGCGGCGACTATTTTACCGCGGACGGCGGGCACAGGAAACTAAAAAAGTACTTTATAGATGAGAAAGTTTTGAGAGAGGACAGAAACAAGGTACTTCTCCTGGCAGAGGGGAGCCATATCCTTTGGGTTGTGGGATTTAGGATTAGCGAAGTGTGCAAAGTGACGGAACATACGAAAACAATTTTAAAAATACATATTATGGAGGAAGAGGATTATGGAAGATAACATCCGCATATTATTACCTGAGCAGGAAGTCAACGAGAGGATTGCCGAGCTTGGACGGCAGATTAGCGAGGATTATGCAGGAAAGAGCGTACACCTGATCTGTATATTGAAAGGCAGCGTGTTCTTTACGTGTGAGCTGGCGAAACGCATTACCGTTCCGGTATCTATGGACTTTATGTCTGTGAGCAGTTACGGGGCAGGCACGGAATCCAGCGGCGTGGTGAAGATTAAGAAAGATTTGGATGAACCGCTGGAGGGCAGAGATGTAATCGTGGTGGAGGATATCATTGATTCCGGGAGAACCCTGAGCTATCTGGTAAAGGAGCTGGGGGAGAGAAAGCCTGCAGGTATCCGTTTGTGTACGCTTTTGGATAAGCCGGAACGCCGGGTGACGGATGTAAAAGTAGATTATGTAGGGTTTAATATTCCGGATGAGTTTGTCGTAGGGTATGGGCTGGACTATGCCCAGAAGTACAGAAATCTTCCGTATATCGGAGTTGTAGAAGTGTAGCCGCCCGGACAGGGAAGGCTGCAGAAATGTCAGAAAGGGGACTTATAAATTGAGAAGTACATCAAAAGGAGCGGGGTTCTATCTTTTGATACTGGCGGCGGTATTGTTATTTGTGTTTATTTTCAGAAATGGATTTGAGACACAAGAGAGATATACATACGGCCAGTTTCAGAAGGCAGTAGAAGATAAACAGCTTGCGCGGGTGGATATCCATCCAAATGAGCAGGTTCCGACAGGGCAGCTTCTGCTGTATTTTGCAGACGGGTCAGATATGCAGAAATTGAATGTGGCAGATGTGAAGGAAGCTCAGGAATTGCTGATGAAAAACGGCATACCCAATTATATGCATGGGATTGAGCGTGAGAGTATATTCCTGAGTACGATTCTGCCGATTCTGCTGATGTCTGTTGTATTCATGGTGCTGATGGTGCTTATGAACCGGCAGTCAAACGGCGGGAATAATAAAATGATGAATTTTGGAAGAAGCCGCGCAGTGAAAATCATGCCTGATGAAAAGGGCGTTACCTTTAAAAGCGTGGCAGGACTGGTGGAAGAGAAGGAGGAGCTGGAGGAAATCGTGGATTTCCTGAAGTCTCCGAAAAAATACCTTCAGGTAGGAGCCAGGATTCCGAAAGGGATTCTGCTGGTAGGCCCTCCGGGAACCGGAAAGACGCTTCTGGGAAAGGCAGTAGCCGGGGAGGCGGGAGTTCCGTTTTTCAGTATTTCCGGTTCGGACTTTGTGGAAATGTTTGTGGGCGTGGGCGCATCCCGCGTCAGAGATTTGTTTGCAGATGCCAAGAAGAATGCGCCGTGTATCGTGTTTATCGATGAGATTGATGCGGTGGCAAGACGGCGGGGTACCGGAATGGGCGGCGGCCATGACGAGAGAGAACAGACGCTGAATCAGATGCTGGTAGAGATGGACGGCTTTGGCGTGAATGAGGGAATCATCGTGATGGCGGCTACGAACCGGGTAGATATCCTGGATCCTGCGATTATGCGTCCGGGACGTTTTGACCGCAAGGTTAGTGTCGGAAAGCCTGATGTGAAAGGGAGGAAAGAAATCCTGCAGGTTCATGTGGCCGGAAAACCACTGGGAGATGATGTGGATTTGGAAGAAATCGCACGAACCACGGCGGGATTTACGGGCGCTGATCTGGAAAATCTGATGAATGAGGCGGCTATCCAGGCGGCAAAGGCAGGAAGGGCATATATTATACAGCGTGATATACGGGAGTCCTTTATAAAAGTAGGAATCGGTGCGGAGAAGAAAAGTAAGATTATCTCTGATAAGGAGAAGCGCATTACTGCATATCATGAAGCGGGGCATGCGATACTGTTCCACGTCCTTCCGGATGTAGGACCGGTGCATACGATATCCGTCATTCCTACCGGGATGGGAGCGGCAGGATATACCATGCCGCTGCCGGAAAAAGACAGGATGTTCCGTACAAAAGCGCAGATGCTGCAGGATATTATCGTAGGCTTTGGGGGCAGGGTTGCAGAAGAGCTGGTGATTGGAGATGTAACGACAGGAGCGTCCCAGGATATCAAGCAGTCTACAGAAATCGCCCGGGCAATGGTCACGCAGTATGGCATGTCTGACAAAGTTGGCATGATTCATTATGGAAATGACGGCGAAGAAGTGTTTATCGGGCGGGATTTGGCGCACAGCAGAAGTTATGGCGAGAGCACGCAGGCGCTGATTGACAGTGAAGTGAAGCGTATCGTGGATGAGTCTTATGCAAAGGCGAAAAACTTGATAGAGCAGCATATGGATGTACTGCACAGCTGTGCAGAGCTTTTGATAAAACAGGAAAAGGTTGGAAGAGAAGAGTTTGAAGCGCTGTTTGAGCGGACAGAGGCTTAAAAGTAGGGGAATCGAGAAATGGATTGTGAAAGGTGCATAAAAATATCTGGTGATTTTTGTGAGATTTGTGCACACTTCTTTGGGGAGAGATGCTATAATAATCATCGTAAAAACCCCCAATACATTAATAGTTTTTGCTACACCCCATAAGAGAAATACCTTCTCCAAAAAAAGACGGCTTAAAAGCCGTCTTTTTTACGCGGAAGCGCAGTTTCCTGGTTTGTGGAAAAAATGTCTGGTTGTGCAGAAAGCAAAGATAGTATACAATAAAGGTATAAATGCAAATGGATAAAGGAGATACCATGAATCAGAGAATTACGGATATAGACTATTTAAAGAAATCAGAAACCTATGCAATGCAGATGCGTCCGGTGTTCCGCTCGGGAGGATTGTTTAGTGACGAGACAGAGAACTATGTGAGTCCGATGGAACCGGAGCCTGGCGACACCGTTACAATCCGTTTTCGGACAGTGAGGAATAATATAGATTACGTGTACTGGATTAGCGATGCGGATAGGATACTGATGGATTATGAAAAGACAGAGGGGATTTTTGACTATTACAAGATAGAAATTATCATGGGGACAGAGATTATCCATTATTATTTTGAAGTACGTATCGGGAAAATTTACTGCTTTTATAATAAAAGAGGGGTGTCTCGGAACCTTCAGGAATACTATGCATTTTCGATTGCTCCGGGCTTTAAGACGCCTCAGTGGGCGAAGGGGGCGGTCATGTACCAGATTATGGTAGACCGTTTCCGGAATGGCGATCCGACAAATACGGTGGAGGACGGGGAATATTTTTATATTGGGGACAGAGCCGTACAGGTTAAGGATTGGAATAAATATCCCGAGGGCTATATGGCTATCCGGGAATTTTACGGCGGAGACTTGCAGGGCGTGATAGACAAGATGGACTATCTGCAGGAGCTTGGTGTGGAAGTTTTATATTTTAACCCGATTTTTGTATCGCCCTCTAACCATAAATATGATATACAGGATTATGACTATGTGGATCCCCACTATGGGAAAATCGTGAAGGACGGCGGTACGGTGCTGCCGGAGGGATGCACAGACAACAGGCAGGCGAGTAAATATATCCGCCGGGTGACGAGTAAGGAAAATCTGGAGGCCAGCAACCAGTTGCTGATTCAGCTGATTGAGGAAGCGCACAGCCGGGGGATGAAGGTGATTTTGGACGGGGTATTTAATCACTGCGGTTCTTTTAATAAATGGCTGGACAGAGAGCGCATCTATGAAAACCAGGCAGGTTATGAGAAGGGAGCTTATGTGTCGGCTTCCAGTCCGTACCGGAGCTTTTTCAAGTTCAACAATATGCATCAGTGGCCGTACAATCCGTATTACGACGGCTGGTGGGGACATGATACGCTGCCTAAGCTGAATTATGAAAAGTCAGAAGAGCTTTATCAGTATATTATGGATATTGGGAAAAAATGGGTGTCGCCGCCGTTTAACGCGGATGGCTGGCGTCTGGATGTAGCGGCGGATTTAGGTTTCAGCAGTGAATACAATCATAAGTTTTGGAAAGAATTCCGTAAGGTGGTAAAGGAAGCGAATCCGGACGCTCTTATCTTGGCGGAGCATTATGGGGATGCAAGTTCCTGGCTGCGGGGCGATGAGTGGGATACAGTTATGAACTATGATGCCTTTATGGAGCCTTTAACCTGGTTTTTTACCGGAATGGAAAAGCACAGCGATGAGTACAGGGAAGATTTGCTGGGCAACCATGATGCTTTCATCGGGGCGATGAGCCATCATATGTCAAAATTCCTTGCTCCATCCCTGCTGACATCTATGAATGAGCTGTCCAATCACGACCATTCGAGGTTCCTGACCCGTACGAACCATAAAGTGGGGCGTGTGGACCGCCTGGGGCATGAAGCGGCGGCAGAGGGCATAGACAAAGCGGTGATGAGGGAGGCTATTGTGATGCAGATGACATGGCCGGGCGCTCCTACGCTGTACTATGGAGATGAAGCAGGCGCGGTAGGATTTACAGACCCGGATAACCGCAGAACGTATCCGTGGGGACAGGAAGACGTAGAGCTGATAGAGTTTTACCGGAAGATGATACAGATCCATAAAGCATATCCGGCGCTTATTCACGGTTCCCTGAAATTTCTGGAATGTCAGTGGAACAGCATTAGTTATGCCAGATTTACTCCCTATGAACAGGTTGTGGTGGTGTTTAATAATGGAAATTCTCCTTTGGAAGTCTCCCTTTCCGTGTGGGAAGTAGGTGTGCAATACGGAAGTAAAATGCAGAGGATTCTTTTGAGCAGCCGGGAAGGGGTTACAACTGAGCCGGAAGAGTACGAATGTGTGAAAGGGAAGATTGACTTGACGCTTCCGGCGAAGGCGGCAGCAGTACTTTGGAATAGAGAAGAGCCTATAAGCACGGAGAGATAAAAAGAAAACGATAGATATTTAGTAAAAAAGCGTTCCGAGATTTTGGAGCGCTTTTTTGTGTCTTTTACAGGAAATGTGTGAAGGATTTCTTGTAAAATAATCTATGTGTAGAATGTGCATAAAAGCAAGAAAATGCGAATGAAAATTAGGCAAAATACACAAAAGAGCCGCAAAAAATTTATGAACTATGCTCATAGAATTTTACTAAAATAGTGATATAATAGTCTTAAATAGCAGAAAAAAATGAGATAACACAAAAATAGATAAAATATTATTGGGAAAATACCTGGATACATAAGAAAAATGCAGCATAAACACAATAATAATCACATATTTTTGATGATTTTCTGCTTATAAAAAGACTAAATGATGATTAAAGGGGGAGATGGAAAAAGAATTAGTAAACAAAAGTGCTTATTGGATTTCTAAAATACAGATGAAAGGAGATGAAAAGCGTATGAAGAAAGGCACATGGAAGAAAAGATGGTGGATGGATTTTGGTATCGGCGTTTTATTTATAATGATGGGAGTTCTGGGAGCTGTGCAGGTGTCGGCGGCAGAGCCTGTAATTTCTACAGTCAGCGCGCCGGAGGCGGATTTGAAACTTGAATTTTGGCTGTCGGAAGGTGTTCCCTATTACCGGATACAGAGCAATGGGAAGGTACTGATTGAAGATGCGAAGCTGGGACTTAGTACTTCTTTGGGGGAACTGAAAGACGGATTTACTGCAGGTACCCCGGTTTTTGCAGAGAATGATACATCGTGGAATCCGCTGGTAGGAGAGCAGGAAACGGTTCGGGATGCTTATAAAGAAATGGAGATTGTACTGACGCACAGCAGCGGGACGGTTTTGAAATTTGCGGCGCGGGCATATGATGAGGGAATTGCGTTTCGTTATGAGCTGCCGGAAACAGAGGCGTCCTACACGATTTCTGATGAGTATACGCAGTTTTCATTTCCGGCGGGGACGATGGCAAGCGTGCATGTTGCGCAGAACCAGACAGTTCCAAAGAAAATGTCAGTGGATAGCTTTCCGGGAGGCGTGATGCAGCGGCCTATGACGCTGCAGTATGACGACGGGCAGGTGCTGACAATCTGTGAGGGAAATCTGGATAATTATGGTGTAATGGTATTAAAAAAGGATGATTCTAAGGCAAGGACGGTTAAGGCGGGATACACTAGTTATAAGCCGTCGCATCTAAATGAAACGAAAGGTCCTGATATTACGGTTTCGCCGGAAGGGCCGGGAGCTACTCCGTGGCGTGTGTTGGTAATAGGAAGAAATGAAACGGAACTTATGGAGCATTCGTCTATCGTGATGAATTTGAATGAAGAGCCGGATGAAGAAACGTATAAGTTTTCGGAATGGCTGGAAGCAGGAAGCTGCCTGCGCGCGGCTACCGGCATGAACAATGCGGCGATTAAGAACATTATAGACCAGGCAGAGGACAATGGGTTTAAGTATGTGCTTCTGGATACAGGCTGGTATGGGCCGGAGTATGATGTAAACTGTGATCCCAGGCTTGACCCGAAGAAACTCGATCCGGATGTGCCCAGCGATAAGATTCTTCTGGATAAATATTTTTCTACAGAGGGCGGATATGACGGACAGGGAGAAGGCGTGTTCAATACCAGAGGAAATGGGTTTGATGTATACAAAGATTTAGGTACGCCGGGAAGCTTTAATACAAACGTAGATATTCCTGAGCTGTGCGAATATGCAAATGCAAAGAATATTGGAATTGTTTTGTATGTAAATGGGGTGTATTTTCCGGACTCCAGCGGAAGGAACCGTTTTACTACTGACGAATTGTTTGGATATTTTGAAAAATGGGGCGTAAAAGGCGTAAAACCGGGATTCGTGCATGTGCGGGCGCAGGATTATGAAAAATATATGGAGCACGTGATTGCGATGGCGGCAAAGCATAAGCTGGTTATGACGATTCATGACGAGTATGTAACTACCGGAATCGAACGTACATATCCGAATTTGATGCAGGTAGAAGGAATCCTGGGCGATGAAGGGATTGGAAAGAGCGACCCACAGATAGAGGAAGATATCGCGACGCTGTTTACCCGAACTGTTCAGGGACCGGCAGACCATACTTTCTGTTATCCGGGTAAAGGAACGAAGGCGTATGCGCTGGCGTCGCCGCTGATGTTCCGGGCCGGTATGAGCGTTCTTTATTGGTATACAAACCCGGAGAGCGTACCGGAGCAGGATAAAGAGAAAATGGGATTCTGGAAGGGGATGCCAACTAACTGGAGCAGGAGCCTGTATCTGGAAGGAAAGATGTATGAATATGCGACGTTTGCCAGAAAGAGCAGAGACGGGGACTGGTATGTAGGAAGTTTATCAGCAGTTGAGCGTACTTTGAGAGTCCCCCTTGATTTCCTGGACGCGGACGCCTGGTATGTTGCAGACGTCTATGCAGATGGGGCGGATGCAGACGCCCGTGCAGGCTGGAACAGCGGGGCGAAGGCAAAGCAGATGCTGGAGAATCAAAAATATCTGGTGAACAGGGATACGGTTCTGGAACGAGGGATGAAATATGGCTATGGGTATGCAGTAATACTAACGAAGGCATCCCGGGAAGAGGTAGAAACATATCCAGAGTACAATATTTACCGGGAGAAACTTATTGCACGGATAAAAGAATTTGAGAAACTGGATGAGGGAAACTATACGACAGACTCCTGGAACATCTTTAAAACCGCGATGGAAGCTGCCCGGGGCATTCTGGAAGCAGATGAAGTTTCGGATGCTCAGCTGATGGAAGCGGCGGAAAATCTGGAGAGTGCAAAAGAGCAGCTGGCTTCCACAAAACGGGTGACAGAGCTTTTGGCAAAAGCAGAAAGGTATGTATATTACCGCTATACAACAAAGAGCTGGACGGTACTGGATGAGGCTCTGGAAGAGGCAAGGGAACTTCTGGAGGGAGCTTTTACCCAGGCAGAGCTGGATGCAGCGGCAGAGAGGATAGAAAGCGCCTTTGACGGGCTGGTAAAAAATAAAAATGCGTCTGTGAAGGAAAGCGTTTATCTAAGTGATTTGGAGTATGATAAAACGAAGTCTGTCTGCGGACCGAACAACACAAGACCGGGAAATATCCGTAAGGATAAGAACCGTGCAGGCGGCACTTTGACCCTGAAAGTGGATGGCGTTGAGCGTGAATTTACGAAAGGCATGGGAGCGGATGCGCCCAGCGATGTGTATTTCAATATTTCGGGGCTGGGGCTTGATGTATTTGAAGCCTATGTGGGCGTGGATGCGGCAAAAAAAGATATGGGAGATATCGTGTTCCGCGTATACGGAGACGGAGCGCTGTTATATGAGAGCACGCCATCCGGATCAGGAGCGAATAATGCACAGTTTTTCAGCATTCCAGTGTCGAATGTCAAGGAACTGAGGCTGGAGGCCGATATGCATGGAAGCGACCAGGGTGACTGGGCAGACTGGGCGGACGCGAAGCTTATGTCCTATGTGAATCCCAATGTCTATCTGGAAGGATTGACAGTTGACGGGGAGGACTTTGATGGGTTCCGGCCAGAGAAATTTAAATATGTATACCCGGTGAGTGAACCTGATCAGATACCGATGGTAGAAGCAATTCCGGTGAATGGAAGCGTATACTATTCTATTGAAGATGCAGAAGATATTCCCGGAAAAACGGTAGTAAAAGTGAGAAAGAGGGACGGCAGCTTTCAGGTTTATGAAATCCTGTTTGCAGAGCTGGCAGGTTCGGATTATATCAGTGATTTACCAAATGATTTCATCGTAAAAAATACACTGTACAATAAGACTGTTTACAAGGATGTTTCTGTAAAGGGGGATAAGCTTGCCATTACAGGCGCAGACGGCAGCACAGCCATGAACTTTGATAAAGGAATCGGCATTCATGCCTGTTCGTCCACGGATTCAGACGTAGTTTATAATATAGAAGGCAGAGGATATGACAGGTTTGAGGGGTATGCAGGCATTCGGTATGCGACTCATACAGAAGAGGTAAACGGCGCTTCGCCTACAGGCGTTCCGCGTTCTAAGATTAATTTTAAGATTTATGTGGATGATGAAGCAGTGCCGAGATTTGAGAGTGGTGAGATGACTTCCAGAACTCCGGCGGCTTATTACAACATAGACGTCCGGGGAGCCAGTACCCTCCGCATTGTGGCAGACGCATGTAAGGATCAGTCGGCAGATCATGGGGCGCTGTGCGGCGCCAGGTTCCTGAGCTACAGGGATATTTACAGCATTGCGGGCAGGGTAAATACCGGTAATGTGCCTGTAAGCAGCCGAAAGATTCCGGTAGAACTGTATGGAGAGGATGGTAAATTGGTAGATGAAACGCTGACGGATGCACAGGGTGTATATCAGTTTACATCGGTTTTTGCAGGAAATTATTCCGTCAGGATAGCAGCCGGAACAGATAGTATGGAGGCAGTAGTACCGGTTGCCGTGACTTCCGAAAATATTATAAATGCAGATGTGAATTTGGTTCCTCTGGAGTTTGATGTTTCGGTGGTTCCGGTAGAAGGTGCGAGAGTGTTAACAGATAAGGAAGCGGCGTGCGAGGGTGAGACGGTAACTATTTTTGTGGTAGACATTCCAGAGGATAAAGAGTTCCTGAATGTTGAGGCGAAAGGAGTTTCGGGCAGTGCGTTGGAACTGACGGAAGTTCCGGATCAGCCGGAGATACGTTTTACCTTTATCATGCCGAAACAGGACGTGCGGGTAAAGGTAAAGCTGACAGAAAATGAGGCGTTCCAGGCAGCAGTGCGGGAGGCGCAGGCAGTAGATGGGAAAATACTTGCCATCGGGGATGTGACGCTTGCAAAGAAAGCAGTGATAGAAAGCGTGAGGGCGGAGTATGAAGCATTGTCAGCACAGGCGAAAGCTCAGATAAAACAGCTGACCCTTTTGGAACTTTCCGAGTACAAGTGGAGTATTCTGGATCTGCAGAGACAGGCGGCAGAAGCACAGGCAGCAGCAGAGGAAGCCGAGCGTCTGGCAAAGGAGGAGGCAGAAAAGGCAAAGGAGCAAACGGAAGAGCTGCTAGAGAAAGCCCAGAAAGAAGCTGAAGAGGCAAGGAAAAAAGACAGGGAAGCGGCAGAAGCCGAAAGGGTAAAGGCTCAAAAAGAAGCAGAGGCTGAAAGGGCAAAAGCTCAGAAGGAGGCGGAGAACCAGAGAGCCAGGGCAGAAGAGCTGCTGAGACAGGCAATGGAACTTCAGAAGCAGGTAATAGAGCTTCAAAGACAGGCGGAAGAGTCGGCACTGAAAGCAGAGTTTAAAGCTTTAAAACCTGCAATGTCTAAAGCGGTAAGCAAGAAGAAAAAACAGATGAGCTTATCCTGGAAGAAAATAGACGGAGCAGAAGGATATATCATCCAGTATGCAGCAAAGTCCAGCTTTAAAGGGGCGAAAAAAATTACTGTGAACCAGAAAAACTCTTATGTTATCAAGAAGCTGAAAAGCAAAAAGACTTATTATGTGAAGATAACAGGATTCCGCAAAATAAATGGAGAAATGGTTTACACAGGAACCAGCGCGAGGAAGAAAGTACGCGTGAAATAGTGAAAAAAGAAAGACAGCCAGGGGGCGGTGGGAATGATTCTCGCCGCCCCCGGGCTGTTGGGGTATTATGAGAGTCGCTTAATATTCAGCGTTGCTGGCATTCCACATACAGATGTCTGTATCATAAGTACTATAGCTGCCAGTTCCGACATAATAAGTACCAGCGGGAAGGGAGGCATATGTTTTTTGTTCTTCTGCCTCGGAGGAAGGTTCTATGACAGCGCCCTGCTGGTCATAAAGCTGAACATATCCAGAGTAGGACTCTAATATATAATCGGCTGTCTCTGTAATCTGGATGACTCTTGCTGTATATGCATCAGCATCAGCATACCAATCGCCGTCAGTATCATATACCGACTCTTCGGGGAGAGAATATTTGGTGCCGTCACAATCCATTGTATAGTCGCTGTCTTTGGCCGCCGGGTAACGATATGTTTCTGTAGTGCTCTGTCCGGTGGGCGTGCTTACGACAGATGCCTGAACGGCTGTGTTGATGACGCGTACAGCGGCTGAGAGCCTTACGTCTGAATATGTTCTGGTCAGGGTCATTCCGCTGAACCAGCTGCCGTTCCAGGCTTCGTGCGTATTTCCCCCGCTATTTGTTATATCGCTGGTTAGCGTATACGTTCCGGGTCTCAGATACAAAGTTGAGCCATATCCTGCCCGTTTATTATTGATATACCATGTTCTGTTAAGGCTGGCGTCTGTGTTTCCGGATATCAGGCTCACTTTATAGAGCGGCAGTGTGAAATCATATCCCGACCTGCTTGCTGTCATGGCCTGGTTTTCGATGTAATTATCAGCAAAGCCGGCAATGCTTTCTGTGCTGTCTCCATAGCTTATTTTAACGTCATATGTTCCAGGTATAAGCGTTGCAGTATAGATTCCTTTCTCATTAGTGTAGAGCCCGCCGCTATAAGCATAGCGGTTTGCGAGGTTTTTATTTATGAAGCGTACGTAAGCGTCTTCCATAGGGTTTCCCTGCGCGTCTTTAATGTACCCGCTGACGCTGATTCCCTGCGCTACGTGGAACACTGCCTGGAAGTTGCAGAAGCGCGCCGGATTTTGCGTGTCTGTTGCGCGGACAGTTACTGTGTAATCGCCGGGGGTCTTTGGATAGATAGCAATGTCGCCATCCCCGTCAATGTGCGCGCCTGAGTTTTTCGGGTCTGCGAGAATCTGACAGCGGTAGGAACCGCTTCCACCAACAATGCTGGGACTTACATACGTAGCTCCAGCGTCAGTCGATACGATATAGCGGGGAGCGGCGGCTCCTGCCATGACTGTGTCAGAACCGATGGCAAAATATATATTTTTGGTCATAGTATTTCCTAGTTCGTCTACCGCGGTAAAGACAGCCTGTGTTACGCCGGGCTGTGTGGGAGTTCCGCTGATTTCCAGATAAGATTTATGCGGCGTTGCCGTCAGGCCGGCCGGGAGCCGGTTGATTGCGTACTGGCTGTATCCCATTTCCTGAGAACCAAAAGAAAAATCATCTGAAAATTCGTCCCCTACCCATCCGGTACGGACGACATCATCTGTATATGCACAGACAGGATCAAGATACTGGCATTCCAGTATTTTATTTCCCTGAAGCGCGGGGATTGAGAGGCGGATATAGCTGCCGGTATAAATGTTGTCATGCAGAGAGAGACGATAGTTTCGCTGGTCATTGGTTGAGAGGGCGGAAATTTTTACATTGCCCCTGTAAGCACCGTTCACATATGATTTAGCATGGACGGATATCTGCCCTGCAGACAGAGAGAACGCTTTGTTTAATGAAAAGCTAATCATATTAGAATTTAGGATTTTCATTCCTGTCAGGCTTACAGAATCATTTACCGTCACCTTACAGGAAGCTTTTTTGTTTGAACCGTCAATCGCCTGGGCTGTAATGGTAGCAGTGCCGGCGCCTACGGCGCTGACTACGCCTTTTGAACTTACAGTAGCGGCTTTGGGGTTAGAAGATTTCCAGCCGACAGTTTTTACCGCCCCCTTCTTTGCTTTCACAGTTGCTTTTAATGAAAGCTTTGCTCCTTTTTCCAGGGTAGCTTTTTTCTGCTTGAGCGTTACTTTGGTGACAGGGGCTTTCATGACCTTTACAGTGATAGCGGCTTTCTTTTTCTTGTTTGATTTGGAAGTTACCGTGATTTTTGTAGAGCCCGGTTTGATGCCTTTTATGACGCCCGAAGCGCTGACAGAAGCAATTTTACTGTTTTTAGACTTGTAGGAGACTTTTTTGTTTGCCTTTTTGTTAGGCGTGGCTTTTACTGTTGTTGCCAGCTTTACTTTCTTTCCCTTTGCCACATATACAGTCTTTTTGTTTCCGGAAAGGCTGCTTGCGACAGAAACGGATTTGATTTTGACTTTTTTCTTTGCTGCTTCTGCAGATGGCGCATTGCTTAAAATGCCTGTAAACAGCATTGCAAATGCGATGAGCAGGGCGGCAATTCTCTTTCCTTTGTTCATTTTGTTTCCTCCTTGTTAAAAATAATTGAAAATTAATGAGTAGCACTTTTATGTGCTAAATAAAATTTTAATACTTTAAAACAGAAAAGTCAATAATCTAATATAGAGATAATTAAACGATAATAATCAAAAGAATCATAAAAGAGCGGAACCGTTTTGGTTCCGCTCTAACAGGATAAAGATATAGGTTTGTATCTTTAGAAATCCCCTACCACACAGGCGCGCAGGATGTTTGTCTTTCCGGGCGTCCCAAGTGGAACTCCGGCAGTCAGGATGGCGATATCGCCTTCTTCTACCAGGCCGTTCCGTTCCGCGGCTTCCACAGCATGGAGGAACAGGATTTCAGAACTGTATTCTTCTTTAATCATGATAGGCTGTATGCCCCAGCAGATGTTGAGCTGGCGGCAGGTATGCTCGGAGGTGGTGCATCCCACAATCAGGCATCCGCAATGGTATTTGGAAACCATGCGCGGAGTCGTTCCTGATTTGCTGACGGTGATGACAGCCTTTGCTTTCAGTTCGTTAGCGGTCAGACAGGCAGCGTGGGAGATGGCGGTCGTCACATCAGGGTTTTCAATATGGGTATTTTCGCGGAACATCCGCGGATAGTCGATATCGTTTTCAATGCGTTCCGCGATGCGCACCATAGTCTGCAGGGATTCCACAGGATACAGTCCGGCGGCTGTCTCACCGGAGAGCATAATGGCGCTGGTTCCCTGATAAATGGCGTTTGCCACGTCCGTGGTCTCGGCGCGGGTAGGACGTGGATGCTTTATCATAGAGTCCAGCATCTGGGTGGCCGTGATAACCTGTTTTCCGGCAGTATAAACTTTACTGATAAGCTCTTTTTGGATGACGGGAACCTCCTCTAACGGAATTTCTACGCCCATGTCTCCGCGGGCAATCATGATGCCGTCGGCGGCCTCGATAATTTCGTCAATATGGTCTACGCCCTGGCGGTTCTCAATCTTTGCGATGATATGGATGAACTCACCGCCGTTTTCTTTTAAAATTTTTCGGATTTCAAGGACATCTGCGGCAGTCCGGGTAAAGGAAGCAGCGATGAAGTCAAAGCCCTCCCGGATGCCGAAGAGGATATCCTCGTAATCTTTCTGGCTGACAAAAGGCATATTCAGCTCTGCACCCGGCACATTGATTCCTTTGCGGTTAGAAATCGTCCCTCCGTTTTTTACGGTACAGATGATATCTTCGTCTGCGATTTCCCGGACTTCCATTCCGATTAGGCCATCGTCTATCAAAATGGCGTCGCCGGATTTCACATCTTTGTAAAGGTTTTTGTAAGTGATAGATACTTTCTCTTCATTGCCGGGAATGTCGGCGGTGGTCAGGGTAAAGGTCTGACCCTGTTTCAGCTCAATAGAGCCGTTTTCAAAACAGCCAATGCGGATTTCGGGACCTTTCGTGTCCAGAAGGGCAGCCACGGGACGGTCGTGTTTCCGGCGCAGTTCATCCAGAATAGTGAGGCGGGCTTTTTGTTCCTCGTGGGAACCGTGGGAAAAATTAAACCGCGCAACATCCATCCCTTCCTGAATTAAAGTTTCCAGTATCCCTTCTTTATCAGTGGAAGGTCCTAAAGTACAAATGATTTTTGTCTTTCTCATGAAAAATCCTTTCTATAAATAAAATGTAGATGTGATGACTGCCTGGAGTCATTTTTGCAATAATCTGGGCAGCACTTGCCCCCCGGCTTCAGGCAGTTATCATTATACTATAGTTTCCGGAAAATAAAAGCCCCGGAATACTTAAAATCCGGGGCATAAAAAAAGCGCGAGACGGGACTCGAACCCGCGGCCTCGACCTTGGCAAGGTCGCGCTCCACCAACTGAGCCACTCGCGCATATGTGCCGTTTCGAACGGTACGCTCCATATCTTATCAAACATGGAGCGCTTTGTCAACCCCTAAAATAGAAAAAGGCAAAAAACAGTGATATGCTACTGTTTTTTGCCAATAGGATTTACCTTGCCCGGAAGCTTCTGAATCCAAAACGGAGCATGCACAGGTAAACAATGGTCATCCAGGCAGCTAATAAAATGTTTTTGCCCACAAGCCAGAAGTATAAAAAGCCTATGATGGGAATAGCCGTGTGAAAAATTGCCCAATGAATCATGCGGTAGATGCGGCTGGTTTCTTTTGGGACGTCAGCATATTCCTTTTCTAATAATTCAGGATGTGTCATTTCACATGTAATGACAGCCCCGAATCTTCCGAAACTCCGATATGCTTCATATTCTACGCCGTCAATTTCAAATTTCGGATACATTCCCTCGTGGGTAATGCACAGGTTCAAGTCATTGTCAGAAGCATACTTGCAGAGTGCTTCTGTAAACTGTGCAGGGTTCAGAGCCATATTGTCCGGTATGAAAGAAAATTCTTTTTTTGCCTCTACGTTGGCTACTTTTTTGTAATCGTTTAAGATAGTCATAAAACGTCCTCCCTTCTTTTCCATGTCCTCCATTTTTCGCAGTACTTTTTCGGTGTTCATGGAAGTGATTTCAGTGTGAAGCAGAAACTGGCACATCTGGATGGCGGCATCAAGGTCATTTTTCCTTTCCAATAGAAAATTGAGCTGTTGCTGTATGATAGAGGCCATGTCTTCACCGTTCAGAATTCGCTGGATATGCTCAAGAGAGATATCAAGTTTCCGCAGGATTTTAATCTTCTTCAAAGTCTCTATGTCCTCATCAGTGTACTCGCGGTAATCGTTTTCCTGGTTTCGGTGTGGATGCAGCAGGCCTTTCTTCTCATAAAAACGGATGTTCTGTTTCGTGATTCCTGTCAGTGCTTCGGCTTCTTTGATGCTCATTAAATGCTCCTTTCTTTCTGTTCTTGCAGTCACTATAAGGGATATAGCTGGTATAAAGTCAATAGATAATGTGCAAAAAATTAAATTTTTTTGATGAATGTGTATCTTGTAGCTGCTGTATGGTTTCTAAATTGCGGCAGACTCCCCGACAAACCGCAATTGTTATAATCAAGGTATAAAAGCGCCCTATACATTTTTGGGGATTAGTTGTATAATAGCGGAAAAAGTTGGATGAGACAAGGCTGGGTAAAGAAGATTATGTTTAAATTGAAAAGATATTTGCGGAAATATAAGAAAGAGAGCGTTATCGCCCCCATGTTTAAGATGCTGGAGGCATGTTTTGAGCTGCTCACGCCTCTGGTTATGGCGAGGATTGTGGATGTGGGAATCCGAGACAGGGATATGGGATATATTATGATGATGTGTGCCGTGATGGTGGCTTTTGGGGTGTTTGGGCTGCTGTGCTCAGCTACGGCGCAGTATTTTGCGGCAAAAGCAGCAACGGGTTTTGGGACGGCGCTTCGGGAGGATCTGTTTCGGCATGTTAACAGTTTTTCTTATACGGAGCTGGACATGATTGGGACTTCTACGTTGGTGACGCGCCTTACCAGTGATATCAATCAGGTACAGGCAGGGGTAAATCTGTTGCTGCGCCTGTTTCTGCGCTCGCCGTTTATCGTTGTCGGGGCGGTAGTGATGGCGTTTGTGGTGAACGCCCGGCTGGCGTGGATTTTTGTGGTATTGGTTCCGGTGCTTTCCCTGGTGATTTATGGAATTATGCTGGCGACGATCCCATTGTATAAAAAAGTACAGAATCGTCTGGACGTGGTGCTGCGCCTTACGCGGGAGAGCCTGGCAGGCGCCAGGGTTGTACGGGCGTTTTCGAGGCAGGAGGATGAGATTCAGGACTTCCGGGAGGAGAGTGAGGGCCTGATGCATATGCAGCTTTTGGTTGGGAAGATTTCAGCACTGCTTAACCCGGCGACGTATGTGATTATCAATGCGGCGATTCTTGTCGTATTGTGGCTTGGCGGCGGGACGGTTTATTCCGGGGAATTGACCCAGGGCGGGCTGATAGCCTTGATTAACTATATGACTCAGGTGCTGCTGGCGCTGCTGGCGCTGTCGATGCTGATTGTGTCCGTGACGAAGGCTTCTGCATCGGCGGGGCGCATTAATGATGTATTTTCCCAGGCTTCGGGGATGAAGGAAGGCGGGAGTGAGACGGACATCCGGGAAGGGGAAATGAAAGTGAGCTTCCGCCATGTAGACTTTGCTTATAAGGGCGGGAAAAATGCGCTTACTGATATCCGCATGGAAGTGAAGCGGGGGCAGACAATCGGCATTATTGGCGGTACGGGTTCGGGAAAAAGTACAGTGGTGAACCTGATTCCCAGATTTTACGACGCGTCGGCAGGCGAGGTGCTGGTAGACGGTGTGGATGTGCGGGAATATCCGTTTTCACGGCTTCGTGGAAACATAGGGATTGTGCCGCAGAACGCGGTACTGTTTGCGGGAACTATCCGTGAAAATATGCAATGGGGGAAGAAGGGGGCGTCGGATGATGAGATTTACCGTGCGCTGGAAATTGCTCAGGCGAAAGAGTTTGTAGAGGCGAAGCCGGACGGACTGGAGACAATGGTTCTCCAGGGCGGGAAGAATTTTTCCGGCGGGCAGCGTCAGCGTCTTACCATTGCCCGGGCGTTGGTGGGCGAGCCGGAGATTTTGATTCTTGACGACAGCGCTTCGGCGCTGGATTTTGCCACAGATGCGAAACTGCGCCGGGCGATAGCAGCGCAGACACGGGGAATGACGGTATTTATCGTATCCCAACGCGCCGCGTCTATTAAAGATGCAGACCAGATTCTGGTGCTGGATGACGGCCGTCAGGTGGGACTGGGAACCCACAGGGAACTGTTGGAGACGTGCGGGGTATATCACGAAATCTGCATGTCCCAGTTTTCGGAAAAGGAGCTTGAAAAGTCATGAATGAGAAGAAGGAACGTTCCATAAAAAATAGAGAAATATATCGGAGAATTCTGCGTCTGATTCAGCCGTACAGGCATCTGCTGATTCTTTCATTGATATTTGCAGTGGTAAGCGTTGTGCTTACACTGTATGCCCCGGTGCTGACCGGGCGTGGGATTGATTTGGTGATAGGGAAAGGGAATGTGGACTTTGACGGCCTGCGGCCCATTCTGGTGCGCTTTGCTCTGGTTGTAGCGGCAACTGCCCTGGCACAGTGGCTGATGAACCTGTGCAACAATAAAATTACGTATCATGTCGTGAAGGATATCCGTACCCAGGCGTTTGAGCATCTTGAGGAACTGCCGCTGCGCTATATTGACAGCCTCCAATACGGCGAGATTATCAGCCGGGTAGTCGCGGATGTGGATCAGTTTTCTGATGGTCTTTTGATGGGATTTTCACAGCTTTTTACAGGAATTATTACGATTTTCGGGACGCTGGGATTTATGCTGGGAATCAATGTGGCGATTACGGTGTTTGTGGTGGTAATGACGCCGATGTCCCTGTTTGTAGCGAGCTTTATTGCACGGCGTACATTTTCTATGTTCCGCGCCCAGTCTGAGGCGCGTGCGGCAATGACGGGGCTGGTAGATGAGATGGTGGGGAATCAGAAAATTGTCAAGGCGTTTTCCTATGAAAAGGAGGCGGAGCAGCGTTTTCAGGACATCAATGAAAAGCTGCGAACCAGCAGCCTGAAGGCGATTTTTTTCTCATCGCTGACAAATCCTTCGACGCGGTTTGTGAATAACCTGGTGTCTACGGGGGTAGCGATTATCGGTGCGGTCATGGCAATCCGGGGCAGGCTTACCGTGGGGCAGCTTTCCTGCTTTGTGAGCTATGCAAATCAGTATACAAAGCCCTTTAATGAGATTTCCGGCGTGGCTACAGAGTTTCAGAATGCGGTGGTATGCGCGGGGCGGGTTTTTGATTTGATTGATGAGACGCCGCAGGCGCCGGACGCCCCGGATGCGCTGGCTTTGACGCCGGAACGGGTGGATGGAAGCGTTGAACTTGAAAACGTGGCATTTTCTTATAAAAAGAATGCGCCTTTGATACAGAATCTGAGTTTGAACGTGAAACCGGGACAGCGGATTGCCATCGTAGGGCCTACCGGGTGCGGGAAAACTACGATGATTAATCTTCTGATGCGTTTTTATGACGTGGATGCGGGAGAAATCCGTGTGAGCGGCTATCCGATAAAAAGCCTGACTCGGGACAGCCTGCGGAGAAACTACGGCATGGTACTGCAGGAAACGTGGCTGAAGGCAGGCACGGTGGCGGAAAATATTGCCTACGGAAAGCTGGACGCGTCCAGAGAGGAAATTATTCAGGCGGCGAAGGAGGCGCACGCTCACGGCTTCATCTCCCGGATGCCGGACGGTTATGATACACAGATTTCCGAGTCCGGAGGTAATTTGTCCCAGGGACAGAAGCAGCTTCTTTGTATTGCCCGAGTGATGCTGTGCCTGCCGCCGATGCTGATTCTCGATGAGGCGACCTCATCTATTGACACACGGACGGAAATCAGGATACAGAAAGCTTTCGCGCGGATGATGCAGGGACGCACGAGTTTTATAGTGGCGCACCGCCTGTCGACGATTAAGGAAGCGGATGTGATTTTGGTGATGAAAGATGGACATATCATTGAGCAGGGGAACCATGAAACGTTGCTGGCAGAAGGTGGTTTCTATGCCGAGCTGTATAACAGCCAGTTTGCCCGGAGCGTGTAAGGAGAATGTTTATTAAACCTTTAAATTTACCGGAATGGCGCGGCAAGTGTGCCGGAAAGAAGAAAGTATGAAGATTTTATTGATAGCAATCAATGCAAAATATATCCATTCGAACCTGGCGGTCTATTGTCTGCGGGCGTGTGCCGGAGAGTATCGGGAGCAGGTGGAGATCGCAGAGTATACGATTAATCATCAGAAAGAAGAGATTTTGGCAGATATCTACCGCAGAAAACCGGATGTGGCGGCATTTTCCTGTTATATCTGGAATCGGGAATATGTGGCTGGGCTGATTCGGGATTTTCACTTGCTCTGCCCCCAGGTGCCTGTCTGGGCTGGGGGGCCGGAAGTGTCTTATGACGCCGTCAGATTTCTACAGGAATATCCTCAGGCAGCGGGTGTAATGGCCGGAGAGGGGGAAAGAAGCTTCCGGGCGCTGGCGGAGATTTATGCAAGAGGGCTGGAGGCGGAGACGGAACTGGCGGGGATACCAGGGTTAATCTGGCGCAGGGCGTCCGGGGAAATCAGTGAAAATCTTCCGGCAAAACAGATGGATTTGGATGAAATTCCTTTTGTGTATGAAAGTCTTGAGGACTTTGCGCATAAGATTATCTACTATGAGAGCAGCAGAGGATGTCCATTTTCATGCAGTTACTGTCTTTCTTCAATAGATAAGCGGGTACGTTTCCGCAGTCTGGAGCTGGTGCTTCAGGAACTGCAGTTTTTCCTGGATGCGAAAGTGCCGCAGGTAAAGTTTGTGGACAGGACGTTCAACTGCAGCCATAGCCATGCGAAGGCTATCTGGCGTTACCTGGCGGAGCACGACAATGGAATTACGAACTTTCATTTTGAAATCGCGGCGGATTTGCTGGATGAGGAGGAACTGGAGATTCTTGCCGGGATGCGTGTGGGGCTGATACAGCTTGAAATAGGCGTGCAGTCAGTAAATCCAAAGACCCTGCAGGAGATTGAACGTGTAACGGAGATTTCCAGGCTTGCGCAGAGGACAGCGTATGTCCGTGGGGGGAACAATATCCATCAGCATTTGGATTTGATTGCGGGACTCCCTTATGAAGACTATGAGAGTTTTATCCATTCTTTTAATGAAGTTTATGCTATGGCTCCGCAGCAGCTTCAGCTTGGTTTCCTGAAAGTGCTGAAGGGCTCGAAAATGCATCAGATGGCAGGGAAGTATGGGTTGGTTTACCGTCAGGAGCCGCCGTATGAAGTTTTGTATACCCGTTGGATTTCCTATGAGGAGATTCTTAAATTAAAAGGGGTTGAAGAGATGGTGGAGGTCTACTACAACAGCCGCCAGTTTACGAATACCCTGGAGGTATTGGAGCAGAGCTTTCCCCATCCGTATGGAATGTTTGAGGCGCTTGCCCGGTATTATGAGGAAAATGACCTGCAGGGAAGGAACCATTCCCGGATGGGACGGATGGAAATCCTGCGTGCGTTTGCCCATGAGACGGACAGTGAGAGGAGCGCGCTGTATGATGAACTGCTGCTTTTGGATTTATATTTGAGGGAGAACAGTAAGAGCCGTCCGGCGTGGGCAAAGGATTTATCCGTTTACCGGGAAGGGTTTCGGGAATTCTACCAGAGTGAGGCGGAAAATCACCGCTATTTGAAGGGGTATCAGGGGTATACTTCCCGCCAGATGATGAATATGACGCATGGCGAGGTGTTTTTTGAAGATGTGCTGAAAACAGGAGGTGCTTTGCCGTGCCGGGTAGTGTTTGACTACCATAACCGCAGTCCGCTGACAGGAAATGCGGCGGCGTGGGCGCTGGCAGGGGGAGGCGCGCAGGTTTTTGAATGCTGACAGAGGAATTATGAAATTACAGGGATGACGCAAAAGTGTGTCAGAAAGAGGAGAGAATGAGCATAGAATACATGGCCCTGGACTTGGAAACCACGGGCGTAGACCCAAAACGGGATAAGATACTGGAAATCGGTGCGGCGCGGGTAAAGGATGGGGAAATCCTGGAAACGTACCAGAGCTTTGTGGATCATAAAATACAGATTCCCGCGTTTATCACAGAGCTGACGGGAATCACGGATGAGATGGTGGCTGGCGCGTCATCGGTGGAGCAGGCTGTAGCGGGTCTTCTGGAGTTTGGCGGGGAGCTGCCTCTTTTGGGGCACAACATTCTCTTTGACTACAGCTTTGTCAAAAGGGCGGCTGTGAATATGGGAGCAGAATTTGAGCGCACGGGAATTGATACGCTGAAAATTGCCAGGAAGTTTATGGAGGAGCCTAAGAAAAAGAGCCTGGAGTCCCTGTGCGGATATTATGGGATTGAAAGAGAACACTGTCACAGGGCTTATGATGATGCAATCGCGGCAAGCCGGCTCTATGGATTCCTGAAAAAAGATTTTTATCTGGTATCCCCGGCGGCATTTGCGCCTGCACCGTTGTATTGCCAGGTAAAAAAGGACAGCCCGATAACAAAATCACAAAAAGTTTACTTGAATGATTTGATAAAATATCATAGAATAGAACCGGACGTTTCTATAGATAATTTAACAAAGAGCGAAGCGTCCAGAATGATAGATACAATCATACGAGATTATGGAAGAATAAAGAGGTGAGATGAAATGATTAACTTTAACGACAGCAAGACAAAGCGCATCATTGCGTCAGTAATCGTCATTCTGGTGGTAATTGCAATGGTAGTGCCGATGGTACTGGCGTATTTGGTATAAAGTACGGGGCGCTGCTTTAAAATCGGTTTTAGAAAAGAGGGGTAAATAATGAAAAAAAGATGGTTGCGGCCGGGAATTTTGGCAGTTGGGGCGCTGTCTCTTTCACTGGCGTTCTCCGGGGGGGCGGCGAGCGCGGCAGAGCCACAGGATACGATTAATAAAGGCGTGTTTATCGGAAGCACGGACGTATCGGGCATGACGGCGGAAGAGGCGAGAGCTGCGGTACAAGAAGAAGCTGAGAAAGAACTGAAAAGCAAGGTAAAGCTTACGGTGGGAAGCAGTAAAGTAGAGGCCAGCGCTGCAGAACTGGGGATGGACTGGTCGAATAAGGAAATTGTGGACGACGCGCTGGGGCTTGGGAAATCCGGGAATATCGTGAAACGGTATAAGGATAACAAGGATCTGGAGCATCAGAATAAAAAATATGCGCTTGAGTTCAAGCCGGATAAGAAAGAAATCAAATCATATCTCCAAAAGCAGAAGGAAAAACTGGACTGTGAGGCGAAAGACGGCAGCCTTACCAGAGAAAATGGTGAATTTGTGATTGAGCCGGGTGTGACGGGCATCGTCCTGAACGTGGAGAAATCTACAAAGAAAGTTTATAATTATATGGAAAAATCCTGGGACGGCAAGGGCGGAGAAATTGCGTTGGAGGCTGACGAGGAGAAACCAAAGGGAACCCAGGAGGAACTGTCCCAGGTGAAGGATGTGCTGGGAACGGCAACGACTTATTATGGCTCCACATATCAAAGGAATACAAATGTAGAAGTGGGAGCGTCAAAAATCAATGGGGCGCTGCTTTATCCGGGCGATTCCTTCTCGGTGACAGCGGCAGTAGAGCCGTTTAATGCGGAAAATGGCTATGAACTCGCGCCTTCTTATGAGAGCGGGAAAGTGGTAGACAGTTACGGCGGCGGTATCTGCCAGGTTTCCACTACTCTGTACAATGCAGTGCTTAAATCAGAGCTTGAGGTGCTGGAGCGGCATAACCATACGATGATCGTCACTTATGTAGACCCGTCAAAGGACGCCGCTATAGCGGAAGGATTGATGGATTTACAGTTTTCAAATAATACCGAACATCCTGTTTATATAGAAGGGTATGGTTATGGAGGAGAGCTGACATTTACGGTTTACGGAAAGGAATACCGCCCGGAGGGACGGACGGTGGAGTATGTGAGCAGAACGACCAATACCTCGGAGCCAAGCGGTGTGAAGCTTTACCCGAAGGCAGATGCAGATGTAGGATATCTCAGCCAGATACAGAGCTCCCATACGGGCGTGGAAGCGCAGCTCTGGAAAATCGTTACGGAAAACGGGGAGACGACAGAGACGCAGGTTAACAGCAGTTCTTATCAGGCAGTGCCGGTATCCTATGAAGTGGGAGTCAATTCCTCCGACCCGAATGTAGTGGCGATGATTCAGAATGCTATCGCGAACAATGATTTGGCGGCGGTACAAAATATTATCGCGGGCGGCGCCGGGAACAGCCAGGGCGGTTCCGGTGACGATACGCAGCAGTCAGAGAGCCAACAGCAGTCGGAAAGCCAGGCGCAGCAGGAAACGCCTGAGCAGCAGGAGACTCCGGCACAGCAGGAAACTCCCGCGCAGCAGGAGCCCCCGGCGTCAGAGCCGGTAGTTGACCCTCCGGTTCCTGATGATTTGATAGATATCCCGTCGGTGGACTTGTAGGATAAAATATTTTTGGAGAAGTGTCAGGCGGTGCGGCTTTTAGGCGCACCGTTTTGAATACCGTTTGGACTTCAAGTGCATCATGCATCGGGGAAGCGGGGGAGAACTGCAATTTGATACTAAATTACTGTTTTTTTGTAACAGCTACGTATCGTAACGAAGTAGTAAGATAACTTTGGACAGATTTTTGATAAAGTGATTGTTATGAGAAGGATGAAAAGATGGATTTGATTGTAACAAAATGGATTGGCATGGAAGCTGCGGTGATGCTGGCGCATGACAGGAAAGAAGAACTGCTGCAGCGTTTTCCGGCGGCGTTTGTACATGCGGCAGCCGGGATGCAGAGAAGCATTTCCATTCCGGAGGATGCGCGAGCGGTTAGCCGCTTTCAGCCGGACGGGGTCTGCCCGCTGGGGGAAGGGGGGATTTTTACTGCTCTCTGGAATCTTGCGGAACAGATGGAGTCCGGATTGGAAGTGGATTTGAGGAAAATACCCGTGCGGCAGGAAACGATAGAAATCTGTGAATATTTCGATATAAACCCCTACAATGTGCTTTCAGGGGGAAGCTTTCTGATAGCTGCCAGGGATGGGGCAGCGCTGGCAGAGGAGCTTTCGCATCAGGATATCCCGACGGTAGTTATCGGAAGGATGACAAAGGGAAATGACAGGATTTTATGGAATGCCGGGAATAAAAGATTCCTTGACAGACCGCAGAGGGATGAAATGTATAAGGTGAACAGAAGGGAAGGGATAGAATGAGAGATCAGATATTAACGTTTATTGAGAAAAACAGCCGTATCAATCTGAAAGAGCTGGCGGTGATGCTTGGGTCCGATGAGGTGACGGTGGCAAATGAAATCAGTGAAATGGAGCAGGAGCAGGTAATATGCGGTTATCATACGATGATTGACTGGGACAAGACCGGGGCGGAGAAAGTGACGGCTCTGATTGAGGTGCGTGTGACGCCGCAGAGGGGGCAGGGATTTGACTCAATTGCAGAGCGCATTTACAATTATCCTGAAGTGAAGTCCGTATACCTGATTTCCGGAGGATATGATTTGATGGTCATTCTGGAAGGGAAAACGCTGCGGGAAGTGTCAAGCTTTGTGTCGGATAAACTGTCCACGCTGGATACCGTACTGTCCACCGCTACGCATTTCATATTGAAAAAATATAAAGACCACGGAACAATTTTTGCGAAGAAAAATAAAGATGAAAGGATGCTGGTGACGCCATGAGAAATCCGATTGCAGATAAAGTGATGGGCATACAGCCCTCCGGTATCCGAAAATTCTTTGACCTCGCCAGTGAGATGGAGGATGTGGTATCTCTCGGCGTGGGTGAGCCGGACTTTGATACCCCGTGGCATATCCGCGACGAGGGAATCTACAGCCTGGAAAAAGGGCGTACCTTTTACACATCAAATGCCGGGCTGAAAGAGCTCCGTGTAGAAATCTGTAACTATTTAAAAAGGCGCTGCGGCGTTACGTATGATCCCAACAGGGAAACATTGGTTACGGTGGGCGGCAGCGAAGCCATCGACTTGGCGATGAGGGTGATGTTGAACCCGGGCGACGAGGTACTGATTCCTCAGCCTTCTTTTGTATCGTACCTGCCCTGCGCAGTGCTGGCGGGAGGCGTGCCGAAGGTGATTGAACTGAAGAATGAGAACCAGTTCCGGCTGACGAAGGAGGAACTGTTGGGGGCAATTACGGATAAGACGAAATTACTGGTGCTGCCATTCCCTAACAACCCGACAGGCGCGGTGATGCGCAGGGAAGATTTGGAGGCAATTGCAGAAGTAATTATTGAAAAAGATATTTTTGTGCTGTCGGATGAGATTTATGCGGAGCTGACATATGACACTGACCACGTTTCCATCGCAAGCCTGCCGGGGATGCGGGAGCGTACCGTGACGATGAATGGATTTTCCAAGGCTTATGCCATGACCGGATGGCGGCTGGGCTATGCGTGCGCCCCGTCAGAAATCATTGCCCAGATGACTAAAGTACATCAGTTTGCCATCATGAGCGCGCCGACTACCAGCCAGTATGCGGCAGTAGAGGCTTTGAGAAACGGGGACGGCGATGTACAGGAAATGCGGATGGCGTACAATGGCCGCCGCCGTTTCCTGATGCATGCGTTTCAGGAGATGGGGCTGCCGTGCTTTGAGCCGTTTGGTGCATTTTATGTATTTCCATGTATTAAGGAATTTGGTATGACTTCTGAGGAATTTGCCGAAAAGCTTCTGGCGGAAGAACGGGTAGCCGTAGTGCCGGGAAGTGCGTTCGGAGACTGCGGAGAGGGTTATCTGAGGATTTCTTACGCCTATTCCCTGGAGGATTTGAAGGTAGCGCTTGGCAGGCTGGAGAAATTTGTAAAACGGCTGAAAGGAAATAAGTAAAATGGCAGTCAATATCGTACTTTATGAGCCGGAGATTCCGGCAAATACCGGGAATATCGGCCGTACCTGTGTAGCTACGGGCAGCAGGCTCCATCTGATAGAGCCGCTGGGTTTCCGCCTGGACGAAAAGTCTCTGAAGCGCGCGGGGATGGACTACTGGAAAGACCTGGATGTGACTACATACATAAATTTTGAAGAGTTCCTTGAGAAAAATCCGGGAGCGAAAATCTATATGGCGACCACCAAAGCTCCGCGGCTCTATACGGATGTATCCTATGAGCCTGACTGCTATATCATGTTCGGCAAAGAGAGCGCGGGTATCCCGGAAGAAATACTGGTGGAGAACCAGGAAACGGCAATCCGCATTCCCATGATCGGGGAAATACGTTCCCTGAACCTCTCAAACTCCGTGGCGGTGGCGCTGTATGAAGCGCTGCGGCAGAACCAGTTTGCGGGTATGAGGCTGGAGGGGAAGCTGACGAGGTATGCGTGGAGTCAGGGGAACGTTTCAGATGTTTAAGTATCGTTAAATAATTGAGCTTTCGAGAGTATAGGGCTGTTACTCAGGGGATTGAAAAATCTCTTGCGTGACAGCTCTTTGCTGTTTTTTAATCGGTCAGTTTCTGGCGAGTTATCTTTTGGATTTGTATCAGAAATTTATCAGTGTAAAAGATTCAATAGATAAATAAGCGGTTATAAAATAATAAATATAGAAAAAATACAACTAATTATATATTGTTGACAAAATAAGTAATATATAATATTATTTATGTAATAAATGCGAAGTGTTAAATAAGAGAAAAAATTAATGGTAAGAAAGTGATATCCAATCGTACAGAAATCGTATCTAAACAGGCAAAATAAAAAAAGATATATTTAGAAAGGCGGGAAATTATGAAGAAAACAAAAAAAGCAGGGATTTTATTCAGCGCATTGTGCCTTTTTTGCGTACTATCAGCGCTTCCTGTATCTGCGAAATCAAAGGGAATACCCAGGAGACTGATACTTGGACGGAAGGAAATCACGCTTTATGTGGGAGAATCCAGGAAGCTGATGGTTGAGAAGGTAAAACCGGCAGGGGCGTCTGAGAAGGTGAGTTGGAAGTCCAAAAAGCGGAACGTGGCTTTTGTGTCAAGAAATGGAAAGGTAAATGCAAAAAGACCGGGAAAAGCAACGATTGTGGCGGTTTCAAAAAAGAACCCTTCTGTTCAGGCGGCCGTGCAGGTGTTTGTGAAAAAGCTTCCTGTAAAGAAGGAGAAAACGTGTATTGCTTCCGGGAAATTTCACAAAAGCGGCGATGCCGGAATGCTCTGCTTTTATTATCGGAGGACTTTTTCGGATAAACATCTGCGGGATAAAATCGTTATCAGAAGCAGTGAAGATTTTCAGGAAATGAAGAAGATATGGAAGAAAAATGCGCACACAGATTTCAGGAAAACCTGCCTGGCAGAGTATGAGAATATGGACTTTAAAAGGGAAAGTTTGGTGTTGCTGCACTATGCGATGTCACCTCAGGCTTACGATGTTCGGATGAATTCTCTCACAACTAAATTTGATGCTTCTGGGAAATTGAGCGGTATTTTAGATATAAGCTCTAAAGTGGAGGAGATCCCGCCGGGAATTTATGTGCCAGCCGTGCTGGAGAATTATACGCTTGTCCTTCAGTTAGATAAAAAGGATGAGGCAATGATTGACTATTACAGACAATAAGAAAATTGATGGGGGCTGTCAAACGACAGCCCCTCTTTGGCTACGGTTCGCACATACTGTATTGAAAAATAGGTTTCCGGCTCTATTTATTTGCCCTGAAATGCAGGCTTTTGTGAGTTTGCTTAAAAAGTCCTTTATAGATGGTCACTGGAATGCTGTATCTCCTGCCTGGCTATCCCATCGGCCCTGTCTTATGGGCGTCATATTCGATTTGCTGCACGTCTTGCTTATCAAAGTCATGATTCAGGATATGATTCATGGCGTGTGCGTAGGTCTCCAAATGGCGTTCATGGCTCAGTCTTGCATTGAGAAAAATCGTGTAGCTTCCATCGGGATTCTGGACAACCTGCTCCGGAATCATGACGTCCATGTCAATCATCTGTATATTAATGTTTTCTGCCATTTAACACCCTCCTTCGTCCGGGTTTTCCTTTTCATAAAGCTCTTTCATAAATTTGATGTGGGCTGCAAAACGGTCTGCCGGCATCTTCCGTTTCATGTCAAAGAGAGAGCGCATATCCGGGTCCTGGTACATTTCCTGCGCAGCCCTGGCAGTTTCACTATCAAGGTAGTAGACGGCCTGCGGTTCCTCGCCTGTTTTCAGGTAATCAGCAGATACGCCGAAAAGCTTTGCGATTTTGCGGAGCTTTTCGTCTTTTGGGCAGCTTCTGCCGTTTTTCCAGTCAGAAAAAGTAGACTTTGTGATTCCTGTTTCCCGTGCGACATCTGCATCCTTGTATCCTGCTTCGTCGCGCAGCCTGCAATAAATTTCATACATAGAAAGCACCTCTAAAATTTTGATATCCGTACAAAATATCCTTGACAAGTTTGGAATACTGAACTATAATCAGCTCACAAAGTTCGGAAATCAGAATAAAAACTTTTGTACAGAGTATTTATAAGGACAGAATAACTGATTTCCGAACTAAATGCAAGAAAAAATTTGAAAAGGGGGGAATTTTATGGATAAGAACCAGATAAAGCAATGGCTTCTCCGTTACCGGGACGGGAAGAAGGATGTAAGGCGGCTGGAGGAGGAACTGGAGGAACTGGACGAGATGCAGAAAAATGTGAGGGGCGTACGGTATTCGGATATGCCCAGAGGGGGAAGAAAAAAAACTGATTTATCCGACTATATAGTTGAGATAGAGAAAACACAGGAAAAGATATGTGCGGCAAGATATCAGAGAATCAAAGTTTTCCAGGAAGTGAAGGAGGCAATCGAGCAGCTTCCTACGGCAACAGAGCGTGAAGTGATGTCTTATCGCTATCTGCGGCTGATGGAATGGGAAAAAATAAGCGGAAAGATAGATATAGACTTGCGGCAGATATACCGTATTCATGACAAGGCATTAAAAAGTATCGAAAAAATACTGAAAGTTGTCATTGAATGTCACCATTAAAACGTGTTACCTTCTACGATGTAAAGAACAGTTCAAAACGTCCTAAACAAAGAGAGACGTTTTGTTTCCCGGGAAAGTTCTGAAAAATAACAAAGTAAAAGCATACCAGAGTATGCGCGCAAAATAAAGAAAATGGAGGAATAAAAAAATGGCAAAGATTGGATTAAAGTACCCGGTGGCAGCACCTTTAAAAGCAGATGGAAAAACGTATGACGCAGGATTTGTAATTGCGAGGGCAATTAAAGCGTCTGTCACAGCAAACAACAATGATGTAAAGCTTTATGCGGATGATGGAATCGCGGAGTCTGACAAATCATTTAAGGACGGGACACTGTCCCTGAATGTGGATGATATGACACAGCTTGTCTACGCAAAGATGCTGGGGCATACATTTACGGAAGCATCGGAGGACGGAAAAACACCGGCCCTGGTGACGGCGTCCGTAAACGATATTTCGCCGTTCCTGGGCGTAGGCTTCTATGGGGAAATCATTAGGGACAGCGTTCCGTCCTATATGGCAAAATGGCTCCGTAAAGTAAAGTTTGCAGAACCAAATGATGAGACAGATACCAGGGGAGAAACGGTGGCATTCCAGACGCCGACCATTGAAGGAACAGTGTTCCAGAGTGACGACGGCGTGTGGAAAGAACAGGCAGAATTTGCCACGGAAGAGGAAGCAGTGGCATGGCTGAACCAGAAAGCAAATATCGCGGCTGAGGCAGAATAGGAGGAGAGAGAATGAGTGATTTAAGACCGCTGGGACATGCCGTCAAGCTGGACGGCGTCGAGAGGCATTTTCTCTTTACCCTGAATGTCGTGGATGCTGTGCAGGATCACTATGACTGCAGCCTCGAGGAAGTCGTCAACAGGCTTACGGACAAGAAAGAGTCTATTAAGACGCTGCGCTACCTGACAATGGCGCTTCTGAATGACGAAGCGGAGAGGATGCCGCAGGAAGGGCTGAAAACGTATACCGAGCAGGAGACGGGATGGCTGATTACCCAGGAAAATGTTCTGGAAGTGACCATGGCCGTCCTGCAGGCCTACGGGCTGTCTCTGCCGGAGCCGGATGAATTTGCTTCCCCAAACGGGGAGAGCAGGCGGAGCGAATGAACACCGCCCGCCTGCTCTACATCGGGTGTAAAGTAATGAATTTTCAACAGAATGAGGTGCTTGAGATGACGCCCAGGAAATTTTTCCTGTTGTATAACGAGCATTTGGAACTGAATGGCTTAAAGGAGCCGGAAGTAACGATTGACAAGGTGTTTTAGCGGACGTCTGACACGTACGGGCAGAAAATGGGGATGGGCTGCCCGTACTGGTGAGGCGTCTGGGAGATAGGGGGTGAGGATGTGACGGCGGAAATCTTGATGCAGATGTATGCGGCAGCGGCTCCGGCTGTGCTGGGCTATATTGTCTGGCTTTTAAAGCGCCAGAAGCGGGACAGGGATGCAAACGGCAGGGGAACGATGCTTCTTCTGCGGGTACAGCTTATGGAGTACCACGACAAATATATGGCGAAAGGAAAGATTCCGTCTTACGCCTATCAGAATTTCGTGGAGATGTATCAGGCGTACCATGAGCTGGGCGGCAATGGGATGATAACAAAGATGTATAAGGAGATACAGGATTTGCATTTAGTAGATAAAAAAGGAGGACAGCATGGAGAATAGGAGATTTGGAAGGAGGATGCAATGGGATTGAATATTGAGAAAAACTATCTGACAGAAAACAGGTGCTATCAGACAGGTGCAGTCTGTGAGAAAATCGGAGTCCAGATACATACCATCGGCACCGGGCAGGGAACGGCGCAGGCTGTAGCAGACTATTGGAACCAGGGAGCAGTATCGGCGTGCGTCCATTATTGTGTGGATGCGGATATCCCGGGGAAAGTTCTGCAGTTTCTTCCTGAAAATATAAGGAGCTGGGCAGACGCCGGATGGGGAAATAATCATTTGATTACGGTTGAAATCTGTGAATCGGATTATATTTCTTATAGCGGAGGGGCAAACTATAGCGTGAGGAATCTGGAAAAAGCCAGAGCCGATATTATGAGGGGATACCAGACGGCGGCAGAGCTGTGTGCGTTCCTGTGTAAATGGTACGGCTGGAACCCGCAGGCAAAGCTGGGAAATGGGATGTATGTGATTTCCTCTCATGCAGAGGGGGCTGCTGCAGGCCTGTCGTCAAATCACGCAGACCCGGCGCATATATGGAGCCGTTTTGGGCTGTCGATGGACGGGTTTCGCGCGGACGTAGCAAAAATGATGCGGACAGAGCCGGGGATAAAGCCAGGCGTAAAAGTGCGGCTGGCACAGGATATCGCTGTCCGCGACGGCGTGTCTTCGAAAGAGCAGCAGGCGGGGTATGTAAAATATACGGAGCTGTCGGCGTCTGCGAAGAAAAAGGCGAAGCGGATAGCAGGGAACAGGGCAAGGGTGAAAAAGGGCACGGTTGTTAAAATTCTGGAGACCAAAACTGCATGGGACGGCACGGTATGGATTCGGGTGAAATCGGGGTGGCTTCCGGTGGTGAAGGATGGGAAATGGCGGGTGTCCGTGAATGGAATGGGCGGTAATCATGCCGGGTGAAAAAGGAATAAAATGGTAGCAAACAGGCGGTTATTGTGTTACAATTTCACTATAAGGAAATTATAAAAAATGCAGAAAAAATCTAGCTGTGGAATTTACAGCGCCTGTAAAAGAAAGAGGGTATCCGTTATGAAAAAGGTAAAAAAATTATTATTTTCAACAATCATCACGCTGGCGCTGGCTATCGTATGCCTTAACTTTTTCCCGGCGTCTGCTATGTCGGCGCAGGCTGCAAAAGCCCGGATAAATAAACGGAGTGTGGTTCTCCTTAAAGGACAGAAGGAAAAACTGAGAATAAAGGGAACAAAGAAAGAGGTAAAATGGAAAAGCAAAAATAAATCCGTTGCAAAGGTGTCCAAAAAGGGAGTGGTTACCGCCAGAAGAAAAGGAAAAACTACCATTATAGCCAGGGTAGGGAAGAAAACGTATAAGTGCAAGGTCACAGTTGAACAGCCTTATATAAGTGGTAGCGGCAGTGAAGTCGGGCTGGGGGAGACGAGACAGCTTTTTATGTGTGGGACATCATATAAAAATTTCACATGGGAATCGTCAAACCCACGGGCAGTGACGGTTGACAAGAATGGTATTGTGACTTGTGAAAGTATAAGTATATTTCCTGTAACAATTTATGCGTATATCAGGGGCAGGAAGATAGAAAAGATGCTTGAGACGACAGAGCCTTATATAAGCCCCAGTGATTCCGACATCGAAATTTTAGTAGGGGAAAGCCTGCAGTTTTTTATGTGTGGAACGTCATATAAAGAATTTACCTGGAAATCGTCGCACGAAAAAATAGCAACGATTGACCAAAATGGTGTCGTAACTGGAAAAAAAGAAGGAAGCACGTGGATTTATGCAGATATTATGGGTTATACTATAAGCAAATACATTAGGGTATATCTAAGCGTTGAAAAGGAGGTTACGATATCCACCATTTTTGTTGGCAGAAGAGGCGTCGCCGAGATTGAAGTTACAAATAATGGGACTGAGGCGTTAAAATTTGAACGTAGAGGAAGTGTATCTGGCAAATATAATCATGATTCAACTCACTATTCAGGTTCGGATAAGACTGACGAGGGATATGTTATTGTAAATCCAGGAGAAACGAAAACATTGGTTTATTGTAATGACGGCTATTCAAGTTATTTTTATGATGCTAGCAGTATGTTTTATTTTTGGCATAAAAATAAAAGATATTACTACTATACATCAGAATCTGGATATAATTCTATCGGACAATTTGAGGAATGAGAGAGACAGTGCCTGATTATTTGGAGTTTTTTTGCGGCATATTCAAGATTAAGACTGAAATACTGGCATCCATAGTTTAAAGATTTCTTGAAGTTGTCATTGAATGTCATGATAAGAGCATGATAAAGTGTAAAATGTAAAGAACAATTCAGAAACACCCCGCAGGAATGCGGGGTGTTTCTGTTTCCCGGGAGAGTTCTTGCAGCAATATAAATAACAAAGCATACAGAGATATGCGGACAAACAAAGAAGATGGAGGACAAAGAAATGGCAAAAATTGGATTAAAGTACCCGGTGGCAGCGCCACTGAAGGCGGATGGAAAAACATATGATGCGGGATTTGTGATTGCGAAAGCAATCAAAGCATCTGTGACAGCAAACAACAATGATGTGAAGCTTTATGCGGATGATGGCATCGCAGAGTCTGACAAGTCCTTTAAGGACGGCACATTGTCCCTGAATGTGGATGATTTGGCACAGAGCACTTACGCAAAAATGCTGGGGCATACATTTACGGAGGCGTCTGCGGACGGCGGGACTCCTGCACTGGTGACAGCGTCAGTGAGCGATATTTCCCCATTCCTGGGCGTGGGTTTTTATGGAGAGGGCATCAGGGACAGCAAGCCGTTTTATATGGCAAAATGGCTCAGGAAAGTAAAATTCGCAGAGCCAAACGACGAGACAGATACCAGAGGAGAAACTGTGGCGTTCCAGACGCCAACCATTGAAGGAACCGTGTTCCAGGGGGACGACGGCGTATGGAAAGAGCAGGCGGAATTTGCGACAGAAGAGGAAGCAGTGGCATGGCTGAATGAGAAAGCGAATATTACAAAAACAGAGGCTTCGTAAAAAAGAAAAAGCATTTCCCGAAAGAAATTATGGGTCAAATATCAGACAGATATTTGACCCATGAAGGAAGAGTATAGGAAAAAGCAGCTGTATGCAGTGGAAAACAAATGTTAATGGGGAGGTAAAAAAGGTAGTAAAAGAACAAAAGGCATGTTATAATTTTGTTATTAGGAAGAGACAAAAGTTTTAGTCAAAGCCCCCGCTGCAAGCAACGGGGCATCAAATCAATAAAATGTTGTAGCCTTATGAGGAGGGAGATGTTTATGAAAAAGAATTTAATAATGTTATTAATGTTTGGTACTATAATGGTATCTCTTACAGCTTGTGCCACTAAAGCGGAATCAGAAACAACGGTAAGTACAGAAGTCATCACAGAAACGGCGGAAACAGAGAGCGTTACGGAACAAGAATCACAGACGGAGACAGAATCTGAGACAGAACCGCCAGTGCGGGAGGAGATTTTATCAGGAGAAACTGACACTTATGCAATGAAGGATATTTCCTTTCATGTACCCGTTGAATGGGAATTTGTAAAAGACAGGGATGAGTATTCTTTCTATCCCGAATCTGGTATTGTCTCAGGAGAGCACCATGCACTGCTTCAAGTAAGAACTTTTTTATTGAATATAGAGAATCGCGAATCTCCGGAAGTGATAGAGGAAGTGTTAGACGGGTTTGAAGAAAGTATTGCTTCTCATGAAAACAGTACGCTTCTTTCGAAGGAATCCTTAACGATTGGAGACCATCCCTGTATATATATAAATAACCACTGGGCGGATGAAAATATAAGTATGGATCAGAAACATTACTTTTTCGTATATGGCGATTATCAATATGCGATTACATTTGGACAAAGGGATGATATAACAATAATATATGATAATGTAGTGAAAGAAATAATTTCATCCGTTGTGCTCCACCAAGAAACGGAATTTGATGAGAATACTATTGAGTCTGCAGCTTTTGAACCTGTTACTCCGTTTTTTGCATATGCCGAAAATGCTAACATTTGGAGATATTGCACGAGGAATTTAAAGTATGATAAGTTGGAACAGCTTGTTACAGAATATATCAATAAGTACAACCCTGAGGAAGAGCATGTTACCGTAAAAATGCGTGCAGCGCTCTCCGAATATGAAGGGGGAAATGGCTTAATCTGCGAATACGATTCTTTTGAAGATATGTATTATACACGTTATGAAGGTTACACAGGAATAGATTCTTCCCATTATATCTACCCGTATTTAAAAGGATCGAGTTATTACCTTCGTCTGGGATTTGTTCGAAATGATTGGCTGTTTGCCGATAGAATGAAGTTAAAACGAGATTCTGCTAAGGATAGTATAATCTTCGCAGGAAAGAGTTATAATTTTGAAAGAGAAGTGCTTAGTGGTGGCACTGTCAGGGAATACAAAGAAGAAAGGTTATATGATGAATATGTGGATTATCTTGCCGATGATATGACAGAAGGAATGACACTTCGATTTTCTTCAGGGGAGGAGAAATTTTTTGACTATGTGTTGACAGAGACGGATAAAACTGCTCTTCAGGAAGTTGCCCGGTGCGCTGTGTTAAAGAGAAAACTAAATGATTTGTATACGGATAATGAGTAATGAAAGAGACACTGAAAAATGTCAGGATAGCATATTGATAAAAACACCATTGCTGAGAAGCTCCAAAAGCATCGCAGATTATTGGGGGAAGAGGAATGGACGACAACCATGTCAGCAATATATCCAATAGATAAAGAGCAATAGAATTAGTATATAAAGGAATAAAAAATAAAGATTAGAAAATAGAACTTCCGTAGATAAGAGGTTCTATTTTTTATGTGAGAAAGGAGAAGATTTATGGATGGAATAGAGTATGCAGATGCTATTTCAGATATAGTACGCGGCTTGTCAGAGCTACAGAGGAAAATGGCGGAGGTAGAGGAAGAATTTTCCGGTCAGGAAAATTCACTGGAGGCTTTGCAAAAAAAGCATGAGATATTACAGAAAGTATTAGAAAAGCAGGCAGAGAAGCAGGAGATTCTTACAAGGACATTAAGAGAGGCAGAGCAGTCTCAGGCGGGAGCAGGGGAAAGGACAGAGGCGCTGCGGCAGGCACTTAGCGAGGCGGAAGAACAGATTTCCCACACAAATCAGGAGATTTCACAAAATGAAAGATATATGAGGGAGGCGGAGAGCGCTGCGGATCACTGCGCAACGAGCATTAACAGGTATGGCGAGGAAGTACAAACGGCAGGAGAAGGAACAGAAAGTTTGACAGATTCTCTTAAAAAGGCGGTCACGGAAAACCTTGCGCCCAGGGTTTCCGATATGGCAAAAGACCTTGCCGGAAGCGTTTTTGAGGCTGCGAAGGGGATGGAACAGGGGGCGAACCGTATTCAAGCCAGTACGGATGTATCGGGAAGCGCCTTAAAACAGTATCAGGAAATCATGGGGGAGGTTTATCAAAATAATTATGGAGATAGTTTTCATGATGTGGCGGAGGCTATTTCTCAGGTAGTTTACCATATGGGGGAACTGGATGGGAGCGCCATGCAGAGTGTCACGGAAAATGCGTTTGCGCTGAAAGATACGTTTGAAATGGAGGTGAATGATACTCTGGCCGGGGCAAGCGCCCTGATGGCGGAGATGGGGGTAAGTTCAGAAAAGGCTTTTGGATTGATTGCCAGTGGGGCGCAGAATGGACTGAACCGGTCTGGGGATATGTTGGATAAGATAGAGGAGTATAGTCCACTCTGGGGAAAAGCGGGATTCTCAGCGGAGGAAATGTTTACTATTTTAGATAATGGGCTGAACGCTGGAGCCTCAGATCTCGATACAGTGAATGATTTTGTGAAAGAGTTTATCAATGCGCTTTCAGATGGCAGAGTAGAGAAAAGCCTGTCCGGATTTTCACAAGAAACGCAAAATCTTTTTGGGCAGATGAAGGCCGGGGAAGCTACGGCAGCGGAAGTATTTCAGGGGGTTATTCATGACTTGTCTTCTGCGGAGAATCGGCAGAAAGCGTTGACGGCAGCGGGAAATATTTGGAGTGACCTGGAAGAAGGAAATGCCGGGAAAGTTATTACATCACTGGGGAATCTGAGTGATAGTTATAGCGGTGTAAAAGGGAAAATGAATGAATTAAAGGAAATACGGTATGATGACCTGGACAGCCAGATTTCACAGGTAAGCCGGACTCTGCAAGTGCAGCTTGGAGAGCAGATGCAGAAGATTCTTCCTGTAATGTCGGGAGGGCTTGAATTTTTATCCGATAATCTGGTGGCAGTAGAAGCGTCGGCAGCTGGCGTTGCAACGGCAATTCTCGCATTTAAGGCATTGAAATTTGCTGAATCTATTGAAGGCGCGACCCTGGCAATGAAAGCCCTCAATTTAGTGACATCAGCAAATCCTATAGGAATTATAGCAACTGTAGCCGGCATAGCCGCGGCAGGTCTTACCGCATTTGCGTTTTCAGCAGGAGAGGCAGAAACAGAGAGCCAGAAAGCTTATAACGAAATGAAAAACCTTTCCAAAGAGGCGGAAAACCTGAAAAAGAATGTTCAGGAATCAAGAGCAGCTATGGATGAGGAAACAAGGAGCACAGTATCGCAGTATCTGGCATATGAGACAATGTCAGACCGATTATACGAATTAAATGACCAGCTAAGAGCCGGGACACTGGAAACGAAAGAAGCATCTGCGGTAAAAGCGGAGATGAAATACCTTGTCAATGAATTAAACAGTTCCATACCGGAATTAAACCTTCGCATGGATGAGCAGACGGGAATTTTGAAGAACAATAAGGCTGCAACGGACGAATGTATAGCGTCGATGAAGCAGAGAGCTTTGGTTTCAGTCATGGAGGAACGGATGACAGAACTGTACCGCCAGCAGGGAGAAGCGCTGATGCAGCAGGGGGAAGCCACGGCAAAAAGAAATGCGGCGCAGCAAGCGGCGGAAGACATCATGGAACGGGCACAAAATGCTTTGAATGCTTATACAGAACTAATGGGTGAATATGATAAGCGTACAAATGATACAACGATGACCGCTGAGGATTGGGGGAGAGTACAGGAAGAGATCGCGAAGAAGTATGGCGTCACTGTGGATGAGATGGTGAATGGGTGCAATGCTATGGGGGATGCCACTGTTAAGGCGACAGAGTATAACTCAGTAATTGCTAAATCAGAAAAAGTGATTGAGGATGCGACAACCGCTCAGGAGGAAGCCCAAAATATGATGGGCGAATTCTCTGCGGGTATGATTGAAGCTATGAAACTGATGGGTATGTCAGACGAAGAAATAAAAAAACAGGCGGAACTGTGGGGAATCAGCACAGATACCCTTCAAGAAAATAATGAAGCAGTACAGGGCAATACCGATATTATCCAGGAGAATACAGATGCGGCGGAAGCGAACGCGTCCGCTGTAGAAGTTTCCACCGAGGCACAGAAAAAGGCTCTCCAGTCCCTGAAAGAAAAATATGAAGAAATCCGGACATCCATTGAGCAGAGCATGGAGCAGAAAATCAGTCTGTTTGATGATTTCGATGGCGGAGAGACGGTAGGGCTTAATACAATAGAGGAAAATCTAAATTCCCAACTGGAAGGTCTGACAGACTGGCGGGATAATATGGCGCAGCTTGCGGGGCAGATCGGGGAAAATATGTCGGCGGAGCTGTACAATCATCTCGTGGAGCTTGGCCCTGACGCGGCAAATATTGTCCAGGAGATGGTAAATTCCTTAGATCCGGAGACAGGGGATGGCGGGGAAAAGTTAAGAGAGATTGCAGAGAGTTACGCAGCAGTCCTTGATATCAAGGAGCAGACTGCAGAAAATATGGCAGATGTTTCTTTTATTATCCAGTCTGCCCTGGGTGAAATTTCGGAATCCAGCCCGTTTGACTTTGAAAATCTGCTGGAGTCTCTGGATGAGGCGAAGGAGACGGTAACTGAAAAGGGAGGCGCTATATCGGAGGGATTGGAGGAATCCTTTACAGAAACCGTGGAAACGCTCAGGCAGTGCGGCGCACAGATTCCGGAAGGCCTGGCAGAGTCTTTGGCAAATGGGGAAATTACGATAGAAGATGCGATTGGGAAGATGCGGGGGAGCATCGAGGCGCAGTTTACCTATCTTTCGTCGCTCGCCCAGAAAGCAGGTATTCCGATTCCCGAAGGGATAAGGGAAGGAATCGTACAGGGCGGAGAAGCGGCGGTACAGGCGATGAACGAGCTGCTGGGGCTTCTGGCAGGCACGCAGGAGGAAGGAAGAGAAGAGGTAAGAGAGAGCGCCCAGAAAAGCGGGGAAGCGGCGGCAGAAGGAACGGCGCAGGGAACGGCAAATGCATCAGGCAGGGTATCCCAGGAGGCAGCAAACACTGCAAGGAATGCTGTAGAAGCTATCAACGTATATAAGGATTCCTTTCAAAATTCAGGCTATAATATGATGTCCGGGTTTGCGAACGGGCTTAACGCGGGTTCCGGCCTGGTATATGAAAAGATACGGGAAATCATGCAGGCTGCCGTAGATACTGCAAACCGTTTTAATAAGACGAACAGCCCTTCAAAACGCTGGAGGGATGAAGTTGCGAAACCGGTTACGGAAGGTCTTGCGGTGGGGCTGAATCAGGGAAAGAAAGACGTCACAAAAGCTTCCGCTGATATGGCAAGGGACACGCTGGATACGGCAAAAACAGAACTGGATATTAATAAGATATCAGAACAATTTGAAAAGAAAACGGTAAAAAAGCTGAAATCCGGAATGGCATTTGGCGTAAAAAAGACTAAGAAAAACAACGATGGAAAAAAGCTGGCGCAGGAAGTTGCGGAAAAGGCAGAAAAATTCATTGAGGAGGAAGCGGCTAACTATGCTGAAGCAAACCTGGTCTGGGAGAAACTTCTGAAAAAGGCTCAAAAGAGCAAGATTAAGGGATATCAGAAAAATCTAAAGAAGCTGATACAGGAACAGCAAAAAGAAGCAAAGAAAAAGCAGAAAGAAGAAAAGGAAGAGCAGGAGAAAGAAAACAGGAAATACGGGGCTTCCGGAGATGCGCTGGAAGAATATAAGAAAATCAGAAATGTGTCCGCAAAAGCTGAAGTAGAGTACTGGGATATCGTACGGAAACAGTATAAAGCAGGGACGGAAGAGCGCCTCAAGGCAGATAAAAAATATCTGGACGCACTGGAGGCATACAACGAGAAGCGGAAAGATTTAGAGGAGAATTATAAGGAGAAATGTGAAAAGACCCAGGATGAGCTGAAGAAAAAAGTGGATGAGTTGGAGGAAGCTTATGAATCAGCATTTGATAAGCGAAAATCGACGATTGAGTCAGCCTTCGGTTTGTTTGATGAATTCAAAAGTGAGGCGGACGCGCCAGAGATACTGCTGGCAAATATGCAGTCCCAGGTGGCAGGGTATGCATTGTGGGTAGATCAGCTTGAAAAGCTGGAGGAGAAAAAAATCCTGAATGATTCCTTCATCGAAAAACTGCGGGAAATGGGGCCGGCAGCGGCGGCAACAATCCTCTCCCTGGGAATGATGACAGAAGAACAGCTAAGACAGGCGAACGAAGCGTATGAACAGAAAGAAAAACTGGCAGAGACTCAGGCGCTCAAAGACACAGAAGCTTTCCGGATTGAGATAGAGGGGAAAATTGCAGAGGCAGAAAAAGCGGCAAAAGAAAAGCTGGAAGAATATAAAGATACGTATGATGAGGCAATGGAAGACCTTTCCGCAGCCATAGAGGAGCCTCTGAAAAATCTGGCAAACCAGGCGTCTACCATCGGTGAGCAGACTGCCATGAACCTCATCTCCGGGTTGAGAGATAAGAAGATCCAGGAAGAACTGGCAGATACAGGAGCTGTTCTAAAGGAAATATTTGTGAAAGAGGTTGGAGGACTGGCTTCCGCCGGAGAACAGATAGGAAAGGACATGCTTGCGGGAATCCTGGAGGGATTAGACAGTCATTTGTCTATTCAGGCAGGGGCGTCAGGTCTTGTAAATAAACTTGTAGAAGAAGTAAAAATTAGCGCAGGCATTCATTCTCCATCCAAAAGATTCCGGGATGTGATAGGCGTCCAGATTCCGGCGGGGATAGCGGAAGGTATTCAAGAAAATGCGCAAACAGCATCAACGGCCGGAACGGAAATGATAGAGACGATGCTGGAGCAGTCCAGGGAGAAGCTGAGCCAGCAGCAGATGGTACTGTCGGGAGAGATGGAAACGATAAACGGCGGCGCAGGCATAGCGGCGCTGAATGGCTTGGCATCCGAAAATGTGAATGGGCAGACAAATGTCACGGTGGATAATTCCGGCGTGGCGGATGTAGTGGGTAATCTTGCAGGAAGCCTTGCTTCTATTCGTGAGGATATCAGGCGTATGAAGGTGGTGCTGGATACAGGGGCAGTTGTCGGGGAAATTAGTGAGGCGGTTGGAAGTGAATTAACAATGCAGGTTAGAAGATGGTAATTTGTTATTTTTAGAAATTATTTTGCAATAAAAAGGGGGAAATATATGGCTATAAAAATGTATGTCAATAATGTGGATATATCTACATATCAGGCGATATTTGTCGGGATAACACCAGCGAATAGAACAGTAACAAATGCGACAGAAATGATAGATGGTTTAACGACTCCGATAATGTGCAATCCAAATTTTGGAATAAGAGAATATACTCTAAGAATCAGTATCCATGGGAGGAATAGGAAAGAAATATGGGATAATGTGGGCAGTATCCTTGAGGTGTTTTCAAAAATTGTGGATGTCCGTCTGGAAGGATTTTCTGACAATAAAGGAGAGAAAGATAAGTTTTTTAAGTTTACTCTTACAAGAGTGGATCAGACAGAATACGGAGCGTTGCAGGCGGGGTGGCATGTATTGGAACTGACATGTGCCGGATATGAATATGGAAATAAGAAGAGTATAGGTATCGCTGCACATGATCTTGTGTTTAAAGAAATAGACAGTAGTGGAAAAGCAACTGCTGTCTGTGAAGTTGCAGCAGAGCAGGTAGAAGGACAGGCGCCGGTCTTTGTGGATGTCGGGATTAAGCAATGCTCTGAAGACAGAATACCAGATAATGAAGGGTTTTACTCGGGTATTGTAGGTGAAAAATATCCGCTTTATGCAGATATTAAATTATATGGGTTGTGCAAAAGCAGAATGGGGAAGGATTTGGGGAATGTGGAAATTTATTTAAGGCCAGATGATCATTTTTATCCGGGAGGAGGGGCTACAGCCATTTTTCTTGATGGACAGAACGGAATGCTGACGGTGCTTGAAACAAATGGGATGTATCCAACAAATATATCGCATGATATACCAGCACCTTTGAAAATTGGATTTCCAGAACAAAAAATAAGAGTTGAAGTGACGGCATATGAAATGCAACACTATAAACACGAGTATGATATTCAATTCATATATACGCCAATCTTTTTATAAGAGAGGAGACAAAACATGAAAGTATGCAGTTATCAGAGTGTATTTAAACGTATAGTTTCACAGAGGAAGGACTTTAAAGTTGAGGAGAAACTGGATAATGGAATTGTGAAAAAACAGATAAGCTTTACTTATCCTATAGAAGATGGAAAAATTTGCTGTGAGGATATTATAGAGTATGATGATGAGTACTATAGAGTAAAAGAAGCGCCAGAAAATGAACGATCTGGTACTATAGTAGCAATACAGGATACAGACAGTTTGTCGGGGCACCCTATTCAAAATTTGAGGGGAACAGGCATGACGATTTTACAATATGCCAATATTGCTTTGCAAAACACAGGCTGGGTATATAAGAATGTATCGGCAAATACAGTAGACATCAGGAATATTACGGAAGATAATACAAACAGTATGAAAATGCTGGAGAAAATCGCAGAAGTTTTTTGGGTAGAGATTGAATTTCGGACAAAAGAGAAACGGGTACTTTTTTATAATAGAGTAGGGGGAAGGATAAAAATTCCTCGGTTTATAAAGGGATTCAATTTGAAATCATTAGACGTAAAGACAGACACGTATGATTTTTATACACGTATTATTCCTTATGGCAAAGATAGATTAACGATAGAGAGTGTGAACGATGGGAAAAACTATCTAAATAACATGAAATATACAAGCACTGTGCGCACAGCTATTTGGGAAGATACGAACTATACAGATGCGGTGCAGTTGAAAAATATGGCAGAAAAAAAGCTGGGAGAATTGGCAAAGCCTAAAATTACATATACTGCACAGATTTTTGATGTAGCGTCTATATCAGAAGAATATGCAGATTTTGCGTTTGGAATTGGGGATGAGGCAGATATTATTGAGCCAGATATGGAAATCATGGCGCGTGAGCGCATCGTCCGCATCGCCCGCTATCCGGATAATCCAGAAAAAAACACAGTAGAGTTTTCTAACCGAAATATAAGCTTTTCCGACATGCAGAAAAAGCTCCTTGCCGCCTCGGACAGCATTTCGAATGTCACCAACGGAAAAGTTGTCATAAGCTCTAAGGTCGACGGCCTGCAGGGAACCGTCCAGGTAGCCGCCAGTGAGGCTGTGCAGGCAGCCGTAAACTCTGCCGCGCCTAATTTCCTCTCATCTGGAAGGGCGCCGAGTGCGGATAAATGGCAGACAGCCCGTTACCTAGAAGGCGTAGGGGTGGATGGTACCGTAAACAGGCACCATTATGTGACATGCAGCACATCCGGCGGGACAAAGGCAAAAGCCGCCAGCTTGGCAGGATTCGCCCTGCTGACAGGAGCGAGGGTGGTGGTGCTGTTCTCAAACGCCAACACAGCATCCAATCCCACACTAAACATATCTTCTACCGGGGCGAAGCCCATATATTACCGGAACAGCGCCATTCCGGCAAACTATATTCAGGCGGGGACAGTTCTGGAACTGGTCTACAGCGGCTCTTATTGGCGCGTAATCGGCGATTTGGCGCAGTACCAGGCAGATGAGTTAAAAACAGAGAACAGTACCCTGAAAGCGGAGCATGACGCGCTGGCGGTTCGGATAACTCCGGTTGTGCTGTACAGTTCCACACTATCTGCTTCTGCATTGAATACATGGGTATATGCGTCCATTCCAAGCCTGAAAGACTGGAAGGAAGTCAGGATGTGGCTGGAAGTAGGAGATGCAGACTGCAGGTACAATACGCTTACCAGGGAGCATACACAGATATGTGTAAGCGGATATGCCAATGCGAACTACAATGGAATGGTGCGGGCATCGTGTGATTTTACGAATACACGGATAGGTCTAATGGTGAGGAGCATGGCAGGATGGAACTTTTCTAATATAAGAATTATCCGAGTAGAAGGTTTGGTAAAAGTATAGGGAAATGGGATGTTGATGAAAAACATAAGAAAATTTTGGAGTGATAGCTGGAAATAAAAGGAGACAATATGAGAAATCAGGAATTTGAAAAATGGATAAAGGCGGCAGGCATAAGAGCAGTAAAGACCATAGCGCAGGCAGCAGCGGCAGGAATCGGCACTGCGGCGGTTATGGGGCAGGTTGACTGGCGATATACAGTGTCGGCGGCGGTGCTGGCGGGTGTGTTATCGCTGCTTACATCGGTGGCAGGTCTGCCGGAACTGGAAAAATAAACGAAAAGGGTTTCATTTTAAACAAATAAGTAGTAAAATAGTAGCTGCTAAGCTGGCAAAGTATACATTATGCACAAAGAAAGGAAGGAAGACATATGGAAAAACAACACAGGAAGCGGGTTTTATCTTTCGTGCTGGCATCTGCAATGGTCTTTACTACGGCATTTGGCAGCGGAGGGATAAGGAGTTTTGCGGCAGAGGAAGATGAGTTTGTGGAGGTGGAAGTTCCGAACGGTGATTTTGAGTCCGGGGAGACGGTATGGACATTTACAGGAGAAATATCGAATCTGGATTACTATTGGAAATTGTTTACCAGCGCCGCTATGACGAATAACACTACGAAAATGTATGAAGTGTGCAGTAAGAAAAATACGTCGGTAACAAAGACATACACATGTTCACAGACGGTAACCGGACTGGTTCCTGGTACGTATAAAGCATCTATTGATGCTACGGGAGGAAATGACCCAGGTACGCATACAACGACTTTAACAGCGGGAGGAGCATCTGTCGCTGTGACTCCGACACAATGGAATGTTTGGAATACTTACATGACAGATACGTTTACGGTTGGAGAAGACGGAAACTGTGATATTGAGATTTCCAGTACAGTGACGGGGCAGTATCTTGACATGGATAATGTAAAGCTCTACCGTCAGGTGTCAGAAGCGCCTAAAGTAGTCAGCAGAGTACAGGAAATCAGCCAGAAGGTAACGGTGGGAGGAACATTTACAGCGCCTGCCAAAGCTCTTGTAATCTATACGAGCGGAAAAAGCGAGCAGTTTGACGTGACCTGGGACAGTGCGGAGCTGTCTGCAGTGAGCACTGCGGCAATAGGAACTTTTACGGTAAACGGAACAGTATCCGTAGCCGGGATATCTTATCCGGCAGTATTGAAGGTTCAGGTGGTGGATGCCTCAAGTCTGGTGCAGAATGTGGCGGCGGATGCGCTGGGCGCTGTGGATTTTGATGAAAACTGGCAGTTCTGGCTGGCAACGAGGACACCGGAAGCAGCAGACGGCGGTTTTGCGGCGAATGGCGTAAAGGACGCCGGGGAATACACGACGGCAGAAATTATCGCCGAAGATTTTGATGACTTTGCATGGAGGACGGTAGACGTTCCTCATGATTTTAGTATAGAGGGCGAGAAGACCTCAAAGTCTGTAGACGCCCAGGCATACCTGCAGGGCGGTCTGGGATATTACCGCAAAAAGTTTACGGTTCCGGCTTCCATGAGCGGAAACCGAAGGATTTCCATTGACTTTGAGGGAGTATACCAGAATAGTGTGGTTTATCTAAACGGGCAGAATATGGGAAGCTATCCGAGCGGCTACACGGGCTTTGCCCTGGATATCACAGATGATGTGAAGTATGGGCAGGAGAATGTGCTGGTAGTTAAGGTGCAGAATATGTCTCCGTCCGGCCGCTGGTATACAGGAAGCGGTATCACCCGCCCGGTACATCTGGTCATTGACAATCTGGCACACTTTAACCGGAACGGCATTACCCTGAGCGCGCCGACGCTGGAGGATGACTATACAGACGGGAAAAAGGCATATTTGGAAGTGACGGCGGAAGGCTATTCCAAGGCGAGCAATTCGAATGTGTATATGGAAGTCACCGTGTACGATGCTGAGGGAAATGAGGTAACGAAAAAGAGAACAGAAAATACAGCAATCAATCCAAATACAGCATTTACCCTGTCATTGTCAGGAAACAATGCGGTAGAAATTAGAAACGTGAACCTCTGGTATCCGTGGAATCTGGGGAATCCGTATCTGTATACGGTAAAGACAGATTTGTATGGCGAGGTGAACGGAAGCGCAGACGGCTATCAGCTGATTGATTCCGAAGAGACGGAATATGGTTTCCGCTGGGCGGAGATAGCAGAGACAACCAGTGATCCTGCCAGCGGCGGTCTGTATGTAAATGGAAAGTACACAAAAATAAATGGCGTAGACCTTCATCATGATTCCGGCGCACTGGGCGCGGCAAGTTATACGGACGCTTACGAGCGGCAATTTGAGAAGCTGATGGACATGGGCGTGAATGCATACCGTACCTCACATTGTCCGCCGTCTAAGCAGGTGATAGAGGTCTGCAGGAGAAAAGGTATTTTGGTGGTAGAAGAGGCGTATGATGGCTGGGGAAAGACAAAGGCGACATATGATTTCGGAAACTTTTTCTTCCAGGATGTTCCGTCAGACTGGAAAGGGCTGATGCCGAACGGTTATACAGAGCTTCCTGCTCCGGCAGTCAATTACGACGGGGCGAAGCTTACCTGGAGCGACTGGGTTATCCAGGAGATGGTAAAGCGCGATAAGAATGAGCCTTCTATTATTGCATGGTCTATCGGAAATGAAGTCAGGGGCGTGGGCAATAAGCCTTCGTGGTATGATGTATCGAAGTATGATCTCCTGGGTGTGACCCCTGGGAGCATGAATGAATATACGGAAGCCGTGCGTCTGATGCAGGATATAAAGGCTCTTGATGATAGCCGTTATGTGCTGATGGGCGGCGACCAGGAAAGAAGTGTCCCAGGCGTTTCGAGTACCTGGGGGCTGGTAAACCAGGTACTGGACGGGTATGGACTGAATTACAATACGGCAGGGTCGGTAGATGGGCTGATAAGCCGTTTCTCTATCGGCGAGGGGCTTCTGGAAAGGGGCACAAAGACATTTTTCTTTGAGTCGGAGTCTTCTTCCCAGACATCCTCAAGAGGGGTATACCTGGACCCGCAGTTTGCCAACACAGGAATCAACCAAACACCGGGGCGCCGGGGCGGTTCCAACTATGACAATGACTTCGCTTCCTGGACGATGTCGAATGAATACGGACTGAAAAAGGACCGTGACAGAAAGAGCTTTGTAGGTCAGTTTATCTGGAGCGGATTTGACTATCTGGGAGAGCCGACGCCATACAGCGTTTATCCGGTAGGCGTGTCCTCTTTTGGTACGATTGATACCGCGGGATTCCCGAAAGATTCATTCTATCTCTATAGAAGCCAGTGGGTAAGCGAGCCGATGGTGCATCTGCTTCCGACGAACTGGGATCAGTGGCATGAGGGAGAGGAAGTAGAAGTATGGGTAAATACGAACCTCCAGTCCGCAGAGCTGTTCCTGAACGGAGAATCTCTGGGGAAGAAGAGCTTTGATGAAAAAGAGACAGCATACGGAAAGAAATATTATGAGACTTCGGAAAAGACTCAGGATGATAAGACCTGGGGAGACAACAGCAATCCGGGCGGTTATACAAGCCGGGGAGCAGTTCTGGATGAGGGCGAGCTGAATTCTGGTAAGCTGCATTTGACATGGAGTGTACCGTATGAGCCAGGAACACTGGAAGTAAAGGCTTATAACCAGGACGGAAGCGTAGCTGCCACAGACAGCGTGAGCACATCCGGGGTTCCGTATACCATACAGGCAGAAGCAGACAAGACCGTGCTGGCCGCTGACGGCAGCAGTCTGTCTTACGTAGAATGTACGGTCGTGGATGAAGATGGAAATATGGTGCCGGATGCCGGAGATTTGGTGAAGTTCAATGTGACAGGTCCGGCTTCTATCGTTGGTGTAGATAACGGCCAGCAGGAGAGTACAGAGCTTTATAAATACGGAAATACAGACAGCAGCAGTTATTCAGAGCGCACCGCTTACAATGGAAAGGTGCTGGTAATTCTGAAATCCGGGAAAGAGGCGGGCGATGCTGTCCTGACGATTTCCGCAAAGGATTTAAAGCCAGTGCAGGTAGCAATTAAAGTGACGGCAGACGGGACCGGGAATGTTCCGGCTGCGCTTACAGTGACGGGGACCGAAACTTCTGTGGAACCTGTGGAAATTACAGTCCCGGCAGGAATGGAGCCGGTGCTTCCGTCGGCAGTGCGGGTAAATTACAGTAGCAGCGCCGGAGAGTACAGCGTCATGCGGGAAGTTTCCTGGAGCGCTTTGACAGAGGGAAGAGCTTCCGGAACGATTCAGGGATGTGCGCTGACGGCATCTGCAGCCGTAACGGAAGATGCTCAGGCACAGATGGATGTAGAGCTTGCTACAGGCAAAGCACAGGCTACGGCTTCTTTTACCGGGGCTGCCGAGAACTATCCGGAAAATATGGTGGATGGGGATGAGGCTAGCAGCTGGACGAATGCATATAGCAGAGGGGCATCCGTGCTGCTTCCGGCAAATAGTGCTTCCAGACGTTCCGAATATGTGGAATTTTCCTGGGATGAGGCGCAGCTTTTGAACCAAATTACCTTGAACTTTACAGAAAACAGAGGGAAGGCAGTTCCGTCTGTCCTGGAAGCACAGTATTTTGACGGCGCAGACTGGGCGCCTGTATATGATCAGATAGGTATTCAGACAGATACGGCAGTCAGGATGCAGTTCCAGCCAGTGTATACGAGCAAAGTCAGGGTATATCTGGAAAATGCAACGCCGTATACGGCTAATGGAAATATGGAAATCACAGAAGCATCTGTGAAATTAAGTACAGAAAAGACAGGGGCACAGCTGAAACTTACCCGGGGTGAGACATCCCAGGGAGAAGTTTTTACTTCAGCGATGCAGTTAATGAATCTTCCAGAAGACCAGACAGTAAAAGAAATCAGGTTCTCGCTGGATTATAAGGCAGATGTGTTTGAAAGCCCGGAAATTATTTTAAAAGACAGTACAGCAGGTACGCTCAAAACAGAGCAGGCAGACGGAAAGACGGTATATGTCTGGACGGCGGCAGATGGAAGTACGGCAGATTTAAAAGAGTTTGCAGAGCTGTCTGTCCGGGTAAAGGAAAACGCGGCTGCTGGAAATTACCGGCTGGCTTTGACGGGACTTACGGCAAGAGACACGGAAGGCCAGGAGGTACAGATTAGTTCAGTTTCAGCAGTTGTCACAGTAAAGGACTCCAGCGCAGCCAGCCGAACACGCCTGAAAGCGGCTCTTGATACGGCAAAAGCACTGGATAAGGCGGGTTATACAGTGGAAACCTACGAAGCCCTGACGGCAGCAATTGCAGAAGCGGAGAAAATGTATGCAGATGAAAATGCGTCGAAAGAGCAGCTGGACGCAGCGGTGGAAAGCCTGACGAAAGCAGTGAGTGCACTGAAGGTTCCGGGACCAGAAGAATACCAGGAGCTTTTGAAGAAACTGCTGGCAGAGCAGAAAGCAAAGGAACAGCAGGAGGCATTGAAGAGGCAGGCAGAAGCAGCACGGCAGAAAGCGCTGGAGGAAGCAGCCAAGGCAAAAGCAGAGCTGGAGCGCCTGAAGAATTCAGGAAACGTAAGCGTGGCTCCATCTTTGAAAAATGGAGATACTGAGGACGTAGGAGGCGTGGCTTACCGCGTGACAGATGCAGGAAAGAAGCTGGCGGCCGCCTATGGTGTTACCAAGCCAGGAATCAAAACTGTTCAGATAGCGGATACCGTAAAGATTAATGGCGTGGTCTGCCAGGTAACTTCGATTGCAAACGGAGCGTTCCAGTCGCTTCCGAGTCTGAAAAAAGCAGTTATCGGAAAGAATGTTACATCGATTGGAAAGAAAGCGTTCTACGGTGATAAGAAGCTGAAGTCCATTCAGGTAAAAGGCACAGCCCTGAAGAAAGTAGGCAGTAAAGCACTGAAGAATATTGCAGCGAAAGCAGTTATCAAAGTGCCGAAGAGCAAGAAAAAAGCATACGTGAAAATCTTCAAAGGAAAAGGCCAGAAAAAGACCGTAAAAGTGAAATAAAAAAAGAATCCAATGCCTGGTGAATAGACATTGGAAGGATGAAATACAGCAGGGAGAGGCGGATATGTCTCTCCCTGCTGTTGTGAAAGGAAACCTATAGCTTTTTATGCTTGGCACGGGGAAGGGAAAAAGTGAATTCGGAACCTACGCCCTCAGTGCTGACTACCTGGATGTTTTCATTATGAGCCTGGATAATCTCTTTTGTAATGGAAAGTCCAAGCCCGGTGCCTTTTTTATCTTTTCCGCGGGAAGGGTCTGTTTTGTAGAAGCGCGCCCAAATTTTTTTGATACTTTCCTTTGGGATTCCCTCTCCGGTATCTTTGACAGATACAAATACTTTTTCATGTTTTTCCGTGGTTTCTATATAAATCGAAGATTCCGGATGGCTGAATTTGATGGCGTTGTCAATCAGGTTGTAGAGTACTTGCTGTATTTTTCCCATATCGGCAGTGACCATAAGCGACGGCGCGTCAAAAATCAGTTCAATGCGGATAAACTTTTTCTGGCAGATGCCCTCGAAAGCAGCCGCCGTATTCCGGATAACGGTGTTGATATCAAAGTCCGTAATCTCCAGATAAGTCTTTTTGTCGTCGTAATTGTTCAGGGTCAAAAGCCCGCGTGTGAGGTTGTTAAGCCGTTCTGTCTCAGAGAGTACGATATTTAAATACCGTTCCTGCATTTCCGGAGGAATCGTCCCATCCAGCATGGCTTCTACATAGCCTTTGATGGAGGTCAGGGGAGAGCGGAAATCATGGGAGATATTTGAGATGAATTTTCTCTGGTATTCTCCTGATTTATTAATTTCGCCTGCCATATAGTTCATGGACGCCGCCAGATATCCCATTTCGTCTCTGGTTTCCACCGGAACTTTATAGTTCAAGTTCCCGCCCGCAAACTCATTTGCCCCGGCAATGATTTTCCGGAGAGGAAAATACACGGCGAGGGTAAATACCAGGAGGATAATCAGGGAAAGGACGAAAAGAATGACCAGGGTAATATAGTTAATATTCAGGAAAGAATCTTTTTCTCCTGCAATTTCCTCCAGGGGATAATGGATAACAATGTAGCCCCTCGCGCGGTAATTGCTGATGATAGGGGATACGACGCTGAGCATATCCTTGTCGAAATATCCGAAGAAGTTTCCTTTCTGATAATAATTCCCTGCCAGGCGTGTGGTGTCAAAGTCATCGATGGTTTCTGTATGTTCCGGATCGTATTCCTTCGTGGTATCTAAAAGGATTTCCCCTTTTGTGTTCATCAGCCAGATTTCTGTGGAGTGATAAGAGGCAAGAGCCAGCAGGTTTGTATAGATATCCAGCAGAGAAGAGTCTTCCTCTCTGTAAGACTGCGCCAGACGGCCGGAGGCGATAGAGTTCGCTTCGCGGTATATGGCCTCCGTCTTTGATTTCAGCATGTGGTTTGCCGTCAGAGAGGAAATGAGGGTTGACACGGATACAAATCCCAGAATGCCAAAGCACAGATAGGCAAGGATAAATTTAAGATAGAGCGTCCGTTTCATCGGTTCTTCACCTCAAACTTGTAGCCAATTCCCCATACAGTGGAAAGAGACCAGTATTCGTTGTCCTTGATCTTTTCACGCAGGCGTTTGATATGTACGTCTACCGTCCTGGTATCGCCGATGTATTCATACCCCCAGATATGGTCGAGGAGCTGTTCCCTGGTAAATACCTGGTTCGGCGAAGCAGCCAGGAAATAAAGAAGCTCCAGTTCCTTGGGGGGCATATCTATAGTTTCGTCCCTGTAAAGTACGGAATAATTCGTCTGGTTGACAATCAAATCAGGATATTCCACAATCTTTCCTTCCGCGCGAGTCCCGGAAGATTTGTCCGGCTGAAAACGCCGGAGAACCGCTTTTACACGGGCAACCAGTTCTTTAGAATCAAAGGGTTTAATTATATAGTCATCCGCGCCCAGTTCAAGCCCCAGTACTTTATCGAAAATCTCGCCCTTTGCGGAGAGCATGATAATGGGAACCGAGGAGCGTTGCCGGATTTCCCTGCATACCTGGTAACCGTCCATGCCGGGAAGCATCAGATCCAGCAGAATCAGGTTTGGTGCATAAGTGTCGAATTCGCGGAGCGCAGCCTTGCCGTCATTTACGATGCGCGTATCGAAACACTCTTTTGTGAGATAGAGGGAAATCAGCTCTGCAATGTTATTATCGTCATCTACAATCATTATTTTCTGCCGTGTAACCATAAAAACCTCCTTATGGGGTAGGTGTACTCCCAAAATCTTATGCGATTCAGCTTTTGTAACTTGAAATGTTTTGGAAGTATAAACCGTTCTGTTTGTAACTGCGTCACTGCCGGAATTCGACAATTGTTACGCCTGCGTCCCCTTCTCCGAATTCGCCCAGGCGGAAGCTCTTTACATGCTTATTACGGCGCAGGTAGTTGTGGACGCCTTTGCGGAGCGCTCCGGTGCCTTTGCCGTGAACGATACGTACGCTTGGCATATGTGCAAGATAAGCGTCGTCCAAATATTTATCGAGCTCAGCAATGGCTTCGTCTACGGTTTTTCCAAGCAGATTCAGCTCCATGCCTACGGAAGCAGATTTTGACATCTTGATTTTTCCGCTGCCTCCGCCGCTTTTGGAGACGCCGGGTCCTGTGATATCGGGCTCGTCAAGAAGCTCCAGGTCTTTGATATTTACCTGAGAGCGCAGAATGCCCATCTGTACGTACAGGTTTCCTTTGCTGTTGGGCAGGGTGCTGACCGTGCCTTTCAGGTTCATGCTCAGAACCTTCACGCCGTCGCCGATTTTCAAATCCTTTGCGGATAGTTCTTTTTTGGGCTTTTTCTCTGCCTTTAAAGTCAGGTTCTTTTCTACGCCGGAGAGTTTTTTACGCAGGCGTTCCCGTTCTTTTTCCATTTCCTTTGCAGAGATATTTTCTTTTCCGAATTTATTAAAATTCCGTATGGTGGTATCTGCGTAGTCCTTGGCGTCCTGCAGGATGGCTCGGGCTTCTTCCCGGGCTTTCCTCAGGATATCCTCACGGCTGTTTTCCAATTTGTCCTGTTTTTGTTCCAGACGCTGTTTCAGGGAGTGGATTTCCTGCTTGTAACGGTCGATTTCTTCCCGCTCCCGCTCAATCGTTACCCTGCTGTTTTCCAGACTGGTGATTAAGTCCTCGAAGCTTTCATCCTGTTCGCTCAGATGTGTCTTTGCTTCTTCAATGATTTCGTCTGAAAGCCCCAGTTTTGAGGAAATAGCGAAAGCATTGCTCTTTCCGGGGACGCCAATCAGGAGGCGGTAAGTAGGACGCAGTGTTTCCACGTCAAACTCACAGCAGCCGTTCTCTACGCCGGGCGTGGAAAGCGCGAATACTTTCAGTTCGCTGTAGTGTGTGGTCGCCATCGTGCGTGCGCCCCTTCGGTGGAGATTGGACAGGATGGAAATCGCCAGCGCCGCGCCTTCCGTGGGATCTGTCCCGGCGCCCAGCTCGTCAAAGAGAACGAGCGAATTTTCCGACGCCTGTTCCAGTATGGATACAATCGTTTTCATATGTGAAGAGAAGGTACTTAAGGACTGTTCAATACTCTGTTCATCGCCGATATCGGCAAATACTTCTTCAAACACAGCGAGCTCAGAGCCGTCAAATGCCGGGATATGGAGCCCGGCCTGTCCCATCAGTGTGAAAAGCCCTACAGTCTTTAAGGACACGGTCTTTCCTCCGGTATTTGGCCCGGTGATAATCAGGAGCTGGAAATCTGTGCCCAGCCGGATATCAATGGGAACGACGCTTTTTTTGTCCAAAAGCGGATGGCGTCCTTTTTTAATATGAATGCGTCCTTCTGTATTAAACACAGGCTCGCTTCCGTTATAGGAGCGGGAGAGCTGTGCTCTTGCAAAAATAATGTCCAGCTGCGTCAGGAATGTGAGGTCTTCGCTAAGGGCTTCCGTTTCCGCAGCAGCCAGCGCGCTCAGGTTTGAGAGGATGACTTCAATTTCCCGTTCCTCTTTCAGCTCCAGTTCCCGGAGCTCATTGTTCAATTTCACGACGGCCATAGGCTCTACAAACAGGGTAGAACCGGTCGAGGACTGGTCGTGAATCATGCCGGGAACCTGCCCGCGGTGCTCTGCCTTGACCGGAATACAGTAACGGCCATTGCGCATAGTAATCACCGCATCCTGGAGATAGGTGCGCACAGAGCCATTCACCATAGAAGTGAGCTGGGCATGTACCTTGTCGTTGGTATGGCGCATCGAGCGGCGGAGCTTAAACAGCACAGGGCTGGCGTCGTCGCTCAGTTCATTTTCCGAGACGATACAGCGGCGGATTTCTGAAGAAACAGGCGTCAGGGGCTGCAGCGCGTCGAAAATATCATCTAAAGAATCACGGCTTTCTTCCTCCGTTTCCCTGCGGGAATACGCTTTTACGCGGGCGCATACTTCCAGCAGCTTACAGAGGCGCAGAAGCTCGTCCGTTCCCAGGATACTCCCGATTTCCAGCCGCTTCAGAATCCCGCGGACATCGGTAATTCCCGAAAAAGAAAGGCTTCCCTTGCGCAGCAGACGGGAAAGCGCGTCGCTGGTCTCGCGCTGGGCAGCCTGAATCTCATACAAATCTGATGAGGGCTTCAGCTCCAGACAGTGTGCCTTTGCCAGCGGGGAGCCGGCCAGCTCTGCAAGGCGGGCAGTGATTTTGTCATATTCTAATGTCTTTAATACTTTTTCATTCATGTCGTTTCACCTTATTTCCTTAGGGTTCCTCTTATTCTAACCTATAATCTCCGAAAAGAAAACCTAAAGTTTTCGGTCAGACGAAAAAAGAAGGGCGGGGCAGCCTTTCAAATTGCGGTTTGTAGGGGAGTTCATCGCTTCCCCCATACAGTTACGGAACCGATAGTTCCTGGGCTTACTCCGGACAGTCACGGAACCGATAGTCCCCATGTTTACGCCGTACGCCGGGAAGCCTGCCGCATATCCCACACGGACGGAGACAACGCTACGGCAAACTAGCCGCCGGAGAAACACGCAACGCGTGTTTCTCTGCCGCGGTAGTCGCCGAGTGGGCATGCGAGCCTGCCCGTTCGGCTCGTCACTCGCGCAAACTCCGACTAATACGCTCAGGAGAGCCTTCGCGCATAAGTCTCCGTAAGCGTCGGATTTCGCCTCCGCTAAAAGCGTCTCCTGAGTGTCCGCTTAGGGATATGCGGCAGGCTTCCCGGCTGGCATTACGGGGATGCACGGCGGCGTGGACTGTTTCGGCAGCAACGAAACTGCTGGAAGTTCCCGTCCCGGAAATTGTACAACTAGGCGGACTATTTTTGTGGCAGGACTGCTGATATTGCGAAAGCTGTCAGCTATGCAGACTCCCGACGCAAGTACTGGACTCCCCGATAAATTGGTCAATACTTACGGTTAAGCGTATAAACAGCGCCATTTGCCGTTGCCTTATAGCATGGTAGTTCCGTACAGCCATACGCCCATATAACGCCAGTCTCCAGTAGTTTCGCTATAATCGGAACAGTCTACGCAGCCACAGTTTCCCTGCCGCCAGCCGACACACAGCCGGGGCACCTGCCATATATCCCTAAGCGGACACTCAGGGGACGTTCTTAGCAGAGGTGAAATCCACGCTTTACGGAGACTTATGCGCGAAGGCTCTCCTGAGCGTATTAGTCGTAGTTAAGCGTTAGTTCACCGGCGCGTTGTCCCCGTCCGTGTGGGATATATGGCAGGTGCCCCGGTGTCTGGGGTAAGCGACAAACTCCCCGACAAACCGCAATTTGAAAGCGGAACTCCAACTTTATTATATGATATATAATATCGCTGTTGATAAACGGAGGGATAAGTGGTATAATTTTTCCATGTAATTTTGGATTCGTTAGGATGGAAAAAATCTATGTTTGAACACAGGAAAATTCAAGGCCTGAATGATTTTTTTATGGAACTTGATAGCAGAAAAGAAAAAGGCGTATATTTTTACAGGATTAACGGGTTTAATGAAGAAATCAGAGAGTTTATCGGAAGATATTATGAGGCCGCCCGCCTGTCAGGAGTCGTCATTGAAGGGAGAATCCCTAATCCCGATGAGAGAAATCTATCTTATTATAATGAGATTATGGGGATGGATTTTCAGATGAGCATGGGTTTTATCACATCCAGCTTAAGGAAGTGGCTGCCTCGGATGAATGATTTCCAGAGAAACCAGGTGGCGGCGTCCATGTATGATTCATTGGATTCTTTGCGCAGGGCCGGAAAGAATGAGAATATGCTCAAGAATGCATATATCAAGTTCATGTGCTGGCTGTATTATAAGTTCGAGCGTATTGTAAATCAATTGGGCGGGAACCGTGTTCCCAAGATTCTGTATGAGGGTGAGATTAGCAGTTATGAGCTGATGCTGGTTTCGATTCTGTCTCATGCAGGGTGCGACGTGGTGCTGCTTCAGTATCGGGGAGATGACAGCTACCGGAGGCTTGACGCGCCGTCAGCGCTGTCCGACAGCTTGGCGCTGCCGGAAATGGAGGCGTTTCCGGAGGGATTCTGCATCCGCAGTCTCAGAGAGCAGATGCAGCAGAAAGCGGAACAGGAGCGTCTGTATGGGAAGAAACCGCAGGCTGCGAACTGTACGAATGCGTGGATTTCCGGCGAAGGGCTGGCAGATATCACGCTGGCGGCTATTGGACGGGGCAGTGATCCGAAGCTGTTCTATAATTGCTTTATCCGAATAAATGGAGCAGAAGATAAGCTCGTTTATATGAATGAGCTGTATCAGTTCTATCTGGAACTGAAAAATGCGAAGCGCAGGCTTGTAATTGTGGATGGGGGGATTCCCCAGCCGGATATGCAGGAAATCGGGGAAATCCGCAGGAAGAATTACCAGAGGCAGGATCAGATGCTGATGGATTTGTCAGCGAATATTCGTCATGGTTCGGAGGAACTGCGGCGCATTATGGTAAGGGCATTTATTGACATGATGCTGGAGGAAGCGAAGAACCCGGGCATGAACCTGAACCGCCTTACAAATAAAGCGGTATACCTGCTGTGTTGGCTGAAGCGTTACCAGGGGAAGCTGTTCGGAGGATGGAGGCTCCCGGAAATCAGCTGTTTTATCCATATGGGTGCCTGCCAAAATGAAAATGAAGCGCTGTTTCTGAGATTCCTGGCAAGGCTTCCTGTGGACGTGCTGGTTCTGAATCCGAATTTGAATATAAAATGCTGCCTGGAAGACAGGATGCTTTATGAGATAAATTATCAGGAGTCCGTGACGGCGGACAAGTTTCCGCAGGAGAGTTCCGGGGTACGGATTGGTACGGCGGCATATCATGCGGAGCGCGAACTGGATACGCTGATGTATCAGAATTCCGGCATGTACCGGAACCAGCAGTATCGAAAAGCGAACGCGGTGATGCTGCAGACGATGTATGAAGAGATTGCGCTGCTCTGGGATCAGGAACTGCGTTTCCGGCCAAGCTTTGATACGGTGGATGATGTGGTCAGCCTGCCTGTGATTTTTGCAAAGGTATCGGGCGTAAAGAACAGGGATGTGGCAAAGTACTGGTCAGGCATCAAGGCTCTTCTCACGGAGGATACCCTGCTGATTCAGGACGTACCGTATATCGCGCCGACAGACGCGAATCCTTTCAAAGCATACGCCACAGAGTTTTTCAGAAATGGGAAAGTACAGAAGGAGAAGATAAAGGCTCATCAGACATATCGGTATGGGGTGCTCCGGGAAGAGATACAGGAACATATGCTGGACAAGCTGCAGCTTCTGATTGACAGAAGAGAGATAAAGGGAACGTTTGAGAACGGTACGGAGTATACCATTGTATCCGTGGCGCTGAATCTGGGAAAAGAAGTCGTGCGCCTTATCCAGAAATTTGATTTTACAAAGAAGAATCCGAAGATTGTCTATATCAATACGGGGGAACGGCCGATTTCACTGGAGGATTCCATCGTGACGGCATACTTGAGTATGCTGGGATTTGACGTAGTGTTTTTTGTCCCGACGGGTTACCAGAGCGTAGAGCAGTATTTTGTGGGAAAGTTTTTGGAGGAGCATCAGACGGGAGATTATTTGTATGACCTGCAGGTTCCTGATTTCCGAATGATTTCGTTAAATACACGTCCTACATGGCGTGATAAATTTTTTAAGAGAGGTATATAATATGGGATTAGACTTTAGCAAAGCGGCTGTGCAGCAGCCGACAGTCTCCGCTGTCCCGGATACGAAAGAAGAGATAGCGGTCGTAGAGCAATATGATATTGTGGCTGACAGGGAGCAGATGAACACGGAGCTGGTAAATTCACCGGAAGTGGACGCGCTTGTGAGCACGATTGAAATTGACAATCTGGAGACAATCGTTACTTTTGGGGCGCAGGCGGCGGAAGAGATTTCAAAAGCTTCCGACGTGGTGCTGAACGGTATGGATTTGTCGCAGCTTAACGAGTCCAGCACACTGCTGAACACCCTGGCGAAGATCATGTCAAAGTTTGACATTGAAGAAGTTAAGGAGGAAAGTCCTGGGCTGTTTTCCAAGCTGTTCGGCAATATGAAAAAGCAGCTGGATAAGATTCTGGAAAAATACCGGACGATGGGCGATGAGGTAGATAAGATTTATGTAGAACTGAAACAGTATGAGTCCGAGATTAAGAAGTCGAACCGCAAGCTGAATCAGATGTTTGACGCAAACGTGGGATTTTACCACGATTTGGTGAAATATATCTTAGCCGGGGAACAGGGCTGCCGGGAGATTGAAGAGTATATCGAAAAGAGGCAGGCGGACATGGAGGCCACGGGCGACAATTCCATCCAGTTTGAGATTACGTCGCTGCAGCAGGCGTTGATGATGCTGGAGCAGAGGACGCAGGATCTGCGGACTGCTGAGAATGTGGCGATGCAGTCGATTCCGATGATTAAGACTATGGAATTCACGAACATGAACCTGGTGCGTAAGATTAATTCCGCATTTATCATCACGCTTCCGATTTTCAAACAGGCGCTGGCACAGGCTATCATGCTCAAGCGTCAGAAGATTCAGGCAGACGCTATGTCTGCATTAGATGAAAAGACGAATGAGATGCTGATACGGAATGCGAAAAACACGGTAGCCCAGTCGAAAGCTACTGCGAAGATGGCGGCGGGAAGCTCTATCAAGATAGAGACACTGGAAACCACCTGGCGGACGATTGTCAGCGGCATCGAAGAGACAAAGCAGATTCAGGAAAATGCAAAACGGCAGCGCATTGATGACAAGGCGCGGCTTGAGAATATTAAACGGGAATTTAACAGCATGTATCAGATGCCTGATAAAAGGTAAAAATCAAGGAATAGTATAATTTAAGGAGGAGAAGGTTATGCCAATCAATTTACAAAAAGGACAAAAAGTCGATTTAACAAAAGGAAACCCGAGCCTGAAAAATATTATGGTCGGGCTGGGCTGGGATGTAAACGCATTTGATTCCGGCGCGGACTTTGACCTGGACGCTGCGGCATTTATGGTAGGAGAAAATGGAAAATGCCCGACGGAGCGGGAATTTATTTTCTATGGGAATCTGGAGCATAACAGCGGAGCGGTAAAGCATATGGGCGATAACCTGACGGGAGGCGGAGACGGCGACGATGAGCAGATAGAAGTTGACCTCACGATAATCCCGGCGAATGTATCCAGGGTAGTATTTACGGTAACGATTTATGATGCGGAGCTGCGGAGGCAGAATTTCGGACAGGTCAGCAACGCGTTTATCAGGATTGTGGATACGGCGACAGGCAGCGAGCTTATCCGTTACGACCTTGGCGAAGATTTCTCGATTGAAACGGCAGTGGTAGTAGGCGAGCTGTACCGTCATAACGGAGAATGGAAGTTTAATGCCATTGGAAGCGGTTTCCAGGGCGGCCTTGCGGCACTTTGCGGACATTATGGGATTGAGGTAGCTTAAAGATTGCTTATAGTACGCCGTCAGATGGCGGCGGTATTTAAAGGAGGAATTTGAAATGCCAATTAATTTGCAAAAAGGGCAGAAAGTAAGTCTGACGAAAGGAAATCCGGGACTGTCAAAAGTAGTAGTCGGCGTAGGCTGGGATGTGAACCAGTTTGATACAGGCGGCGCTTTTGATTTGGATGGAGCTGCATTTCTTGTCACAGAGAACGGGAAGGTATCCAGGGGAGAAGATTTTGTATTTTACGGAAACCTTACACATCCGTCAGGGAGCGTCCAGCATATGGGAGATAACCTGACAGGCGAGGGTGAAGGGGATGATGAGCAGATTAAAGTAAATCTTTCTGCCGTTCCGGCAAATATTGCGAAGATTGTATTTACGGTAACTATTTATGACGCTGAGACGAGAAGGCAGAATTTTGGGCAGGTCAGCAATGCGTTTATCCGCATCTACAATGAAGATACCGGAGAGGAAATGCTGCGGTATGACTTGGGCGAGGATTTTTCTATTGAAACAGCGGCAGTGTTTGGGGAACTGTACAAGAATGGAAATGAGTGGAAGTTTAACGCCATCGGAAGCGGCTACCAGGGCGGCCTGGCAGCGCTCTGTGCAAGCTTTGGCGTGGACGTAGAATAAGGAGGAATCGAAATGTCAATCAGTTTACAAAAAGGACAAAAGGTGAGCCTGACAAAAGAGAGCGCAGGTCTCGCCAAAATAGTAGTAGGTCTCGGATGGGACGAGGCGCCGAGAGCCCGTGGATTCTTTGCGCCGAAGCCGCAGCCTATTGATTGCGACGCTTCGGCTATCCTGTTGAAAGGCGGGAAGTTCTGTGATAACAGGGATGTGGTTTATTTTGCGAACCTCCGCCATATGTCTGGGACGGTTCAGCATATGGGCGATAACCTGACGGGCGCAGGCGAAGGAGATGATGAGCAGATTGTTATCGACCTGGCGCATGTTCCGGCAGAGTATGACAGGATTGTGATTGTGGTAAATATTTATCATGCATTTAAGCGGAACCAGCATTTTGGAATGATTCAGAATGCTTTCATCCGTCTGGTGGATGCGGGAAACAACCGTGAGATGTGCAGGTACAATCTGACAGAAAATTATTCCGGGATGACAGGTATGGTATTCGGAGAAGTGTACCGTTACAATAATGAATGGAAATTCAACGCCATCGGACAGGGAACGAACGACGGAAGCATCAGTGATTTAGTAAAGAGATACGTATAGAACAACAAGAGGTTAAAAGTGAGGAAGTTAACTTCCTAATTTACCAAGATGGCGCGCAGGCGCGTCAGAAAGGGGCAAGAATGAAATTCAATGGTTTAACCGATAAAGAGGTGGAAGCCTCGCGGCAGCAGCATGGCTCAAATGTGATACCGGATTCAGAACCGACAACCTTCTGGGAGGAATTTAAAGAAACTTTTGGCGACCCGATGATTAAAATTCTTCTGGCGATTGCGGCGCTGATGATTGTTATGTTCTGCTTTGGCTACGCGGAAATCTACGAGCCTTTGGGAACGATTGTGGCAGTGCTGATTGTTGCATTTGTATCTGCGAAGACAGGTGTTGCCAGTGATATGAAATACCGTGAACTAAAAGACAGTACAGAAAAAGATAAATGCAAGGTACACAGAAATGGCCTGGTGACAGTGATTGATGTGGATGATGTAGTTGTAGGAGACAAGGTGCTCCTGCAGTCCGGCGATAAGATTCCGGCAGACGGCATCCTCGTCTCCGGCAGCCTGCGGGTCGACAATTCCGCGCTGAACGGAGAGGCGGAGGAATGTAAGAAAACGGCTGCGGGCGAAGGAGTCGAGCTTGCAGAAAATATCACAGGCGACACATTTGTGGACGCCCATTCTCTGTTCCGGGGAGCCGTGGTATTTGACGGGGAGGGTATTCTTGACGTCAGGAAAGTCGGCCTGAAAACCATGATGGGCAAGATGGCCGAGGAAATGCAGGAGAATGAGCCGGATTCCCCGCTGAAAGTGAAGCTTTCAAAGCTGGCAAAGCAGATTTCTACCTTTGGTTATATCGGGGCAATCGTGATAGCAGTCCTGTATTTTGCATATTTTGTCACGTCGGCAGGGGGATTTGACGCTTTCTTCGGGCTGGGCGTTGAGGTAGTTGTCAAGAAAATCGTAGAAGCGGTTTCCCTTGCGGTAGTTATCATCGTGTGCGCAGTGCCGGAGGGTCTGCCATTGATGATTTCCCTGGTGCTTATGCAAAATACCAGCAAAATGCTTGCCCACAATGTGCTTGTGCGGAAAGCGGAAGGTATCGAAACAGCAGGTTCCCTGAATATCCTGTTCAGCGATAAGACGGGGACGATTACAAAAGGAAGGCTTGAAGTTGTGGACTTTTTTACTGCGGACGGAAAGTCCATCGGTCTTGCGGATTTAAGCAAACACAGCCAGGTGAAAGGTCTGGTAGACCTTGCGATAGGAAAAAATACACAGTCTATGTTTGATTCTTCCCACCGGGTTATCGGCGGAAATGCCACGGACCAGGCGTTGATGAAATTTATCGGAGAGCCTGTATTCCTGGCGCTTGAATCGGATAAAGACTGTGCGGTTACGGCGAGCCAGGGCTTTAACTCTGCGAATAAATTCAGCCAGGCGAGGATTGACAGCTTGGGAAAAACATTCTACAAAGGCGCGCCGGAGAAGCTGCTGGCGTCTGCGGCACGGTATCTGGACGGGGACGGAAAAGAGCAGAAGCTGGATAAAGAAGTCCTCAACAAAAAGATTGATGAGCTTGCGGCAAAGGCAATGCGTGTCCTGGCCTTTGGTTACTCAGAGAAAGCGATGGTGGAAAACGCCATTAACGACGATATCGTGGTGATCGGTCTGGTCGGCATCCGCGATGATGTGCGCCCGGAGGCGAAAGAAGCGATTGAAGAAGTACAGAATGCGGGCATCCAGGTAGTTATGATTACCGGGGACAGGCTGGAGACGGCAGTAGCGATTGCAAAAGACGCCGGGCTTTTGAAGAGTGAAGAGGATAAAGCGATTTCCTCCGCACAGCTTAATGAGATGTCTGATGAAGAAGTAAAGGCAATGATTCCACATATCCGTGTTATTGCCCGGGCGCTTCCGACGGATAAGTCCCGTATGGTAAGGCTGTGCCAGGAGATGAATCTGGTCGTAGGTATGACCGGAGACGGCGTAAACGACTCTCCAGCACTGAAACGCGCGGACGTAGGCTTTGCTATGGGAAGCGGGACGGAAGCAGCGAAAGAGGCAGGAAAGATTGTTATCCTGGACGATAACTTTAAGTCCATCAAAGACGCCATCTGGTACGGCAGGACGATTTACCACAATATCCTGAAATTCTGTAAGTTCCAGCTGGTAATCAACGTAGCGGCAGTGGTAGTGAGCGCTGTCGCGCCATTCTTCGGCGTAGAGGAGCCTTTGAAAGTAACCCACCTGCTGTTCGTCAACCTGGTTATGGACGGGCTGGGGGCAATCATGCTCGGCAACGAGCCGGCTTTGAAGAAATATATGGATGAGAAGCCGAGAAGAAGAGACGAAAGCATCGTAAACAAGAAAATGATGGCGCAGATTCTTACAATGGGCGCATGGCTTACGATTATCAGTTTTCTTTTCTTAAAGCTGCCGTTCTTTGCAGGGCTGTTTGCAAACGAAGAGCAGCATCTGACAGGGTACTTTGTCCTGTTTATTGTAAGCGCGCTGTTTAACGGATTCAATGTGCGTGACGACCGCTTTGGCATATTCAGGGGATTGGATGAGAATACAGGATTCCTCAAAGTGTTCTTCATCATCATCGCCGTCCAGTTTGCGATTGTAAACGCGGCGCTGATTCCGTTTGCACCATTCCGGTGGATTGGAAGCATGTTCAGCTGCGTGCCGTTCGGCATCCAGGGCTGGATTGCGGTAATCCTGCTGGCAGTTACTATGATTCCGGTGGACATGGTAAGGAAAGTGGCTGTGGGCGGAGAAAAATAATACTACACAATGAAATAGGGCTGGTTCAGCGTTGCTGCCAGCCCTATATTGCGGTTTGTTTGTGAGTTCATTGCTTACCCCGGACAGTCGCGGAACCGACAGGGGAAAGCAATGAACTAGCAGACAAACCGCAATTTGAAAGTTGAACGGCAGCACTTTATAGCAGCACCTTTGGGAAAGGATTTTTATGATTGCATTTTTTTCGGATTTGGATAATACTCTGATATTTTCGTATAAGCATGATATTGGTGAAAAGAAGCGGTGTGTGGAGATTTATCAGGGACGGGAGGTTTCGTATATTACGGAAAGGACATACGGGCTGCTGAAATATGCGGCGTCCCGGCTTTTGTTTGTGCCTGTGACTACCCGGACGGAGGAGCAGTACCGCCGGATTGATTTGGGAGTGGGAGTGCCGTCATATGCGCTGGTATGTAACGGCGGCGTACTTTTGATAAATGGGCAGGAGGACGCGGGCTGGTATCGGGAGTCTGTGGAAATGACAGCAGACTGTCAGGATGAGTTGTGGAAAGCAGCGGAAATTCTGGAAAGGGATGAAAACAGAAGCCTTGAGGTCAGAAATATCAGGAATCTGTTTCTGTTTACCAAAAGCAGGTGTCCGGAAGAGTCTGTAGACAGGTTAAAAGAAGAGCTGGATATGAATCGAATGGATGTCTTCCGCAACGGAGTAAAAGTATATGCGCTCCCGAAATCTCTGAATAAAGGCGCGGCTCTTCAGCGGCTCCGGGAAAAGGTAAAGCCGGAACAGGCGATAGCTGCCGGGGACAGTGCATTTGATTTACCGATGCTGGCAGAGGCGGATGTGGGGATTGCGCCGCAGATACTTGGGAAGTGTTGCAAACCAGAAGGGGAAATTCGGCTCATGGAGCCGGATAGAGTATTTTCAGAGCGGCTTCTTGAGTTTGTGATATCTTCATTTTTATAGTTGGAGACGCAGCTGTTCCGCATATGCCTGAAAGGGCTTTTGTGCTCCCTGGGTTATCGTATCGTCTGGTTTTACTGCGCCGAGCAGAAGGGGAGAAGTCTTGTCGTGGTATTGATAATTTTCAAATGCTTTATGGGGGTTTTTGTTGGCGTAACAATATTTACAGCCGTTCATACAGGTATCATAGGCGCCGATATCGCGGCTTTCTATACAATGGCAGCCCTGCCTCATGCCTTTATGCTTCAGATTTCGGAACATGATGCTGTTCGCTTTGCCCAGAATATCAAGCGTCGTACAGCCGGAGGCATGAATCCCATAAGGGGTAAAATCTCCGTTTGTTCCGCAGGTCTGAATATAAATCCCATACTTCTCAGCAATAGAGCCAAGTCCCTGTGCCAGTGTGTCTATATCCTGCCCGGATAAGGGGATAATTTCAGGCATATTGACTTCCAGTTTTTTATACATTTCTACAAAGCTGAAAATGCAGCGGTCTATGTAAGGAGCCAGCGCACTTGCCATCCGCTCAAAGGTTTCCAGGTGGCGCTTTACGGTGTAATCCTTTGTCAGCAAAACAGGGTCATACCTCCAGGAAACACGTTGCTTTCCCACCAGGGCGGAAAGCTTTATTAACGTGTCTATACTTTTATCAATATCAGGCACGCCGGGTTCAATATCTTTCCCATAAGCGGTAATCGTATAATGGAAATAAGTATGGAAACGGTCTGTAATTTCATGTAAACGCGGCAAGATAGGCGCATAATTTTTCGAACAGAACACAACGCAGTCTACTTTGTCGGGAATCAGTTCATAGCGTGCGACTTTATTTGGAAAAAGCGGATTGCGTGAAAGGACATATCCCTCTGCAAAACGATTCAGAAGCCATTCTGTGTAGTATTGTACGGTATCTGTTCGTCCGCCAGTGTTGATAATCATTTTATATTCCTCCGTTTCACCATTGAGGTGTTCATTAGTATTTTAAATGGTTTCAGATTCTTTGTACTAATTCTACATAAAATTATTGTAGCCTTTTTTCAAGGAAAGTCAAGAAGCCAACAGTAACGGGATTTTTCAGTGAGATGCTATGCTTTGGGGAAGAAGTCAGATGTGGATGCGCTGGCTGCCAGGGGAATATTGTTCTCATTTGTTTCTGTTGCCATAAAAGAGTTGACGGATGAAAAAATGAGTGCAATACTTGAGGAAAACGATAGGATTTTGTGTAAACAGGAAATGCGTTGGAAAGGTATGGCATGAGAATGAGAAGGGAAAGGAAGTTCTGGTTCATGCGCCTGCTTTTGATGATGGCGGCAGGAGTGTTTTTATATGGATGTACCGGGAAGAGTACCCACGAGGCGTCAGCTTCAAGGGAATTTTTCGCTATGGATACGGTGATGACGGTTACCGCTTATGGGGGACGGTGTGAGGAAGCTGTGGAAGCGGCAGAGAAAGAAGTGAAACGACTGGACGCACTGCTTTCCACAGGGGCAGAGGACAGCGAAGTGTTCAGGCTAAACCGGGAAGAGGGCGGTTTTGTGTCAGAGGACACAGCTGCTTTGCTGGAAGGGGCGGAAAGGATTTGTAAAGAGACAGACGGCGCGTTTGATATCAGCATTTATCCTGTGATGCAGGCGTGGGGGTTTCCAGATAAAGAATACCGGGTGCCGGAACCGGAGGAGTTGAAGGCGCTGCTGGACAGGGTAGACGGTTCGCAGATTGTATTGGACGGAAAACGGGAGAAAGTGACGTTTGGTTTGGAGGGGATGGAAATAGATTTGGGCGGAATTGCAAAAGGATATACGTCGAACCGAATGATGAAAATCTTTCAGGAGTATGGGATTGAGAGCGGGATTGTCAGCCTGGGAGGAAATGTGCAGGTGCTTGGCAGGAAAGCAAACGGGGGAAATTGGCGTGTGGCAGTACGCAGCCCGAAAGGGGACGGAGATTTTCTGGGGGTGCTTTCCGTGAATGGAAAAGCGGTGGTGACTTCAGGCGGATATGAGAGATACTTTGAGCAGGATGGAAAAACGTATCATCATATATTGAATCCGAAGAGCGGCTATCCGGCAGACAGCGGGCTGGAGTCTGTTACTGTTGTCAGTGAGGACGGGATGCTGGCGGACGGTCTGTCCACGGCTCTTTTTGTCATGGGAATGGAGCAGGCTGTGTCCTTTTGGAAATTGCACAGGGAAGAGTTTGATGCGGTTTTTCTGGATAAAGAAGGCGGACTCTGGATTACAGAGGGGCTTGAGGGAGCGTTTCAATCGGATTTTAGCTATGAGATAATCAGGAAATGAGAAAAGGAAGGGAGAATTCATGATTTGTTCATAAATTCTTGGTAGACTAATCGTGATAATAGGGGGCGCTGGGAGATAATAAGGAGACGATTCATATGTCGGAGAAGGGACAGAGGGAATTTGATTTCATGAGCGAGCAGCTTAAGAAAAAGCCTTTTTATAAAATGAGATGGTTCCGGAAGGGAATCGGGGCGTGTGCCCTGGCTATTCTGTTTGGCGCTGCGGCAGGGATTACATTCTCGGTGGTTCAGCCGTGGGCAAAGAAGCAGTTTGGCGAGCCGGAGGACCCGGCGCAGGTAATTGTAGTGCGTGAGGAAACGGAAATGGAAGAGACGGAGGCACCACAGACAGAGACAGCGGAAACAGAAGCGCCGCATACGGTGATTGAGCGCAAGGATCTGGAGATTTCGGATTACAAGATGCTTTACAGAAAAATGGCGCAAGTGGCGGAGAGCGTCTATCCGTCAGTCGTTACTGTGACGTGCGAAACGAGCAATGTGGACTGGTTCAATGAAGTGATAGAAAACCGTATTCAGACAGCAGGTCTTATCATTGCCCAGAGCCAGCAGGAATATTTTATATTGACAGGAAGCCATGCTGCTGTCGAAGCAGAGCGCATTATCGTAACATTTTCAGACGGGACAGTGGCAGACGCGAGCCTTCAGAAACGGGATGCGGCAACAGGGCTGTTAGTACTGTGCGTGAGAAAATCGAGCCTTCCTGCCGACATGGATGGGATTGCGCCGGCGGAACTGGGAGTATCTGGAAATATGAAACAGGGTGAGCCGGTGATTGCCTTGGGAACTCCGGTGGCAAACAACAGCAGCATGTCGTTTGGCATGATTACTTCGATGGTGGAGATGCCTGTGGTGGACGCTCAGTACCGTGTGTTAAATACAGATATTCTGGGAAGCCAGCAGGGCAGCGGTATATTGATTGATTTAGACGGGAAAATCATGGGGATTATTGCGCAGAGCTTTTCTTCGGACAGCGGGCAGATCACACTTACCGCTTTGGCAGTTCCCGATATCCAGGAGCTGGTGATGGATCTGGCGAACGGCAGGGAGCGTCCCACGGTGGGAATAGTGGGAAAAGAGATTGATGCGACGATTGCCGAGGAGTTCCATATGCCTCAGGGGATTTACGTGCGGAGCGTGGCAGAGGATTCTCCGGCAATGCACGCAGGTGTGTATGTGGCGGATATTATTACAGGCATAGACGGCAAGGAAATTTTAACCATAGAGGATTACAGGCAGGAAATTCAAAAACACAGCCCGGAAGAGATGGTTAAGCTTGAGATTAAGCGTACATCGGTGGACGGATATGTAGATATGGAAGTTTTGGTACAGTTGGGACGTTAGGGCGGAAGATGAGGCAGCAAGCGTGCCGGAAAGGGGAAGAGATGAAATTCATTGAAACGTTGAGAGAGGGAGAAAAGGTAGGGGATATCTACTTGTGTAAGTACAGGCAGGCGGCAGTTACGAAAAACGGAAAAGCGTATGAAAATGTGATTTTGCAGGATAAAACAGGTACGATTGACGCTAAAATATGGGATCCGGATTCCCAGGGGATTGATGATTTTGCAGTTTTGGACTATGTGGATGTCGTCGGAGATGTGACAAACTTTCAGGGAGCTTTGCAGCTGAATATCAAGCGTGCGCGCCGGGCAAGAGAAGGGGAATATAACCCGCAGGACTATCTTCCGGTCAGTGAGCGGGATATTGAGGAAATGTATGGAGAACTGATGGATTATGTGGAAAAGATTGAGAATGAACATCTGAAAAAGCTGACGGAGTTGTATTTCAAGGATAATGAGGCTTTTATTAAGGCTTTTAAATTTCATTCAGCGGCGAAGAGTGTTCATCACGGATTTGTGGGCGGGCTGCTTGAGCATACGCTTGGGGTAGTAAAGCTCTGCTGTTTTTATATTAAGCAATATCCGATTTTAAACGGGGATCTGCTCCTTACTGCGGCGCTTTTTCATGATGTAGGGAAGATGCGGGAAATCTCTACATTTCCTGAGAATGACTACACCGATGACGGTCAGCTTTTAGGGCACATTTATATGGGTGCGGAGCTGGTGGGCGCAACGGCAAGACGCATCCAGGGATTTCCTAAGAAACTGCTGAGCGAGCTGATGCACTGCATTTTAGCGCATCATGGGGAATTGGAATATGGCTCGCCGAAAAAGCCGGCTCTTGCAGAGGCGCTGGCGTTGAATTTTGCAGATAATACGGACGCCAAAATGCAGACCTTCAAGGAGGCGGTCAGAGGGGCGGCGGATAACAATGAGTGGCTGGGGTATAACCGGCTGTTTGAATCGAATATCAGGAAAACGAGCATATGAAGAAAGATGATTTGATACAAGTAAAAATAGAAGATATGGGAGCAGACGGAGCCGGCATCGGGAAGATGGACGGCTTTGCTCTCTTTATAAAGGATGCCGTTATAGGCGACGTAGTGGAAGCTAAGATTATGAAAATGAAGAAAAACTACGGCTATGCACGGCTGATGCGGGTGCTGGAGCCGTCTCCCTGGCGGGTAACTGCACCCTGTCCGGTGGCGCGCCAGTGCGGCGGATGCCAGCTCCAGGCGATGGCTTACGAAGCGCAGCTTCGTTTTAAAGAAAATAAAATTCAGAATAACCTGAAACGAATCGGGGGATTTGATAACATTTGGCTGGAGCCAATCTGTGGTATGGACAATCCCTTTGGATACAGGAATAAAGCACAGTTTCCGGTAGGTACAGATAAAACCGGAAGAATTATTACGGGGTTCTATGCAGGACGCACCCACAGCATTATCGAAAACCGCAGATGCCTGCTCGGCGTACCGGAGAACGAGAAAATCCTGGATGCCGTCGTTGATTTCATGGAAAAGGAGCATATTTCGGCGTATGATGAGTCTACGGGGAAAGGGCTGGTGCGCCATGTACTAATCCGTTATGGGTTTACCACGAAAGAAATCATGGTGTGCCTGGTGGTTAATGGACATAAGGTCAGAAAAATTGAAAAACTGGCAGAACGTCTGGCGGAAATTCCCGGCATGACGAGTATTACTTTAAATGTGAACAGGAAGCGGACAAATGTAATTTTGGGTGATGAAATTCTCTCCGTGTGGGGACGTGGTTACATTGAGGATTACATCGGGGGGATTAAATACCGCATTTCACCTCTGTCCTTTTATCAGGTAAATCCGGTGCAGACGAAGAAGCTATATGAAAAGGCTCTGGAATATGCCGCCCTTACCGGAAATGAGACGGTCTGGGATCTGTACTGCGGAATCGGCACGATTTCCCTCTTCCTTGCACAGAAAGCAAAGCAAGTGTACGGAGTAGAAATCGTTCCGGCAGCTATCGAGGACGCCAGGAACAACGCCAGAATCAACGGTATCACAAATGTCGGCTTTTTCGTAGGAAAGGCAGAAGAAGTGCTGCCCCAAATGTATGAGAGAGACGGCATATCCGCTGACGTCATCGTGGTAGACCCGCCGCGGAAAGGCTGCGACGAAAGTCTCCTGGACACTATCGTGAAGATGGAGCCGGAGCGTGTGGTGTATGTGAGCTGCGATTCCGCTACGTTGGCGAGGGATTTGAAGTATTTGTGTGAGAGAGGGTATGAAGTGGTGAGCGGGCAGGGAGTTGACCAGTTTCCGATGAGTGTACATGTGGAGACGTGCGTCCTTTTGGGTAGGAAATAGTAACACTGCTGAAACAGTCTATGCGTATGTGGATTATGAGCCAAAAGATAATGAATA
>SRZB01000157.1 GCA_004793585.1 Hominisplanchenecus murintestinalis | reverse complement strand
CAGAGAAAGCAAAATCGAGCTGACCGCATACGATGACCTCTTTGAAACGGACGAGAGCCGTGCGGAAGCGAATCTAAGCAAAATAAGGGAAATCCCGATTGCGGAGATTGACGAGTTCCCAGACCACCCGTTCAAGGTCTTAATGGACGAGGACATGGAGCAGCTTGTGGACAGCGTAAGGCGGAGCGGCGTGATGACCCCTGCCACTGTCCGCCAGAAAGAGGATGGGCGGTATGAGCTTATCAGCGGTCACAGGAGGAAAAAGGCTTGCGAGATTGCAGGGCTTGAAACGCTCAAATGCGAAGTTAAGGAGCTGACCCGTGACGAAGCGATTATCGTCATGGTTGAGAGTAATCTCCAAAGGACTACTATCTTGCCGAGTGAGAAAGCCT
>SRZB01000156.1 GCA_004793585.1 Hominisplanchenecus murintestinalis | reverse complement strand
TGATGTTCTGCCTTGTTTCCCCCGCAATCCCCATCACATAGAAAAACGCCCTGTGGTAGCAGTCGTTTACCCTGCATTTCATCATGCTTTCCAGAAAAAAATCACGGTGGGCTGCGTTGCGGAATCTTATCTCTGACATAAAAATCCCTCCTTTTAGCACTCCCCAAATTTAGTCGTCATCAGCTTATACAGCTCCGTATTGCGTGGGAACTTATTAACGAACGGCACAAGGGAGCTGCCGACTTTGAGTAACCCCTGCCCCGCACCAACATTCGTGATATAGCTCATCTGTAAATCGGAGATGTTAAGGAGCTTCGCAAGCTCAATACGGTCTGTGGATGCTTGGTTCAGCATGATGATAAATTCAGAGTTGGCAAGCATCGTCCTCGCCGTATGGCTCT
>SRZB01000155.1 GCA_004793585.1 Hominisplanchenecus murintestinalis | reverse complement strand
TTGCCGTCTGCGCCGCTTTCTGGGCGGCTTTGGCAGATGCTTTCGCCGTTTTCTGTGCCGCCTTTGCGGTCTGCTCGGTGGTCTTAATCGCTGTCTTGGATGTCGCCTTTGCGGTTTTCACGCCTTTTTCCGTCGCCTTGACTGTGCCTTTGGCTGTGGTCTTGACGGTTTTTTCCGCATTTCTGGCGGTTGTCTTTATCGTCCGCTTTCCCTGCTGTCTGGTCTTTATCAGCGAGTTTGCCGCCGTCTGGGGCGTTTCGGTCTTGGCAGGAGCAGCGGAAACAGCGGGACGGCTTGCAGTCCCTTGTATTTCCTGCAAGCCGTCCTGTCCCATTGTACGCATGGCGTTTTGTTCTGCCTTATTCCGCATTGTTTTCTGCTCTGCGGCTTTCTTCGCCCGCTTTGCCTT
>SRZB01000154.1 GCA_004793585.1 Hominisplanchenecus murintestinalis | reverse complement strand
AAAAACTTTTTTAACATTTTTCATTTTACCTATTGACATTTCTTAGCTGGACTTTGAGGTGCAGAAAAATTTTTATTTTATTATACCCGCCAAAAGGATTTATTGCAATAAAAGAAACGAGTTCAGAGAGGAGGATTCCATCATGGCAACTACACGCATCATGCCGCTGCACATCGGCAAGGGCCGCACCGAAAGCCAAGCGGTCAGTGACATTATTGACTATGTATCCAACCCGCAAAAGACAGATAACGGCAGGCTCGTCACCGGCTTTGCGTGTGACAGCCGGGTAGCCGATGCCGAGTTTCTGCTGTCAAAACGGGAGTACATTTCCACCACTGGACGGGTACACGGTGCGGACGATGTACTTGCCTACCATGTCCGGCAGTCCTTTGTCCCCGGCGAGATTACCCCGGAAGAAGCCA
>SRZB01000153.1 GCA_004793585.1 Hominisplanchenecus murintestinalis | reverse complement strand
TCGGCGGCTTGCGTGGGCTGTATCTCCACTACTGCTACAAGCTCGGCATCCTGCCGAAGAAGAAGCAACAGAACTATGCACGGCTTCACTATCTCCTAAAGGACGACTTGATGAAGATGGAAGCCATCACAAACGAAACAAGGCTGCTCTGCCGCAACCATATCGACACGGCAGAGCAGCTTTTGTCTTATAAAGGCTCTCTGGAATCCGAGATAAGTGAGCTGACCGAACAGCGAAAGGGGCTTTACTCCCAGAGCCGCAAAGCAAGCGGCAAAGATAAAGAAGCGGTCAAGGCTCGGCTGTCGGAAATCACGGGGCGCATGAAAACACTGCGTAAGGAGGTCAGATTATGCGAGGGAATCGAAGCCCGCAGCGACACCCTCAAGGAAAAATTAACTGTCATACGGGCAGACGAGAACAAAGAAAAAGGAAAGGAGCTGATGAAGCATGAACACAGGCGGCGAAGCG
>SRZB01000152.1 GCA_004793585.1 Hominisplanchenecus murintestinalis | reverse complement strand
AATATACGCATGAGTACCGTATTCAAAATCCTGCTTATCCCTGCAATCTATAAGATGTTGACAAACTTCCCTTTGTTTCTCTGTCAAATCAAGTTGATTAAAGGCATCCTCTGCACTTCCCTCATTGTTACTATCCTTTTGATAACTTGCATCCGCTTGTAACAGTTTCAATACAGATTCATCTTTTAGTTTCTCGACCGCTATTTTCACCAGTTCTTTAAATTCCTTATCACACATCACTTCTTCCTGCCATTTCTACCCTTAACTTTTTTACAGGTGCATGGATAACCTTGATAATAAGCTCATCAACGCAATCCGTATATCTTCCTTGCTGTATGAGCTGATTTTTTAATCCCACAAGGCTATGCAACAGGAGTTTTCTTTCTTCACTATCCACATATAAATGATTTTTCTTTTCTCTCATTCATATCACCGTCCTTTTTTCTTTCATTATATAAACGGACGGCAATATATTCAAACATACGGGATTAT
>SRZB01000151.1 GCA_004793585.1 Hominisplanchenecus murintestinalis | reverse complement strand
CTTTTTCACGAAAATCTTTTTCATTTTCCTCTTGACATATTACCAAATTGCTTTCGGGTTGTTTCCTGCCTTTATCATACTGGCTTGCAATGTTCCTTGCAAATGTGCGGTTCTGACATTTTGCTTCGATTTGCACATTTCGGACTGCCGCAGAGATTTCCCTTAACGCCATCTCGGAAATGTCACTTGTGGCGATGCCGATGGCGTTCAATGTCTGGGGCGTGTTAAAATTTATAATCTCCGCAAAGTCCTCACGCTCAAAATATCCTCCCGCATCCAGACCGCAGCGGCTTAACAGCATATAGGCGACGCTGTTTGCGGCAAGCCGTTTGTAAATCACTTCTATATTATAGTCGTCCAGTTCCTCTAAAAAGCTGTCTTTCGTGCAGCCCTTTAGCTGTGAGAGGTAATCGGGTAAATTGCCCTCCACGGCGTTCTCCGCTGTCTGAATTAAAAACGTGGCAAGGTCGCCGCCCTCCGTGCCGCCGAACCTGTCCG
>SRZB01000150.1 GCA_004793585.1 Hominisplanchenecus murintestinalis | reverse complement strand
AAAACTTTTTTAACATTTTTCATTTTACCTATTGACATTTCTTAGCTGGACTTTCGCTCTGGCTTTTTCTTAGTAATTTCCGGAGAACCGGTCAGTAATATATTTATCGCGGCTTACGCCAGCCTGTTCCAATGTCTGGATGACAATGGATTCTGTCGCATCAAGCAAATCACAATAAGCGCTGCCATACAGGCGGGCAGCATTGTCAGGCTCTTTCTCATCATCTTCCGGGCTGGTAAGCGTAATGTCCTGTTCATCAAGAACACTCTCGAAGTTCTCAACAATCCGTGCCGCAATGTCATGTGTATAGACCTGTTCTGTTAGGGTAACTGTTTCTGTGGTGGATAATTCGGATTTTTCTATCATATTTCGTTGCACTCCTTTCGTTTGGCTGGTTTTATAGCAATCAAAAAGAGCCTGTTTTTACAACTGGCTCTAAAGTCGTTTTTTTAAGGTCATATGGCATATATTATTCTTCAGCTTCAACGCCTTTTATCAGCCCCAGTGAAAC
>SRZB01000149.1 GCA_004793585.1 Hominisplanchenecus murintestinalis | reverse complement strand
TTTCTCAACCTTCTTTCTTGGAATTTCCTATATTTGAATTATACAGGAAGCTCCATTTAACTGTCTAACGCACTGTTCATTGATTCTTCTCATACAAGTAATAATTCCTTCTGGAGTGGTTACACATCTTGACTCATCTGGAGAATGATCTACTATCGGAAGTAAATCAACTGTCCACGAACCAATATCAACGACTAACTCCTTCGGTCCTAAATTTGAAATATTAGGTGCTATTGCTGCATATCCTTGTGGATAAACTGAAACCCTCTCAATTACAACATTGTATTCCTTTTTTTCATACTTAAAATGAATTACCTTATTCTTTGAAAGATACTTAATGAAATCATCTCGTTCAGCACCAAATCTTCCTATCGGCAATCCAACAGCTAAAAGAATATGTGCATTTCGTTTGCATCGATATTCTAATTCATTTGCTATTGCAGCTAAGGTTAATAAGTAACTATAAATGAGCAAATTTAAAAAATTGCACAATAAGCCTATGCCACTAAAGC
>SRZB01000148.1 GCA_004793585.1 Hominisplanchenecus murintestinalis | reverse complement strand
AAGGTAGCCGTATCGGAAGGTGCGGCTGGATCACCTCCTTTCTAAGGAAAAGAATGAGTAGGCTTGGAAAAGCCCGTCCAAACACTTAGCAGAGCCGAGCGTAAGCGGAGGCTGGGGTTAGTGGGAGGATGAAGGTTGTTTTACTGTTCAGCAATCAATGGGAGGCAAGCTGAGGAAGTTCTGCTGGCGCAGAACAAGTTTCGCACTAAATTCGTGCGGCGCAGGCTTGCACTCATTAAGTGCTCAAACTTTCTGGTGGCGATGCGCTTGGGGGACACACCCGTTCCCATCCCGAACACGAAGGTTAAGACCTAAGCGGCCGATGGTACTGCACTGGAGACGGTGTGGGAGAGCAGGTGGCTGCCAGATTAAAATAAAATCACATGGTTTTACCAGTGATTTAAGATTAAAAAGTTTTTAGTCTTAAATGGCTGGTGAAGCAGCCAGGAAATAGATGCACCTTGAAAACCACATATAGGAAACAAATATTCTATCTAATAAAAATTAGTGAAA
>SRZB01000014.1 GCA_004793585.1 Hominisplanchenecus murintestinalis | reverse complement strand
TAGACACCGTAGGGGTTGCGGCGGTTTCTGCCGAGGTACTTGATGGAGCCGAAGCTGTTGGGGAGCTTCGGGTATTTCTTTCGTTTTGCCATAGTTCGTTCCTCCTTAAAACGTAAAATGGGTATAAAAAATGGGCTATGCAAGCCCAGGAGGTTTGTGGTATAATTTTCCTGTTGAGTGGTTTTATACCGTCCTCCGGGACTGTATAGGAATCTATGTGGAAACCGTTCCTGTTGGCGCAGGGGCGGTTTTGCTTTTAACAAAAGTACCTGATTTCGTCGAAATACTCCAACCATTTTTGAATAACATCGGTATTTCTGGCCTCAATCATACGCATCATATTTCGGAGTGTTCGCTCTGGTATTTTTGAATTGTTATTACAAAGCAAGCATTTACCTGTTTTTGTAATCCAGATTTTTGTTGCGTTAGCGGAAGGATGTCCTTGTGAAATATGGACATGTATTGGTTCAAGCGGTTTGTTTTCATTTGTCCAGAAATAGACCCAATAAGAACCGAATCTAAAGATTTGCGGCATTGCAAAATCCTCCTTCCTGAGAGAATTCCAAAATAAGATGAGCGGTTGATTCTATAATTTCCTGGAATTTTGCAATATCCGTTTCAGAAAAGTGATAAATATCCTCCCACTTGTAAGCAGGAAGCCAGCATGTGGCATGACGAAAACAATATTTTTCATCTGGCGTTTCTATATAGACCTTTACCTTTCCATCTGGTTTCATTTCGGAATGGGTAATTTCGGTGTCATCGTTGAGTGTCATAAATGGGTACATCATAATAAAAATCTCCTTTCTGTTAAAAGTGTTCGAATTGGCGCGGTGATTAAAACGCCGAAGCGATTTAATCATGTTTTCCTACGTTTGATTACTTTCAGGTTTTTGTTGCGCAGGGGAGGTTTTTTATTTTAATCAGCTATCTTTGTCAAATCATGCCGGGGTCCTCTGGTAAAATCAACTTTGTACGGTTCAGGAATTTTGTAAGTTCCCCATTTTGTACGAAGTATTTCCTTAGATGAATATGTACGTTTTTGCTTTAGGTTTGATGACGGCGTAGCCAGATTTGCTCCTTTGCTACAAGATTGTTGGTTTTGGGGAACGGCACGGGAAATTTGCTGTCTTGCGGGAACAATATCAGAAACCTCTACTTCCTGGTGCTCTAATTCCGGAACTCCTATACCGCGGCGAATCATTTGTGATTCTCTATACTGCTCGGCGGCGGGAGTCTTTACAAATTCCACTGTTTTATCATAGTTTTTACGCACAACTTCTTCAATTTCCTCAAGCGTCACGTGGAAGAATTCTCTACGAGTATTTACCATATTTACTTTTTTAGAGTCAAATGCCCGATGCAGAGCTGCTTCGAGAGCAGGGGCATCATCACTAAAAATCATAGCGTGGATATCAAAGGTAAAGGGAACGGAAGCGTCACCAAGCTCATCCACGCGGTCAGTAGGTTCCAAGCGGCGAGTCATCCCTATTTTATAAATATCTTTCCCAAAAGAACCAATATTGGAAATGATATACACATATCCAGCTTTTTGGTTTGCCTGGCGGTAGTCAATTTGCCTAAGTTCATTTTCGATAGTAGAAAGCTGATTTTCAATTTCGGTGCGACGGCTTTCTAAAAGTTCCCGTTCAGTAACAGATGCATGTTCCATTTGTGAAAGGATTCTTTGCAAGGCATTGCTGTAGTGAGTCCGTTCCTTTTCACTTTTCTTTCTTGCCTCGTCAATTTCCCGCTGAAGTTTTTGGGCTTCACGTTGTTCTTCACGGATTCTGCGGGTTTCTTCTTTTTCCTCCTGCTTTTTCATTGCATATTCATAGCAAAGATTCATTTCCTGAAGCTTTAAATCAAGATAGGACGGGGTAATTGCTATATGCATCTTGGAATTTAGCTTATTTAAATCTTCACAGGATTTGATAATTCTTTTGCGGATAGACTCTACGTTATTGAATTTTACTTTATCAATAATCGCCTCACATTCGTTGTTGAAAGCTCTTAGTATTTGTTTCACATTATCGGCGACCAGCTTTTTTCCCTGAGCCAGACTGTTATTGTACGTAAAATTTGTAGGAAAACTGGAGGCAGTATTGTTCTTTATCATCAACTTCTGATTTTGCCGGACAACCTGGAGTCTGTCTTTGTATGCTTCGGAGTTCATCAGGTTGTAAACCGGAGTATATAAGCCAAATTCCTGATACAGCATTTCATCATCAAGTATAACCAAATACTTCTGCTTTTCCCTAATAGCCGTATCTAAAGAGTCAACAGAGTGATTCAATTTGTCATAATCTTTTCTTACATCGCTTAATTCTTTTTCTAAATGTTGCTTTTCGGTATTCAAACGAAGAATTTCATCGCGGATTTGATGCGCGTGTTGCATTTCTGGCGTAAGCAAGGATTTAAGATATGCATTTTCATCAGCTAGCCGTTCTGCATCGCTTTTGAATTGCTTTGTTTTAAATATGTCAGTAATTCCCATAACCGTCCTTCTTTCTTTATAGTATTTTTATTAAAACGCAATCGTTTCCATAGCTAAAGCTCAGTTGAAAGGTAATTCTTCATCAATATCATCAGGGATATTCATAAAAGCATCAGGTGATTCAGCATTGTTATAATCCCAAGAATTTAACAAATTGTTATTATAAAATGCACTTTTTTCGCCGCAAATAGGACATTTTGTCAATTTTCCGTTTTCATGAGTTTCTAATAAAGGATATTTCATTTTATCGCCATCTCCCCATTCTAAAGTATTTTTGAAACCGCATATAGGGCAGTATTTCCCATAACGTTGTACAATTCCTGCGTCGCAATTTTTACATTTTCGCTTAAATATATAATAAGAGTAGTATGAAAACACTCTCTTATCGTACTGGTCTTTCGCGTTTAGGTGTGATTTCCATTCTATAAATTCATAGTATCGCCTCCGCGATGCAGGACTTGATATTTTACACATAATTTGTAGTTGATTAGAGGTACTTATTTTAAAACCTAATAATGCGGCATGTGGAACTAATAGAAGTTGGGCAAAATAATCGGCTTCTGCCTCGAAGTGGTTGTACTCTTCATTAGATAAATTAAATCTAAAAATCCTCATTTTGTCAGAGATTTTATGATGATTAAGTAGAATATGACCAAGTTCATGAGCTATGCTCCAGCGATATCTGTTTGAGTTTATAAAAGCAACTTTATCAATATCGTTGTAGTAAATAATGTATTTATCTTTTAAAGCATAGTAATCCGCACAGGCATCTTTTGTTTGACATTGAGCCAGAATTTCTTCGTAAGACATTCCACGATGTTTCATTTGAACACTGAAAGGTATTAAGCGAATAAATTCATAGGATTTACAAATTTTTTTTACATCTACAGGTAAATATGGGACATTTGCATGAACTAAAGCGTTGATAACAACGTTTTTTATTTCATTCCTTCTTGCGCGCTCAATCATTATCTTCGTCAATAAAATCATCTCCAAAGTAATCATCAAATGAAGCTTCAAGGATCTTCATCATTTTGCTTTTTTCTTGTTCTGACATTTTTTCTCTTGCACGCTGGATTCTTCGAATATCGGGATCAGAAATTTTATTTGAATTTGTTTCAACGTCTCTTCCACGCAAAGTATTTAAATCTGTATTAAAAAAATCGGCTATTTTTTCCTCTGATTCAAAATCAGGTTCTCGTTTTCCTACTTCGTACATACTTATACGAGATGCTGACATTCCTAATTTTTCAGCAAGTTCACTTTGAGACAAACCTTCTTTTATACGAAAGTATTTAAGCATATCTTTGAATTCAGGCATTTTCCCCACCATCCTTTACTGTGTAATTAGATTATTACACATTTCGTGAAAAAAATCAAGAACTAATTTTACAAAACGTGTTGACAAACGCTCACAAAACGTGTATATTATGAAAAGAAACACGAAATGTGAGTAAAAGGGGGATGGTTTATTGTTTGAAATGGACTCAAATGCTATAGGCAGAAAACTTGTGAAATTAAGAGGAAAAAAGACACAGGAGGAAAATTTATGAGCTTTTTAGACATTGCAAAATCAAGGTATTCTGTTCGTGATTACATGAGCAAAAAGGTAGAGCAGGAAAAGTTGGAAAAAATATTATTAGCTGCTCATGTTGCACCTACCGCAGCAAATTTACAGCCTGTTCGTCTTATCGTTGTCCAAGAGGAAGAGGGCTTAAAGAAAATCGGAAAGGCGGCAAACATTTATGGAGCACCTCTGGCAATCATTATTTGTTCTGAACATACAAAAGCATGGACAGGAGTTTAGGCTTCCAGATACCCTAGAGCCAATCAATATTTTAGCAATAGGATATGCAAATGGTAATCCTGCTGACCCAGAACGACATCAGTCGCAGCGTATTTCTTTAAATGAGTTAGTTCATTATGAAAAATTGTAAGTAATTACTGCAAATGGGTAAGCATGATATGTCTTTCCCCAATAACATAGCTGCGATAAAACGGGGTTAAGGGTTGTGCCTATTTCACTTAAAGAGTATTCAACTTTAGGAGGGACTTCTGGAAAAACTTTTCTTATAACGATTCCTTGTTCTTCCAGTTCCCGAAGTTGTCCAGTTAATGTTTTTGTCGTCTGTGGCATGATATAATGAAATTGTCGAGAAAAAGCATTTGAGGTCACAAGTTGTGACCTCAAAGCGAATGATACATAAAATCTAAAATCACAGCTGCTTGAAGCTGCGCTTTCAGCAAGGCAGGTAATGTATTCATAAATGTATTAACCAGTTCGTCGATTTTATCGTTGGACAGCTCTGTATTGTTGTTAAGTATGGTTCGGAACATTTGAAGCAGCCTTAGAAATGCCTGTATCCATGTGATATCAGACATTTAATAAAAATACTGAAGATATTAGATTTTTAGAATTTGAGGTATTTTTTTGTGAGTATGTTAATCAGGCATCATGGGCTTATAGAAGAACGGTTTTGATACAAGAATTGTAATTTTCCAAAGAATTTGTATATATGGGGCGAGAAAGATAAATTATGGGTATAAACTGGATATTTATATGTGGCGGCATTATTATTATTGTTATTTTAATAATGGTATTGTGGGACAGGGAGTATGAATCACCAAGAGTTACGGCAGGGAAAGAAGGAGAAAAAGAGGCAGCTCGAATTATAAAGCAAGTTTTGAAAGAAGATGATATATTGCTTGCTAATATTTGCATTAACCATGAAGGTAAATCAACGGAATTAGATAATGTTATTATTAATAGCAGGGGTGTATTTATCATTGAAGTGAAGAATTATAGCGGAACGTTAATAGGACAAGAGGAGGATTATGAATGGACAAAATATAAAGTTAGCAGGGGTGGAAATGTCTATGAAAAGCAGGTTCGTAATCCAATTAAGCAAGTTAAACGCCAAGTATATATATTGTCCCGATTATTGAAATATTACGGAATTAATGTGTGGATTGACGGTTATGTATTAATATTAAATAGTGATAGCCATATACAGAGCGATGTGGTTTTGGAATCATTTGAAGAGATTGATTGGGCAATACATAGACAATCGCGTAACTCTTTGAATAAAAGGGCTGTTATTGCGATAGCGGAAATATTAATGTAAAGTATCTCCGGAAGTTTTACAGTGAGAATAATAAATGACATGTACTAATCAAGTGGGATTGTACGGGCTTGGTTCAATATGAATACGTTTCTGTTTTTACCGGAAGATGTCTTTTACGGTGAAGTAAGGCATATGCTTCATAAAAGGCTTGAATCGTAAGATGGATAAAATAAATACAGGAGGCGTGAATGCAGATTTATGTAGTAGTTCCGGGTGATAATGTTGATGAGATTTCCACACGATACGGAGTGCCGTCAGAGTCCCTGATCTATGCGAATCAGCTTGTATATCCGTATCAACTTGCCATTGGCCAGGCGCTCCTTATACCTGACGCACCGAATCAGGAGGAAAGGAGAGTGATCGTGGCTAATGGGTATGCTTATACCTATATCAGCCCTTGGGTGTTGGAGCAGACCCTTCCATATCTTACAGAACTTTCTGTTTTTTCATATGGATTTTCAGAAGAAGGTTATCTGGTGCCGCCGCCAAGCGATGATGTATGGATGATACGGCGGGCGGAGCAGGAAGGGGCGCTTCCTGTTTTGACACTGACGCCTTTTGGAGCGGACGGACAGTTTAACAATAATCTGATTAGTGCGGTTGTCAATAATCCGGAAGCAAAAGAGAGGCTCTTTCTTCAGCTTGCGCAGGTGATGGAACAGAAAGGATATGGGGGACTGGATATTGATTTTGAATATATCAAAGCGGAGGATAGGGATGCTTTCACAGCTTTTGTAGCGGAGGCGGCGGAGCGCATGAATGCGCGAGGATATCAGGTATCTGTGGCGCTGGCTCCAAAGACTTCTGCTGACCAACAGGGACTTCTCTATGAAGGGAAAGATTATCGCGCGTTGGGAGAGGCGGCAAATCATGTATTGTTGATGACGTATGAATGGGGGTATAAATACGGCCCCAATATGGCTGTAGCGCCTTTGAATATGGTACGCCGTGTTCTGGATTATGCGGTAACAGAGATTATACCGGAAAAGATTATGCTGGGGATTCCAAATTACGGGTATGACTGGCCGCTTCCTTTTGAACGAGGGGTTACGGAAGCAGTAACGATTGGAAATGTGGAGGCGGTGCAGATTGCTATTCGAAACGGTGCGCAGATTCAGTTTGACCCTGTGGCGGCGTCTCCCTATTTTCAATACTGGACAGGGGGAATACAGCATGAGGTATGGTTTGAGGATGTGAGAAGCTTGAGGGAGAAATTTGCACTAATCACGGAATATGGCTTGAGAGGATGCGGATACTGGCAGATTATGAGACTGTTTCGGGCAAACTGGCTATTGCTTGCCGATACATTTTGGATACAAAAGAGATAATCTATCTTCGAATGCATTGGGGGTGGAAGAAACTGATAAAATAAGGTATAATCGATATGCAAAAGGACAAGCGATTGAGGAGGTACTTTATGAAAACATCGGAAGATTTGCGGTTCAGCCTGCGGGGAATTAACCGTAAAAGTTATCCTGCCTATAAGTCTCTGGCAGGGAGCTATACATTTGGAAAGTATATTTTGAATATTGAGCATGTGCAGGGAGACCCGTTTGCAGCGCCATCAAGGCTGAGTGTGAAGGTAAACCATAAAATCGCGGGGTTTCCGGCAGAATACTATGGGACGAAATGGAACCAGACGGCGCTGGAGGATTACTTAATCAGGCGTTTTCACAGACAGGCGGATAAATTCTGCTTTCAGGCAAAGGGATCGGGGAAGAGCGGTATCATTACGGTAAGCCGCTGTGGACAGGAGGTTCTGGAGCGGACGGCATGTGAGATTGCATCGGATGGAGTTATCGTGCGCTTTGAGGTAGGATTTCCGGCGAATGGACGTACGATAAACGCTACGGAGCTGGAAAAAATTTTATTTGACTTTATTCCAGTGTGCGTGGAACAGAGCCTATACTATGGAAAGACGCCGAAGCAGGAACTGGAAAAAGTGATTTTTTTGGCGGAAGACCAGCAGTATATCCGGGAGGAGCTGAAAAGACGGGATATGGTGGCGTTTCTTGCGGATGATTCTGTACTCCCCCGCGAGAGCGGCGTGTCTGACAGGCCGCTGAAAGGCGGCGTGCCTTTTAAAGCGCCTGAAACGATGGCTGTGATACTTGAGCTTCCGCATAAGGGCGCGCTGCGGGGAATGGGAATTAAAAAGGGCATTACGCTAATTGCAGGCGGCGGATATCACGGAAAATCAACGCTTTTGAAGGCTTTGGAGAGAGGCGTGTATAATCATATCGCCGGGGACGGAAGGGAGTATGTGATTACGGAGGAGACTGCACTGAAGCTCCGGGCGGAGGATGGCAGAAAAATAACGAATACGGATATTTCCCTGTTTATCAATCATCTTCCGAATGGAAAGGATACGAAGTGCTTCTGCACTCTGGACGCCAGTGGAAGTACCTCGCAGGCGGCAAATATCGTGGAAGGGCTGGAAGCGGGAAGTAAACTGCTGTTGATTGACGAGGATACCTCTGCTACGAACTTTATGGTGAGGGATGAGCTGATGCAGAGGGTCGTTGCCAGAGAGAAGGAACCAATCACCCCGTTTTTGGAGAGGGCGTCGGATTTATACACACAGGCGGGGATTTCTACGATTCTGGTAGTGGGAAGCTGCGGGTCTTATTTCTATATCGCGGATAAAATTATCCAGATGGACTCTTATCAGGCGGTAGATATTACGGATGAAACGAAGAAAATTCTTGAGAATTATCCTGCTCCGGCAGTGAGCGCTCCGGAGTTCCATCTGCCGTCGGGCAAGAGGGTGATAGATTTATCCGGTTCTGTCCAGAAGCGGAAGACTTACCGGGGAGACGGTTATGTGAAAGAAAGGCTGAAAATTAAGCGGATGGGAAAGACGGCATTTTCTATCGGAAAAGAAAATCTGGATCTGCGCTATGTGGAACAACTGGTGGATGAAGAGCAGACACAGAGCCTTGCATATCTGCTGCGCTATGCGAAGGAGCATTACGGCGAGGGGAAAAATGATGTGGGAAGCGTAGTGAAAGCCTTGGAGCGCATTTTAAAAGCAAAAGGTCTGTCTGGCATATGTGACGGAGGGAATGTGCCTTCCGGGCTTGCGATGCCGAGGGTGCAGGAGATTTTCGCATGTTTTAACAGATATTAAAAGAGACAGGGGATGCCGGAACATGTAGCTTGCCTGTGATATATTGGGCAAATGGTATCATGTTCCGACATCCCCTGAATTTTAACCGTGCTTAAATAGACAGCGGTGAGATTGTGCTTACTTCTTTACCGTGAGGGTCACAGTGAATTTCTTTTTGCCTGATTTTACGGTAATCTTTGCTTTTCCGGGCTTTTTCGCCTGGATAACTCCTTTTTTATTTACCGTGGCTACCTTTTTGTTGGAAGTCCGGTAGGTCACTTTTTCGAGAGATGTAATCGGGGTAATCACTGGTTTCAGGGCGGCTTTTTTTCCTTTTTTCAGGGAAAGCTTTTTGTTAAGCCCTGAAATCTTCTGTGTTTTTACTGCTTTTTTCTGTACCTGGACAGTTATCTTTTCTTTCTTTCCGCTGGCAAGGGTAATTGTGATAATTGCTTTCCCGGCTTTCTTTCCTGCGGTAATTTTTCCTGACTTGCTTACCTTTGCGATTTTAGGATTGCTGGAGGTGTAGGATACGACGTAATCGCCGGCGGCCAGGTTGCTTACTTTTAGTTTGCTTGTGGACTGCCTGATTTTCAAAGGCAGTTTCTTTGCGTTGACGGACAGGGTAGGCGTCAGCTTGGCGATTGTTTCTGTTTTCTGGGCGCCGCAGGCAGAACAGCGGAAGGTACGGATTCCTGCAGCGAGAGCGGTGGGCTGTTTTGTGACAGTTCCGCTGTTCCAGGTATGTCCTGAAGCGCAGGGATTTACAGTTTCGGAAGAACGCTCAGATACGGACATTTGCACGCTTTGTTCGATGGACCATTCAGAACAGCTTGCACAGATGACATAAGTATGTCCGGCCAGCAGCGTTTCCCAGTTTTCGACAAGGCTTTCTGTTTCTGCGTCGTAAATAAATATTGAAGGTTTTTCTTTTTGCTTTCCGGTATAGGCTGCATCAAATTTGTAAATGCCGTTTTTCTGAGGAACAAATAAGGCGACAGTCCCTGTGCCGAAACCGTATTTTTCACCTAGTGCTGTAGTTGTGAGTTCCGAAGCTTTTCCGAGAGTAAGCTTTGGCAGCGAACTGACGGGAAGCCTGGAAACTTCACAAAATGTATATTTCCCACCAAGAGAGATACGCACACGCGCTTTTTCATTGGAAATTACCTGATATGTATAACTTAGATAGTTTCCAAAGGGGTCTTTTTCGGATTGACAGGTTATGATTGCTTCTGTTCCGTCTTCGTAGACGGCTTTTATCCTGGCGCCTGCTCCCGGGTTCTGATAAGGAGATACAAATGGGTTTGGAGGATTTAAGAGCTCCAGTTTCGTTACATTTTTGTGACGTGTAACATCCAGATAGTATTCTGAGGCCTGCATATCATAGGCTTGGGACGTTTTGCCATATAATTTCCGGTTTGCTTCTATAATGTAGGTGTGTCCTGTCTTAAGGTTATTATAACTATAAAACAGCTCTATCTCCGAATCGTTTAATTCCCCTAATCGAATATACCCGTTATCGGTGTCAAAAGAGTAATTCCCGTCAGTTTTTGGCCGAAACAGGTAGTATTCTACGTTTTTGTCGCTGGTTTTGCACAGAGAACGTCCCTCTTCTATTTCTTTTAGGGAAGAAATATCTGAACTAAACTGAAGCTGTACAGGTATCGACATAGAAGGCGTTTCATAAGACCCGTCTTCATCGCCAGGTTCCTTTTCGCCGTCAGGCAGAAAAGAGCTGTAAAGTTCAAGGTTATAGTCCAGTGTTACGCCGTGTTCATCCCAAGAGGATTCAGGAAAGTCGGAGAGTCTGGTTCTGTTTCCGTAAGCATCGTGTGTTCCGGCGGGAAGGATTGTGCTGCCGCCATTTTGATAAGTGAGCTTTACGTCAACAAATTCCTCGGCATATATACTGCCGAAACCTGCCGGATACCCATCTGTGGATTTCTTATTTACGACTTCCATGGCAGTTACCCGGGGAACCTTTGAGCGGTGTATAATGTTTATCCGATAACGCTCAGGAGTATCATATTTGGAATGGAATTGAATCCAGTATGGAGTTCCTTTGGTCATATGAAGATTTGACCATGACCACATATCTTTCCGGCCTTCGGTATAACCAAGGTTGTCGTCCTGATTTTTGACTTCCATCCAAATATAATCTTCCGTCTGGCTTAGGCATTCTATGTGAACGTAGTAATTCCCGCTTTCTTCCGGTACAAACAGGAAATCTTCTTCAATGCCAAGAAAGTCATCACTTGCGTTCCGGGCAAGAGAGAATTCCAAAGGCTGTCCTGCGCGCAGAGAGGTCATTTTTAAAATCTTTGTAGAGGCTGTCCCTTCAGAGCAGGAAGCATAAATGATATAGCGCTTTCCTTTTTCCAAAAAGGCAGAAGCGTTACTACGACTGTTTGCCAAATAATCCAGACGATTATCTGTTACCTGGCAAACAGTCCACATAAGGAATGTATCGGAAGACAGCTTATAATGTCCATCGGATGCAGGAGTAAACAGATACATCTTTTCACCGTCTAAATCTTTGAGCGTTATTTCCGTATTTTCCTTCAAAACAGGAAGGGAATTGTAGTCCGGGATTGTTTCAGCAAATGTAACCGTTACAGATTGAGAGCGGATAGAACTATCGTTTTCCAAGGCGGCAAAAATTTGATAGGTACCGTTTTCCCAGCTAAAGTCACTTAGCAGGATCGGGCCGTCTTCGTGTTCGACATAGAAATCAAAGCCATTACTGTAAATATCCCGTTCCCAACTTCGCAGGAGAATCTTTTCAGTCTCGCCTGTATAGGAAAATTCTACAGCGAAATCCTCCTCATACCATCCGTAGTCAGATGTGAATCTGTTGGGATTGTTATTCTTTATAATCAACCGGAGGCTGTCGGGATCAATGGATTTGGCCCGTTCGGCGGTAAGGGTAAAAGCGGGACCACCTTCTTCCAGATACAGCATCAGTACATAGGACTTCCCGCCCTGCAGGGATGCCTGAAAGCAGTAATTTTCGCCATAATTATACGAAGTTTCGAGTTCCTGCTGTTCTTCTGGATCATAAACAGAACACCTGTATATATCAAGCATACTGGTGGATGTAAAAATATAAGAACCATCTGTTTTTGGTGTAAAAAGTGCGCATCCGCATTCAAGGTTTTTTAATGCGGGCATGGAAATGCTGTTTCCATTTTCAGGAAATTTGTGATCTGCGGCAGCTTCTTCTAAAGGGATGACTTCTATTGGGACAGAAAGCCTTTTGGGGCAGCTGTTTACCTCAGCCGTGAGCAGGTATTTTCCTGCATCCAAAGAGTAATCCCAGTCTTCTTCCCTTTCAAGAGTCTCGCCTGTTTCGTCATATAGGGACAGAAGAACTTTATTTCCGTAGGAATCCAGCCCTCCGGGGGTTGATCCTGTACACATTTCCACTTTTTCGGAAGAACCGTCAGAATAGGTTAATTTTACAACCATCCCTTTTGCGAACTGCACTGGATGTGAGGTTGCGGGAACTTTTGTGTAAATGGGAGGAGTGTCTAATTGGATATCTGTTACAGGCAGGGATTTTTTAAAGTGAACCTGGTATGGAATATCTTCAGAGGGTTCGTCGTAAAAATCCTTTTCATAATTAAGGACGAAATAGTAAGTTTTATTTACTGAAAAGGTGTTTCCAATAAAAAGAAACTGGTTATAACTGTCATTTGAAGGGGGGATCTGCGCCGTACATTCAGGAATCAAAAGTCCGGAAGCGCTGTCATAACTGAAAAGGGCGCTTTCCTTCCAGTCAAGGTTTCCGGAGGCACAGAAGTTATAAATGCCTTCTGTGTCGGCATTGGGCGTAAAAGAGTAGACGTGGCTGGAACTTTCTTTTGGAAAGACAGCTTCTTTTTCGTCAGTCGGAATCAGTGTTTCGATAGTTTCAGGCAAATCAAAGGAAATTTCTTTTTCACCTAAGAAAGTATGCGGATATATGTACGGTACGCGCTCTTCCAATTCTTCATCGTAGATGAATTCTCCTTCGTACAGAGAAAGGCTGCAATTGCCTAAATGGACGGGTATAATAGAAGGGGGGGAGGGTGAACCGTTCGCATCTTTAAAGATAATAAAGAAATCTTTTTCGTATTCATATGATAAGTCGTCATTTAAGCATAGTGCATAACATTCCTGACCTTCCAGAAATACGCTTCCAGGGTACCAGTCATTCAGTTCGTACTCTCCCCCATCTTCATAAGTGACAGTAATAGATTCGCTGCTCAGTTCCTTTAAATCGAAAGGATTATAGGACGTTTTTTGAGTTGTAAAAGTTACGTGTACGCTGGATGTATTGTCTGCGGTTTCCAGTGCTGCAGAGGGCGGCGCATCCGTTGCCGGAGTTTGGGCAGCCAGGGCGCTTGCGGGGATAAAGGCTGACAGCATTATCCCGATGATAAATAGTGACAGTTTTCTTTTCATAACAAAACCTCCTTAAATGTTAAAAAAATAGAAATTATAAAGAATTTCCGCCTTGATTGTGATATTTTTATAATATCACAAAAATTCTCACAAGAAAAGATTAATAATAATTTAGTAATAGTAATATATTGTGTTTTTTCAAATGCTTGCAACAGTTTACGAAATATGGGACACTGTATATATAACTGAGATTTCAGATTTGAATGCATGCAGAGGAAACGGGAGGTGGGTCTATGGAACAGGGTTTGGAGCTTGTTCAGAAGGCAAAAGCAGGAAATGTAGAGGCATTTTCCTTGTTGTATCAGGAAGTTTACCGGGATTTATATCGTTTTGCACTATATACGCTGAAAAATATCCATGATGCGGAGGATGTGGTGAGTGATACGGTAGCAGATGCATGGAAAGGCGTCAGGGGGCTTCGGAGAGCAGAATCTTTTAAGGCGTGGATTTTTCGCATTCTTGCCAATAAGTGCCGCCGCAGGCTGCGTCAGTATATGGACAAGACGGTGGAATTGCCGCTCGATTTAGCTGAGGATTCCAGGGATATCTGTAGGGATATGGATGTACGGCGTGCGTTTGCAGAGCTGTCTGATGAGGAGAGAATGATTTTGGCTATGAATATTTTTGGCGGATATACGAGCAGGGAGATAGGAAAGGCGCTGCATATGAGCAGTAATACCGTTCGTTCGAAGCAGAGCCGCGCCTTAAAGAAGATGGAAGCTTGCCTGGAGAGATAGAGAGGAGGAGCAGCAATGGATGAAAAGAAGATGTTAGAGCGGATTAAGAAATCGGCGGAACCGATAGACGTACCGGAATCCCTAAAACCGGAATTTATGGAAGATATCTTGAAAGAAAAAGAACAGAAAAGAAGAAAAATTCCTTTATACCGGGCGGGAGCGGCTGCAGCCGCAGCGCTGATTGCACTGGTGGCCCTGTGGCAGATTAACCATATCGGAATGCAGCAGGAGGACAGGCCGCAGATGGAGGGGTCCACAGAGGCGGCGGGATATACAGAGGCAGCCGGTTTGGAGGAATATGTAAAGGAAACAGGAGCGCCGGAGAAAACAGACGCAGCGGCAGATGGAGCCGGGGTGATTCCGCATGTTTCAAGCGAAGAGGAGCTGTATCTTGCATTGGCAGATATGAACCAGGCAATGAGCCGGGATATGGGCTATGGAGCCCTGACGGGAGATATGATGAAAGAAGAGGGAGCAGTTCCAATGGACAGCGCGCCCGCAGAGGACGCGGAAAGCAGCATGGAGAGCACAGCTGCCAACAATGGGGACTATTCGCAGACGAACCTTCAGGAAGTTGGAGTGGATGAAGGAGATATTGTAAAAACTGACGGAAACTATATTTATGCGCTGTATGGCAGTACGGTGCGCATTATAAAGGCGGAAGGGGAGAACCTTGAAAAAATAAGCGAGATTTCCCTTCCTGAAAAAGATGAGGAAGTACACGAAATGTACCTGGATGGCAATGTGCTGAACCTTATTGCCACAGGGAATGAAGCTTCTATAGATGAGCAGGAGGAGGACGTCTATTTTATAGACAGGAAGAGTTATACCAGAGTTTATACCTATGATATTCATGAAAAGGAAACGCCGAAACTGTCAGGTTATACAGAACAGGAGGGATACTATAAAACTTCCAGGAAGAATGGGGATATGCTGTATGTATTTACAGAATACACTCCCATCATCAAAGATACGCAGGAAAGCAGCACTATTATGCCGAGGGTATCAGGCGGGGTAATGCCTCTGGAAGATATTTATTTGCCGGAATACGCAGACCAGGCAGGTTATCTTGTGATTGCTTCGGTGGATGTAAAGCAGCCGGAAAAGGTGGTAGACCATAAGGCTATCGTATCTGCGGCAGACAGGTTCTATGTGAGTACGGAAAATATTTACGGCATCAGCTCCCATTATGAAAATGGGAGGGATTACACGCAGATTTTGAAATTCAGCTATCGGGATGGGAAAATCAAACCGGCAGCGGCGGGAGATATCAGGGGATATCTAAATGATACTTTTTCTATGAATGAGCATGAAGGCTATCTCCGGGTAGTGGCGACGGATTGGAACAATGACGAAGAGCTGACAAACCTGTACGTGCTGGATGAGAATCTTGACGTTTATGGTAAAATCGAGAATCTGGCGCCGGGAGAAAGCATCCGCTCGGCAAGGTTTTTGGGAGATATTGGATATTTTGTGACGTTTAGAGATACAGATCCTTTGTTTTCCGTGGATTTAAGCAGCCCGAAAGAGCCGAAGATATTAGGGGAACTGAAAGTCACAGGGTTTTCCGCATATCTACATTTCTATGGCGAAAATAAATTACTGGGAATTGGGAATGAAGTGGACCCCGAAACGGGAGAATATAAAGGGATTAAGGTATCTATGTTTGATATTTCAGATCCGTCGGATGTGAAAGAAATTGACAAATACGTATTGAAAGATAACTATCATTGCCCGGGAATTTACAATTATAAGGCGATTATGATTAACCCGGAAAAAAATATTTTTGGATTTGAATGCGAGGAAAACTATCTGGTATTTTCTTATGATGGGGAAAAAGGATTTGTCAATGAGTTTTTGTATGAGCTGAAGGATAAAGAAGAATTTGAAGTATATGGAAATGGAACAAGAGGGCTCTATATCGGTCAGACATTTTATCTTTCTGGCAGCAATGGCATAGAAGCGTTTGATATGGAGCGTGGATTTGAAAAAACTGGAGGACTGACGTATGAATAGAGGAAGAAAACGGATGGCGGTGTTTACACTGATCCTGGCGGCGGTGTGTGTGGCCGCCGCATGGAAAATCGGATGGCAAAGAGATGATATACAGACGCCGGAACCTGGAGGGAAAGTAAATGGGGAAATAGAAGCTTCAGAGGCCGGAAAAGATACGCATGAAATTTTTGAGACGGGAAAAGGGGATGAGAGAACGGAAATGCCGGAGATAGAAGAAACGGAGATGGCCCAGATTCCGGTTTCGGGAGTGATATACCGTTTGAGTGAAGACGACGGCAGTTATGTAATGTTTGAGTTGGAGAATGATATGCCTTACTTTCTTGATGGAATAGAGGAAGGGAAGATTTACGGCGTGGATGGCAGGCCGATTGCAGAGAGTGAACTGGATACGGGGGATCAGGTAACTGTTATGACGGACGGCGTGGCATTGGAGACTTATCCGGGTCAGTATGCGAGGATTTTTGGGGTAGAAGTGACAAAGAAAGCAAATGAGGAAGAAAGGAAAGCATGTATACAGAAATATAAAGAGCAGGCAGCAGGGTTTTATTCAGAACCTGATCCGTCTGAGAAGCCGATTATGCAGGCGTCGTATATGGGGAATGGGATGGCCAGCACCGTATGGCTTACCCAGGGCGGCTATCACTGGAAATGGACAGATGCCGACGGGCAGATGAAGTCTGAAATTGCAGATACTCCCTTTATCACAGAATGGAATGAGATTGAAGAAATTAAACTTCCGGATTATGTGGAAGAAATAGAGCTTCTTCCTGGGAAAGAGGCGGAAGAAATTACCGTAAGCCGCTGGAGCGCGGATAAGGAAAGTGATGCCGGCGAAGAAGGCGAGAATGTCAATGTAGAAAAGCGCGGCGATAAATGGTATCTCACGGGAGTACAGAAAGGATATTATTATTTGTTTCATGTCCGGTGGGGCGAGAGTTATGTGGAGTATGGATTTAAGAGCGTATAGATGAGAAGGCGGGGGTGCTGCAGAAGTAGATGAATTATCTACAGACTTTGCGGTATCCCCGTGATTTTGTTTTTGGGAAAAGAAATAATTGTATTATCGGCGATAATTCGTTATACTGGAAAAGATATGAAAAGCGGAATGCAAAAAAGGTGGAAGATGAGCAAAATATTTAATACAAGCGCGGTGTGCAGGCCGGAAATTCATTATATGGTGGATCTCAGCGACAGGCTGGAGCAAATAAAAAAAATGGTAGACCGAGGGGATTATTTTACGATTAACCGGGCGCGGCAGTATGGGAAAACGACCATGCTGAGGGCGTTAGGCAGTTTTCTGGCAGAAAATTATGTGGTGGTGAGCCTGGATTTCCAGATGATGAGCCAGAGCGACTTTGAGAAAGAAAGTTCTTTTTCAGAAGCTTTTGCCAGAGAAGTCCTGGAGGAAATTGCGAATATAGAAGAGGTATCTGTGGAAATCATAACCCGGCTTCAGAGACTTGCGGATGGGAAAGAGGGGAAAGGAAGACTTGCAGAGCTGTTTCAATGTCTGAACGCATGGTGCGGGCAGTCGAAAAAACCGATCGTTATGCTTATTGATGAGGTGGACAGCGCACAAAATAATCAGGTTTTTCTGGATTTTCTGGCACAGCTGCGAGGGGCTTATATAAACAGGGATAAACGTCCGGCTTTTCAGTCGGTTATTCTGGCAGGCGTGTATGATGTGAAAAATATAAAGCAGAGATTAAGGCCGGATGGTGAACACAGAGTAAACAGTCCGTGGAATATCGCGGCGGATTTTCTTTTAGATATGAACTTTTCGGTAAAAGATATTTCAGGTATGCTTGCAGAATATGAGTCTGATTACCAGACAGGAATGGATATCAAAGAGATTGCACAATTCATCTATGACTATACGTCAGGTTATCCATTTCTGGTTTCACGTATCTGTAAGCTGATGGATGAGCGGATAACAGGCAGTGAAGGATATTTTGACAGAAAATTGGTATGGACGAAGGAAGGAGTTTTGGAAGCAGTAAAAATACTTCTGATAGAAAAGAATACGCTGTTTGAATCAATTACGGGCAAACTGGCAGATTATCCGCGGCTTCGAGAATTGGTTTACTCGCTGCTTTTCACAGGAAGAAAAATTTCGTATAATCCTCTTAGCCCTTCGATAGAAATCGCGGAGATGTTTGGATTTATAAAAAATTTCAGGGGAGATGCTGTGATTTCTAACCGTATTTTTGAAACGGTATTGTATAATTTATTTCTTTCAGAGGAGATGCTGGACAGCGAAGAATATCGGACTGCATTGCAGGAGAGAAATCAGTTCATACAGAATGGTCATCTTAATATGAAATTGATTTTAGAAAAATTTGTTGTACATTGGGGGGACTTGTATAGTTCGGCGGATGAAAAATTTATAGAAGATAACGCGAGGAAGTTTTTTCTGTTATATTTAAAGCCAATTATTAATGGAACAGGAAATTATTATATAGAGGCGCAGACGAGAGATAATAAGCGTACAGATGTGATCATTGATTATTGTAAAGAACAGTTTGTGATTGAGATGAAAATATGGCGGGGGAATGCTTATCATGAGCGAGGGGAAGAACAATTGGCGGAATATCTTGAGTATTATCATTTAAATAAGGGATATATGCTTAGTTTTAATTTTAACAAAAAGAAGCAGACTGGCGTGAAAGAGATACGGATAGGGAATAAAGTGCTTATAGAAGCCGTGGTTTAAGAAAGAAGAAGGTGTAATATGTATAAATTATTAAAAAGAGACGGAAAAGCAAAGCGGGGCGAGCTTCACACAGTACACGGTGTGATACAGACTCCGGTTTTTATGAATGTGGGAACGGCGGCGGCGATTAAGGGCGCTGTTTCTACGATGGATTTACAGGAAATCGGTACGCAGGTGGAGCTGTCGAATACGTACCATCTGCATGTGCGTCCGGGAGATGAAGTTGTGAAGAAGATGGGCGGGCTGCATAAGTTTATGGTGTGGGACAAGCCGATTCTCACGGACTCCGGCGGTTTTCAGGTATTTTCCCTGGCGGGGCTTCGCAAAATCAAAGAGGAGGGCGTTTATTTCCATTCTCATGTAGACGGGCGGAAGATTTTTATGGGGCCGGAAGAGAGCATGAAAATTCAGTCGAATCTGGCTTCTACGATTGCGATGGCGTTTGATGAGTGCCCTTCAAGCGTGGCGGAGCGGTCTTATGTGCAGGCGTCGGTGGAACGTACTACCCGGTGGCTTGCCAGATGTAAGGCAAAGATGGATTGGCTGAATGAGCAGCCGGATACGCTCAATCCCCATCAGATGCTTTTCGGAATTAATCAGGGAGCTATTTTTGATGATATCCGCGTGGAGCATGCAAAAGAGATTGCGAGTTTGGGGTTGGACGGTTATGCCGTAGGCGGCCTGGCAGTGGGAGAGTCGCACGAAGAGATGTATCACATTTTGGATGTGACGGTTCCTCATCTTCCGGTGGACAAGCCTACGTATCTTATGGGGGTAGGAACTCCGGCAAATATCCTGGAGGCAGTAGACAGAGGGGTTGATTTCTTTGACTGCGTTTATCCCAGCAGGAACGGACGTCATGGACATGTCTATACGAATCAGGGAAAGCTGAATTTGTTTAATGCGAAATATGAGCTGGATTCCCACCCGATTGAAGAAGGCTGCCAGTGCCCGGCGTGCCGCCATTACAGCAGGGCTTACATCCGGCATCTGCTTAAGGCAAAGGAAATGCTGGGGATGCGCTTGTGTGTTCTCCATAACCTGTATTTTTACAATCATCTAATGGAAGAAATCAGGGATGCGATTGACGCAGGAGAATACCAGAGCTTTAAGAAAGCGAAACTGGACGGTTTTCAGGCGGCTGATAAAAAAGAATAGGGAGTCATGAAGAGCAGGCAGATTGGGACAAAATAAAAATGTTTCAGTCTGTCTCATTTTTTGCACTTTTTTATTGATTTTGGGAGAAAAGAAAGGTAGAATTAGTTATAAAAGTAATATGAAACAAGAGTAAATAAGAAGGAATAGTAAAGAATAAGATGAATGAAAAACAGAGGATATTCAAGTTGATGAATGGGCTTTGGGATTTAGAAAAGTGTTCCGTGCCTGAAGGAAGTATGGTGAAAGATGAATTTGAGGAAGGTTCTGTATGCAGCATGCTTTATAAGGAAGTTTATGATGCAAACAGGCGGATTTGTGAAAGGCTTGGGGTGGAAGAGGACAGGGATGTGGAGTTAATTATTGGAAACCTGCTGAAAATAGGGGAGTATCAGTCGATGAAAATGTATGATTACGGAGCAAAAAGCAAGAAAGAATATTGATACATCGGTAGATTATGGAAACTGCTTCGAGCTATTAAGAAATTCATTATATCCAATCGTTAAAATAATTTCTAAAGCACTGTAAGGGGCGCTCCCTTTGAGAAGCGTCCCTTACGGCGGTCTTTTTTTAGGTGATTAGATTTTTCTGTCTTTGAAATAATAAATTTTATCGTGCTCATTGATTTCACGGAGTACCCGGCAGGGATTTCCTACGGCTACGACATTTGCCGGGAGGTCTTTTGTCACGACGCTGCCTGCGCCGATAACGGTATTGTCCCCGATGGTAATTCCGGGAAGTACAATCACTCCTGCGCCAAGCCAGCAGTTTTCGCCGATATGGACAGGCGCATTATACTGATAGGCCTCTCTGCGCAGCTGGGGCAGGATAGGGTGTCCTGCGGTGGCTATTGTGACATTGGGGCCTATCATCGTATAGTCGCCGATGTAGATGTGGGTGTCGTCTACAAGAGTAAGGTTGAAATTGGCATAAACATTTTTTCCGAAGTGCACATGCCCGCCTCCGAAATTGGTGTGGAGCGGCGGTTCGATATAGCATTCCTCGCCGATTTCAGCAAACATTTCTTTAAGAAGTTCCTCTCTTTTATCAAGTTCTGTCGGCCGGGTTGCATTGAAATCATAGAGACGGTCTAATTTTTTCAGCTGTCCCGTCATAATTTCTTTGTCATTTGGCAGATAAAGCTCGCCGGTATGCATTTTATCTTTCATGCTCATAAAGCAATTCTCCTTTCATTCCCCATGTGGGATTCCATTGACATGCATCTTTTATATGTACTATAATTATATTGTTAAAATAATAAAAAATATATCAATATTTTGCTTAGATATATAACAATCCTGTACAGGAGGCGGCAGCATGAAGAGATGGATAGAACTGAATGAAGATAAATCGGAAAATATACCTTATGGACATACGGAATATCCGTTTTATATCCTGCATACTTTTTTGAGTGAATATCCGAATTATGCCGCTCCGGTGCTTCACAATAACAATATTCCCTATATAAAACTTACAGATTCAGGATGGCACAGGGATATTATCCGGGGAATCAGGGAGATATACAGACTTCGGGATACAGCAACAGCTCCTTTGAAGATACAGGGGATTTTCAGCTGGATATGGGCGTCTGTCTATGAAAATATGCCCGGGGCGGACAGTGAAGAGCAGCCGTATTCCAGTGATTTATCCATACTTAAAAATATGACAGGCTTTATCCAGCAGCATTATCATGAGAAAATATCGCTTTCACAGATTGCGTCGGCGGGAGGAATTGGACAGAGCAAATGCTGTAAACTGTTCCGTGTTTATTTCCATCAGACGCCAAATACATATCTTACAGCGTATCGGCTGAACCGCAGTGTGGAGCTGCTGCGCACTACAGACAGGAGCATTACGGAAGTGGCTTATGCTGCCGGATTTAACGGAGCCAGCTATTATGCAGAGACATTTCGTAAATGGCTTCATATCTCACCTTCAGAATACCGCGGCAATTTGGAAACGTGAATTTTTTAAATGCAGGCTGGTTTTTGAAAAGCATTTAAGCTCCTTGCAGAGAAACAAGGGGCTCAAATTTTTGCATAGAAGTGTTTATAAAGATATTATAACTATTCTTAAGATTTTGTATAATAGGAAAGATTGTATTGCAGTTTTATATTATACGTCGTATAATATTATCTAACAGCTGCCCAAAGCAGTCGGCATCTGTGGAATAGATGAAGGAGGGGACAGGGATGATTCATGTAAGTGTAGCTGGATTTGCTATGGTTATGGAAGTATTGGGGCTGGTGTTTGGTGTTTTAGGCGCGTTTGTTATTTTCTTTGTGTTTATGAGCAGGAAAAATGAGAAGCGTTTTACCGGCAGACTGGCAAGAATGTATGATTTTCTGAATTTCAGGCTTTGTATTATAGAGGATGTTTTGAAATTCTGTTATGTACTGGCGGCCTGCCTGTGTACGGGAATCGGGCTGTTTATGTCGCTTTCCGTAGTGGAGCTGACCCGGGGGCTTGTATTGCTGGTAGGCGGAAACCTGGCAGTGCGCATAGCTTTTGAATTTATTATGATTCTGTTGAGGGCATGCAGGAATTTAGGGGAGCTGGGAAAGAATACAGAAACTCCGGTATATGCACAGAAAGAGCCGATTATACAGTTCCATATGGAAGAAGCTGCCGCGGCATCAGAGGGAAAGGAACCTGTAGCTGTCCATAGCAAAAAGACAGCAGCGGGTAAAGAGATATCCGCAGGGAGGGAAAAATACAAAGTCTGTCCTTCATGCGGCGAGAAATGTAGTAACAGATTTGCGTTCTGCAATATGTGCGGGACGAAATTATCATAATATCATAAAATCAAAAAGGAGGATTTTAACATGGCATTTATCGATGATTTAGGAAACACGATAACGAGAACAGGTCAGAAAATTTCACAGACAAGCCAGAGTATGGCTAAGAAAATGAAAGACATGGCGGAAAGCAGCAATCTCAAAATGCAGGTGAAAGAAGAAGAACGGCAGCTTAAGGAAGTTTATGCGGAAATAGGTGAAATGTACTGTAATCTGCATAATGGCGACCCTGAAGAAGCTCTGGCAGAGGGAATTCAGAAGATAGAGGAAATAAAGGAACGGATAACCGTGCTGAAAGAACATATCAGTAAGCTGGATAATGTCAGGGTATGCCCGAATTGTTCTGCGAAGCTCCCGGAAAAAGGGATGTTCTGTCCCGAATGCGGAACGAAATATCCAGAGCCGGAAGTAGTGGATACGGATGTAGATGCAGAAGAACTGAAAGAGGCGAAGGAAGCCGAGGTGATTCTGGAAGAAGATGCAGAAGCAGAATCAGGAGCCGAGACAGTTTCTGAAGCGCAGCCGGACGAAGAGCCGAAACAGGAAGCTGCTGCAGAACCGGAAGAAGAACCTCATGACGAAATGTCAGAGCAGGAAACTACAGAAGAATAAGCGGTAAAGGAAGCTGCTGCGGAACATTTTGTATATGTTCTGCAGCGGCTTTTATAATTGATTGTGAACCATTGACAGCTATATCCCAGAGCATTTAAATGTCAAACCGCAATTTACCATGCTGATGCTGCTGTGAAACGCTGCATTCGTTTAAATAGAGGTTGAAAAAGGGAAAGGAATATACTATAATAATATGTGATATAAGAAAACGAATTTTAAAAACAGATGGAGAGTTTTGAATGAGCTTTCAAATCTATTAAGATGACGCAGCAAGTGCGTCAGAAAGAGGAAAGAATGAAGAAACAAAAAGCAGGTATCTTGTATGCACTTGCGGCATCGGTATTTTTTACGACAGTATTTCCGATAAACACCGTATATGCGACGGAGCAGCAGGAGACGGAGGACATAGAAGAGGAGACGACACAGGAAACGGAGTATCCGGAATCTTATTTTCTGCCTATTGAGTCGAATGCCATAGAAGGCTGGCCGGCGGGACCTCAGGTGGAAGGGGAAGCTGCCGTGGTGATGGATGCCGAAACGGGAACTTTTCTTTATAGTAAGAATATGGAAGCGAAGGAATATCCGGCGAGCATTACAAAAATCATGACGACGCTGGTAGCGCTTGAGCATGGGAAGCTGAAGAGTAAAGTGAAGTTTTCTGAGTGGTCGGTAAACAGCTTGGAAACAGATAGCAGCCGTTTGTGGATGGATGTGGGGGAATGGATTACACTTGAGCAGGCTTTATATGGAATTATACTGGAATCAGCTAATGACTGTGCCAATGCGGTAGCAGAAAAAATAGGCGGATCGGAAGAAGGGTTTGCAGAGCTGATGAACCAGAAAGCCGCGGAACTGGGATGTGTCAATACCCATTTTGTGAATGCCCACGGACTGCACAATGAAAATCATTACACATGCGCCCGGGATATGGCTCTTATCATGCGGGCGGCTATGGAAAACGAGACGTATGCCAAAATTGCGAAGACCATAGAATATATTATTCCGAAGTCCAAGCATGTACGGGAGGAGCATGTGCTGGTGAATCATCAGAAAATGCTTTTTCGGGAAGGCTTTCGTTATAAGGGCTGCCTGGGAGGAAAGACAGGGTTTACGGAAGCAGCGTTGAATACTCTTGTCACAGTTGCCCAGAGAAAAGGACGGCGGCTGATTTGTGTTATTATGCGGACGAACGGCCCGGATAAAATATGCTGGGAGACAAAGGATCTTCTGGATTATGGATTTAAAAAGTTTAAGAGGGAAGAGATTCCCGTTGCAGACGGCAGTGTTACCCGTCAGGACGTTATGGGACATGCTATATTTGGCAAGGCTGCGGTGATGAATGCCCCTGCATTGTCAGAATCTATGCTTTTTACTGCGGGAAGCGCGGCGGTTTCGATTCCAAAGGGCGTTGATGTGGGTGCAGTGAAGCAGACCTTCCGCAGAGGAAATAAATTTAGTTATATATTTAACGGCTGGCAGGTGGGAGAGATTCCGGCGGTGTTTAATACGGTGGATATTGAAATACCAGAGTGGAATTTGATAAATACGGATCTTTCGGCGGATAATATGGAGCCGGAGACGGAAGCTGCCGGATTTGGAAAAGAGGCAGAAGAGGTGCTGGAGTCGATAAAGACCGGATGGGAGCGTGCATGGAGCTGGATTTATGAACATGATATTGCAGCAGCTCTGGCAGGGCTGGTCTTGATTATCCTGCTGCTTCCGATGCTGATTATTGCTTATATACGGAACCGCAATTCCCAGAAAATCCGAAAACAGCGCCAAAAAGAAAGGGAAGAGCGCACACGGATAGAAAAGGATATTGACAGTAAGTCCATCAGTGAAATCGAAGCAGAGCTTCGTGCAGGGCTGGAAAAGCACCGTCAGGAACAAGAAAAAACAGAACAGAACATTTCAGAGGAAAAGAAGGAGGAATAAATCATGAATTGGGTATCGCCTATCAAAGATGACGAAACATTGGAAAAGTTTAAGCAGGAGCTGAGGAAAGTGGATGACAAGTACTATATCCTGTTTGAAATCGGTGTGGGAACGGGTCTGCAGCTCCAGGAAATATTAAAGTTCAGAAATAAGGATATCCGTGACAAGGATACGATTGAGGCTTGTATCGGGACGAAAAATATCCGGCGTACTTTTAATATTCCAAGGGATCTTAAAGAGATTATCCGCGAGTTCACAGAAGGGAAAGACCCGGATGCATTTCTGATTCAGGGGCATGCAAGTTCGTCTACTGCGCTTTCCAGGGAACAGGCTTACCGTGTATTTAAAGGAGTGGGAAAAAACATGGGGCTGAATTCTATCGGTGCGCAGACAATGAGAAAAACTTTTGCGTGGAGATATTATAAGGCGACTAATGATATTTATTATCTACAGAATCTTTTAAATCACGCGTCCCCGTCCATTACATACCGTTATATTGGTGAAAAGCCCAATGTAGAAGTAGTGCTAAAGAAGATGACGCCGGAAGAAAATGAACGCAGCCGTTATATTTTGTACAAGGACGGCATGGGAAAGAAGCGTATCAAAGAGCTGATGGATATGCTGGAGTACTTGAATGGCGAGCTGGATAACCCTACGAATAATGATGCGTTTTATGGGAGAGTGGACTGCCTGTTAACAGAAATGGAAGAACTGGCGGATAATTTTAAACACACTGTATAAAAGATGTTATTGTGGGTGGATTGAACAGAGTAGCGAAAAATGAGAAGCTGGCGGCTGGTACCGGCTTCTCATTTTTTGTGTTTGCATTTCATGGCGTCCTTTTTCTGCCGTACTTCTTCGGCTTCTTCCGGAGTGATAAGTTTTAAGATTTTTATACAGAAGTAGTTTCCGCTTTCGGCTTTCCGCAGTTTGATCTTTCCTTTCAGCCAGCCGTGTTCTTCACAGTAAGAAAGGCTGAAATAGCTGCCGTTTCCGTTGGAGAACCAGCGGATTTTGCGGCGGGCGTTCTTTTTACAAAGGAAACATCTGGTGGAAGTTACTTTCCAGTCTTTCATGGCCTGGACTTTTGAGGAAAATTCACGGGATACGAATTTGGCATAGTTGTCGTATACAGCATAGATTTCTTCTTTCCGGCTTTTAGGATTCTGGAAATAATCAATGGAAAAATTTTTCAGGACGGTTTCACTGGGAAGGCGTTTCAAAATTTCGGCAGTGTATACAGAATCGTTTAAGGCATTATGAAAACGCTCTCCCTTTTCGAGCTTCAGGAAGTCTGCCGCATGTTCCAGGGAGCGCCTTACTTTTCTGTCGTCGTAAACGATGCTGAAAATTTTCTGGATATCATAAAACCGGAGCGGAGCACGGAATGGATTTTTCATTCCATGATAGCGCATATTCCGTTGGAGTTCGTACAGATCCGAGACGCCCCAGGTGCAGAAATGAACCCGTTTCCCGCACCAGGACAGGAAATCCGCTGCTGCTTCAGGAAAGGTACGGGCATTTTTCAGGCTTTCCATGTCTATATGAAGGAGATCCTGTGTGTATTCATGCATAGAAGTGTACACCGCGGGACAGATTTGTTCGTGGAATCTGCCAAGTTCATGATAGTTGCTGTCAAGCTTTATGGCCCCGATTTCCAGAATTTCAAAAGGAAGCGATGGGTCTTCGAATTCTTTCCCGTCAGGGCACTGGTTCCATTCTAAATCAAATATAATGTAGTTCATAATACTATGAGTATACACGGCATTCGTCATTTTGTATAGAGTATTTGAGGGATTTTCGGCAGAATTACCGAAATGGGTTATTATTTCTACATTCATAAGCATATTTTACAATCCAAAAAGGAAATCTTTGTATAATTCGGGTATGGCTGAAAAGCAGGTTATCTAGTATACTAAGAACAGTTAAACGGCAGTTGAAAATTTTAGGAGGTTAGGAAAATGGCAAGTTTATCATTACAGCATATTAACAAAACATACCCGAACGGATTTGAAGCAGTGAAGGATTTTAACCTGGAGATAGAGGATAAAGAATTTATCATTTTTGTAGGTCCTTCAGGATGCGGAAAGTCTACGACACTGCGTATGGTAGCGGGACTCGAAGAGATTACAAGCGGCGTTTTGAAAATCGGAGACAGGGTTGTAAATGATGTAGAACCGAAAGACAGGGATATTGCGATGGTATTCCAGAACTATGCGCTGTATCCTCATATGACAGTATATGATAATATGGCGTTTGGCCTGAAGCTCAGGAAAGTTCCGAAAGATCAGATTGACAAGATGGTAAAAGAAGCAGCAAAGATTCTTGATTTGGATAAATTGTTAGACCGTAAGCCGAAGGCTCTTTCCGGAGGACAGAGACAGCGTGTTGCTATGGGGCGTGCCATTGTGCGTGACCCGAAAGTGTTCCTGATGGACGAGCCGCTGTCAAACCTGGATGCGAAACTGAGGGTTCAGATGCGTATTGAGATTTCGAAGCTGCATCAGAGACTGGGTGCGACTATTATTTATGTAACCCATGACCAGACAGAGGCTATGACACTGGGAACCAGGATTGTTGTTATGAAGGATGGTGTGGTACAGCAGGTAGATACGCCGCAGAACCTGTACAACTACCCTGATAATTTATTCGTAGCAGGATTTATCGGTTCTCCGCAGATGAACTTTATGGATGCGCAGGTTGAGGTAAAAGGAAACGATGTGAAACTGGTTGTCGGAGAGTTCAGCATTAAGCTTCCGGCTGACAAGGCAAAGAAGCTGATTGACGGCGGATATGCAGGAAAGACTGTAACTATGGGAATCCGTCCGGAAAATGTATATGATTCCGAGGAGTTCATTAAATCCTCACCGGATACTGTTATAGAGTCTAAAATCAGAGTATATGAGCTGCTGGGTGCAGAAGTATTCTTATACTTCGATGTAGAAGGATATAATATGACAGCACGCGTAAATCCGCAGACCACGGCAAGGACAGGCGATACCGTAAGGTTTGCCCTGGATGCTACGAAGATTCACGTATTTGATAAAGAGACAGAGAAGGTTATCACAAATTAGTCTTTTGAGAGCGATAGGCCCTCCCGATGAAAGTTGGGAGGGTTTTTCATTAGACAGGAAGGGGAAACATGATTTCAAGTCAGGTTTTACAGACGGCAATTGATGAGCTGAAAGAGATTACCAGGGTGGATTTATGGATCATGGATTTGGAGGGGCATACACTCCTGTCTACATTTACCGATGAAAATATTCCGGCAGATGCCGTGAAGCTGTTTGCAGACTCAGTGGCAGACAGCCAGGTAATACAGGGATATCACTTCTTTAAAATTCTGGATGACAAATCATTGGAATATGTTCTGGTGTCGAAAGGTTCCGGTGAGGATGCATATATGATAGGGAGAGTAGCGGTCAGCGAAATCCAGAATCTTCTGGCAGCGTACAAGGAGCGGGTTGACAAAAATAATTTTATCCAAAATCTTCTGTTGGACAATATGCTGTTGGTGGATATCTATAACCGTGCAAAGAAACTGCATATTGAAGTGGAGGCGCCCCGGGTAGTTTTTATTATTGAGACAAGGCGGGAAAAAGATAATATTGCGATGGAGACGCTGAAAACGCTGTTCGCGTCCAGGACAGGGGATTATATTACCGCAGTGGATGAAAAGAGTATTATCCTGGTCCGTGAAGTGGAAGAAAATGAATCTTACGGTGATTTAGAAGCGGCTGCCCAGATGATGCGGGATATGCTGAATTCAGAAGCTATGTCTGCGGTGCACATTTCTTACGGTACGATTGTGGAGCAGATTAACCAGGTTTCAAAGTCTTATAAAGAGGCTAAAATGGCTCTTGACGTGGGAAAAATTTTCTATTCGGAAAAGGACATCATCGCATACAATACACTGGGTATCGGACGGCTGATCTATCAGCTTCCGGTACAGCTTTGTGAAATGTTTATGAAAGAAGTATTTGGAGAAAACCTGCCGGATACGTTTGATGATGAGACGCTTGTGACTATCAGCAAATTTTTTGAAAATAACCTGAATGTGTCTGAGACGGCGAGGCAGCTTTATGTCCATCGGAATACGCTGGTGTATCGGTTAGAGAAGCTTCAGAGAAGCACGGGGTTAGATATCAAGGTATTTGATGACGCGCTTACCTTTAAAATCGCGCTGATGGTTGTCAGCTACATGAACTATATGAAAAATCAAGAGTATTAAGATAAGCTTTCGGGGAAATGCTTCTATAGTATAATAAAATGCAGGGATACAGAGGTTGATATGATTGTACAGTGTGAAAGGCGGGATATTTATGGCGAAAAGAATTTTGAATATGACACCGAAGGAATTGATAAATTTATCGAAGGAAGAGATTATTGATGCAATCGCGGGCAGCGAAGGGCGGGTGCTGGCAAGTGAGACAATCGGTATTACGATTCCGCTGCTCAGCGATGTGACAAATGCAGAGTTTGCGGCGTCTATGGGAGCGGATATGATTCTTTTGAATATGTTTGATGTACAGGATCCCGTAATTCTGGGGCTTCCGCAGTCAGACAGACAGGAGACCGTAAGGAAAGTGAAACAGCTCACCGGACGGATGGTGGGAATTAATCTGGAACCGGTGGATGATGCGGCGGCGTCCGAGAATGCAGAGACTTTGTGGGCTATGAGCGCGGGACGCTATGCTACTGTAGAAAATGCGGCGCTCGCTCAGAAAATGGGCGTAGATATGATAGTTCTCACAGGGAATCCCGGAAACGGCGTAAGCAATGATGCAATTGTTTCGTCTCTTCGGGCGATTTCCGCTGAAATCGGGGACAAGATTGTGCTTGCCGCCGGAAAAATGCACGCATCGGGAGTTATCGGTGAAGGAGGAGAAAATATCATTACAAAAGAGGATATCCGCCTCTTTGTCGAGGCAGGGGCAGACGTGATACTGATGCCTGCGCCCGGGACTGTTCCGGGGATTACTACCGAATATATCAGGGAGCTGGTAAGCTATGCCCACAGCCTGGGGAAACTGACGATTACCGCTATCGGAACTTCACAGGAGGGGGCAGATACAGATACGATAAAAAGGATTGCGCTGGAATGTAAAATGACAGGAACAGATATCCACCACATTGGGGATTCCGGCTATGTGGGAATGGCTTTGCCGGAAAATATTATGGCGTACAGCGTAGCAATCCGGGGAATCCGGCACACGTACCACAGGATGGCGCAGTCGGTGGAGAGGTAGTCCCGGCAATCCTGCAAAAAAACTTGCTTTTTTCCTACCGTGCCTTTATACTGGATGCAAGAACAGGATAAGGAACAGGAGGAGATTTCATGGTAAAGTTATATGATGGCGGTGCATATCTGATAAATGGCGCAGAGATTGTGGCAGATAATCAGGATGCAGCAGCTGTTTTGAAGAGTAGATTAGGCGATTGTGTTCCAGAGAAAGCAGAAGCTGCCAGGAACACAATCGCTTATGGTATTTTAAAAGAGCATAATACTTCGGGAAGTATGGACAAGCTGAAAATTAAGTTTGATAAGCTGACTTCCCATGATATTACGTTTGTAGGAATCATCCAGACGGCACGCGCGTCGGGCCTGGAAAAGTTTCCGGTGCCTTATGTGCTGACCAACTGCCATAACAGCCTTTGCGCAGTAGGCGGAACGATTAATGAGGATGACCACATGTTTGGACTGACTTGCGCGAAGAAGTACGGCGGCGTGTATGTACCGCCTCATCAGGCAGTTATCCACCAGTTTGCCAGGGAGATGCTGGCAGGCGGCGGACGGATGATTTTAGGCTCGGATTCCCATACCCGTTACGGGGCTCTGGGAACTATGGCGATGGGCGAGGGCGGCCCGGAGCTGGTGAAGCAGCTTCTTAACCAGACCTATGATATCAACATGCCGGGCGTAGTCGGGGTTTATCTGGACGGGGAGCCGATTCCGGGTGTGGGGCCTCAGGACGTAGCGCTGGCGATTATCGGCGCGGTGTTTGCAAATGGTTATGTAAATAATAAGGTAATGGAGTTTGTAGGCCCGGGCGTAGAGAAATTAAGCGCGGACTTCCGTATCGGCGTGGATGTTATGACTACGGAGACGACCTGTCTGTCCTCCATTTGGAAAACGAATGACGAAAAAATTAAAGAATTTTATGATATTCACGGCAGGGAAGATGACTACGCGGCGTTGGAGCCGGGAGCTGTGGCATATTATGATGGCATGATTTATGTGGACTTGAGCCAGATCCGTCCTATGATTGCTATGCCATTCCATCCGAGCAATACATATACGATCGAAGAGCTGAAAGCGAATCTGATGGATATTCTGGATGATGTAGAGAAGAAGGCGTTGGTGAGCCTGGACGGAGCCGTAGATTTTACCTTAAAAGATAAGGTGCGGGATGGAAAGCTTTACGTAGACCAGGGGATAATCGCAGGATGCGCGGGCGGAGGATTTGAAAATATCTGTGCGGCAGCCGATATTCTGAAAGGGACAAGTATCGGAGCGGATGAATTTACGTTGAGCGTTTACCCGGCAAGTACGCCGATTTACGTAGAACTGGCGAAAAACGGAAGACTGGCGGATTTGATGCAGACGGGAGCTATCGTGAAGACGGCATTCTGCGGGCCATGCTTTGGCGCCGGAGATACGCCTGCAAACAATGCATTTAGTATCCGCCACTCTACCAGAAACTTCCCGAACCGTGAGGGAAGTAAGCTGCAGAATGGACAGATTTCTTCGGTAGCGTTGATGGATGCGCGTTCTATCGCAGCAACTGCGGCAAATAAAGGGTATCTGACGGCAGCGACAGAGATTGATGCGAATTTCAGCAATCCGAAATATTTCTTTGATAAGACAATTTATGAAAACCGTGTATTTGACAGCCACGGAGCGGCGGATTCTTCAGTGGATATTAAGTTTGGCCCGAACATTAAGGACTGGCCGGCGATGTGCGCATTGACGGACAATTTGGTGCTGAAAGTAGTATCTGAAATCCATGACCCGGTGACAACCACTGACGAGTTGATTCCTTCCGGCGAAACGTCCTCATACCGCTCGAACCCGTTGGGACTGGCAGAGTTTGCGCTGTCAAGGAAAGACCCGGCATATGTGGGGAGAGCCAAAGAGGTTCAGAAAGCAGAGAAGGCAAGGGAAGAAGGAAAATGCCCATGTGAGGCGTTTCCGGAACTGAAACCAATGTGGGACAAGATAAAAGAGGCGTTCCCGGAAATGGGCAGTGAGAACACCGGAATCGGAAGCACTATTTTTGCAGTGAAACCGGGCGACGGTTCTGCCCGTGAACAGGCAGCTTCCTGCCAGAAGGTTCTTGGCGGATGGGCAAATATTGCAAATGAATATGCAACGAAGCGTTACCGCTCGAATCTGATTAACTGGGGTATGCTTCCGTTCCTGATTGAGAAGGGCGATTTGCCGTTCTCGAACGGAGATTATATCTTTGTTCCGGATATCAGAAAGGCGGTTCAGGAGAAGCAGACAGCGATAAAAGCCTATACAGTAGGCGATAGCTTAAAAGAGTTCACGTTAAGGATGGGCGAGCTGACGGACGATGAGAGAGAAATAATCTTAAAGGGCTGTCTTATTAATTACAATAGAATTTAATAAAAATAATATTACAACAGCCGGCAGGCATTATGGCCGGCTGTTTTGCTATGTATATACATGCGCTTTATTAAGAATTTATTAATTTTTGCGTAATATCTTGAAACGAAAGAACAGAGTGCTATAATTAATGTAGAATACACCGTACAGTATATCTTACATATCATAATACCAAGGTGTCAGATGCCAAATGTAATCCTCACGGACTTCTATAAGGATTGCATTGACATAGATTACAGGGATAGCCTGAATGATTAGGTATCTCTGTTTCTGCATTTTTTAACAATAAAGCAAAACGAAAGGAGAGAAAATGTAAGATGAAAGGTAGGGAGATGAGAAAGCGGTTATTAGCATTGTTCCTCTGCTTTATCATGGTTCTGGGATGTGTTGGAGGATTTGCTCCCATAGGAGTATCAGCAGCAGTCAACGCCGGAAATAATCCGACGCCAGCGATTGATATCGCTGTCAATGTGCCGAGCGATTATCCGGGAACCTTTTTGGAATTTAAAGAAGAATTGACGCAGAAGCTGTTGGAACAGGGATTGGAGCCGGGTTCGTTCCGTATCACAGATACGAAGGTATCGATTGATACAACGGACTTGAATGGATGGTATGTGTACGATCACTATTACAGCCAGGGAACATACGATGCGCTGAATCTGTCGGATGAACAGAAACTGAAACAGCCGCTTCGTCTGGCGAGTGATAGATCGCAGAATGGAACGCAGGTACAGATTGAAAATTATTTCCAGAACGGAACACGTCCTAATACTGTTTATAATTATAACCATCATATCCTTTCATATCAGAAGGACGGGACGGCAAATATGGCGTTCGTGGGTTATGCGACGCCGGCATGGGCGGATTTTATGATTTATCCGGCGCCCAGTGATTCTACCAGGAACTTCAGTTTCAACCTGGATGCGTCGGTTTTGGATACGCATACGCTGCATGGCGGCGGTTTCCTGATGAATGCCGGGATCGTGGACGGTAAACTTTACGGATACCTGCTTTATTACAGCGGAATCAATACCAGCAGCGGTGCGGCGACATTAGGAATTTATAAAGTGAACGGCGTTACTCCGGCGGCAAATACAGTTACAACAAGCTACCTTGGCAGCGTAGTAGCATCAAAGGGCACAAGTCTTGGAAACCAGAGAAAGGCCCGCATCTCTGTGGAGCTGAAGAGAGACGAGATCACCGTACAGTCCCAGGCATACGATGCATCGGGAAATCTTGGGGCGATTACAAATATTTATGATAAATATAAGATTCCCCAGGTAATGGAAGATAATACCTTGAATGGATTCGGACCTTTTGTCGGTTATTCGGCACATGGGTGTGCTTCCCTTTCTCTTTTCCAGTACACGGATTTGGAAATGAGTTATGAGACGACAGCCTTTGACGCATTGAAGAATGTGCAGTACTATCAGGGGGCAGATTATAAATATTTCGTGAACCTGGCGGGAGAGAGCAATGATCCTAATATTCCCTTAGAGACGGATCCGTCTTATCCCGACGGTATTAAGCGGTTGAATGAAAATGAGATTTTTTATGTCTCAAATGTAGACGATGGTAAGATACTGACAGATACGAAGAAGGATGAGGACGGAAACATTATCCATCAGGGTATAGGTTCTTCAAATGGCTTTATTGCAAACGGCGATGATTATGCGGGGCTGATGGCACAGTACATTTATAATAACTATATAGAAAATGTGAAATTTAATCAGGCTCCGATTATCAGTGATATTCCACTGGCAAACTTTTATATGAAGGATTCCAGCACTGGCGAGCAGATTATGACAATTCATCTGCAGCATTTGAAAAACAGTAACCAGTCGATACCGGTGAATATTGTCGATAAGTCAAAACCCGGTACCCTGGCGGGTGATGACGGCAAGATTAGCCAGTGGAGCTATAAAGTATATGACCCAAAGAATACGGTGGTATACCAGAGCGGCTGGGTAGACAGCGTGGATAAACTGAATGATTATATATTTAATGGAAGCAGCGCCTCGGGCCGATGGACTTTTGAGCTTTCAGTGCGGGATCAGGAAGGGAATGAGTCAAAATCTTCCCAGACTTACCTTGTGGCATTTCTGGATAATGAAGCGCCGTTTATCAAAGGGGAGAACACAGGGAAGAATATCGCTACGATTACTCTGACAGATACCGGAATGGGTATTGATGAGGACGGAATCACATTCATGGAGGATGGACGCGGTTCTGGCGTAGCTGCTTACTGGATTACAAATGACAATAGCGCAACTCCCGGCGAAGATGACTGGGAAGAGCTTGAAAGTATAGATCACAGCTATGCATTTGATTATGAAATCGACAGCAACCTGCCTGTGATTGTATGGGTAAAAGACGAGTGTGGAAATATAGGCAATAAAGCTATTTTCCAGCCAATTCATGTAGTTGTTGAGGATGCGGACGGAAATCCGATTGATGATTATTATGTAATAGGTGATAACCCAATCATTGTGCTGCCGGAAGATGAGGACGTGCCGCCGTCAGAGGATGATGAGGAAGAGTTCAGCGGATGGGTTATACCAGGCAAAAACCCGGGTGAAGATCCGGATCCTATCACACCGGGGGCGCAGCCGGAAGGCGGAGAGGACCATACGATTATTATCCGTCCGAGCTATTCCAAAGATAAGGCGAAAATCGTGTATGTATCCAACGGCGGTGTGATTACTACTTCTGCAGGCACAGAAGTTCTTACCGATACTTACGAGGTTACTTCCGGCGCCAGCATTCAGACAAAAATTGATGATCATAATATCCTGCCTACGCGGGAAGGGTATGCTTTTGCAGGATGGAAGCTGTTGAATACGGATAATTCTGACAGCGTAAGTAATAGCGCATATATCAACAACGCTGCAAACTTGCTTCCGGTTGAAACAGCAACGGCGGTAAAAGAAACAAATGAGGCAGGTATTACCACAAGAGACACGTATTATCTGATTGCGCAGTGGACAGTTGGAAATTATACATTAAAACTTGACGCGAATGGCGGATCTTTAGGAAATGTGAGATCTATTACAGACATTGCATATGGAACGTCATTTAGTACGCTGGCAATTCCGATTCAGGGGCGCGGCGTTCCGACGAAAGCCGGATATATTTTCCAGGGATGGTCAGAAACCAGTACGAATGATAATGCGGCTATCTTTAAATTCGCAAGCGGAATTTCAGGTACGGCAGCAGCTATGCCGGTGATGCCGGCGCATGATAAAACGGTTTATGCGGTATGGAAAGAAGATACAAGCAAGTTTGTAGTAAGCTTTAACAGCAACGGAGGAAGCAGGATTTCTGATCAGGCATACCAGACAGCGACAGCGGCGAAGTACAATACATTCCTGGTACCGCAGAGAGCAGGTTACACGTTTGACGGCTGGTATATGAAGAGCGTTCTGGATGCAGCAGGAGAAGACGTAGCAACTAATGAAAATGGCATCCTGTCATTTGTGGGGGATGCAAAGGATAAGTATACGGCATATGCCGGAGGCGAAAATATCGAAGCGGCGAATAAAGTGAACCATACATTTGTCGCTATGTGGACGCCGAAGACAGATGTGAAGTATACGGTGGATTCCTATATTAATTCCGGAAAGAAAGATGCGAACGGCAAGTATATTTATACGAAGGTAAGCGAGACCGGAGTGACCAAAACCTATACGGCAGCTACGGAAGAAGTAGTGTCTGTTCAGGCGGGTGATAAGACGGCAGAGCTTACAGTAGGAGGGACGAAATACTGGTATAACGAAGAGAACGAAAATAATGTACTTACCGGAGCAGTTACCGGAAGCCCGGCATTGTCTTTGAAACTTTACTATGACAGATATTTTGACATTGCAGCAACTTCAAAGGGAGAAGGTACTGTAACGGGAGCTGCGGGACAGAAAGAAGGTTCTACGCCTACCGTTAGCTGGAAAGCAGCAGATGGATGGTATGTATCTAAGGTTCTGGTAGATGGAGTGGTGAAGGATGATTTGATTTCGGAAGAGAGTTATACGTTCCCGGAAGGAATCCATGAGAACCATAAAATTTATGTAGAATTTGAGAATAATGCAGAAAACCCGAATCCGAATCCGCCAACTGATCCGGATGATCCAAATCCGAATCCCGGAGGAGATACGACTGAGAAATTTTACAGAATCAGTACCGCAGTCATAGGATGCAGCGATAGCAGCAAATATGAAATCACGCCGACGACAAGTGTAAAATCGGGAGATAATCTGGAAGTCAGCTGGAACGTTAAGGATTCCAATTACCAAGTAGTTAAAGTTGAGGTAGACGGACTTCCATATAGCAGCATGGAAGGACCGATTTCATTCACAGGAATCAAGGCAAACCATGATGTGGTTGTTACGGTTGAGGCATTGCCGACAATTGGAGGCGGCAGTACGGAAGGACAGTATACCGTAACAGTGAACCGCTATGGCGGAGACAGCAGCGTAACACTCAGCCCCAGCCAGGTAGTTGACAAAGGCGCGGCAGCAGCGGTGTCATGGGATGCGACAGGTACGAAGTACCGCGTTTACAAAGTCGTTGTAGACGGAGAAGAAGTCACGATACCAGACAGGCAGAAAGTCACAGGAACTTACAAGAAGAGACCTTTAACGAACATTCAGGCGAATCATGTGGTGGATGTTTACTTTGCAGAGGTCAATGACGAGAATGAAGTGATTCCTCCAAGTTTTTCTGAGGAAGAGTATGTGAAGCTGACGACGCAGATTATCGGTGGATCCGGCGAGATTACCGGAGGCGCGGTTATCAGCAAGGATGAAGAGGCTGGAACGGTATCCTGGGATCTTCGGAATCCGGATGTGTCACATGCAGATGAAGACGACTACACCTACTATGAAGTAGAAAAAGTAGTGGTTAACGGCGAAGTCAGAGAGGACTTAAAAGATAAGACAGAGGTTACGCTTGGCCAACTGGCAGATGATACAGATGTAAAGGTATATTTGAAACCGGTGCTGTTCCGTGTAGAGGTTATCAAATATGGAAACGGTACAGTTCCAGGTTCGAGGACAGTTTATAAATACCAGAATTATAAAGATCTTGTTGCAGAAGCGGCTGAGGGTTCGGCAGTTGCGAAGATAGTCGTAGATGGTGAGACAGTTTATGAGTACCAGGCGGCAGGAAGCGGCGGTTCGACAACTACTAAGGCGGCTCCGGCAAAAGCAGCTGGTGTATTAAAGAATACATCAGGCACTCAGGCGAAAAAGGTTGTTATGTCAGAAGCGGCGCTTAAGACGGCAGCAGAGACAAAGAAAACACCAGAAACAGCAGCTGCTACAGAAAGCGTAAAAACGCCGGAAGCAGAGAAGACTACGGAAGCATCTGAAAAGACTACAGAAACCGGAAAATCTACAGAGACATCCAAAAAGGAAACGGAGAGCGGAAAGTCTACGGAAGCATCCGAGAAGACGACAGAGAGCGGAAAGTCTACAGAAGTATCCGAGAAGACGACAGAGAGCGGAAAGTCTACAGAAGCATCCGAGAAGACGACAGAGAGCGGAAAGTCTACAGAAGCATCTGAGAAGACGACAGAAGCGTCTGAAAAGACAACAGAGAGTGGAAAATCTACAGAAGCTCCTGCAAAAGTGGAACCGAAAACAAATGCTCCGAAAGTGAACGTGCCGAAGGCACAGGACACAGATAAGAAGATTACTAAAGAAGGAGAAGAACAAGTCACAAGGAAAGAAATTGACGATATTCTTCGTATCGAAAAGGATCATAAGATTGAGGTCTACTTTGCGGAGAAGAATGATGATGGTACACTGAAACCAATTCCGGATACGTCAAAACTGTATAAAGTAACAGCTGAAATCGTGGGTGGTTCCGGCACAGTTGAAGGCCAGAGTATGGTAGAGAAGGATGGTTCCGTTACAATCAAGTGGAGCGGCATTCCTGAAGGCTATGAAGTAGAGAAGATTACGGTAAATGATAACGTTACACAGGCAACAGGAAGCGGAAGCCTTCAGATGAATGATATTACGGAAAACAAAACCGTAAAGATTTATCTCAAAAAGTCTCTCCCAGGAGACACACAGGGAACAGAGGGAACGTTCCGCCAGCCAAGCTTTAATGTTACTACAGCTATCAGCGGAGGTAATGGGACTATAACAGGAAACCATTCTGTGACGGAAGGCAGTGATACTACTGTAACCTGGAGCGTAGCAGATCCGGAAACAGAGGAAGTGAAGTATGTATTTGTTAACGGACAGCCAAATACAGCAGCTCAGGGAGAGGGAAGCGTTACCATAGAAGGCATTAATGCAGATCAAAAGGTCGTTGTAGTCCTCGGAAAGAAAGATTCTGCACCGCCAACGAATGTAGATACAGACGGAGACGGGAAACCGGATATCAACATTGATAAAGATGGAGATGGAAAACCGGAAGTGAATGTAGATACAGACGGAGACGGCGACCCAGATTTGAATGTAGACAAAGATGGGGATGGCAAACCGGATGTCAACATCGTAGATAAAGATGGGGACGGCAAACCAGATCCAATTGATCCAGAAGACCCAGAACCGCCGAAACCCAATGTAAATGTAGATACGGATGGGGACGGAGACCCGGATTTGAATGTAGATAAAGATGGGGATGGGAAACCGGATATTAATATCGTAGATAAAGATGGGGACGGGGAACCAGATGACATCGACCCGGAGAATCCTCCGAAGCCTGACGTAAATGTAGATACAGATGGGGACGGAAAACCGGACATCAACGTGGATAAGGATGGAGACGGAAAACCGGATGTGAACATCGTAGATAAGGATGGAGACGGAGAGGCGGATAAAGACATTGACCCGGAGAACCCGCCAAAGCCGGACGTAAATGTAGATACAAACGGAGACGGACTTCCTGATATCAATATTGATGAGGATGGGGACGGAAAACCGGATGTAAATATCGACGAAGATGGAGACGGGAAACCGGATAAGAATATAGTAATATATTATATTATTACAACATCTCTGAGCGGTGGTGAAGGAACGATAGACCCGACCCATTCCGTCCGGAAAGGAAACGATACGAGTGTAAGCTGGACTGTGAAGAACAGCGGAACAGACGAAGTAAAGTATGTATTTGTCAATGGCAAGCTGGATACAGCGGCGAAAGCAGCAGGACGCATCGAATTTAAAAATTTAGGAGCTGACCAGAAGGTCGTTGTGGTTTTAGGAAAGAAAGGTTCTACGACACCTCCGGTAAATGTAGATGTGGACGGAGATGGCAAGCCGGATATCAATATTGATAAAGACGGAGACGGCAAACCGGATGTAGATGTAGACACAGACGGGGACGGCAAGCCGGATATTAATATTGATAAAGATGGCGACGGAAAACCGGATATCAACATTGATACAGATGGGGACGGAAAACCGGATGTAGATATTGATACAAACGGAGATGGCAAACCGGATACCAATATTGACACAAATGGGGATGGCAAACCAGATGTCAATATTGATAAGAACGGAGACGGCAAACCGGATATCAATATCGACACAAATGGGGATGGCAAGCCGGATATCAATATTGATACAGATGGAGACGGCAAACCGGATCTGAACATTGATACAGACGGAGATAATGTTCCGGATGTGAATATTGATACGGATGGGGACGGCAAGCCGGATAAAAATGTGATAGGACAGACGGAACCGACAGAGACGGAAAAGCCAAAGAAAAAGACTCCAAAGAAAAAAACGCCAAAGAAAAAGCCGACCGATCCGTCAGAGACAACAAAGCCAACAAAGCCAACCGGACCGAGTACAACAACTGGACCGAAGTATTATTCTTCGAGCTGGAGAACTACGGCGAATTCGCCAAAGACAGCAGACATGTCTGGAAATCCGTGGATATGGATGACAGCTGCATTTGCTTCCCTGGGAGCAGTATTGACTGCAATGAGCAGGAGACGCCGGACAAAAGGCAGTAAGTAAACGCCGCAGATGAACAAAAAGGACTCCCAGAAACCAAATAGGTTTCCGGGAGTTTTTTGTTCGCTCAGTAATTGATATTTACTTCAAAAACTTGACAAATTTGAAAGAACGCGGTATCATTTAAGAAAATATATTATAAAAAAAGTATAAAAATTTTGATACTTTTATTACAAACATAGCAAAAATAATAAAAGACAAAGAGGTGGAGAGCACGGGATTGTAAAAAAATGCACAGTTTCGTGCGTGGTTTTGTTTTCAAAGAGACCACATCGAATATGGATAACTGGTCATTTTGTATTTCTGCTAAGTGAAAGGATGTATGGCATGACTGTCATTTTTCGTTAGATTCGGAATCCGTATCTGCAGCAAACAGGTTTTGTCAGAGATAAATTTTTATATTATGTGATGATACGAAATTCAGCACATCCGTTCAGAAATATGAAAGGGGCAGTACGAGTAGCCTTAGGAGTACATTGCTTTTTGTAGAGACTGGAGGATGTGTTTTTATATGAAAGGAAGGGGAAAAATGAAAGAAGGAATAAGGGAAACCATGAAGAGGTGGGTCTGTCTGATACTGGCAGTGGCCTGTGTCCTGAACGGGCTGCCTTATACGCCGATGATAGCGCGGGCGGATGAAGGAGGGGGAGCGGGGCTTCCCGCATTCAGGATGACGTTTGGGCAGGTCGGGGGAGCGGCAAACCAGGTATCGACCGGAGTCTATATGTTAAAGAATGCCGGGCAGGCTACCTACAACCTGTCGCTGAACCCGGGCTACACGTCAGGGGGGGCGCAGGATATTACGGTAACGCTGGCGTCGCCGTACCTGGTGTATGACGCGGAAGGGAACCTGACGACTACCTTTGAAGCGCCGGAAGATTATACGGCTGCGGGCAGGAGCGTGCGAACGACGATCGTGGATGTACCAAATGGAAACTGGTATGTGGAAGGTACGGAGAGCACGGTGCTTTATACGGCGGCAGGGGAGATTATGCCCTATCCTGAGGGGAAAACAAGCTGGAAAGGAGAGGCGCTGGTTCCGCCGCTGGTAGATTCCGTAACGTTTACCGGGATGGTAGAAATAAAAATCATAAGCACAGCATGGCAGGGGCCGAATGCCGCTGCTATACAGCTGAGTTCTAAATTTTATGGGGATGTGCCGGAGAACGCGAGCGCGTCGGTAGATGCGGGTCTGAGCTACAGGACTTATAAAGATGCTGCGGGGAATATTATAAACGGGCTCCAGGTAATAAAGCTGGGTGGAAACCCGAATATTGACAATGGGGACTATAACTCTATCGCATTTATTAACAGTAACCTGGACTGGAGCGCTGCAATCAATGCGATCACGCATCCGCCAATGTGGGATCAGTATAACTATATGACCTACCGGGTGACGGTAGAGAATATTTCGGCAAAGCCGGAGAGTTTCCTGGACGGCTTTGATCTGAACCTTTCGCTGATGAACGGAAATGACGGTTCCAGCGGTATCCTGCGGAAAGATATGATGGCGTGGAAATGTAACGATGACGGGACGCTGACAAAAAATACCGATTTGAGTATTGAGGCTACCCAGTATGCCTACTCCGGGAAGCCGGGGGAGGGAGGCGTACTTATCTGGGACGTGACGGATGTTCCGGAAGCGGAGCTGTCAGAGTGGAACCTTGATGACTTTTCAAATATTAATGCGCCGCTGATTCCTTATTACTATCCTATGGAGGCTACGCTCAATATTAAATTTACGGATATGCCGCTGTATTCCCCGCATGATCCAAATCCTGCGAGACATGCCCAGAGGGTTTTTTACATAGCGGTACCCTATCCGAACAATTTCGGGGGTAACCTGTTTAACGCGACGACGCTGCGTCCTACCATTTTCTTCGGTAAGACGGCGGATCGTGTGACAGGGTATTCCTGGAGTAAGGAGTACAGGGATACTACGGCGTTTGACAAGACGGTAATAAATGTGACGCAGAATAAATATGTCCTGAATGATGCGGGAAATCAGGTAAAAACGATAGAAAGCGGAATCGGGCAGCTGGCGTCTTACTATCTTGACAGTTTTGAAAATAAAGGAAATGTGCCGATCTTTGATTCTTATGCGCTGGATACCATTCCGAATCATTTCCAGCTGGAGTATATTAAAATCTATCTGGAGGACGGTATGGAGCTGGAAGACTGGTTCCGTGCGGCAAAAGATGGCCCTCTGCTGGAGATGGAGGTACAGGCAGGAGATGGAACCCTTTCCTGGGTATCCTGCGGCACTCTTGGAGGCGCACAGACGGAGGCGGATGGAGGAACCAGCTATACCATTACTCTGGGGGAAGAGATGGAGCAGTGGCTGGCAGGGAATAAAGGCAAATCGTTTACCAGGAGAATACGGCTGAACTTTATGCACCGTATCCGCAGCGGCCTGAAGTTTAAAGGGAAAGTTGAAGTTGCAGGCTATCCCCTGCAGGCTGTCAGCTATGTGAATAATGTACAGACAAATTACCAGCAGTGGACGTATTATGACAGCCTGATTGAATATGACGGGGCGGGGGGGTATAAGAAGAGGGACTTGAACAGCACGGCCAGCAAGGCAACGATCAATGCGAAGCCGACGAACCCGGCAGTGGCCGCGTCAGGGCTGCGCTATGAAGATGGCGCAGTGGTGGAAAGCGCCAAGACGGTCCAGGTCCCGATGAATGAGGAGAAGGGCGCGTACCGTTACCTGCTCACAAACAACAGCCCGTCAAAGATGAGCCCGGCGATCTTCTACACAGACGGTAATTTCTTAGGGCGCGATTCCCACAACCAGTGGGGAGGCTTCCGGGCGAGGGAGGTGCGCCTGAGCGCAGGGCTTTTGCAGCAGTCAAAGATTGCATCCATAGTTTTTACAGATGCATCAGGAGGCACATGGAGTATTCCGGGGGGCAGCCTGAATGGCTATATACAGGATGGAGACGTGGTACTGGGGTATGACGTGTGGAAAAACCACACGCCCGATCTGCAGAAAATCCAGGTTTTGTTTGACGGATTTGAATCTGATGTGACTGCAGCGGAGGACTGCCGGATTGAGATTAAGGGAAGCCCGAATATGGCAGAGCAGCGTACCGTCGCAGGCGTGTGGAGGACCGATTACGACCCGGAACTGGGCGTCTCAAACCGCCAGGGGAGGGACAGCGCGACGCTTACCGTAAAGGCAATCAACCCCCAGATCAGCGGGACTACATATTATAAGGCAGAAGACGGGACTGCAAAGACAGGAAATGTCCCATACCGGGCAGAAGACGCGTGGTACAGTTTCACAGTGGAAAACCGCAGCCCTTCGGCGGCAGAGGATACGAACCTGGAATTCAGCATCAACAGCCTTTCCCAAAAGACAACGGGTATCAGGGGATTTAAGACAAAAGAAATCGTGATTGAGAAAGGCTGGGACCAGGTGGTCACGCCTATGGTGGTCTGGCTCTATGACTGGGACCAGGATCCTCACGGTACAGGGGCGCCGAAAGTTTCCCTGAAATGGGAGGACGTAGAGGCCAGGTATATGGATGCAGACGGAAGGGTAAAGATTCCGCTGTCAGATTTTCCGGAACTTACGGAATTGAAGCAGGTGCGTCTTGTATGTACCCATCTTTTTGCCGATGTGTATGCGAAAGGGCAGAACCCGGAAGACCCGGCACAGGATAATGCGCTCCGGGTGGAGCTGCACGGGACCCCTGACTGGCATAAGACGCTGCAGGCAACGGGCGCTTTACTTCCGCAGAATTATCTGTATTCAGACTTTGGGAAGACACAAAACGTAAATATGAATGTGGCGGAATTTGCGCCAAAGGTGACAGCCTCTACCCATTTAATCAGGAACGGAGTACAGCAGAACGGCGGTTCGGATACGCCGCATACACTGGCTTCTGAAAATAACCGTGAAGTCTGGTATGGGTTCCGGATGGCAAACAGCTCCATCAGCCCGTCCGGCCCGGCATATTCGGATATTAATCTGTCCAGCGTGGTTAACCGGAGCAGCACAGGGACGTCTGTCCACGGTTTTAAAAGTAAGGAAATTGTGATTTCCGCGCAGGCTGTGCAGGCATGTAAGATTGAGGATTTGGAGCTGTATGATTATGCGGATATGAACGGGACAGTTCTGGGCACGCCTTCCGAAGTGGTTACGGCCAGCGTGCTGAAAGGGTATCAGCAGGCAGACGGCAGCATCCGGATCCCGCTGGCGGATTTCCCCGGGATTGCTTATCTCCGCTATATACGGATACATTATGAAGATTTCTATGGAAGCGGGAAAGCGGCGGGCAGCAGTCTGCAGCTTGACCTGTATGGAGACACAGACTGGTTTGGCAACCTGGATGCAAGCGCAAACCTGGTGCAGGATGACGAGGACTACACGGACAATAAGAGCGCGTCGGATTGGGCAAGGTTTGCAGTGGCGGAGTTCGCGCCTGTAGTGACGGCCTCGACTCATTTTATAAAGGACGGCCAGCAGCAGAACGGCGGCTCCAGTTCGCCGCATACGCTGACGGTGGCAAACAATCAGAATGTGTGGTATGGATTCCGGATGGCAAATAACTCCATCAGCCCGTCCGGCCCAAGCTATGCGGATATTAATATATCCAGCGCAGTCAACCGGAGTTCGGCGGGGACGGCTGTTCATGGTTTTAAGAGTGAAGAAATTGTTATCTCTGCACAGACTGCCCAGGCGTGTGAGATAAAGGATCTGGAGCTTTATGACTATGCGGACATGAATGGGGCGAACCCGGGCACGCCTTCCAGGGTATTTACTGCAAAAGAGCTTGAAGGCTATAAACAGGCGGATGGAAGTATCCATATTCCAATGGAAGACATAGCGGAGATTTCATACCTCCGGTATATACGGATACATTTTACGGATTTTTACGGGAGCGGAGATGCGGCAGGGAGCAGCCTGCAGCTCGACCTGTATGGAAATACCGATTGGTTTGACAACCTGGATGCCGTTGGAAAACTTGTGCAGGATGTCCCGGATTATACGGCGAATAAGAGCGCGTCCGACACGGCAAGGTTCAATATCCAGAGGCCCTATTTGGCGCTCCATTCGCATATCCAGTATGTAGATGTAACGGAGAGCTCCCGGGGCGCCGGAACGACGGATGGAAACCAGACCCTGCTTGGAGTGCCGTATGACAGGGATTTTAAACTGTGGGTGCAGATGGAGAATGGTTCATCGCCTGCGGCTTCCGGCTACAGCGTTTTCTCAGTGCTGGACGATGTGGACCTGACGGTTGACCTGCCGATCAGGGACAGTGCAGGCGTGCGTTTTACTGACAAGTCAGGCGCAGGGGCAGCGGAGGCGCATACAGGCTTCCACACGACAAAGACGGTCGTACGCAGGGAACTGCTGGACCAGTACCGCACGATCGGAAGCATACAGCTTGCTGACGTGGACAGCCCGGACAGCCCGGCAGTGCTGACCCCGGTGACGGGAGCGGGCGGAAAGATTACAGGATTTGATGCGGCGGACGGGACACATTTCAATGTGACGGATGAAGGGCTTGTACTGGAAGAGAGCCAGCTTGAAGGACTGGGAATACAGTACCTCGCCCGTCTGCAGGTTTTGGGCGGCCGTGATATGAAAGTGACGGGCAATGCGGACAGGGCGGCGCTGCGCGTTGAGTTCTATGGTTATGAAGATTCAGCGATAGGCACGACAGATACGATGAATGTCCATAGTGAAAACTATCTGGACGGGCTGCGGGAGGACGCTTACCGTGTCAGCGCAAATGACAATACTGCCATCTATATGAGCAAGATGTATTTCGATACGGTGGTATCTGCGTTTTACAATGATGGGGACGCCGGCAAGTTTACGGCAGAAGCCGACGCACTGGAACACATCAGGGTCAATTATGCAGGCGGCGGTTCGTACTGGAATGATAACTCCGAGCTGGAGCTTGGCTATAAAGCTCTGGGATCCTTTGGCATAGATTTCCGGCAGTACCTGAACGTAGGGACGAACCTGCCGGTACCGGCGCCGGACCACGGGAATTATTACCGGCAGGAGCACTATGATGCAGGATGGGTGCGCCTGCAGTCCCTGAACACGGCAGCTACGGTAAATATGAGCATTAACGTTCCTTCGCACATTTTTGATACGTATTACCTGAAAATAAATCCGAATACACGCAGTTATCTTAACTGGATAGAAGTTACCAGGAAGGATGGGACGAAATATCAGGTCCTGCCGGATGACTGGGTGGGGAATGCGGTTGAGACGGGGGCGGCCGGAAACAAGTATTTCCGCATTAACCTGGCGAAAGGCCAGGCGCCGGACTATGGCGCCGATAAAGAGGAATTCTGGACAGACGCTTATGCGTATGATTTGGATGGGCCGGAGAACCCGATTACGAAAATTGTAATTAACATGGATGTGAACCAGGATGGCTTTACCGATGCCAGCAAGACAGCGGCGGGCGTCCCGGACTATGGAACATGGTACAGGGAGAATGACGCCAATACTCGTTCCGCGTTCGAGGTGACCGGGCGCCTCTACAAGACAGGGAAGGCAGAGCTTACGGCAAATACTACGCTGACGATTGGAAAGAGCGGCCGGGTAAAAGAACGTACAGATTCCGGGCAGGAAAATGGCCGCAGGGTGCAGTCCTCCTGGTCTTACTGGAATAATTACAGAAGCTATAGCTGGAATGGATACCATGCGGGAGACTATGAGTCCACTGCACGGGATATGAAATCTACGGCGGTCATGAGTGTAATCCGTGATGATGTATGGGTGAGGAAAGGCGTACACAGCGCTACGGAAACGGAATATGATGATTCAAACGTGAAGTTTGCGGACGCAGACCAGTTTGTCATCAGTTTTCGGCGGGGACCGCGCTATACAGGGAACCTCACGACAGGGCTGAACCATGATTATTCCCAGACCGGAAACTGGGGCGGCTGGTGTTATCAGGATGGATATAACTGGGGAGGACGCATCGGATTTTCCGACAGGATCCTGCTCACGGATACCCTTCCGGTTATTGAGCCGAACAGTGAGTTTAAATATTATGGTTTCCTGACTACCGGGCTGGTAATACAGAATGAAGTGTTTGCCCATATGACGTCCATTACCCTGAACCTGGGCGGCTACCGGGAGATTACAGATGCGGAAGGAAATGTGACGGGATATCAGGCAGACGCATCCAAGACAAAGAGCATCACGCTTACGAAGGAGGAGCTGGGGACGCTGAATGAGCTTTCTTTCTTATATGAATCTGAGGAGCAGACGGAGGACGAAGCAGCAGCGGTCAACCAGATTTGGCTGGAGAAGTGGCAGTTTGTGAACAGCATTGCTATTGATACCAAGGACTGGGGCGGAAATGCGGACTATACGAAGGAGACCGGGCGGACACGCAGCCCGGAAACAGGAGGCGGCGTAAAGGATATCGACGTCGTTGTAAAGGGTAAGCCGTATGTATACGTGAACCAGCCGGCAACAGGCTTGGGCGACAGTATCAGGCATGCCCAGAACAGGATTACACCGACGGATTATTTTGTGTATGATCCGAACACGGCACACACCAGCCCGCAGCACAATACAGAGAGATATTATGTGAGCGACAGCTCCGCGCCGAATCATGGCTGGAGCGATACTTTTGAGACAGCCCATATGAGGGGGTATCTCATACCATACCAGGCGGGGTATGCAGTAACGCCCCGTACCTCCAAATTAAATGATTACCAGGCGGATAACCTTACGCCGAATGTGCAGGAGTACACGGTAAAAATCTGGAACCGCAGGGACGGGAGCACGGAGAGAGACGCCTCTTCCCGCCTGGACGGGGCCTATACAACGAATACGATGAATGCCAGCTTCAATATGCAGAAGCTGTATATCCCGAAAGAATTTATTGACGGGGGATGGTTCCGGGTGAGCCGTCTGCTGCTTACCGGGGCCAGCAACCAGCAGGCGTCCTTTACGCTCGATGAGCTGAAGGCCCTTTTGGAACCGGATGCAAACGGCAAAGATTATGTGCTGGATGTCGAAAAGTACATCCATGATAACCCGGGCATGACGACTGGGTACAGCATTACGCTGCCGGAGGGGACGGCACGTCCTTATCTTAGGGCGCACATTAATTCCTTCCGCCTGGAATTCAAGGCTGTCGCAGGGAACCGAGAGAAGCCGGAGACGGTGCTTCAGGCAGGGGAATACCTGTCGGCGAGCAAAACGGCTTCGGACTATGCATTCCGCTATGACGGTGTGTTTGTGGACCGGACAAAAGAAGTCTTTGAAGGGGAAAATTACAGGGATTGGGATGAGGACTCAACACCGACCTTTGGAAAAAGTCCGAACGGCTATGGGGTTGACGTGCTTATAACAAATAACCTGGCGACAACATTTACCACGATTGACCCGAACCACGGGACATTCAGCGAACTGAGCGGCACGGTGAAGAAAGCCGACAGTTATTTGTCAAACCTGGTAGGGAACCTCCTGGTAAGTGTGACCAGGAACAGTGATACGAATAAGTTTGCTTATGATTTAGACGACTGTTCGGCAGCAGCGCCGCGTACAGAAATCGACAAGGATCATCTGATGCCGTGGGATTATGTGGAATATAAAGTCACGGTACAGTCGGACGCCAGCGCGCCGATTCCCCAGGAAAAAACAGACCTGCGGTTTGACACGGCCACAGGACAACGGATTGTGAAGTGGGAGGTTATCAGCAATACCACGGATATTCCTGCGGATCAGATTACCGCAAATCTTCCGGGGACGGGAGGAGCGGAGCTGACAAAAGGGACAGATTATTCCAGGGATGAAGCTGCGGCGGATGACGCTGCGCTGACAGATATTAAGCAGGTGGTATTCCACCTGGGGACGGAAGGCGATGCGGCACAGATTAAACAGGGCAAGGCGGTGACGCTGCGCATTGTCACCCAGCTGACGGATGAGTTCGGCAAGAATTTCCAGGGGCAGCTTATGACCAGCTGGCTGTATACGACCAGCCGGATTAAACATGGATATACCCAGTACCGGATTAACTATGGCCGGGAGAATATATCCGGCGCCGGAAGAGGGACCGTAAACTATTACCGGAACGAGTCGGATAATGGGACGACAAGCGGAAACAGCAATACGGATGTCAGCTACTGGCGGAATACGGTAAGCAACGTGGTGCTGGACGGACGCAGCCAGTATGCATCCCGAATAGACGCAGGAGCGCTGTTTACAAGGCTTCGGTCTGATCTGGCGATAAGTTTTGCGTTTGCACCGGAAGCACAGGGCGTTTATGACGGCCAGCCTGGCAAAGTGACCGTCCAGGGCATAAAGAATTATACGCAGCACACGCAGGAGATACAGGAGACGGCCAGCTTTTTGAAAAAGGTGGGAGACCGTTATCTGCAGGGCTTCGAGCTTACAGAGCTGTGCAGCATAGATTACCCGGCGGGGCTGGCGGAGAACGCCATCAGCCCCAGGCCCCCGGTCAAGATAGAGTATTATGTACTGAATGAAAGCAGTACAGCAAAGCCGGACGGCTATGATCCCAACGCGTATAACAATATGAGCCGGACGGAGGAAGATATCAATAACGGACAGTGGGTAAACGCCGCAGACTATAAGGACAATCCGGAAGAGTTGGAGGCAATGCTTTCCAGGGTTATCCGGGTACGCTGGACGTACTATGACGTCCCGGCGGGGCAGGCGATGGATAAGGTTGTCTTTAACGGTGTGGGACGCTATCAGGATGAGCGTCTGGGAGGTAAAAACACTGCAGCGGCAGATACCTTTACGTCGCTTCTGACGATGGATGAAGTGTACACCCATGTGCATACTGAAGAAGAACATCTGGGAGAAGTGAAAAAGACGGTGATGAACCATGCCGTACAGACGGCCCCGTCTATACGGAGGGAGATTCCGGTCGTACAGTTCCAGACGCAGGTGTTTGGGACAGAGGAAGAGGCATCTGGTGAATACAATCCGTCAAAGGCGCAGAAGACAGGATACCGCCCGAATGAAACGTTCTGGTATAAGAGCACCTTGATAAACTTAAGTACGGCAGCGAGCGGCGAGGCGGTTCAGGGCGCGCTCCTGAACCCGGTATTTTATGATAAATTCCCATCCCAGTATGCGGACCAGACAGCTTTGGAAGCCGCCGCAGGCGGGGATATGAGCGGGCTGCACATTGTCTGGACGGATGCAAACGGGCAGGTAAAAAATGCAGATGCCGACTGGGAAGTAACGAACTTGGGTACGGTGACTGCACCAGACTATGGCGGCGCGATGGTCTATATGGACCATGCGTCGACAGGCTACGGCGGCTCAGGCTATGGCGGGAAAGAGTACAGGGATTTGGATCCGAGGGCTGCCGGAGTGTCCAAAGAAGCAGAGTATACCGTATACAGGATTTGTCCTGTAAGCGGGGCAGACGGGAAGCTGCGCATGGAAGTGGGAGATCAGATATCTTTCTACTATTCGGCAACAGCACATCAGGACGGACTGCCTATGGTTATGACTGACCAGGACAGGAACCTGGGCACAGCGGCGGATCAGTCCCCTTCGTATTTCCCAAGGGTAGGCGAATACTGGTCCCAGGGGTATACGGGGCAGGCCTGGCCCCTTGCGACAGGGAATAACAGCGGAGGGATGATAAACCGCCAGCTGGAGACGGCGGATAAACTGATGGATATGGATCACCTGATCCATGACGTAGGATTTTCGGGTGACAAAAACGATCAGATTGACAGGTATGAGATGTTCGGCAGGAGTAAGCTGTACATCCCCGGAACGGCGAATAATGGAAGCGCCTGGGGCAATGACGGCCGGTTTATGGACTATGATATAGCGACAGGATCGTATGTCCAGAGGGCAGTCTATACGCCGATACTTGGCTCAGGGAACATAGACGGGCTTCCTGTCCAGATACAGTATAGGGGGGCAGATAGTGCAAACCGCGATTACTATGCGTATGTGACAGGCCCGAGGACAGCATCCAGCCAGAACTGGGAGCAGGCCGGCGAGGGTGAGGAGCGCACGCCGATTGTATGGAGCGAGGTGCGGACACATCTGCAGAAAGCATGGCTGAACGCGGCGAGCCAGATGATTCCTGACCTGGCAAATGAGAACGGATATTCCCAGTTCAATGTCCACGACGCAGCGAAGCGTTATCTGGCAGGGAAGCATTATCCGAATGACTGGCCGCGTTCTGGAAGCTGGGAGTCCTATATCCGCTCCGCGAATGATTACCTGTTCAACCGCTACATTACGATGATGGAGTACCAGCAGACGTATACGGCACGGCTCACCGCAAGCAATTATGGCGACTGGGGCCTGGACGGGGTAGAATTTACCTATACGTTCCCCTTGGGGACAGAGCCGCTGAGGGATGCGGACGGGAACCTCCAGATAGCCGGGAAATACCTGACGGCGCCAAATACCTGGGGCGCGGACATCCCGGCTGACGCTATCCATGCAGAACTGGTCCAGACGCCGGAAAATGACAAGGGGTACCGGGCGCCAAACCAGGTGCAGGACCCGCAGTGGAACGGCACGATGGATACAAGTTATTACCAGGGGGAAGATACAGTACCTTATGTGGTGAAGATTGCCGTAAGCCATCCGCTGAAACGCTGGTTCGGAAGAGGCAGTGGTTCGGGGTATCAGATGAGGCTGGATATCAAGTGCCATGTGCAGAGCACAAGTACAAATGGCAGGTGGTACGACAGGCTCCGGGTGAAACCGGCCATTACAGGTGAGAACTACTATTATTACCAGATCTATGATATTTCTCAATGGTGCGGCGCGAACCGTTATAAAGACGCCCATTACCAGATCCACGGAATGGACTACATGTCCTCCTGGTCAAGCAGCGGCTATTATAATTACGTGAACCCGACAGGGTCTCCGAATACGCCGAGTGTGGACGGATATAACGTCCAGTGCAGCGAGGCACAGGAGACGGCGGACGGTTCCGACGGAGTGAACACCAATAAAACTTACGGGGCGTACCGGACGGGGGCGAAAGCAGATCTGTGTGCCGTAACGGGAACCCGGGCAGAGATGAGGAAGCCTGTGATGCGCCTGTGGTCTACCGTCAGTGACACGGCAGATACAGACATGACCGGCAGGTCAAGGGCCGGTTACTATGTGGATACCGAAGGCGATACCGCACGGATCAATGTGAATGTAGAAAACCGCTACTGGATACATGAATACAGTGACGGCGGCTACTATGGGCTGAGTTCATCCCTGCACAGCAACAGCTATTCCATAAATGGCGGTTCTATGGGCACCTTGTACCATCCGGTAATAAGCGTGCTGCTTCCGGCGGGCATCGTTCCGATGGCTGCGGACGGCAAGGCCTATACGGAGGATAATGCATCGAATGCCGTGCGCCCGATTGCATGGGAGCTGAACAAGAGGGCAAATCCCCAGGTAAACACGATTTCCCCGGCGGACGAGGCAGAGAAGCAGCTCTACGACGCAGCAGTGCAGTATGTGGAGATACCGGAATATGAAGACGGGGAGGCTACGGGGAAGACGGAAGGACGCTACCTGGTGAGGATTGAGGCAAACCTGAATTCCCACGGCGATTTGGCGCAGAAGAATTTAGAGGCCAGGATCCTGTCAGGGGATTTGAGGATTTTCTCCTTCAAAGTATTTGCAGAGGAGCTTCCGAACCTGTCTGTGAAGGGTACGGATGGACAGACGAAACGGGATACTACGAAATATAGGCAATATGAAGATATCCGGACCTACCTGGGCAGTAAGATGGATGGGTTCAGTTATTTGTGGGACAATGGCGGACGTTACAGGGTAGGGACTTATCTGGAGCTTTCAGGTTCTTCAAACTATCAGATGAATGATGTACTGCGTCTGGACCGGGTAGCGAATTATCTGGAAGGAGACCTGAATGCGGATCCGACATATGGAAGGCGGGCTTTCTTTGACAGCGGCTGGGCGTACGAGGAAACTTCTGAGTTTAACGTGGAGCATTACGCGGCGAATATCAGAAACCCCCTGATACTGACAGAGGAGCAGAAAGACTTTAATGCCAGCGGCGCGAATACGCACCCGGATACAGGGGATAAGACGCTGCAGGTTTCGGATAAAGGCCTGTACAACAGGACCCGGCTGTATACAAAGATGCCGCGCGTGACTTCGGACAGCACGGTAGGGTTTACGAAAAATGAAGCCGGCATGGGATACAGCATAAACAGCAGCACGAAACTGCCAAATACGTATCCGGATGCAAATACGCCCCTGGAATATGGCGATGTACTCTGGTATACATCCAGGATATGGAACCATCCGGCATCCGCTTCGGATTACCGCTATGGAGGCGCGCTGCACCATTCCAAGCTGACGTTTGTATTCGACCTGCCCCGGGAGGTTACGTTCTGGGATGAGGATGACACCTATGATAAAGATGACATTATTGTAGAATATTACGATGCGCGCAAAGGCGGGGATCCGGTTACGGTATCCATGGAGGAGCTTTTGGCGGAGGAATCCGGCTGGAACCTGGATATCAGGCATAAAACAGATTATCACGAGCTGGATAACCCGTCAGGACTTCCGGAGTATATGAATACGGATAAAGAGAAGCATCATGAAGCGGAGAGCGTGGTGGTAGAGCTTAACACGCCGGCCGATGAGAATTATCATGGTTATGACTCCATGTATGACGGAGCGATGCCCGGAGGCCATCTGAGTACAGGAAGCTGGGTGCGCGTGAGGATAAAGACGAGGGTAGATAACCTGGGCGAAGAATCCAGTGTCTATACGGAGCCTGACCTCTGGTCTGCCGAGGACTGCCAGACCTATGTGACCGTACATGAAATGGACGGACATTTTAATGAAGATTCGGATCAGCTGCAGGATCAGCCCCAGGATCTGATACTCTGGATGTCACAGGCGAAGGATGCGGAGGCTGAGCCTGGAGAAGGCGCAGAAGACTCAAAAGACGCTGTAGATCATGATAGGGACGGGGATTATGCGGATGTGTATACCGCGGCGAGGACGGCAGCGTTTACGCTCCGGAAACCGGACGGCGTCGCCCGTGTGGATACAGGCATCAAGAGGACTTCCATCCTGGATGAGGATGAGCAGGTGGTCACGGCGACAGACATCCATACAAAAGGGGCGACCCAGATCCAGTACCTGATCGACCAGGCGCAGAACAAAGGCGGCGCAGTGAACCGGTTTATTGTTGACTTTGCACTGCCGTTTCATGGGACAAATGAGCCTACGGGGGAAATCGCGCCGGTCACAGGCGCAGAGGTTACGCCAAGGATACGTGAGATCCGCACCGGTGTGTGGGAAGTGCCGGATACCCTGGCGGAAGAAGAGAAAGAGGTTCTGGAGCAGCAGCTCAAAGTTTATGTGTTTGCCCGTACCAGCCCGGATCCCCACGCAGAGGACGGCTACCTGTACCCTGATTCCCGGGAGGACAGGGCAGCCTATGATGACGGTTCCTGGATACAGCTTGGCAAGCAGGAGGGATACAGCCTTACGGAGAACGGGACGATCCGGGATTCGAGGGACGGCATCCCTGCGAATATACGCCAGGTACGCTTTGTGGTAAAAGCAGGGCTTAATTATGCAGACAATGTGGCGCCCGTCTACCATCCGGTGCCGTCAGGGTTCCGTCTGGCAGTAGATGCCGACCCGGATACAGACGGCTCCCAGGAGATGGATGATGTGGACCCGATGCGCCTGAATGTAGAAGAGGTAGCAGAGGATGTCAAAAGGAACTGTGCCTATGTACAGGCGGCAACATCTTCCGGTGATCCAACGGTAGTTATCCATTCGAACTACTTTGTACAGTGTCTGACACGGTATGATGATTTGAAATACCTGGAGATGGGAAAACGGGCGCGTGCCGGAATTTATGTAGACCCTGAGCTTCCGTATTTCGGATTCCGGATGGAAATGAGTTATTTCGGCGGTTCTGGTATTACAAGCTACCACTGGAGGAAGAATGAAGGCGGCCTGATCATAGACCCAAGCACGAGCAAGATGATGAAGTACCGTGTGACTGCGGTAAATTACAGTGTTGAGCAGCTCGACCAGAAAAAGTATACCTGGCCGGTGCGGACAGAGACAGACAGCGAAGGGAATATCGTGCAAAAGGAAATAAAGGAAGAGGATACGCTGACAGACCCGAACATTTCCGTAGTGGTCCCGTATATCCAGAACCTGAAAGACCTGACGTATGTCCCATACTCCAGCCTGCTGGGGGACGACCCGGATTATTTGAGCGACAGTTACTCAAAAACGGGGGGAAGCCCGCAGAATCCGCTGAAAAATCTGGACGATGCAGTTCCCCACTGGACTTGGACCCTGGTGCAGGATAAGATAGACCCTGATACAGGTGAATTGATTCTGGACGAGGAAGGGCAGCCGATACCAGAGCTGGTAGACAGCGATGATATAGAAGTAGAATTGTCAGAAGACCCATACTTTGTGGATAAGGTGGTTAACCTGGCGACCGGGCGCCAGCGGCGGATAGCGCTGTTCAAGTTTAAAGGCAGGCTGTGGCCCGGCCAGCGCCTGATGATAGAATTCATGATGCCAATCAATGCAGACAGGGGCGCCGCTGTTTCCCAGGAGCTGATGGAGTCCTATGGCTATGGGTTTAAAAAGGGCAACTATACGCCATATATCCCGACGGCAGAGGACGGGTTCGGAAGCTGCGGCCTGGTAACAGACTCCCGTGATGTGAATGACAATGGGATGACCGTGGAGATGTCCTTACGGCGTACGATTTCAGGGCTCAGCTTCAAGGAGGAGCCGACCCTCAAGCAGATCAAGAAGGTAGACAGCCAGATCCACAGCGACTACGATTATAACAGCGGCCCGGCCAGCGTGCCGGAAGGGACGGACTATACGTTCCATGTATCTGTCATGAACCAGTCTACCGGGGACCCGAAAGAGCACAGTGAAGTATCCCTGTATGATGTGCTCCCGCACCTGGGGGACAGCCAGACCTACAGCGGCGACACGGCAAATAACCAGATCCCGAGGGATTCCTCATGGAACGGCTGGCTGCTGCCTGATTCGATAGAGGTAAGGGTATATGACCCGAACAAGTCTACGGAGTTCCCGGAAGGGGAGCTGCTGGAGATGACGAAGGATGCGGCGCACCCGAAGGACTATGATATATGGGTAGGCCCCTTTGAACAGACAGGAAATACCTATAAGCCATTAGATGTCTCTGCGCTGCCGCCATATAAGGCGGATGAGTCCCAGGGCATGGAGTTCGGAACCAAGGATATGTACTTCTACGGCGTCCTGATCGGGGATGACGCCAGGAAGAAGAGCCGGAAGATGGTGAGGCTGGCAGACCTGATTGCCGCTACGAAAAATAATCCGGACGCGTATGAGGCTGCCATTAAGGCGATACGTTCCATCTGGATGGAGATGGAAGATAAGAGTTACTATATCAAAGACTATAACCGTATTGAAATGAGCTACTCCATGCACGCACCGCTGAACGTGCCGAAATACGTAGGGGATGTTTCAGGAGACGCCAGCACACAGTTCATTGATTCCAAGGGTTACTGCGGATGGAATACTTTTGTACACCATGCCGTGGGCGCAGGCATGACCGGAGAGAACAGTAAAGCCGGAGTATATCTGAATGCGCCGGAAGGCAGGGGGTATATCGGAAGCTATATATGGCATGACTTTAACTATGATACGCTGATGAATGAGGCAGAATACGAAGAAGGCACGAACGGGCGGCTCCAGGTATCAAAACTTACGACAGACCTGGACTTCGACGGTATACCGGATGACCCGGGAATCAACCATGTGAAAGTGGAGCTGCTGAGCGAGAATGGCTATGTGGTGAACCGGAACGGCGAGGCTATTACAGAAGTGAAGCGTGATGGGGAAGGCGTGAAGTATGCGCTCATTGACGAGGCTACGGGCGAGATACAGACAACTGGTGAGAACCAGATTAACCGTTACACGGACTGTGGGCCGGCAGCGGCTTATATCTCAGAGAGCGACTACTTCGGGCACAAAGGCTACTACATGCTTTCAGACCTGAAGCCCGGCAGATACAGACTGCGGTTTACCTTCCCGGAGAGCCTGGCGAACTATGCGGTAACGACGCTGGATATCGGTGACACAAAGACAAAGCTTGATATTTACCGTAAGGGTGACACGCTCCCTGACCTGGGGAATGAAGGCGTAGGAGATGCGCCGGGAGATGCGATGGCAGTGACCAGCCTGGTGGCGCAGACAAGGGATGTGATCCAGGTAAATGCGGCAGATATGGATGACACTACGGTGGGCGCAGACGGGCTGACGCCACACCAGCGTTATGACCTGGCCATGACTTCCTACAATGTGGGAATCGGCAGGCCGCATACGATAGGCGGCTGGGCATGGTTTGATGAGCACATGGACCCGGACAGCGGGGAGGATACGCCGGATATCGACGGTTTCATGGATGACAGCGAGGATAAGCTCGGAAAAGTACGGGTGACGCTGTATGAGTATGACCCGGATACAGAAGAGCTTAAAGAAGCAAACGACATTGACGGAAAGCCGGCATCTATCCTGACAGAAATTACAGATGTTTCAGATTTGGCCAGTGCGGAGAACGGGAAGTTCGCGTTCCGGGTACGCCCGGGATGGTATCTGGTTAAGGCAGAGAATGAAGATGACGCGGTTATTTTAAAGCCGACGCCTTACAAGCACAATGACAGTGCCCTGGCGGCAGAGAACGACAATGATTTGGAGAAAGTCGGCCTTTCCATGCAGACGAAGCCTTTCGAAGTGCAGTATGAGCTGGGAGAAGACGGCAGGCCGCTGTATGACGCGCTTGGCCAGGGATATAAGCATAAGATGCAGCTGGGGCTTGGCTTTGTAGATGCCGGAAGAGGCTTCCTGGGCGATACGATCTGGAGTGACGGGAACTACAACGGCATCCAGGAAGGGCTGGAACCAGGCATCGGCGGCGTGGCCGTGACTGTGGAGAGGTATTACTGGGATAATGAGGCAATGCAGTGGAAACAGCAGGAGGAGCGTTTTACATCCCAAAAGACGACTACGGATGCCGGGAATTTCGTGTTCCAGGAAAAAACCACCTATACGCCGGATGGCGGGCCCGCCTGCCTGGCAGGATACAGGCTCCGCATTGATAAGGATGTTTTAGAGGGGCTGCCTGCGCACTATGCGGTCACTAAGTATCAGAACAGGCCGGATAAAGAGCTTGGCGAAGAGCTGGACAGCGATATGCTGACAGAGGCGAAAGACACGCCGGACGGAAAGAAAGCATATTATCTGACGGATATCGACATGATGCCAATCGTGCTGGCTAATGAGGCGCAGGAGGGGGCAGATCCCAAAAACCTGATGCCTTACGGAAGGAAGCTTTACGATGTGACGGATGGCGGCAGCCGGCTGATTCACGACGGCGGCTTGAAAGAGTTCGAGAAAATCCAGGTGAAAGGTATCATCTGGAATGACAGGGACTACGACGGCATCCGCAAAACGGAAGTGGATCCAGATGATCCGGACGATATGGCGGAGCCGGGCATTCCAGGCGTAACCGTGGTACTGGAACGGTATATCCGGGATTCCGGGGACTTCCGCAAACTGGATGAAAGGGAAGCCGTTACAGACAGCACAGGGCACTATACCTTCAATAATGTAGGGACTTACTATGAAGACCCGGATGCAGGAAGCTGGCATGTGACGTACTACAGGCTGAAGCTTAAGGAGCTTCCGGAGGGCTACCGTGTCACCAGGTACCACCAGGGAAAGGATACGTCTGTGGACAGCGACCTGGCAGTGACAGACCTGTACCTGACAAAAGGAACGGCGCCTGTGGAGAAGGATTACTTCGCAGCGGCAAGCACATCCAGACAGCCGCATAATGAGGACTACTGCCTGAATGAAGGAAAGGTTAAATATGACATCGTCCAGGGCGGCGGAAATATAGGCGGCTATGACGGCGGCCTGAAAGGGCCGGAAACAGGAAGCCTGTCAGGGCTTATCTGGAAGGAGAAAGCGTATGACGGCATCCATCAGGAAGATGAAGAGGGCTTCCCGAGATTAACACTTACCATTGACCAGTATTACCTGGATGCAGATGGAGAGTGGACGAAAGAACAGGCAGGATATGCACAGGCAGTTACGGGCGATGACGGCAGATACCTCTTTGAAGGGCTCCCGGTGCATATCGAGAAGGAAGGAAAGTGGTATCTGGCAGGGTATAAGATGACGCTGCCGCGCCAGGAGAAGATAACAGGTTATGAGACCACCTGGTACCATAAAGGGCAGGATAATGAGATCGACAGTGATGCCGTGGGTACGATGGATTTAGGCGAAGATTACCCGCTGGTAGACCGCGACGGGACAACGGAACGGGAATTCAGCGTGACGGCAAAAGAGGCGGCAAAAGGGACGAATGATGACAAAGGCGCATATGTGTTTGAATATGCAGGCAGGGAATATGATATCCTGACAGGGACCAATGCGCATGGCCCGGATGTGGGCCTGAAAGAGCTGGAAACGACCACCATGTATGGCTGGGTATGGAACGACAAGGATTATGATGGCATACGGCAGAGTGATAAGACCGTGGACGTCCCAATCGAAGGGCAGACGGTATACCTGGATCAGTACTATCTGTCAAAGAAGGGTGAGTGGGAGCTGTCTCAGGCAGGATATGCCACGACGCTTACTGACGAAAACGGAAGGTATGAGTTTGCGGATATCCCTGCGATGCTGGAAGTCGGGAATATAAGGCGGCTGACAGCATACCAGGTGCGGATGGATGCCATGAACCAGGGCTGGACGCTGACGAAGTACCGCCAGGGAAAAGAAAGCCTCAAGTGGAGCGATTTAAGGCAGGAGGATCCGGATGCGGCAGCTGCCCGGGAAGGTGTAAAAGCAGTGCAGGATGGGCCGGGAACAGGCGAGCCGGGCGAAACGAAGCCAGAAGAAGGAAAGCCGGATGAAATGAAAGTCCCGCTGACCCTGATGGAGGATGAGGAATTCCTCCCGGCGGCTGATGAAGTCAAACGGGCACACAGCAGCTACTGCGTGATGGCGCCAGACGGAAAGATTTACGATATGCTGGCGGCGCCGGAGACGAAGGCCAGCGGAAATGCGGGAGAGCTGCCTTACGCGACGGGAAGCATCAGCGGATGGGTCTGGGAAGACAAGAATTATGACGGCATCCAGGATCCGGACGAAAAACCGGTTACAGAGGCATTGACAGTAAAGCTGGAGCGTTTCATTTATGAAAACGGAAACTGGGTGAAAGATGACGGGTTTGCAGGCAAAGAAGCCCGGACGGATGCCGTGACAGGAGGCTACCGTTTTGATAAACTGCCGACCCATCAGGATGCGTACGACGAGGATGGGAATATCATACTTGGCAATTTCAAAATCTATGGCTACCAGGTACGCATCGATATGGACAGATGCGCGGCAGACGGCCTGTGGGATACCTATGCGGTGACGAAGTACCGGGCAGGAAGCAACCGGGCGAAAGACAGCGACTGGATCATCTCGGATGATGCGGACAGCGGCAGGCTGACGGCGGCGGATGAATACATCGTGGTAGCTGCCGAGGCAGGGAAGAATGCAAACCCCGTCAATGTGGCGGAGGTGGAGGGAATCTCCTATGATGCCTGCCAGGGCACGGATATAGACGGGCTGGATGCAGGGCTGAAACGCTATGAGGACGCGGCACTGCTTGGCATAGTCTGGAAAGACGCCAACCATGACGGCATTCTGGACGAAGGCGAAGAGAAGATAGAAGGGCTGGAACTGGTATTGACCCAGGCATACTATAAAGATGGCAGGTGGACGAAGGCAGAAGATTTCAGGCAGGAGAAAAAGACGGGAGAAGACGGGACGTATAAGTTTGGGAACCTTCCGGCATCCCTGAATATCGACGGCACACGCTGTCTTGCAGGTTACCAGCTCCATGTAGACGGGGACGGTGCGACACTGGCGAAAGTGCTCAAGCAGTATGCTGTGAGCAAATACATGGTTGAGGACGGCAGCGAGAAGGACAACAAGCTTCTGTGGGAAGGGCTGCATATGTCCTGGCCCGAAGAGGAGAACAGCGGCTGGCTGGTATTTGCGAAGGAAGCTGCAGGCGGTTTTTCAGGCAACAGCTACAATTACCGTCAGGCTGGCGGCAGGAATTACGACCTGGCGTACTCGGAGGATATCGGCAGCATGAATGCCGGGTTCTCCCCATACCAGACAACTTCCATTACAGGAACCGCCTGGACAGAGGATTATGATGAGAAAGGCGAAGCCGATGGAATCCGTCAGGAGACGGAGAAGCGGCAGGCAGGCATAAAAGTATTCCTGGATCAGTACTATCTGGATAAGGGCAAATGGAAAAAAGCGGATAAGTGGATTTCCTTTATGAGCGCCCAGCCGGAACAGGAACCGGAGCCAGAGCCGGAAGGCAGGAAAGCAAAACGCCGGGAGGCGGAAGCAGACGGGAATCCAGGAGGAAACACAGGTGAAAACCCAGACGGGAATCCAGGAGGAAACACGGGTGAAAACCCAGACGAGAATCCGGGAGGAAACACGGGTGAGAACCCAGATGAGAATCCGGGAGGAGATGCGGGTGAAGTTCCCGATGACGGCCTTGAGGACAGACCGGTATCTGTGCCGGATAAAGACGGGCTGGTCACTGCAGTAACGGATGAGAATGGCGTTTATCGGTTTGACGGACTTCCTACTAACGGAATCTTGAAAGAAGCAGGCGGCACGGAACGCAGGGTTATCCTGGGATATAAGCTGAGGGTTCCGGAGCTTCCGGAAGGCTTCGATGTCACTTGGCATCTGGCAGGAGATGGCGTGATGGACAGTGACTTGGATGAAGCGACCACGGAAATGACGCCTGAAATCCTGGTGGCGCCAAAGACTGCAGATCCGGAGGAGACAGATGAAAACAAGCTGGACGGCTACAGCATTGTGCTGGCAGAGAGCTATGACGGCATTGATGCCGGGTTCATGCCTTACAGGGGAAGCCTGGTCGAAGGAATCGTGTGGAACGATAAGGACTGGGACGGCCTGCAGGGTACAGAACCGGGGCTGGAAGGCCATAAAGTATATCTGGACGTAATGATTGAAGGTACGGACATTGAGGAAGGGGATACGGCCTCAGGACTGGCGTTGTTTGCAGACAAGGAAGAGGAAGACCCTGATAAGGAACCGCCTGAAGGCACAGGCGGGGAAGATCCGGATAAGAAGCCGTCTGAAGGCACAGGCGGGGAAGATCCGGATAAGAAGCCGTCTGAAGGCACAGAAGGAGCCGGGACAGATGAAAACGCGCCGGACAGGAAAGCGGTGAAACGTACGGCAGATACAGAAGCAGGTACAGAAACAGAGAATAAGGATCCATCTGAGGGAGCAGGAGATAAGAATCCGTCCACCGGGGAGGAAGACCCGGATAAGAAGCCCGATGAGACGCCGGAAGAGCCGGAGTGGATATCACCTGTCGAGACAGATGTGCCGGGCGAGGAGACAGACGGAATCCTTCAGGATGGCGTCTACCGGGCATATGCATCCTGTACCACGGATGCGGAAGGGAACTACCGCTTTGGGGATGTGCCCGTACTGGACAGAAAGACCAGGCGGCCGTACAGGTACAGGCTGCGCATGGAGAAACCTTCCAATGCATACTATGTGCCCCTGAATGCTGGGGACGACAGTGTGGATAACGATTATGCCCACCTGAATCTGGCAGGATACCTGACCGACCAGGCACAGGGCATCACCCGGAGCTTCCGGCTGGGCGGGGCGGCAGAGAAAGAGAACGCCTATGGCTACAGCTACCACATGGGCTACACCACCGTGCAGGATATGCTGGACTTTGGGCTGCATGTACTGGATACGGAAACCGTAGTGGCAGGAAGTGTGTTTGTGGATGAAAACAAAGACGGCATACGGAACGGGGAAGAGCAGGGAAGGAAGGCAGTAAATGTCATCCTGTACCGCTATGACGCGGCTGCACAGATGTGGAAAGAGACGCCGGATGCGGACGGGAAATCCCGTATACTGACGGAGGAAGACGGGCGCTACATGTTCCGCGTCCCTGTGGCAGATATGGAAAAGGAATCCAAAGAATATCTCACACCGTACCGCTATCGTGTATCGATTATGAAGCCGAAGGACGATGCAGCCTTCTCCGTGAAGTACCCTGGAAGGCAGGCCACCAATGCGGCGGCGCTGGGGGCCGGGCTGTATGATGCATCAGAGGACTACCAGGCGCTGGCAGAAAAAGTCAATGACTTCAATGATGCGACAACGATGGAAGGGAAAGAGGAGAGCGGACTTCCCGCCGCAGGGCCGCAGCTGGTAATCAGCAGTGAGTTCGAGCTGGCGGAAGTACACCGTGACTACTATCTGGGACGGGACGTAGTTTCCCTTGACCAGATACATGTGGACATCGGCCGCGGCGCGGCGCTTCTTGAAGATGGCGGCGAGGGCATTACCGCAGATATGGAGGTATGGCCGCTGCCAAAGAACCAGCCGTATGTACCGGGCACAGAGCCTTTAGAGACAGAGACAGACGACCCGGTGGAAACGGTACGTACCGGGGATGATACCCAGATAGGGAAATATATCCTGGTGCTGGCGGTATCAGGACTGATGATAGGGCTCCTGGTCTTCTTCAAAAAGCGTAAGAAAGAGGACGAAGAAAGCTAAAAAGTGAAAATGTCCCTGGCAAAATGCCAGGGGCATTTTCGTGTTTTTAAGTATGCAAGTTCCAATTTTTTATGTGTAGTAAAGCTTTTTATATAGAAGTCTGTGGTAACAGTTCAGACCAGGACTTTGCACTTGCTGCAAAGTCCGTGAGAATGCGTAAATTCAGCCGGAGAATCCAGCCCTTTGCGAACAGCAAACTTTAAATGGGCTGGATTCCGTAACAGTGAAGCCGCAGGCTGAACTGTTACAGTCTGTGAAATTTCCATGATTTTCTTGCATTTTGAGTAAGAAGGGTATAATATATAATAGAAAAAATTCTATGAAGTGCTTATATAGCAGTTTGATTTTCAAGTCATATATGAGTAAGGAGTACATATGAATTTAAAAAAATTAAGCAAGATGACAGGATGCCTGGTACTGTCGGGCGCTTTGGTTCTGCAGACTCCCGGAATGGTATTTGCGGCAGAGCGAATAACAGATATCAAAGAAAGACAAGCGGATTCAGAGATGGTTACGGAAGGTATTTCTGAGACGCAGACAGAGAAAGAAACTGAGAAACCAACAGAGAAACCAACAGAAACAGAGACACAGACGGAGACACAGACAGAATCCCACACAGAGTCAGAAACGACTATGCCGACAGAAACAGAATCGGAGAGTGAGACGGCAGCTGTTGTGCAGACGGAAACGGTGAAACAGACAGAGTCGGAAACACCAACGGTTACGGAGCCGGATACTGTGGGGACGACGGAAGAAACTCCTGAAACACCGGGAGAGAAAAAGGGAAATAAGAAAATAAAAGGGAAAAACGGGCTGATAACCATAAAACGCCCGAAGCAGGCAAAGGAGCAGGAGGATCATTCGGATGCGAACGCCAATCTCCTGGCAAATATCATCGCAGGAAATAAGATTTATCTGGAGCAGCTTTCGGCATCTTATCATCTGAGTTTCGACGAGGAATTTTCAGAGGTTATGGAAGAAGTCGAAAAGGATTTTTGCCAGTGGCTGGAACAGCCGGACGAATTTCAGGTGCAGAACTGGCAGGATGTGCTCGCGGTTTATGTGCTGAGAGTCCAGGACGGTGATTCGGGCAAAGCAATCCACCTGGATGCGGAAGCGAAAGAAGAGCTGGAAAAGATATTCTTCTTTATGAATGTCCGCAGGGATTCGATTATTACAAAGAAACTTTCGAAGGAAGTGGATTTGGAAAAGGAAATCTGCTCCCTGGACATCCATGATTATGCGGAGCTGAATAACTTGGATGAAAGCGGAAGAAAGCTTCTTGAGAAATATACAGGGGATGAATGCAAGCGGCTGTGTACAATCGCAGCCGCAGCAAAGGGTTTTGCTTACGGAGGAACAGGAAGCGGCGTGTCAGACGCAAGGGCGGCGATTGTAGCAGCAGCGTGCAGCCTTGTAGGACGGGTCGGTTATTTCTGGGGCGGAAAGTCTTATGCTATGGGCTGGGATACCAGATGGGGAGAACCGTCTAAGGTTACCGCAGGAGGAAGCGTATCGACAGGAACGACCAGGGGGTTTGGCCTTGACTGCAGCGGATTTGTATGCTGGGCATTCTATAATGCCCTGGGCGGGACAGACGGCGGTATCGGTAACCATACCACGACCCAGTGGAATGCTTCAGAGATGGTAGACGGCAACGAGGCGCTGCCGGGGGATTTGGTATTTTATGCGTCTCCCGAGGCAGGAGACAGGAACCATGTAGGAGTTGTGGTTGGCAGGAACTCAGACGGAAGCCTTATCGTGGCGCATTGTTCTTCCAGCCAGAACGGAGTAGTGATAGGCGAGGCGTGGTCGTCAGGGTTTAAATATGTGAGAAGGCCGGTTTTCTTGAAATAAGAAAAGGATTTTGTAATAAAAAGTGCGCACAAATTCAGAAATTTGTGCGCACTTTTTTAAAAGCAAAAAAGTTCAGAATTCTCTTGTTAAATTCTTATCAATGTGTTATGATGAGTGTAATGAAATCGAGCGAATGCTTCCTTAAGTGCGGAGTAATGAAGCGGTTTACTCGGATTGTTTTTTGACGTCCACGTTTACCGTACCCTCCGCTTACATTTTATAAACGGGGAATACGGTAAACGGGCACGGTTTCATAATTTTTTTGCTATGATTGTTAAAATAAAGACAATGTAAAAAGGAGGAAACATTTATGAGCAGTAAAATTACTATTATTGGTGCGGGAAGCGTAGGGGCAACGATAGCATATACGTTATCCACACAGGATATCGCATCAGAAATTGTCCTGATTGACATTAACAAGCAGAAGGTTGAGGGTGAAGTGCTGGATATCGCCCAGGGAACCTGCTTCCGCGACCCGATTGCGATTACGGCCGGTGAGTATGCGGATGCAAAGGATTCTGATATTGTTATTATTACTTCCGGAATTGCCCGTAAACCCGGACAGACAAGGATTGAGCTTACACAGACAAATGTGGATATTTTAAAATCCATCACACCGGAAATCGTAGCGGCTGCACCAAATGCACTCTACGTAATCGTAAGCAATCCTGTGGACATTATGACTTACGTATTTACAAAGATTTCCGGATTGCCGGAGAACCAGATTGTAGGTTCCGGTACGCTTCTGGATACGGCGCGTCTGCGCTGCGGGCTGTCTGAGCATTTTAAGGTTGCACAGAAAAATATTCACGCATATGTATTTGGAGAGCATGGAGACACCTCTTTTGTACCGTGGACAGGCGCGTATATATCAGGTGTAAGCGTGGATGAATACTACAAGCTGCTCCGCAGCATGGGCAGGGATGTAGAAGAACTGGATAAACCGGGTATGCTTGAGTACGTACAGAAATCCGGCGGAAGGATTATTGCCAATAAAGGGGCTACCTTCTATGCGATTTCCGCGGCAGTATGCAAGCTGTGCAGCATTCTGTCCTCATCCTCGGATTCCATGGCTACTGTGTCATCCATGATGCATGGCGAGTATGGCATTGAAGATGTATGCCTGAGTACCCTGACTCTGGTAGGTCCGGAAGGTATCCGTGGAAAAGTGCCGATGCGTATGAATAAGGGAGAAATTGAGCAGCTACAGGCAAGCGCAAATGCATTGAAAGCAGTTATCGCTCAGATTGATCTGTAAGATTCTCCGGTTAAATTCAGCGGAAAACTGCTGCGGCTTATCTGTTATTCCATTGGAGGAGCGGTCGGGCCGCAGCGTATCCCATAATTTTTAGAAGAAAGGACAACATAATGATGAAGTACAGTTACTATCCGGGATGTACCCTGAGAACAAAGGCGAAAGACCTGGATGCTTATGCCAGAGCCTCAGCGAAGGCGCTGGGATTTGAACTGGAAGAGATTGAGAACTGGCAGTGCTGCGGAGGCGTTTACCCGCTGGGCAGCGACGAGATTGCCACGAAGCTTTCTTCCGTGCGTGCTTTAAATGAAGCAAAAGAGAAGCATCAGGATCTGGTGACGCTCTGTTCTGCCTGCCATCATGTCATCAAGCGTGTGAATGATGATATGCAGAATGTAGAGGACATCCGTACCAGAGCGAACAATTATATGAAGCTTGAAGAGCCCTACGCAGGTGAGACAACAGTCCTTCATTTTCTGGAAGTGCTGCGGGACCGTGTAGGGTTTGACACGCTAAAAGAGAAAGTTACAAATCCATTGACCGGGAAGAAAATCGGCGCTTACTATGGCTGTCTGCTTTTGCGCCCCGGCAAGATTTTACAGTTTGATAACCCGGAGAATCCGAAGATTCTGGAGGACTTCATCCGTGCTATCGGTGCGGAGCCGGTGATTTACCCGTACAGGAACGAATGCTGCGGCGGCTACATCTCCCTGAAAGAAAAAGACATGTCAAAAAACATGTGCAATAACATCATGGAGAGCGCTGAAGGATTCGGTGCGGAAATGCTGATTACTGCCTGTCCATTGTGCCTGTACAATTTAAACAACAGTGTGCAGAACGGGCTTCCGGTGTACTACTTCACAGAGCTTCTGGCAGAGGCGCTGGGTGTGAAAGAGGAGGTGGCGAAGGCATGAGCAAAGAGAAGAAGCAGGCAGAGCTTATCAAGGAAATAAGCGGCGTCAATCCTTTAAAATGTATGAAATGCGGCAAGTGTTCCGCTACCTGTCCGGCGTATAACGAGATGGACATCAAGCCCCATCAGTTCGTTTCCTACGTGGCAAATGAAGATATTGAGACACTGGTACAGTCCAAATCCCTGTGGAAATGCCTCTCATGCTTTGCATGTGTGGAGCGCTGTCCGAGGGATGTAAAGCCGGGCAAGCTGATTGATGCGGCAAGGCAGATTGTCGTCCGCCAGAAGGGGCAGAATTACCTGAAGGCAGACGAGATTCCGGAGCTTCTTGACCCGGAGCTTCCGCAGCAGCTTTTAGTCAGCGCATTCAGAAGATACAGGAGGTAAGCACAGAATGCAGAGGATAGGAGTATTTGTCTGCCACTGCGGAAGCAATATCGCCGCTACGGTAGATGTAAAGAAGGTTGCCGAGATGACGCTCCTGGAGCCGGGAGTGGTTCATGCCGAGGATTACCAGTATATGTGTTCTGAGGCAGGGCAGGAAAAAATCATCGCAGCCATCAAAGAGAAAAATCTGACAGGAGTCGTGGTATGTTCCTGTTCCCCGCGTATGCACGAGACAACATTCCGGAAGGCCGCAGAGAAAGCCGGACTGAATCCGTACATGGTGGAAATCGCAAATATCCGTGAGCACTGCTCCTGGATTCACAAGGATATGGAGGAGGCTACCGAGAAAGCAGTCATCCTTGCCAGGGCAGCTATCGCGAAGGTAAACTTAAACGCACCGCTGAAACCCGGCGAGAGCCGTGTGACCAAGAGGGCGCTGATTATCGGCGGAGGTATCGCAGGCATCCAGACAGCGCTTGACATTGCGGATGCAGGGTATGAAGTCGATATCGTGGAAAAGGAGCCGAGCATCGGCGGAAGGATGTCACAGCTTGACAAGACGTTCCCGACCCTGGACTGTTCCGCATGTATCCTCACACCAAAGATGGTGGAGGCGTCAGCACACGAGAAGATTCATATCCATACATATAGTGAAGTGGAAAAAGTAAGCGGGTTCGTGGGAGATTTTACCGTGGATATCCGCAAAAAGGCAAGATATGTGGACATGGACAAATGTACCGGCTGCGGCGTCTGTCAGGAGAAATGTCCGTCCAAGAAAGCGGCAAGTGAATTTAACCGGGGACTGAATACGAGAAGCGCTATCTACACGCCGTTTGCGCAGGCGATTCCAAATGTCCCGGTTATCGATACCGAGAATTGTATCAAATTTAAGACCGGAAAATGTGGTGTCTGCTCGAAAGTCTGCCAGGCAGGAGCGATTGACTACACACAGAAGGACGAGATTATCACAGAGAAATACGGCGCCATCGTGGTTGCTACCGGATTCGATACGATTAAGCTGGACAATTATGATGAGTATGCTTACAACCAGAGCAAAGACGTCATTACTTCCCTGGAGCTGGAACGTATTATGAATGCGGCAGGACCGACCAAGGGACATCTGGAACGTCTTTCCGACGGAAAAGCGCCGAAGGAGATGGTATTCGTACAGTGTGTGGGAAGCCGCTGTTCAGACGACAGAGGAAAGCCATATTGTTCCAAAATCTGCTGTATGTATACGGCAAAACATGCGATGCTAATCCGTGATAAATATCCGGACGTAAACGTGACGGTATTCTATATTGACGTACGTACGCCGGGCAAGAACTTTGACGAGTTCTACCGGAGAGCGGTGGAGCAGTACGGCGTCAACTACATCAAAGGCCAGGTAGGAAAAGTCATTCCTCAGCCAAACGGAAAGCTGCTGGTTCAGGGTTCCGACCTTCTGGACAATAAGCAGATTTTAAAAGAGGCGGATATGGTCGTTCTGGCGACAGCCATCGAACCGAATCCGGGCGTGAGAAAGATTGCGACCATGTTGACGGCCAGCATTGATACCAACAATTTCCTGACGGAAGCACATGCGAAGCTCCGTCCGGTAGAGTCCCCGACCGCAGGTATTTTCCTGTCCGGCGTATGCCAGGGGCCAAAAGATATTCCTGAGACGGTAGCCCAGGCAGGCGCGGCGGCAGTAAAAGCCATCGGACTGCTGGCAAAGGATAAGCTGATGACCAATCCATGTACCGCGCAGTCCGACGAACTTCTGTGTAACGGATGTTCCACCTGTGCGAATGTATGCCCGTATGGAGCCATCACTTATGAGGAGAGACAGGTCAATGACCACGGAATCCGCGAGACGCGCCGCTTAGCGGTAGTCAACAGCGCACTGTGCCAGGGATGCGGGGCTTGTACCGTTGCCTGCCCGTCCGGCGCTATGGACCTGCAGGGATTCTCGAACAGACAGATTCTAGCGGAGGTGGATGCAATATGTCAATAGAAGCAAAAGAAGAATTCAGACCGAAAATCGTGGCGTTCTGCTGTAACTGGTGCAGCTACGCAGGCGCAGATTTGGCAGGAAGCAGCCGTCTTGGCTATCCTGCGGACGTAAAGATTATCCGTGTTCCCTGTTCCTGCCGCGTGAATCCGATGTTCATCCTGCGGGCGTTTGAAAAGGGAGCCGACGGCGTCATCATGTGCGGCTGCCATCCGGGAGACTGCCACTACAGCACCGGAAATTATTACGCGAGAAGGCGCATGACTCTGCTGTTTTCCATGCTGGACTACATAGGTGTGGAAAACGGACGTACCCGTGTCGAGTGGGTGTCTGCGGCAGAGGGCGTGAAGTTTTCTACAACTATGAATGAGTTTGTAGAGAAAATCCGCTCTTTGGGCAAGAACGTAAGATTGGAGGATTTGAGATGCAGGAAGTAATCAACCGTGCAAAAGAGCTGCTGGCTGACGGAACAGTCGCACGGGTTCTCGGCTGGAAAGCCGGAGACCTGCCCTACAATCCGGAGCCGGCATACTTTGAAAGCGTGGAGAGCCTTGAGGATTTCGTTTACAACGGATTCTGCGGGGCGAACCTCAGCAAATATATGATAGAAGCTTCCAAACTGGAAGGAAAGACTATGGTTTGCCTGAAACCATGCGATACATACAGCTTTAACCAGCTTATTAAAGAGCACCGGGTAGACCGGGACAAAGCCTATATCGTGGGCGTGGGCTGCAAAGGCAAGCTGGATATTGAGAAAATCAGAAAACAGGGCGTCAAGGGAATCGAGAGCATCAAAGGCGCGGAAATCACCGACGAGGCGGATAACCTGACGATTCAGACGCTTTATGGGGAAAAGACCTGCTCCTATGCGGACGCCATGCTGGAGAGATGCCATGTGTGCAAAGGCAAAGAGCACAAGATTTACGATGAAATCATCGGAGAGTCCAAAGATACGAAGGATGCGGACCGCTTCACAGAGGTAGCGCGCATCGAGGCGATGAGCCCGGAAGAGAAATTTGCATTTTTCCAGAAGGAGCTGAGCAAATGTATCCGTTGCAACGCGTGCAGGAACGTCTGTCCGGCGTGCAGCTGCCGCAAATGTGTCTTTGACAGCAATAAATTCGACAGCGCCCAGAAAGCGAACGTGGATTCCTTTGAAGAGAAGATGTTCCATATCATCCGCGCGTTCCATGTGGCGGGAAGATGTACGGACTGTGGCGAGTGCAGCAGGGTATGTCCCCAGGGAATTCCTCTGCATCTGTTCAACCGGAAATTCATCAAGGATATCAATGAGTTCTACGGTGATTTCCAGGCAGGCGAGGATACAGAAGCAAGAGGGCCGCTCACAGACTTCACGTTTGACGATGTGGAGCCGGGTATCGTGGGAGAAAGGGGATAATGTATGTATAAGATAGCAAAAGAGAATCTGTCGGCATTATTCCGGTTAATTGCCGAATCCCAGGAATTATATCTGCCGGTGAGAACCGCAGAGCAGGTGAATTTCGGTGTGTGGAGGGAGGATGCAGAAGTAGATTTGGACACTTTAAAAAGTGTAAAATCCCCGAAAGACGCATTTTTTCCGCAGAGCGAGAACCTGTATACCTGTATAAAGGAAGGAAAGAAGATTCAGATAGAGCCGGAGGCATTAAAAGAGCAGAAATTTGTGGTTTTCGGGATGAAAGCATGTGATGTCCAGGGGGTTCAGGTGCTGGATAAAGTATTTCTGGCAGACCCGGTAGATACCTTTTATGCCGCAAGAAGAGATCATGGAACTATTGTGGCTATGGCATGCCATGAGCCGGAAGAAAGCTGTTTCTGTAAAGTGTTTGGCATTGACTGTGCCGAGCCGGCCGCCGATGTAGCGACATGGATGGTGGAAGGAAATCTGTACTGGAAATCCCTTACAGAGAAAGGCGAGGCGCTGACGAAAGACGTAGAGAGCCTTCTGGAGTCTGCGGACGATGCAGACGAAAAGAAGGTGGAGGACGAGAAAGCCGCTATCCGCAGCATCGTAGAGAAGCTGCCGTATTCGAATCTCTCCTTAGAGGGATGGAACGGAGACGCGCTTTCTGAGAAATTTGATTCCCCGCTTTGGGAAGAACTTTATAAACCATGTCTGGCATGCGGGACATGTACGTTTGTGTGCCCGACCTGTCAGTGCTATGATATCAAAGACTATAACACCGGGCACGGCGTGAAACGTTACCGCTGCTGGGATTCCTGCATGTATTCAGACTTTACCATGATGGCTCACGGAAATAACCGTACCAGCCAGATGCAGAGATACCGCCAGAGATTTATGCACAAGCTGGTGTATTTCCCTGCAAACAATGACGGCATGTACTCCTGCGTGGGCTGTGGCCGCTGTGTGGAGAAATGCCCGGCATCCTTAAATATTGTAAAGGTCATCAAAGCCTTTCAGAAACAGGGAGGTGACAAGTAATGAGCGAATGTACCTGTCATAAAAATTACACACTGGATACGCTGATTCCAAAGGTAGGCGTAATTACAGATATCCGTCAGGAAACGCCGGATGTAAAGACGTTCCGCGTGAACGCGCCGGAGGGCGGAAAGCTCTTTGAGCATATGCCGGGGCAGTGCGCGATGGTGTGCGCGCCGGGCATCAGTGAAGGTATGTTTTCCATCACCTCATCACCGACCAACAAAGAATATCAGGAATTCAGCATCAAGAAATGCGGTGTGCTGACCGACTATCTCCACAGTCTCCAGGTAGGCGACGAGATTACCGTCCGCGGGCCATATGGGAATAACTTTCCGGTAGATACCGAGCTGAAAGGAAAGAACCTGCTGTTTATCGCAGGAGGTATCGGGCTTGCGCCGCTGCGTTCCGTGATTAATTATGTGCTGGATAACCGTGCAGACTACGGAACCGTGGACATTGTCTATGGCTCCCGCTCCGCAGACGATCTGGTGCAGTTGAAGGAAATCCAGGAAGTCTGGATGAAAGCAGAGGGCGTAAACGTGTACCTCACCATTGACCGCGAGCAGGAAGGCTGGGACGGTCATGTAGGATTTGTCCCGAACTACGTCAAAGAGCTGGGCTTTTCCACAGACAAGACGGCGCTTCTGTGCGGGCCGCCCATCATGATTAAGTTCACGCTGGCGGGCTTACAGGAGGTAGGCTTCTCCAAAGAGCAGGTGTACACTACCCTGGAGCTGCGCATGAAATGCGGCATCGGAAAATGCGGCCGCTGCAACATCGGTTCCAAATACGTCTGCAAAGACGGTCCCGTGTTCCGCTGCGACGAGATCGATGAAATGCCGGCGGAGTATTGATAGGCATGAGCAGTGCAGCGGACGGCATAAACACACAGAAGGATGCTTGCATACGGATGTGTGTTTATGTTGGACGATATAGGGCGAATCCCTCAAGCGAAATGAAGCGAAGCGGAATTGAGCTGCACTGCGGAGTTGAAGATAAAATATAGAAAGGACTGGTACCTTACAATGGAAAAAATGGTAAACGTATATTTTTTCGGCAAGAAATATAGCGTACCCGCGGATTTAACCATCATGACTGCAATGGAGTATGCCGGATACACCCTGAAAAGGGGCTGCGGCTGCCGTCATGGATTCTGCGGCGCGTGCGCCACGATTTATAGAATTAAGGGCAAGAATGAGTTGAAAACCTGCCTCGCCTGCCAGACACAGGTGGAGGAGGGAATGTATGTAGCAAGCATCCCGTTCTTCCCGACCGACAAGAGAACGTATGATATCAATGAAATCAAACCAAACCAGCAGATTATGATGGAGCTGTACCCGGAAATCTACAGCTGCATCGGCTGTAATGCATGTACCAAGGCGTGTACACAGGATTTGAATGTTATGCAGTATATCGCATATGCGCAGAGGGGCGAGTTCGAGAAGTGTGCGGAAGAATCCTTTGACTGCGTAAGCTGCGGCTGCTGTTCCGTGCGCTGCCCGGCAGAGATTTCTCATCCGATGGTAGGGCTTCTGGCAAGACGTCTCACAGGAAAATATATTGCGCCAGAGGCAGAGCATCTGAAAAACCGTGTAGAGGAAATCAATAAGGGTGAGTATGACGAGCTGATTGAGCAGATTATGCAGAAGCCAATCACGGAGATGAAAGAACTTTACAATACGAGAGAAATAGAGAAATAAGGAGGGCAGAATATGTATACACCATATCCAGAGTATATGATGGAATCTATCAAAAAGGTAGAGGCCACAAGAAAAGAACGTATGTCTACAGAACCGAGACGGTTGACGGCAGATGAAAAAGATGCGCTCCTTAAGGAATTCCATCCTGATTATAAAGAAGAAGCCTTCGAGGAGATTAAAGTGGGTCCGAATAAGGGACAGAAGGCCAACAAAGAGCTGGTACATCTGCTTCACTCCAACAGCCGTCTGCTGACAGACAAGGTTGATTTGGATAAAGTGGATTATGATGTGGATGTCCTGGTCATCGGCGGCGGCGGCGCAGGCTCTTCCGCAGCGATTGAAGCGCACGAAGCAGGCGCGAACGTTATGATTGTGACAAAGCTGCGTATCGGAGACGCCAACACCATGATGGCAGAGGGCGGCATCCAGGCGGCTGATAAGGAGAATGACTCTCCGGTACAGCACTATCTGGATGCTTTTGGCGGCGGACATTTTGCTGCGAAGCCGGAGCTGGTAAAGCGTCTGGTTATGGAAGCGCCGGATGCAATCAAATGGCTGAACGACCTGGGCGTGGAATTTGACAAAGAAGAGAGCGGAAGAATGATCACCACGCACGGCGGCGGTACTTCCAGAAAGAGAATGCACGCTGCGAAAGATTACTCTGGGGCAGAAATCATGCGTACGCTTCGTGATGAAGTGCTGAACCGTCAGATTCCGGTCGTAGAGTTTACTTCTGCAGTAGAGCTGATTAAAGATGACAAGGGCCAGGCAGCGGGAGCCGTTCTTTTGAATATGGAAACCGGAGACTATCTTGTGGCAAAGGCAAAGACTGTTATCATCGCAACAGGCGGTGCGGGACGTATGCATTATCAGGGATTTCCGACATCCAACCACTATGGCGCAACTGCAGACGGACTGGTTCTGGGCTACCGTGCAGGAGCACAGCTTCTGTATCAGGATTCTATCCAGTATCATCCGACAGGCGCTATTTATCCGTCCCAGATTCTGGGGGCGCTTGTTACAGAGAAGGTTCGTTCCGTAGGAGCGCAGCTTGTCAATGCAGAGGGCGAGGCGTATATCCATCCGCTTGAAACCCGTGACGTCAATGCGTCCGGCGTTATCCGTGAATGTAAGGAAGGCCGCGGCGTAGAAGTTCCGGGCGGAGAACAGGGAGTATGGCTGGACACTCCGATGATTGAGATTCTGGGAGGCGAAGGAACCATCGAGAAGAGAATTCCGGCAATGTTCCGTATGTATATGAACTACGGCATTGATATGAGAAAGGTGCCGATTTTGATTTATCCGACTCTTCATTATCAGAACGGCGGTCTGGAAATCGGCGGAGAGGGATTCACAAAGGCAATCGATAACCTTCTGGTAGCAGGCGAGGCAGTTGGAGGAATCCACGGCAGAAACCGTCTGATGGGTAACTCCCTGCTGGATATTATCGTATTTGGAAGGAATGCAGGAAAAGCAGCTGCCGCAAAGGCAAAGGATGTAGAACTTGGAACGATGAATCTCGACCATATCGAGACGTATGCGGAGGAATTGAAAAATGCAGGTGTGGCATCCGGGGATGTTTCACCGCTGCTGCTTCCGAAATATGCGCGTCACGAGAGATAAGAAAGACATATGGGAAACAGTCTTTGACGGAAAAAACGGCGGAGGCTGTTTTCCGATACATGTACAGATAGAAATTGTGGCACATATTAAAAGGAAGAGAAAGAGTTTGGAAGTAAATTTCCAAATTTACCAAGATGACGCAGCAGGTGCGTTAGAAAGAGGAGAATATGATGATTTTGGAATGGTTTCAGGAAAACATTTTCAGTAATACGCTGATGATGGTGTTCCTGATTGCCGTTATCGGTTATCTGGTAGGAAGTATTAAAATCAAGGGTCTGGAGCTTGGAACTGCCGGAATCCTTCTGGTTGCCCTGGTATTTGGGCATTTCGGCGTGGAGATTCCGTCCCTGGTGCGCGAACTGGGGCTGATTTGCTTCGTGACTTCGGTAGGCTTCATTGCAGGACCCAAATTTTTCCGTAACTTTAAGGTAAATGCCACTTCTTATATCCTTTTGGGAATCATTATCATAGCGTCAGGCGCGCTGACCTGCGCCCTGGTGATTAAAGTGTTTGGGATTCCGGCGGATATCAGTACAGGAATGATGGCGGGCGCGCTCACCAGTACGCCAGGTTTGGCGGCTGCTCTGGAAGCGACAGGCTCTGACGCGGCTTCTGTGGGGTATGGAATTGCCTATCCTTTTGGAGTTGTGGGAGTGGTTCTCTTTGTGCAGCTGATTCCGAAAATTTTGAAAACAGATATGGCTGCTGAGAGGGCAAAGTTTGAGGCGGCAGCAAATGTTGAAGTAGAAGATTACCATAAGACGAAAAAAGAATCCCTGTTTTATGCAGACAGTATGGGATTTTTCCCGTTTTCACTGGCGATTGCGCTGGGAATCATCCTGGCAAAGATAGAGATTAAGCTTCCGGGCGGCGGTATTTTTGCGCTGGGAACTTCCGGAGGCCCTCTGATTGCGGGACTGATCCTGGGACACTTTGGGCGTATTGGCAAATTGAGCGTAAAGGTGGAAAAGCATGTCCTGGAATGCCTGCGGGAGTTTGGACTGGCTCTGTTCCTTTTGGGCGCGGGCGCACAGGCAGGCGCGGGCTTTGTAGAAATTTTACAGGAGCATGGCGTGCTGCTGTTTGTGTACGGTGCGCTTATGACACTGATTCCGATGCTTTTGGGATACGTGTTTGCGGCAAAGGTTCTGAAGCTGAGCATTTTCAATACGCTCGGTTCTATCTGCGGCGGTATGACAAGTACCCCAGCGCTTGGAACGTTAATCCGTGTGACAGAGACAGACGACGTGGCGTCCGCTTATGCGGCAACGTATCCGGTGGCGCTGGTTATGGTGGTGCTGGCATGCCAGTTTATAGGTATCTTTTTATAGAGTTTTAAATTTATTCAGGAGGTGATTGTATCATGCGTGAAATTCAGGCACAGCAGATTACAGATGTTGTAGAGAAATTATGTATCGAGGCAAATCAGTATCTTCCAGGGGATGTGCAGGGGGCAATCCGCCAGTGCCGTGCATGCGAGGACTGGGAAATTGCCCAGGGAGTGCTGGACAAAATTATTACGAACTTTGAGATTGCGGAAAATGAGAACGTTCCCATCTGCCAGGATACGGGAATGGCGTGCGTATTCCTTGAGATTGGCCAGGATGTGCACATTGTGGGCGGAGATTTGTCAGAGGCAGTCGATGAGGGAGTGCGCCGCGGATATACGAACGGTTATCTCAGAAAATCTGTCGTAAAAGATCCGGTGCGCCGTGGAAATACCGGGGACAATACCCCGGCGATGCTTTATACAGAAATCGTTCCGGGCGAGCAGATAAAAGTGACAGTAGGACCGAAAGGCTTCGGAAGCGAAAATATGAGCATGATCCGCATGTTTAAACCATCCGCAGGGCTTCAGGGAATCAAGGATTTCATTTTGGAAGCAGTAGAGACGGCAGGGCCGAACCCGTGCCCGCCTATGGTAGTCGGCGTGGGAATCGGCGGTACGTTTGATAAGTGCGCGCTTCTGGCGAAGAAAGCGCTGATGCGTCCGGTGGATTCTTCTAATCCAGACCCATTCTATGCGGATCTGGAGAAAGAAATGCTGGAAAAAGTCAACGGGCTTGGCATCGGGCCGCAGGGCTTTGGCGGCAAGACGACAGCGATAGGGCTGAATATCGAAACATTGCCGACCCATATCGCGGGAATGCCCTGTGCGGTAAATATCAACTGTCATGTGACACGCCACAAAACGGAGGTGATCTGAGATGGAAAAACATATTCAACTGCCTTTGACGGAGGAAGTGGCAAAAACCCTCCATGCCGGGGACAGCGTATATCTGACCGGAACAATTTATACATCCAGGGATGCCGGGCACAAGAGAATGTGCGAGGCTCTGGCAAAAGGAGAAACGCTTCCCTTTGACCCCACGGACGCAACCATCTACTATGTAGGACCAACCCCCGCGAAACCGGGGCAGGTAATTGGTTCCGCAGGTCCTACGACCAGCGGGCGTATGGATGCCTATGCGCCAACCATGATGTCGGTGGGCGCGCGCGGGATGATTGGCAAAGGGGCAAGGCTCCCGGAAGTTGTAGAAGCCATGAAGAAGTATTCCGGCGTTTATTTCGGAGCTATCGGGGGCGCCGGCGCGCTGCTGGCAAAGTGCATCAAAAAAGCGGAGCTGATTGCATATGAAGATCTGGGCGCGGAAGCATTGAGGAAACTTTATGTGGAGGATATGCCGCTGGTGGTTATCATCGACAGTGAGGGCAATAACCTTTATGAAGAGGGAAAAGCCGCATATCTTTCAAGTAAGAATTAAAGGATGAGTTTTTTACAGAAACAGGCGTCCGAATCTTATCTCGTAGGCGTACTGCTCGCCATAGCGGGAGGATATCTGGATGTATACACCTATGTCTGCCGGGGAGGCGTTTTCGCGAATGCGCAGACGGGGAATATCGTGCTGCTGGGCATCAATGTTGCAGACGGAAACTGGGAAAAGCTTAGCGGCTACACCTGGCCGATTCTGGCATTCATGGCCGGAATTCTCGTAGCGGAGCTTGTGAAACGGGAATTCCGGCATGAGACAGTCATACACTGGAGGCAGATTGTTCTGGTGCTTGAATTTGCCGTACTCTGGACGATAGCCTTCATCCCATCCGGTGCCCATGATGAGGCTGTGAATGTAGCAGTGTCTTTCGTGTGTTCCATGCAGGTAGAAAGCTTCCGAACCTTTCATGGAAGCAGCGCCTATGCGACGACCATGTGTACCGGAAATCTTCGCAGCGCCACAGAGCAGTTTTTTAAGTATAATGTAACGAAAGATAAACAGGCAATCAAAAAGAGCCTCCAGTATTATGGAATTATCCTGTTTTTCATTGTGGGAGCAATTGTGGGGACAGTGATTACCCGGATATTTATGGAGAAGTCGGCGCTGGTGGCGTGCGTGCTGCTGCTGGTGGTGTTCGTGATTATGTTTATCCCTGCGGGGGATGGGCAGAGGGAATAAGGTTAGGAAAACCGTCGTGCGGGGGCTGCGCGGCGGTTTTTGAGTATAAATTAGAAGAATAAGAGAAAGAAGGTTTGTCGGAAAAGGGAATTTTTCTATTGAAGAGATTCAGAAGTATGCAGAGTCACAAAATGTAATGCCGTATATTGTGATAGGTAGGTTACAGAAAGAAAAATATTTGGATTATATGACATATTGTAATTATAAATTGCGGTATAAATGGGGAAATTAGATAATTAAGATATTGCGAGAAAACCTGGAGAAATCAATACAGCCGCTTCCAGGTTTCCTCAAGCTGCCTGGGCTTTTGTTCCACGGCGGCGATTTTTCCATTTTTTAAGAAAATGCAGAAGTCGGAAATCCCGCCTGCGAAGTCCAGGATATGGCTTGAAAGAATGATTACGCTTCCGTTATCCTGGGCAGTTCTGATGTATTGTTTCAGGGTGAGTATACCTGATGTATCTACGCCGTTTGTAGGTTCGTCAAGTATAATCAGCCGGGGATTTCCGATGAATGCCGCGGCCATCGACACCTTTTTCTGGTTTCCCATGGACAATCTGCCGAATGCTTTGTTTAGGTAAGGACTCAGGCCAAATTCTGAAACTGCCTGGTCAATCGCATCTTTAAACATCCCGTCATATTTATAATCGGATATCATATAGAGAAAGTTTTTGACAGTCAGGCCGTGTGCCAGTGAAAGGCTGTCGGGCATATAGCCGATAATCCTTCGTGCCATATATTCGGAAGTGTCATATTCATCAATGGATACAGAGCCTGTATCCGCTTTTAATATTCCGGCTATGATTTTCAGCAGTGTGGTTTTCCCGGAGCCATTGGGTCCGATTACTGATATGATTTTTCCGGCATCACAGGCAAAGTGAATATCTGCGACGCCGCTTTGGCTGTCATATAGTTTTGTGATATGATTTACAGAAAGCATTTTAGGTTCCTCCATTTATGAACAGTCAATCGTTTGAAAAAGCACACCTCTTTCCTGTTGCCAGATTGGAGGCGGTAATATGGTTATTCTATCACATTTCAAAGAAATTCCTACAAATTTTCATGCAAAACAATAATATAATAATTATAAAAGTGTTACAATCTGTTTGTATATTCGTATAGTTAAAAACACGTTTATGCCAGGAATAGCACCAAGTATCAAAAGGATGATGCTGCCGAGCAGAGTTAGCAGGCTATTGTCCTGTCCTGCTTTCAGATAAAGATATATTTGGGACAGATACCAGAAGAAAATCATGCAGCATAGCAGGAGAGCGTTTAATATAACCGCTTTGACGGAGCCAGAGGCGTTAAGGAATATCAGTACAGGTATTGTGAGGTTAAAGCAGATACCTGCGAGAAAATGAACAAAAATATATTTATTCATAGGAATTCCGATGCTTGAGAAGCAGGAGAAATTGCGGCTTTCTTCTCTCCAATATTTGTCATTTAGCAGAATAAAAAATGCGGTTGACAGGAGAAAGATTTTTTCGCCCAACACCTGTATGTTTTGGCAGTAAAAGAGAAAAAGAATTAAAAGGAGCTTTGCAGCAGCCAGGCTTTTGTATTGATAAAACCCCCGAATTGTTATAGTCATAAGTTCTATGAAAGGGTGCTTTCTGAAAAAAGCGGCGCAAAACTTTCCGCTTTTCCGTGAAACAGCGGCTGAGGCATTTGTTCTCTTTTTCCAATAAAAAAGGCGGTGGACTTGATAGGATATGGAGGGTTTTCCGTCCAGTATGCGTGCTTCAGCCTTATAGTAGTCCAGAGTGGAGCCGATGATAAACAGGAGGGAGGCTATGGGAAAAACGAACCTGATTTTTAGGATAGCGGTATTCCAAATTGCGAGAAGCACAATCATGAAATAATAGTACCAGCCGATTTTCTGGAGCAGAGTACAGATACATTCTGCTCGTCTGTTAAGGGAGAGCTGGTAAAACAGATGTTTATTTCGGTGGTATGATTCCCCAATTGCCTGCTCCACTGCGATGCAGGAGATGAGGGTATGCAATATAGTCAGAGCCAAAAGTATCTTATTTGCATCTGCGGAAAAAACGGTGTTTATCCGCTCAATAAACCGGGGATTTAGGTAGGTTACCGTCAGTAACCCAGATATCAAAAAGAAAAAAAACTGCGCGAAAGCAAAATTCCGATTTGTTATTTTCCTCCAGATAGCCAGGCCGATACGCAGATCGTTTTTCATATATATTCCTCCACGCAATATTTTAAACAGTATATTTTCTATTATTATAGGGGACACGGGGGATAATTGCAAGATTATGTACTTACGTGTAACTATTCAGCGGCAAATTCTGGTTTGTCGGGGAGTTTGTCTCTTACCCCGGATAGTCACGGAATTGATAGTCCCCATGTTTATGCCGGACGCCGGGAAGCCTGCCGCATATCCCACACGG
>SRZB01000147.1 GCA_004793585.1 Hominisplanchenecus murintestinalis | reverse complement strand
TTGTCTTTCTCCGCCTTTTCCTCCACGCCGACGTCTGGCTCTGGCTGACCGTCCTCTGCCCCTGCGTCTTTCACATCTGCGGTCTTGGCATCTTTCAGCTTATTCTTTTCTTCTTTCGTTTTGCCCTTTGCCCCTTTCGATTTCTCCGCTTCGGTCACGATAGAAGCGGTATCTACGGAAGCAAGGCTGAACCGCTCCACGATGCGGCTGATTTTCGATGCGTCCTCGGCTCTCGCAATCACGTCCACCTCCGCATTGGGGTCTTTGTTCTTACGGTCTGCAAGGACGCAGTAGAGTACACCATATTTCTTCGCTTCCTGCGTGAATTTTTTCAAATCGCCGCTCTTTACGGTAAAGACTTTTAATTCTTTCCCAGAGCGGAGCATATTTGTGAGCCTTGCCTTTCCTTTGGTTTTCTGTTCCTCTTTTAAAATGGAGTAGAGCAGGATGGCGATGTTTTTCGCACCCGCCCCCGTGATTCTGGCTGCGACCTCAAATCCCTCCAAGCTCATCCTTACGATTTGCTCCGCCGCTTCGCCGCCTG
>SRZB01000146.1 GCA_004793585.1 Hominisplanchenecus murintestinalis | reverse complement strand
AAGGCCTTGGTATCAGCTGCAGAGCATAGCGTTGGCAGTAAGGAAGCGCCGGAAGCTGCCCGGATCGAACTGAGAAATCTGCTGAATGACATGGATGTATATGTGTTGCGGTTGGAGGAACTGCTTCATGGCATAGAGGAAAAACTGAAAGAGATTTCATATGTAGATAAGCTGATGGGCATCAAGGGGATCGGGCTGGCCACAGTCAGTGGCTTCATAGCGGAGGTGGGAGACATTGGACGTTTTGATAACCCCAAACAACTGCAGAAGCTGGCAGGATACGCGATCGTGTCCAACGATTCCGGTAAGCATAACGGCGAAAGCCGGATCAGCTACCGGGGCCGGAAACGTCTCAGGTATGTATTGTACGAAGCGGCAATCTCGTTGATAGGAAAGAATCGTGAATTCAAAGAAATCCATGAATACTATCGGACAAGGGAGAAAAATCCGTTAAAAAAGATGCAGTCAGTGATAGCAGTTGCGTGCAAGATCATAAGAGTATTTTACACAATCCTGACAAAAGGTGTGGAGTATGATGGGAATA
>SRZB01000145.1 GCA_004793585.1 Hominisplanchenecus murintestinalis | reverse complement strand
GCATCCAGATAACCCTTGCCGCAAGGCTTGAGAAGTTCAATCTGGAAAGCCTTGCGGGATTGACCGCCACGGACGAATTGGATTTGCCGTCTTTGGGCGAGAAGAAAGTCGCACTGTTCGCACTAATACCAGACAACGACACCAGTTTCAATTTCCTTGTGTCGCTGTTATACACGCAGCTATTCCAACAGTTATTCTACCTCGCCGACCACAAGTACGGCGGGAGCCTGCCCGTCCACTGCCAGTTCATTATGGATGAATTTGCCAATGTTTCGCTGCCCGATGACTTTGACAAGATTTTGAGCGTCATGCGGTCAAGGGGCGTGTCCGTTTCGATTATCCTGCAAAATCTGGCACAGCTCAAAGCCCTGTTTGAGAAACAGTGGGAAAGCATCGTTGGCAATGCCGATGAGTTCCTCTATCTCGGCGGCAACGAGCAGAGTACCCATAAGTTTGTAAGTGAGCTTCTTGGAAAAGCCACGATAGACACGAACACCTACGGGAAAAGCTCTGGGCGGAGCGGCAACTATTCCACCAACTACCAGATTTCGGGGC
>SRZB01000144.1 GCA_004793585.1 Hominisplanchenecus murintestinalis | reverse complement strand
ACCTATCCGCGCATTAGTAAAATCACACGATACACGAACCAGTCCATTGTAGTTGGCATTGGCGTATCCGTTTACACATATCTGCATATGTTCCCGTGTGAGCGTATTGTACCTGCAATCCGCATCCCCTACCTCCAGCCACATCCTGACTTCTTTCCAGTCTTTCAGGCTTGGAACGGACGCATATATCCATGTGTTCAGGGCAGAAGCATACAGTGTGGAACTATATAGCAGCGTAGGGGATATCCGAACCGCCAGTGCGTCATGCTCCGCTTTCAGGGTACTGTTCTCTGTTTTTAACACATCCGCCTGGTATTGTGCCAAATCGCCCACAACCCTCCAATACGAGCCGCTATAAACGAGTTCCAGGACTGTTCCTGCCTGGATATAGTTCGCCGGAATAGCACCGTTCCTGTAATATATGGACTTCGCCCCGGTAGAAGATATGTTCAGCGTGGGGTTGGATGCTGTGTTGGCGTTTAAGAACAACACCTCCACCCTCGCTCCTGTCAGCAGGGAGAATCCCGTCAGGCTGGCGGTTTTTGCCGCCGTGCTGCCAGATGTGCTGCATGTCGTGTAATGG
>SRZB01000143.1 GCA_004793585.1 Hominisplanchenecus murintestinalis | reverse complement strand
GCACTCCCAAATCGCTGTATTCCTTTTCAAAGCTGTGCTTCAGATAGAAATTCGGATTGTTTTTACTCTGCATGACGGGGTAGTTGATGCCTGTTCCGTCAATGGCAATCCACCCGACCATATCCTCATTCTGCAAATACAGCTCTTTGTATTTCGCAAGAATGTCCTCGCCCTCGCTGACGGGCATATCCTTATCTCTGGGCGGTTCTTCCTCTGGCTCGGCGTTCTCCACAACCTCGGCAATCTCCGCAAAGGCTTCCGTCTGCTCGTCTATCTGCTGGTAATGGCTGTAAATCTTAAAGCCGCAAAAAACCGCCGCTCCCAAAAGGGTAACAGCGGCGGCGGTACAGAGAATACATTTATAGTTTTTCAGATTCATAGGCTATTCCTTTCCTTAATTCTGCCCTGCTTTCTGGGCATAGGGGTATGCCCGCAGGGTGTTTCTTTGTTCTTGCCCTGCTTTTGGGCATAGACGTATGCCCGCAGGGTAATTCCTTGACATTTATTTTCAGTTACCGTGTATGCTCCGCCTGCTTCTTGGGCGTGGGTAAGTCCCTGCAATATTCGGGATACCGTGCCTTGATGCCCTCCATGAAATACGGGGCGA
>SRZB01000142.1 GCA_004793585.1 Hominisplanchenecus murintestinalis | reverse complement strand
GTCTGAATTAAAAACGTGGCAAGGTCGCCGCCCTCCGTGCCGCCGAACCTGTCCGCAAGCCGCTCCATGACGGGCTGCTCGTACCGCTTATCCATCTGCCATATCGGGACGGCTCGGCTGCCGTAGTAGCCCTCATGGGTGTCGGAAACGTCAAAATAGTATTTCAGCGTGTTCCTGCGCCCTTTCGGGTCAAAGACCGCTATGCCTTTGCTGTCCTTATTTACCCATCTTTTAAAAAGCCTGTTCCATGTGCCAATCTCGGCTACGGCGGTTGCGTCGGGGCGTTGGGCGTAAATCAAGAGCTGCTCGTCAAAGCGGCACTTGTAATTGTGGCAGGCAGAGGATAAAAAGCCCTGCCAAGCCTGCGGGTTTTTTACGACCGCCATCCCCGTGCGGCGGTACAGCTCCGTAATAAGCTGGTACTTTGCAGCCATAGGCTCACACCTCCTTATCGTTCCATTTCTTTGTTTTTCTGTTTCCTGTCGTATTCCCCGCACCGCTCGGCGATTTCGGAATACATCTTGTCCCGCATGTCCCGCTCATAGGCTCGGTACTCCTTTGCCTTTTCCGTGGGCTTGTACCAGACGCTGTTCTGGTCGGCTTCGTCCATCTGCCCGTA
>SRZB01000141.1 GCA_004793585.1 Hominisplanchenecus murintestinalis | reverse complement strand
AACCGTGCTTATGGAGCGTTCCTTTATCGCAAAGGAGCAGGCGGAGATCGCCCTTTTGAAAGCCATCGGCATTAGGAACGCCAAAATATACGGACAGTACACGTTAAAATTTTTCATTGCGGCAGCGGCGGCTGTACTTCTTGCGGAGCTTTTGGGTATGCCCCTTACAAAGCTTTTCTTCGACCCTATTTTCGGGACGATGGGGCTTGAAATGGGCGTAGAATATATGCAAAACCCTGTGGAGATATACGCAGTATTCCCCGTTATCGTCCTTACCGCCACAGCCGTAAGCGCGTTTTTGACCTCTCTATACACAAGAAAAATCAAATCCTCCGATACGGCAAGCATTAAATAATGAAAGGAAGAATCAATTATGAATATTCTCGAAGTAAAAGACCTCTGCAAAACGTATATCGTAAACAAGCGGCAGAACAACGTACTGAAAAACGTAAATTTCACGATTGGCGAGGGAGAAATGGTCGCCGTTATGGGTCCGTCAGGCTCTGGAAAATCCACGCTGCTGTACGCAGTTTCGGGCATGGATAATTTTACCGCAGGAGAAGTGAGTTTCTGTGGGAAAAATATCGCAGGGATAGGAGAAAAAGAACTTGCAGACCTGCGCCTTGACGAAATGGGTTTTATCTTTCAGCAAATGTAT
>SRZB01000140.1 GCA_004793585.1 Hominisplanchenecus murintestinalis | reverse complement strand
CAAAAAAATTCAGATTGGAGGTAACGGATTATGGCGTACAACAAAGCCAGAGAAGAAAGAAAATGGCGGATATGGAAAGAAGCCGAGGAAAAGCAGCTTAGGAGCTTGGGTGTCAGCGAGGGCGATATTGAAAAGCTCCGTGTCCATGATTGGGCGATATTCAATTCCGACAGACGGTACTATGAGAAATTGCAGGATGCGGGTACATATCTTGAGGAAGTGGCAGAGGACACGGCACAGCCCGAAGTAAAAACGATTGAGGAATTTTTGGACAGCATTGAAAATGCAGTGCTGTACCAAGAGCTGCATCAGTTGGATAAGCTCACGCTCCAAGCGTTGCTGATGAGGACGCAGGGCTTTTCAGTCACTGAAATTTCAGTGGAATTAAGTTTAAACAAGGAAGTCATTTACAAGCGTTTGAACAGGTTTAAGAAAAAAATTAAAAAACTTTTGGGATAGTGTCCAAAATCGCACTCTCCCATCGGCTACTGGGTGAGAGGGCAAAAACCTCTTGCCCAGTTTTCTTTTATATCGGAAACGGGACGGCTCTTTGACAACCGAATACCCATTCACCAAATACATTCTCTTTGTGGCTGTAATAAGCGTAAGCGTGTGCAGCGGTACGCCATGACCCGCCGAAAGACGGCAAGCGGAAAATA
>SRZB01000139.1 GCA_004793585.1 Hominisplanchenecus murintestinalis | reverse complement strand
GGTAGTTCCTGCGTGTGGAGAAATAAACGCCGATTCCCATGCCGTAGGCAAGCAGAAAAATAAGGACAGTCCTTACGCTGTCCCCACATACCGTTATGGAAAATGGGTTCTCCATTGCCACGGACAGGTTGCCGATTATCTCCACGATGCCGCCGCTGACATAAGGGGCAGTCAGCAGGGCAAGCCATACGACAGGGATAATGCCAAACAGAGAAAGGATTAGGCTCACTTTATAATCGTCACCGTTCTTCATGGCACTTGCACGGGGCGACCTTTACTTTCTTGGTCGGGGCGTATGCCACCCTGCTTATCAGCTCGTCAACAGGCTCAGTGGGGCGTTCCTCCTGTATCTGCTGCGTCCGCAGGGTGTTGAGGGCGTTAAGGACGATATTCTTATCATATTTATCCAACGCCAAGTGATAGCGTTCTTCTTTCATAGTCTGCACCTCCGATTAGCGTTCCTGCCCTTTGGATTTGGGCGGCTTGTTCTTTTCAAGGCTCTTATACATATCCGACTGGATTTCGCCGAGTACGTCACGCATCGAGCCGAGCTGCCCTTTAAATTCCTGCGTTTCCATGCCCTCAAATTCTTTCGGGAGTTTATCAAAATTAAAGCCCTTTGTGTCCACGCCGTAGCGGGAGCTTACCATATAGGCGACGCAGAACG
>SRZB01000138.1 GCA_004793585.1 Hominisplanchenecus murintestinalis | reverse complement strand
GAGCTGAAGGAGTAAAGATTTTCAGGAATAAAAAAGCAGGGAAGGGTGGCTATTCAGCCACCTTATCCCTACAAAGTTCATCAAGTGTAACGTTGAGAGCATCGGCTAATTTAATAGCCGTATCGACTTTACATCGGTTGAACCGTTCGATGTCCTCAATGGTTCGGATAGGTACTGCGGACAATTCGGACAGTGCCCGGATGGACAAATTTTGTTGATTGCGTATTTGCTTTAGATTCATAACAGCCTCCTTATGTGAATAGCAGTATCAAGCCAACAATAATGATAATAAGCCAGATAACGGAAATTATAAGGGTAATCAGACTTTTTGCAGTTTTTTTCATGTTGCATGGACAATGGAGATATGTTATATTTTGTTTGGGGAGGTTTCCCTCCCCACCTCTTATTGGAGACTTTCGATAATCATTTTGATTACGGCTAAGAGAGTTCCAATTTCGAGAGCGAGCTGGATGAGTGCGCTAACCACTTTTTTCAGCTCGTTTATTTTATTCTCCATTTCCTGTCACCTCCTTTCTATGTTTAAATTATACCACGTTATAACGTGGTAGTCAAGGGGAAAGTGGGAGAAATTGCAAGTTTCCGATAAACTAACACTGCTCAGAAATGGGCGGTGTTTTTAGTGCTGCAAAAATGCAGCAGGAAAGGAGAACCATATGACACATAAAATCATTAA
>SRZB01000013.1 GCA_004793585.1 Hominisplanchenecus murintestinalis | reverse complement strand
TAAAGTATTGATTTTTCAGGGAGCAAATCCCATTTTTAATGTGGGAAGTTTGAGTACTTTACAATATTATAACCATGCTTAAAAATGATAAAGATAGATCGTATTTTCCTTTTGATGCATTTAAAGTAGAGAGATGGGACATTGAGCATATTGCTTCGCTTAAAGATGCTATTCCTGATAAAACAGAGAGAAAACAATGGCTTAATGATGTAAAACCATATTTTGATAAAAATGTTCCTGGCGGGAAGAATATTTTAAAAAATATAGATTCATGTGATATTTATGATGATACTGAATTTGAACGGTTGTTTGAACAGGTAAATGATCATTTTAATTATAAGATAATCAACCAGGAAACAGGGGTGATTGAAGATATTAATGGTATTTCAAATCTTACATTATTGGATTCGTTTACAAATAGAAGTTACAAAAATGCCGTATTTCCAATTAAAAGAAAAACAATAATTGAAAGAGACAAAAGTGGAGGATTTGTACCTTTATGTACGAAAAACACTTTTCTAAAATATTTTAGCGATTATCCTCCGAAAATATCGTTTTGGACAGAGGATGATCGACAAAAATATGAGGATGATTTGGCAATGGTATTAAACCAATACATGGAGGTTGAATAATATGAAAAAGGAATCAAAAAATGCATCAAATCTTTCGTTTTGGAAATTGATAAATAAGTTTCGGATTGAAATACCTATCATACAAAGAGACTATGCTCAAGGGCGAGAAGAACATAAAACTGTACGAGTTAATTTCCTTTTGGCAATAAAAAATGCTATTTCAAATTCTCAGGAATTAAACTTGGATTTTATATACGGAAATGTAGTAAATGAAAACAATGAAAAGTTATCTATTTTTCAACCGCTAGATGGACAACAACGATTGACGACTTTGTATTTGTTACATTGGTATGCATACAAGAAGGAACTTGACGAGAATAAAAAGATAAGTGAAATACTGTCGCATTTTACATATGAAACAAGAATTTCTTCAAGAGAATTTTGCCGAGAATTAGTTGTGCAACCTATAAATTTTGGTAATGGAAATGAATCTATAAGAGAAATTATTGAAGACTCTAACTGGTTCTTTTTGTCATGGAAACAGGATAGCACCATTCGAGCTATGTTAAAAACAATTGATGATATTCATCATGAATTCAAGGATATACCTAATTTATGGGAATTATTAACTGAAAAGAATATAATTACTTTTTACTATTTAATATTGGAAGACTTCGGATTATCAGATGATTTGTATATAAAAATGAATGCTCGTGGACGATTATTGACTCCGTTTGAAAATTTAAAAGCGGAGTTACAGTCAAAAATTCTTCGGCAGAAATGGGAAGAAGGAAAAAAAGTTGCCGATTGTTTTTCTTTAAAAATAGATACATATTGGACCGACTTTATATGGAATAATTTCCAATATGAACATAGCGTGGATATATCACACATGAGATTGATTTCAACACTTGTGATGACAAATGTGGCATTAGGAAAGCTTGCAGTAAAACCAGAGCAGAGAAATGAAATTATTCAAAGAACACAAGAAGATTCTTGTGCAAGGAATTTAGTAGATTATATTAATGAGGATGCTTTCAATTATATATGTACTTGCTATGAATTGTATAGCACAATAGATTTGCAAATATTGAACATACCATTTTGTTTATGGAGACATGCACCTAAAAAGAGTATTACCCATGAGGTATTAATTGAGGGAAGTAATCCTAGAACTGCAACATCGTCTTATACTCATAAAGTTATTTTCTTTGCACAAACTGAATACTTAATACATTGTGGGAGTTTGTTTGACCATACTAGTTTTGAGGATTGGATTAGGGTAGTGCGTAATATTGTTTCCCGTGGTGATATTGATTCTGATGGAAAAAGACCCGATATTGTCAGAAGCCCAGATACATTTGTAGGTGCAATTAATTTAGTACATGAATTGTCTTCGGGATGTTCTAATATATATGAGTATTTATTAACTATTCCTGTTAAATCTACATTTGCAAAAGAACAAATCAGGGAAGAAATTGTGAAAGCGAATATAATTCAAGAATATCCACAATATAAAGAATTGCTCTTCAAAATTGAAGATAATGAATTGTTAAGAGGTCGCATCACATTTGCATTACAATGTGCAGGATATAATGGAGATATCAATAGTATAGATTGGGATATTTTGCAGAAAGTTTGTAATGTATTTAGTGACTATTTTAATAGTGAAGATAAACTTACTGATGAATTAAGAAGAACCATGCTTACAATTGAAGTAGAAGGGAAATATGAATTTTATCATTACTGGTGGTCTTATTGGAATGTTGGACAAGCTGTTAAACGTAAATTGTTTGTTCAATTTAGAGAAATAGAGTATTTTATCGGGAGTGATTATAAAGAGTATTTTAAGAAATTGGTATTATTGCTCACTGAAAAAACATATGATGAAATTTTAAGGGAATTTATTTTCCCAAAGGATATGCCTAATTGGAAAAGACGATTAATTAAGGAAGAGACTTTATTAAGTGGAACTTCAAAATATATTGCCATCCCAGATGATAATTCATTTTGCTATTTGCTTAAAAGTAGACGTCCACGTGATATAGATGGTGGAACAAAAATAGAATAATATGAAATTTAAGAACATAATTAGGTTAATCGTAAGAATTTTGCATCAGGGTGGTGCAAAATTGATGGGGCTTATAGTTTGTGGGAAAAAGGATGCACGAGCAGTATTAGTACTGTACAAATATTACCCATATTTCCGTGATTTTGTGGGGATATGTTCTAATTTGGTGTTCATGTGGAGACGGTATGCGTTTTGGGCAACAAAAACAGAAAGCCGGACGATTACCTGAAAGTCAATATTGATGTAGATAAGATACATGATATATTGGATAAGGAAAAAGCCGAAAAGGAAGCAAAGGAAAAATCACAATCTGAATAGAGTGATTTCAAAATAATAAAATACTATTTTCTTAAAGACCTATTGATGAACGAATAGTTTGTTGATAGGTCTTTTTTGATGAACATATCAAATACGACTTTTTATATCTACTACAGCCGGATATTAGATGTCGGACAAAACAAATGATGAAATACATTTGCTATCCTATATGTGTCGAACAAATTGACTCAAAGAAACGCTGTGCGACTTGCAGTTCGACAGACAATTAAATAGTAGGCATATTATCCCTGACTTCTTAACCCTCATAAGAGGGATATACTGTGTAGCTGGCGATGAAGGCTGGTCGAAAGACTGCTCAAACATAAAAGGCTGTTAGCCGCCTCAGTATTACCAATTACTGCAAAGTTGGATTAAATATAAGAGGAAAAGGACACCGAAAGTGCGATGAATATTTTGATTTGGATAAAACAGCAATCCGGAACAAGAATATTCCAGAGGGCAATCAGCTTCGCATGAGTAGGAGTTGGCAACTCAGGATCTTCTGTTGAGCACAGAAATCTAAGTGTGACATGCAAAGTCATAATATGTCGAGAGAACACGGTAGTTTATGTCTTGGATATTCATTGATTTTAGCAAATTGTTATGACGGGGATCAAGAATAACTGAGTTTTAAGAATTTGCTGAAATGAGTGAAAATCCTGCTAAGTACATATTATGTACATTATTCACTCTGTAGTAAAAATATTAAAGCGAAAAGGAGGCAAAAAACATGGATGAAAAAGTGATCCCATTGGGAATTGATCATGGCTGGAGCCACATTAAGACATGTAATTCCTGCTTTGTGTCAGGAGTGGCAGAACTTGGTTCAGAACCAATGGTATATGAAAACATCCTGGAGTACAATGGCAAATATTATCGGATCGGTGGTGAAAGGCTAAAGGTTCAGGAAAATAAGGTGTGCAATGAGAATTATTATCTTCTGACTCTGGCAGCAGTTGCAAAAGAATTGAAAGCCCGTGGAATGAAGAATGCAAAAGTTGTACTTGCAGTCGGATTGCCGATTGGGAGATTTGGAGCAGAGAAAAAAGATTTTATCAATTATCTGTCAAAAAATCGAATGGTAAGGTTCCGTTATGAAAAGACACAGTATCTCATTACGATTGAAAAGGTTTTAGTCTACCCACAGTGCTATGGAGCAGTGGTTGACAGGCTGCCACAGATGACAGGTCAGGAATTTGTAGTGGATATTGGTTCTTGGACGGTTGATACCTTAAAGATTATCGACAGGGCACCTGATGAATCAAGCAGCGGTTCTGATCCGAACGGTATCATTACTTGTATGCGCAAAATTGATGAAGTCTGTGTACGCAAGATGAACACCAAGATTGACGAATTTATGATTCGTGAAGTAATGGTCAAAGGAGATGCCAATCTCAATCAGGAATACATTGACATTATTAAGAAAGAAATCGAGAAGTACACAAAGTCCATTTTCCGCATTATTGTTGAGAATGGTGTAAATGTGAAAACCACCCCAATTACTTTTGTTGGCGGTGGTGCCGGATTGATGAAGAAGTATGCCGGACTGAACCAACGTAACATTTCTTATATTGAAGATGTAAGGGCAAATGCGATTGGTTATGAGACAATGGCAACCCTGTATCTTAATAAAAGAAGAACAGCATAAGAGGTGAGGACGGATGGAAAAAAAAGAATTTCGACATGTGACTGTCCGTTTAAGCTACAACAGTCCGGAACATATGAAGATTATGGGAATACTGGATGATCTGAATCTGGCAGTGCATAAGTCGAAAAATCAGTTTATTATCAATGCGATCAATTGCTATGTAGCTATGCTGGAAAGCGGTGATCTGACAAAAACTGCAGCACAGGAAGCCGAAAAAGTTCATTATGTAACAGACCATGATCTGGAGGAAGAGCTTTCAAAGATGAAAAGTGCAGTACGGACAGAGATATATGAGGATGTCATACGGCTTTTTGGCTGTAATCTGCTGGCATCTAAAGTGGATATACCTAAACCGGTAAAAGCAGTAGAAAATGAAAGGATTGACACAGCGGAACAGGAAGAAATAGCGCTTATGGATGTGTCAGATACGCTCAGCCAGTTTGATAATGTTATGCAGCATGTGATGGACTGGAGCAATGACGACTAAAGGAGGTGAGGGGAATGAAGAGATTGATAAGAATATTGACTTATCGGTATATGATGGCATAGATCAGGGAGGTTACCGTGAGAATCAGAATTACAATTTAATAAGGGAAGTCCGATACAGGCTCGGACTTATGGGAAGAGGCATGCCGATGAGTGGTGTGCCTTTTTTCTTTTTCCGTACATTGTCGAACAGTATGGGGAAAGAGGAGGGATACAAGGGTGCCTGTGAGAAAATTATTGAGAAAGGAATGATGATATGAAATCAACAAAGATGAAGCGGGTTTTAGCCCTGCTTATGGCAGTTGTGGTCACAGTGACTACCTTCGGGCAGAGTGGAGCTGTACTTGCAGCGGGAGCAGATAATGGTTCACAGGAAGAACTTAGGCTGTATGACGCAGAGGAAAGAACAGATCTGGATGCAGATGAAGTGGCAACAGCAGAGAATATCAATGTTCTGCTTGATTCGGATTATGATGTGGCAGATGTTAAGGATGGAATATCCTTTTATGAGGATAAAGTGTCTGTTTCCTACGATGCTGCAAGAAGTGAGTTTGATATTACAAAAACCGGCACTTATGACACTTACTACATTGTAGAGCCGGTAAGTGGAAAGAAAGCCTATCTCATTCACAGAAAGGTTACAGTGGACGAACCGGAGTATCAGACAGAAAGTGATTCTGGTAAAGAAGCAGATACCGAAGAGGAGGAGTCTGAGCCGGTTGTGGGAGAACCGAGAAAGAATGAGGAGCTTCCATTATCAGAGGGGGAGATCGAGAGTATTCAGAGTAATACAGCAACCTTTACCATTCATTTGGACGATAATCAGGACACGGAAATTATTGAGGAAGGTATTGATCCAGAAACAGGAGCAGAAGGAGATCTTAGCGATAATGCGGTTTCAGATAGTTCTGTAAAAGAGCTTGAAACAAAGCCAGTCGCCTCGGATAACACTTTTTTTAACAGAATCGGTAGTTTCTTGAGTTCTGTAGCATCCATTGCAATGCCGGCAGTCACGGTACAAGCTGCAGAATCAAAAGATACTATGAAGGTATCCTATTCCGGATATGCAAGTTATTGTGGGCATAGAACAGGTATTAAATATATATCTGAATCCGGTGATTATAAGAATCATCTTGTATATTGTATGGATATGCACAGAAATACTACAAGCGGAACTGTGACCGCAGGTGGCAAGGTAAAGGCACAGATTACTTTCTGTCTTGTCAATGGTGCCAGAACACTTGGAGGAAAATGTCATACAAATAAGTATTCTTCTGGTTCGGCTTCTGCGGATTATTTTATCACCAGTGCAGCAATCCATGTGTTAAATGGAGAGGTCAAGCTATCATATTATAACGATGGCAGTGGTGTATATAAGAATATCGAGCAGATGGTAACGGATGCGAAGAACCTGGATAAGAGTAAGTACAATCTTGAGACAGGTCTTACTAAGAGTGTCACTTATACTATTTCACCAAAGACAACGGAGTGGAAAGAGATTTCTGATGGGCTTTACCGTTCTTCCGATAAGTTCGTGAGAACAAAATCGGGCAGCATCACAGATGTTAAGTATGCGATCACTGGCGTACCGTCAGGTCTTACAACTGGGGAGATTAAGAAAGATGCATCTGATATCGTGGATGAGGAAGATTTGAAAAAGTATGATGTCTGTGTGGCACAGACGGATGCCGATAAGGAATCTTCTAACTTTTATCTGTACTGTAATTCCGAGGCAATGACGAAGATACTTAAAAATAACAGTACCATTAAGGTACAGGCAAAGGCTTATGCCGATGAAAAAGGCGGGAGAAAGTGGACTCCATCCGTAGTATCACAACAGAAGATCACATTTTTGGAAGAATTTAATCCGGTATCCGCAAAGGCTACCGTGAAAGTGACATCCGATTTTAAGCCGGGCAGTCTCTCATTTATGAAGACGGATAAGTTTACGAAACAACCCGTTCCGGGTGCAACTTATTATCTGTATGAGGATAAGGATTGTGATGATATTCTGTGCGAACTGACAGCCAGTGATACACAGCCAGGACTTTACGGAACCGGTATTCAGACACTTACGCAGGATACGTATTATCTAAAGGAAGTTGACAGTCCGGACGAGTACCAGATTGATGATACTGTTTATGAAATCAGCATAGACTATTTTACCATCTATGATGCAAAAGGGAAAGTGACAAAAGCTGCTACAAAAACCTTTACCCATGAGGAATATCCGGAACCGGTAGGCGTGATTATCAACAAAAAGGATTCTTATTCAAAAGTAGAGATTACTACTGCTGGATTTGCGGTGTTTAATGATGCGGCCTGCACACAGAGAACGGTCATTGATGCAGAGAGAAATCCTGCCCAGGTTCCTATCTTTCATTATGATGAAGACTTAGGCGGTGCAGTATCCGAGAAATTCATGAAAACTCAGGATACCTACTATGTCAAAGAGGTGGAGATACCGGAAGGATATAAAGATCCGGGGACGGTATGGACAGTCAAACCGGAAAAAGGTGATGTAGTACAGCTCAATGTGGAGAATACGCCGATCCGATGTGATGTAAGCGCAGATAAGAAGGACAGTGAGACGGGAGATGAAGCACAGGGCGATGCGACACTGGAAGGAGCAACATACGGTCTGTATGCAGCAGAGGATATCAAGTATCCGGATGGGACCGGGGTAGTGACATATAAATCTACTGATCCAATCACTTCTTCTAAAGGAACAGACTTTAAGTTTTTAGAAGTGGCTGCAACGAAAGACACGCTGCTTGCAACAGTGAAAACAGATGTGGATTCAGATTTTGCTTTCGGAAATCTGTACTTTGGTAATTATTATATCAAAGAGATTGAAGAGAGTGAAGGATATTTGTTAGACAGCACTATATATGATGTAAAGTTCCGTGAAGCACAGAATGTCCATCAGGATATCAGTCTTATAAGGGAAGTAAAAGAAACTGTTATAAAGCAGCCCTTTGAGATCATCAAGGTATCAACGGATGGAGATAACGATGAAACAGAGAAGGTGCCGGGGGCAGAATTTACGGTAAAGCTCCAGTCTGATATTGACAAGAGCGGATGGGAACAGGCAAAGATTTATGATGTGCTTGTAACGGATGAAAGAGGATATGCAAAATCCATTGATCTTCCGTATGGAACATATCTCGTGAAGGAGACAAAGGTTCCGAAAGACCTGTATAAGACCGATGATTTTACGGTAACAGTTACAGAGGACAGCAGGGAGCCGCAGGTGTGGAGGATATTAAACGATGCACCATTTGAGGCATATATCCGGCTTGTCAAGAAAGATCAGAAAAGTGGGGAGACGGTCCTTTTATCCGGTGTGACATTTAAGATTAAAAAAGCCGGTTCTGATACCTTTGTCGAACAGAAAGTGGGAGACAAAAAGATCAGCGAGTTTATAACGGACGAAACCGGTACGGTAACTACTCCGCTGAAATTGAAGTATGGTGAGTATGAGGTTACGGAGATTACGGCACCGGAAGGGTATCTTATCACGGAGGAGAGTATTCCATTTACTGTTACCAAAGAAGGGGCGGTTGAAGTGCTGGAGGACGAAGATGGAGATCCGGTCATTACTGTAACCATAGAAAATCAGCCTGTAAAGGGAAGCATCACAATCCATAAAGAAGGAGAAGTCTTAGCCGGTGCAGAATATGATACCATTATTGACCGTATTCTTACCGCAGTGACAGGAGATAACCGAAGCGTGAGGTTCCAGTATGAGGAAGCACCTCTTTCCGGTGCAGTATATCATCTGATTGCAGACGAGAATATTTATACACCAGACAATCAGAAGGACGAGGAAGGCAATCGAAAGATTGCAGTGATTGATGGAGTGCCGGCAACAAAAGGTGCAGTAGTTGCCATTCTTACTACGGATGAAGAGGGTGAGGCTTCTGTGTCGGATCTTCCTCTTGGAAAATACCGTATTGAGGAAGTAGAAGCACCGAAGGGATTTGTTCTTGATAAAGAGGCAAAGCAGATCGAGCTTACTTATGCAGACGAGCATACGGAGATTGTGTATCAGAATGCAGAGCTTGTGGACGAGAGAGTAAAGACAAAGCTTTCCCTGATCAAAAAGAACTCTGTAAATGAGGTGCCGGTTGAGGGAGCTACTTATGGTGTCTATGCAACAGTGGATATTGTTTCAAAAGATGGGGAAATCCTTGTGGAAGCTGACAGCCTGATTGAGTCGGTTCAGACGGATGAAGAGGGAAAGGCAGTCTTTGAAGCAGACCTTCCTCTTGGCAGATATTATGTAAAGGAGATGGAAACTGCACCGGGGTATTTGGTGGATGAAAGTGAATATGAGGTGGATTTCACTTATCAGGATGCAAAACAGGCAATTATTACGAAAGAGATTGAAGTGTCTGAAATTCCGATTATCGTTGAAGTCTCAAAGTCCGATGTGACAACCGGAAAAGAAATCACAGGGGCAAAACTTGAGATTCTCGATAAATACGGGGATGTATATGCAGCATGGACTACGGATGGCACACCTTATACGCTGAATGCGATTCCGGCAGGTGACTATACACTGAGGGAGACTTTTGCTCCATATGGTTATATGATTGCAAACGAAGTTGCTTTTACGGTGGAAGAGACCGGAGAAATCCAGAAGGTATCCATGACGGACGAGAGAGTGAAAGGCTATATTGAGATTTATAAAACAGACAGTGATACGAAGAAAGCGATCAAAGGAGTTGTCTTTGAAATCAGGAATGAGGAGGGAAAAGTCATTCAGAAGTTGAAGACAAACCGCAAAGGATATGCAAAATCGAAAGAACTGGATATCTGTACTTATAAAGACAATGGCGATTTCGATCAGGATATTCCGTATGTCGTGGTTGAGACAAAAGCAGCAGACGCTTATATACTTGATGAAAAAGAGCACAAAGTAACGATTCAGTATGATGACAGTGTGGCAGAGCCGGTAACGTATCAGCTTCATATCACCAACAAACCCAAAGAGCCAAAACTTCCACAGACAGGCGGAGGCTATAAGCCTTGGATGTTCGGTGTAGCTGGCGGGGCACTTATCATAAGCGGTATTGTGATGTATTTCCGCAGAAGGAAGCGACCACGATTCCGTAGAGTAACAAAATAGTAACCAGAGACTTTTTTAACCGCCGGCAGAGGTCGGCGGTATTCAATTTTAAGGAGGAATTTTATTATGATGGAGTATTCAACATTTAAAGCAGTAGCAGAGAAGAAGATTCTGGATTATCTTCCGGAGGAGTTTAAGAATGCAAAGGTAGAAATCACACCTGTGAAAAAGGTAAACAAGACAAAGGATGCAATCACGATTAGAGAGGGTGAGAGCAGCAGGGTGTCACCAAATTTCTATCTCGATGATATGTATGAGCACTATCAGGATTGCGGTAATCTGGATGAGGTATTCCAAAGCGTGGCGGATGCTTATGTTGCCAATGTAAAGAATATGGGGAACATGTCCATACCAAATGTCACACGGGAGTTTGTGGAAGAGAATGTTATCATGGTTATGATCAACACGGAAAGTAACGAGGAACTTTTAAAGGGTGTACCACACAGGGAAATCAATGATTGTTCCGTAATCTATCGAGTTGTTTTTGGGAAGGATGATCAGGGAATTGCTTCTGCAATTGTAAATGACAATATTGCAGCAACAGTAGATTTGAGTGAGCAGGAGCTGTTCCTAAAGGCGACGGAAAACACTAAGAGAATCCTTCCGACAACCATTAAGCCGATGTCTGAGGTTATCATGGAGATGATGATTGGAGATGGGATGCCAAAAGAAATTGCAGAGGCAATGGTTTCGGATGTAGCTTCACAGGATGAACTTATGTGGGTTATCTCAAACACAAGCGGTGTGAATGGTGCGGTCAACATGCTTTATGATGAGAATCTTCAAAAGCTTGCAGAACAGTTACAGGATGACCTTTACATTCTTCCGTCATCTATTCATGAGGTGCTCTGTGTACCTGCCAGTAAAGGGGAACCGGAAGAATTTGCAAAAATGGTGCAGGAAGTCAATATGAATGTAGTGGATTTGGAAGACAGGCTTTCCAATCAGGTTTATCACTACGATAAGAAGCTTAGGAAGCTTACGATGGCAACAGATGAACCAAATAAGAGAATTGATGGGATCGTTGCAGAGCCTTCTTTGATCTACGATACAAAGGAGCAGATGAGATAAGGAGGGATGGCGGATGGATAAGGTAGAGATTGAAATAGAGGATATTCATGAACTTGTCAGGCTTATTACCGATATGCCAGAGGGGGCAATGGTGGAGGTAGTGCTTGGAGAGGAGGATGCTGAAGGTGGAGAACAGTGATTTTCAGTTAGATGTGGTGTCTGTCAGGCTTGTAAAGGACCATCCCATATATTCTCCTGTTAAGATAAAAGATCCGGAATCAGCGATAAAGGTTATGGGAGAGGTAATGAAGAACTTGGATAGAGAAGTTTTGGGAATTATCAATCTCAAAACAGACGGTACGCCAATCAACTGCCATATCGTCAGTGTCGGAACCCTGAACGGTTCTTTGGCAGAGCCAAGGGAAATGTTAAAAGCAAGTATATTGTCAAATGCAGCCAGTATGATCATGATACACAACCATCCCAGTGGGGAGCTTTTTCCATCCGGTCAGGATATCAGCATTACAGACAGAATGTCAAAGGTATGTGGTCTGGTTGGTATTCCCTTGCAGGACCACGTGATTGTTGGTGGTAAGAATGAAGGATATTTCAGTTTTCGAGAAAAGGGAGTAGTTAAATTTATGCCATTGATGGAATATGCAACTGATATCAATCAGATTAAGCTGGGCAAGGTGGCAGAGAGGGGTGGTGATGGTGGACGGGAAGTTTACAACCGAGGAACTGATGATAGCAAAAAGCGTTGACCTCTGCAGGGTGGCAGAGTCCCTAGGTTATACGGTGAGAAGGATTGGGAAATACCACACATTAAAAGAGATGGATTCCATCCGGATTTATAACAGAACCAACTGGTATCGCTGGTCCAGGCAGGGGGAACAGGGCAGTAACGGTGGAAGTCAGATTGATTTCTTAAAAGTATTTAACGGAATGAGTGTGAAAGAAGCTGTATTCTGGCTGCTTGATTTTGCCGGATATCGAAGGACCGAAGATATAGGAAAAAGGCTTACTACACGGAATGCGATTGTTTCAAAACAAACATCCATACCGGAAAGTAAGCATTTTTTACTTCCCGATAAAGCGCCTGATAATCGGAGGGCGATTAAATACCTGACGGAGAAAAGGCGCATATCAGAGAGGACCGTGCGATGGTTCATCGAAAAGGGGCTGCTTTATGAATCAGCAGAACACCACAATGTGGTCTTTCTTGGAACGGATGTAGAAGGAAATGTGAAATTTGCAAGTATGCGGGGTACTTATGATAAAGATGGAAAGTCCTTTAAGTGTGATGTGTCCGGCAATGACAAGAACTATGGCTTTCATGTTGCACGGAAAGCCTCTGATACTGTTGCTGTGTTTGAAGCTGCTATCGACCTTATGAGCTATATGGATATTTATCACGATACCGGAGAACATCTGCTGGCGTTGGGAATGGTGGCAGATAATCCGTTAGAGCAGTACCTGAAAGATTATCCGGAGATTCGGTGCATCCGGTTCTGTCTGGATAATGATACACCGGGCAGGACAGCAGCACTGGAACTTGCTGAAAAGTATATGGCAAGATGTTATTCTGTGAAAGTTGATGGTCCGCCGGAAACCTATAAAGATTATAACGAGTGGCTTGTCAGTAAGAAGACAAGGGATGCAGCCACGATTTCTCCTAAAAGGAGATGACAAAGGAACTAACTGTTCCTAAGTAGGAAACCTACCTAGAAAGCGAAAAGCTAAGTAGGAAGCCTACTTAGGCGGCAGAAAACCAAGTAGGAAACCTACTTAGTGCCGGAAATTGCAAGGATTTTCTGGAGGATTTTTAAGTAGGAAACCTACTTAGAAAATGGAAAGTTAGGTAGGATGCCTACTTAGAAAGTGAAATCCCAAGTAGGAAACCTACTTAAGGTTCATATTTTATTCGTAATCGGGGGTTTTAGGGGGCATTTGCCACCTAACCAGATGCCTTTTTTCGACTTGTCGAACAAAAGGCGTATCTGGCAAAACTTATGTTAAGCATAATCGGATACAGAGATATTTTATTGAATGAACTGACATGTCAAATGCCCCAAAGCAAGCTATGTATAGCAAGTACACTTCAAGGAGTGGGGCATTTGACTCTTGCGGCAGTCGCCAAATAGCCATGCAAGCATGGCTGCTTGGCTCGTTGCTCGCAGAAATAACAAGGAGGTGTTGGCATAATGTCAAACGAAATGAAAATAGATTCGGCAGATGGACTGGTAAGCTGGTGCAGAAGCGTTGGCAGTGAGGTTAAGCTGCAGAGGAAAGGTGCGGGTATCATAATGGATTATCTGTCAGAAAATGGGAAGAAACTCTCATCTTCATCAGAGGGAAAGCTTTTCTTTTCGGATTATGCAATGAGTGAGCCGACTACCATTGATGATGTGGTGGATCTGGTCTGTGAGTGGAATTATGAAAAACTTTCTGATATAAGGGATAAGAAAGAAAACCCTGATGATTTTATTGATTTTTGTAACAGTAGCTCACTGGAGGAACAGTTGGAGGAGAAGCAGACGATACTTGACCGCATATTCAGCCAGACGGTCTATGGAAGGGATGCAGCCGTCATTGCACACAATCTGGCACTGGAGACAATGAAAAGTCTAAAACTTGTTCCAATCTATGATATTCCCATGCTGGAAGAGGTTGGTGTTTACAGGACGTTTTCTGATAATATCACTTCTTATCCGTCTGAGGAAAGTGTGAATGAAAAGACCATTCACACGAGAAGAAACGTCCGCAAAAGCGGACTTGCCGCAGAGCGGCATTCTTCCTCTGTTTGTGCCGGCGAAGCCGGCATGTTCGGAAGAGAGGATATTCCTTCTGTCATTGTCGCCACGGAACCTGTAAAAGCTACGGAAGATAGGGAAGTGGTACAGGAGAAGCAGGAGGACAGGGAGCAGGGGAGGTCGAGATAATGGCTATGGAGTTAAGGAAAGCCTACCGCCTTACCAAAGAACAGGATGAGGAATTAAAGAGGAAGGTAGAGGAGGTTGGAATGACGGAGTCCGAGTTTATAAGACTTCTTATCACACAGAAGCCGAAAGACTATCCGGAGATCCGGCAGATGCTTACCGGATTGATCGGGGAAGTCAACCGGATCGGTGTCAATATCAATGAGATCGTTCACAATAATAATTCCATGCTTTACAGCGATTCAGACAAGTCGAGGCTGTTTGCATACATGCTGAAACTAAATGAAAAGCTGAATAAGGTGGTGGATGATATTGGCGATCACTAAGATTCTGTATATGAAGGATTCCGGGAGCAATTATTCTGGTCGGCACTTAAAGCAGTCGATTGACTATATCACAGTTCCAGAAAAGACAGGCGGGGGCAGATTTGTATCCGCAGTAAATTGTCAGCCGGGATATGCCTATGAGCAGATGCGGGAAACCAAAAAATTATTTCATAAGACAGATAAAAGACAGGGCTACCATATCATCATTTCCTTTGAGGAAGGGGAAGTGACAGCAGAGCTTGCTTTTCAGATTGTGGGAGAGTTCGTGGAGGAATATCTTGGAAAGGAATATGAAGCAGTCTATGCAATCCATGATAATACCGCACATATTCACGGGCATATCATTTTTAACAGTGTCAGTTTTTTGACGGGAAAGAAGTACCGTTATGAAAAAGGAGACTGGGCAAAGTATATCCAGCCTATTACGAACCATCTTTGTGATAAATATGGGCTGTCAACCATTACGATTGAGGATGACAGAGCGGTGGAACATGATACTTATACAGAGTGGCGTGACAGAAAAGACGGCAAATTTGTCTGGTCAGATATGATAAAAAGGGACTTGGATGCTTGCGTGCTGCAGGCAGATGATTTTGAAGAGTTCCTAAAATTGCTTACGGATAAAGGATATGAGGTCAAACAGAATAAATATCTGGCTGTGAAACCGCCGGGGATGGGAAGATACCGAAGATGTAAATACTTTGGTACAGATTATACGGAAGAACGTCTGCGAGAGAGGATTCTTACAGAGGATATGGAGTATTACAGAGAACATCATGGTGGAGCAAAGATTATTAAAGTAAATGTTCCATACCGGATAAGAAGGGCAAAACTTACCGGAATCCAGCGTAAGTATTTTGCAAGGCTGTACCGTATCGGCAGATTAAAGCAGCGTCCATACAGTCAGTCATGGAAATACCGTGACGAGATAAGAAAGATGCACAGGCTACATGAGCAGTATATGTTCCTGTCCGACCATGAGATTCATTCTCTTGCTGATCTGGAAAGAGTATATGGGCAGATGAGTGAAAAAAAGAAGTTGCTTAGCTGTGAGAAAAGCAGATTTTATAAAGAGAGGGGAAGGTATAAGCCGCTATGGGACAAGGCAGAACGTATCAAGCTGTTATCCCATGCAGAGTCTGCATTTCAGAATGGAGACGGCTTTTTTGCGGATGAGCATGAAGAATATGAAAAGCTGAAAGCCGACGTCAGTGCCGAGGGTTATTCTCTTACAGAACTTGAAAAGCTCCGGGAACATTACAGGGAGAAGGCAGTACAGATAAAGGAAGAATACGCTTTGGTATCAAGAGATTACCGTATCGTGGACAGGATTATGAAAGAACAATCAGAGAATACGGATGCGATAAAGCAGCGAAACAATAGAGACAGGGAACAGGTAAAGGAGCAGTCCAGATAGTGGCTGTTCTTAATTATTTTAGACAAGGAGGCTTAGTAAATGGTTGATAAAAGATTATCAGACAGCGATATTAAATTGCTGTTACAAGGTTTCAGATCAAAAGGAATTTCGGAGCCGGTCATTGAACTTGCAAAAAAAGATCTGGAGTATGGATTGCCAAAGGATATGGTGGATCTGTATATTGTTCCGGCAATCGGTGAGATAAATGCAAAGGCAATGTCTGAGGCACTTCATTTGGGAGCTTCTTCCAAGCTGGTAAAGAAACTAAAAAAACTGAATGAGTATCAGATTAGACTGGCACTTGCAGAGTTAAAGGGTGGAATGTTGGAAGACAGTATCATTGGTGTCATTACAACAAACGCAACCGCCCATGATATGGAGAGAATGTTTATTCAAATCAAAAAAGATATGAGTGGTGCAAAGCCCAAAAAAGAAGGGGAGACAAAGCAGGCGGATGAAGCGGGAGAAAGTAACACTGGTGGAAAGCTGGCTGCGATAGATGCGGATGAGGTAGCAAGAGCAATAGAACCTATCTTTGAAAGATTTGCCCAGGGGATTGTGGAAGCGATGAAACCAAACCGTGAATCTCTTGATGAAGTGGCAGGAATGATAAAGAACTGGGAAACACAGATGGCAGAGAGTAAGAACAGTGAAGCTGAGAATAGGTTAAATGAGGAGCTTGACCGTCTTGAAAAGCAGGTGGAGGAGTTAAAGAATGATCTTGCTAGTTCTGCCGGCGTTATCAAGAGCAAGGAGGAAGAGATCAGCAGGTTAAGAGAGGAGATGTTGACGATGAAGGAGAATCAGACCGTAGAGGTGAAGGAGCCGGCAAGAGAGCAGAAGCCAAATCAGACATCGGAAGGTGAGGGAAATAACCATAAATCAGAGGAGAAACAGGTTATACAGACTTCCGGAACAGCAGTTTTTGGCAACTGTCAGACAATGCTCAGGGCATCAGACGGAACCATGATTCCGGTGCATATCGAGAGAACGGAAGCGAAGAGACCAAAAGGGGTAGCAGCTATGGCCGCAAAACTATTCGGTGGAACTCCTTCGCAGAAGTCACTCCTCAATATGCTGATTGAGGGTAGGCTGGACAAAGAACAGTTAAAGGAAATCAAGCGGGCAAAGGATCATCATTTTTCGGATGATGAAATCAAGGATCTGATTGAGTGTGGACTTCCAGCAGAAGAAATGGCAGGAATCATTGATGTAGTCATGTCGGACAGGATCTTACAGTAGGGGAGGTAGATGCCAATGTCAGAGATTGCAGATGCAGTACAGATTATAAGAGTGAGTTTTGAGGGAATGGAAATTGCAATGAAAGTCGGTAGTGGTTCTCTCAGAACGATGCAGAATGCAGCAAAGTTTCTTTATGGGATGCTGGGTTTTGAGAAGCAGATGGGCAGAACGAACATGAAGAAACTTTTAATGAGAGGCGGAGATCTTCAAGTGCTGCAGTTTGATAAGAAAGATTTGAAGCAGGTGGAGAAGTTTGCAAAGAAATACGGTATTCTCTATTCTGTGCTTCCGGAGATGGGGAAGGGTACAGGCAAAGTAGAGGTATTATTTCACAGTGAAGCAGTTCCCCGTGTCAATTTGCTGCTCCAGAAGTTAAAGGCAGACAGTTACAAGATGCGTTCCATGGATACCTTTTTAGAAGAGGCAGATGATAAGGCGCTTGCCACTTTTGATAAGTTTTTGAAGGAGCAGAAAAAGGGAAACCTTGATGTCCACGCCGATGCAAATCTGGATAACCTGTTAGAAAAGGTGGGCCGGTATGCAGTGGAAAAACACAGTGTCTGCGTGGACGAAATTGGAAATCATCTTTCGGCAGATGAAGAGAGTATAAAAAATGCCCTTTCACAGCTTCAAAAGATAGGAGTTGTAGATTCACCGGATGAAAAAGGACAGTACAAAGTAATGATGGATCGTGAAACCTTTGATGATAAGATACGGAGATTTAAGGAACTGTCAGAAAGGATGCGTATTATATCAGCTTCAAAGAATACGAACTTTGCAGATATCACGATTGCAAAGAAGATGATTGCAGAGGAAAATGACCATGCAGTGAAAACGAGGATTCCGGGTACATGGGGTAAAGACGCAAGGTATATCTGGCTTAATAAGTCTGATGTAATGGAGATATACGGTGGAAAGACACTTCTTTGTTATCTTGACCGTGAGAAGCACTATAAACTCTATTCAGAGGACAATCGTGTTGTGGAAACTATGAAAGGGGACACCCTTTTCATAGGACACTATAATCCGGTATCGAAGGGAGTCCGGGAGCAGTATGAGAAGGTGGCAACAAAGACGGTACATGCACCTTCAAGAAAGTCGAGGTGATCCGGATGCAGACAACAAAGAAGAAACCATTTATACCAATGATAGTCATTGGAGCGTTTCTTTCGGCTTATCTTGGCTATCTGGTTAATGCTGCATGGAAGCAGGGAATGGAGTTTGCGGCATTCATGGAAGCCTTTGAGGAAGTGCTAAGTTACCCGCTTCGGGATTATTACAATTCAGGCACGATAAAGGCTGTGGTGATTGCCCTTATCATCTATGCTGTGGCAGTTATCATGTACTATACAAGCCAATATAATTTTATGCCGGGCAGGGAATACGGAACTGCCAGACTTGCGAAACCGAAGGAATTAAACCGTGTCATTGCAGATACCAAAGATGACAGCAACAACCGTATTCTAAGCCAAAATGTGAGGATGAGTCTGGATACGAGAAAAACAGGATTGAACAACAATGTCCTGATCATTGGGGGAAGCGGTGCAGGTAAGACTTTTTATGAAGTAAAGCCGAACCTTATGCAGCTTAACACTTCTTTTATCGTGACAGATCCGAAAGGGGAAATCCTTAGAAGCCAGGGAGAATTGTTAAAACAGAATGGCTACAATGTGAGGGTTATCAATCTTTTGGAGATGGAGAACAGCGATTGCTACAATCCATTTGTGTATATCCGTGAAGAGACGGATGTGGTGAAGTTAGTCACAAACTTAATGAGCAATACAACACCTAAGAACGCAGCACCAAATGATCCGTTCTGGGATAAAGCAGAGGGCATGTTTCTACAGGCTCTCATTTTTTATGTCTGGTTGGAGATGCCGCCTGTTTCCCGCAATATGAAGTCGGTCATGGACCTTCTTTCAGAGGCAGAGGTGGTGGAAAAGGATAAGGTGTCAGATCTTGATGCAAGAATGGCATTTCTCGAAGCAACTTCACCGCTTGGGAAAGAGCATCCGGCAGTGAAGCAGTACAACAAATGTATGCGTGGAGCAGGAGATACGATCCGTTCCATCATCATTTCAGCCAATTCCAGACTTGCAAAGCTGGAGAATAAACAGATCATGAGGATGCTCTCGAAGGATGACTTAAATCTTGCGGAGCTGGGAACCGGAGTAAATGCAGACGAGTGTACTAAGACTGCACTGTTTTGTGTGATACCGGATTCTGATAAATCCTACAACTTTATTATTGGTTTGCTATACACGCAGATCTTTCAGGAACTTTATTATCAGGCAGATTTCAACTATGGGGGAAGATTACCGATTCATGTAACTTTTCTTTTAGATGAGTTTGCAAACGTAGCTCTGCCGGATGACTTCTGTTCGCTACTTTCCACGATGCGAAGCAGAGAGATATCCAGTGTCATCATTATTCAGAACCTTGCACAGATCAAGGCACTCTTTAAGGATACTTGGGAAACGATTACCGGTAACTGTGATACTACCGTCTATCTTGGCGGGAATGAGCAGAGCACACACGATTACATCTCAAAGCTGCTAGGAAAGATGACCATTGATAAGAAGTCAAGCGGAGAGACGAAAGGAAGGCAGGGAAGCTCCAGCCGGAACATTGATGTTCTTGGCAGGGAGATACTGACACCGGACGAGGTGAGAATGATGGATAACAAGAAATGTCTTGTTTTTATCCGTGGTCTTAATCCAGTGCTGGATAATAAGTATTTCACTCCAAAGCATCCGAGATTTGCACAGAGTGCAGACGGGAATGGAAAACCGTTCCGTTTTGTGCCAAGGCTCCCGGAAAATCTGCTTGCCCGCAGTTTTGACATACTGACACCGGAAGGATTGAAGCAGTATGAAAAACGTAAGGCAAAGGGCGAAGCAGTTTATATAGATTCACTGACATACGAGGAATTTATGATGCTTGATGAACTTAGTGTCAGTCAGAGATTTGTGGAAATGGATCAGAAGGAGACAGAGCAGGAACTTCGGGAGGAAGCAGGAAATGAGACAGAACTTGCGTACACACCGGATGAAGAGACGGAGAAGAATCTGGTTGCTGAACTGATTGCATTAAAGAAGCAGGCGGCAGCAAAAGAGAAAACCAAAGTCGAACATTCTGAGGGCAGTTCTGAGGATGATTCAGAGAACGTTTCCGGCGAAACACTTGCCGACAGGCTTGCACATTTCAAATTTTCTCCGGCACAGCGAAGCGAGATAAAGCGGGCTGCAGATGAGAAAATCCCGGAAGAATATATTTTATCGTATGCACTTCCGGAAAACAGCATAGTAAAGATGGCTGCCATGAGAAGGAAATATGGGCAGTCATCACACAACAACAATTTTAGAAAAGGAGATTGATGATTATGAAACAGACAAAGATGAATATGAAGGCAAAGATAAAGGATATCACAAAGAAGGTAATCATTCCTTCTCTGGCAGGAGCTGTCATGGCAGCAAACAGCATGACTTGTGTAGTATATGCTGCAGGCACGGAGGCGGTCACAAAGCCGCTGGACAATCTGAAGACGCTTGTGATTGCAGTAATTGGTGCAGTAGGTGTCATTATCCTTGCAAAGAATGTCATGGAGTTTGCACAGGCATACCAACAGCAGGATTCCTCAACCATGAACTCAGCACTAAAGGGTATTGTGGCAGGAGTTATGATGGCAGGTATAGGGGCGGTTTTGACATTCCTTGGATTCTGATAGAAGAAGCGGGGTATTCATAGCCTCTCGGCTTCATAAGGGCTAGCTTAGATTTGCATATTGACAACTGAATATTGTGGGATTTTGGGAAAATATGAGATAAATGTGGAAAAAAGGGCGCACTTATCCCTTGGAAACCAATGACATTTTTTTGAAATTGTGGTATGATTATTCTGTATTGGCAATCCGTGAGAATGTAAAAATGGTGTCTATACGGGTTGGCATTTTCCATGCATCAAGGTGTTGGAGCATCATGATGGCATAGAGGCGGCAGTACCACATCTTGGAAGAACGGTGCCTGCCGTCTTCTAATTTATAATCTATCTTTTCCCGTTTATTTGATCTCTCCACAGATGTCCGTTTGTTGTATTCCGATTTCCATTCCTTACTGTCTCTTGGCGGTATGTTAAAAATCCTTGGATTGTCTTTTTGCTGGATATGTACGGTTCTTCCGTATTTGGAATCAGAGCAGGGATGTTCGCAGAAACAGCCCTTCTTCCGGTTTGCAAGAGGACAGCGGTATTTTTCGCGGTGCTTTGCTTTTTCCACACCATCGTGGTGCATACGTAAGCCCGTTTTGCAGACAGGGACGCCGTCTTCATCTATCGTAAAGTCATCTTTGTACTTGAAGTGTCCCGTATGGCCGGGATTGAGGTCAATGAATGGTGTTATGCGGTTTGTTTTGCAGTATTCATAAAGAGGATAAGCATCATGGGCAGAATCCAGCAGGAGTTTTTCAATATGAAACTCAGGAAGATAGGATTTCATAGAGAAAAACGTATGCAGGAATGACAGCATATCATGCCTGGAAGCACGTTCCAGTATGGGGAAAATGGGAAGGTCGTTTTCAGAGTCGGCAGCAACAAACATGTAGAGATGGTAGCCGAAAAAATATTTATTTCTGGAAGAATCCCATCCCCAGTTGCAGTCAGGCTGTGAAAATTTTCGTCTGCATCCGCATTTGGAGCCTTTCGGACAGCCGCAGATCCTTTTGGAACGTTCCAGCCTTGCGGTTTCAAGAGGGGTTCCGTCACCGGCAAGTGAAATATGGCATGGATTTATCAGCTCCCTTTTGACAGATTCATCCAGGAACTGGGCTTTATAGAGCCGGAAGACGAGATAAAACGGATTATTGTTTGGAAGGTGGATTCGCTGCATAAGGGGGAGGAGTTTTGCGGCAGCGCTGTCCGTGTCGCAGGGAGTTTTAGCCCCCCGTTTTTTCCCTTTTTCCGGTTTTGCTTTTTTGTGTTTAATCTGACTGACGTAGTTGTCTTTGTCAGACTGCCAGAGGCGGTTGAAAAAATCGTAAAAAGTACCGACACCGGGAGTGTCATCGACAGGGAAACCACTGAGGATGGCATACAGGGGAGTGATTTTAAGCAGCCTGCACCATTCCGTAATGGAATCTACTTTCAGTACGATTGAGAGAAGATAGGAACGGAGCAGACAGGAAGGGAAACGTGTGGCGGGTTTGCCAAGCAGGGAATAAAACTCCTGCATGATGGTATCCGTTTCAGAGAGATCAAGATACCAGAATTTCACAATGACATCCCATGTTTGTTTAGGGACAGCGAAGGGATCCGGGAATAAATCAAGGAACCTGGACACGAAGGTGTCCTGATATGCGGCATGGCCGCCATAATTAACAGGTAGCATAAAAATCGCCTCCAATCAAAAATGCTTACCGGCTGCGCCGGAATGAAAAGTGCTTTTTAATTAAGAGGCGCGAAGCGCCGCATTTTTTGACTGGTTTGTCAAGTACTTTTGGCAAAAAAAGTGGGGGAATATTTATAAAACCGGATTTGAAAGCCGCAGAAAATAGGGGCTGGAGAATCCGAGAGACTATATTCCGGGAAAGGAGGAAAGCCGGAGGCGGCAAGAGATGCCGCCTGTCATTACCGGCTGAAATCAAAATGGATATTTTTAAGTTAGGGGATAAGATTTTGGATCTTCTCAATATGGTATTTGGGTTTTGGAACAATCAGGTATCATTGGTGTTTGGTCTTTTGGGACAGTCCCCGGTTGAGTTTAAGAATGGTGGTCCGTGGGGAGTGATCGCAGGGATAGAGCCAATCTTTGTAGCAGTTGGTTCGTCACTGGTTGTCCTGTTTTTTGTGATCGGATTTTGTTCCGAGTCCGTGGATGTACGGGAAGAGATGCGGTTTGAAGTAATCCTTCGGCTGCTGATTCGATTAGGTCTTGCGGAGTGGTTTGTGGCAAACAATGTAATTATTATGAAGTCAATCTTTACCTCAGTAGGCAATCTGGTAGGGCTGTTGTCAGCAGGAACTACCACAAAACTAAAGATTGAGAATACGCAGGCAGATGTGATAAAGAATCTTGGATTTGGAGAGTCGCTCATCATGCTGATACTAGCGGCATTGTTATCCATTATCATTATTATTTGCGGCTTTTTCCTGATCTACACGGTATATTTCAGGTTTTTAAAACTTTTAGTTATTGTGCCTCTTGGTTCGATTGCATTTTCAACGATGGGTGGAAACCGGATGGTATCCCATACAGCAGTATCATACAGTAAATATTTCCTGTCTGTCGTATTTGAAGCAGTCACTATGGCACTGGCAATTATTTTGTGCAATGCTTTTATCAATGCAGGACTTCCCTCATTTACGGGAGATTATGCAGACTGGGCAAAGACACTGATCTATCTGTGTGAGATGACATTCACGATTGCCCTGACTGTGGGCAGTGTGAAGGGAGCACAGACATTGACGAGCAAAGCACTTGGTTTATAAGGAGGGTAAGCATGATTATTGAGGTAAATAAAGATATTGACCGCTACAAAGAGAGTGTATGTTTAGGGCTGACCGCAAGGCAGCTCATTTTTAGTATAGCGTCTGTGGTAGTAGGGGGTGGGATTGTTCTTCTTCTGTACCGTTATGTAGAGCTGACTGTCAGTGCTTATATCGCAATCCCTGCGGTGGCACCAATTGCACTGTCAGGTTTCTACTCCTACAATGGCATGACTTTTATGCAGATGATGAAGCAAAAGATACACTTTGCTTTTAGGAACAAGCCACTGGCCTACATATCGACGGAGGGTGAACAGGAGATAGTGCAGATTGGGGCAGAAGAAATGGCAACAGATAAGAAAAAGAAAAGTATTTCAGACAGGAGGATTTAGCAATGGGATTATTTTCAGATGGCTTTCAGGAGCTTAAAAAAGCAAGTGAGCCTTTATACAAAGCACCAAAATCCGTACAGGAGACGATTGAGATCATGAAGGTAGCGGAGAACGGTATCTTTGAGGTAGGAAAGGTTCGTGGGACGAATTTCAGCCGTTACAGCAAGTGTTACCGCTTTTCGGATATCAACTATACGACTACGAATGAGGAAGAACAGATTGACATCTTTGAGAGATACTGTAAGTTCTTAAACTCTATGGACTGTGCGTTTAAGATCACGGTCAATAATAAAAACCGTGATATGGGGCAGTTAAGAGATTATATATTACTTCCTTATCAGTATGATGCGTATGATAAGTTCCGGAAGATTTACAACGACATTATTGAAGAGAAAATCAGGGAAGGCAGACAGGGAACCTTGCAGGAGCGTTATCTTACCATTACGGTTGAGCGTAAAAATTTTGAGGAAGCCAAAGCACAGTTTGCCACAATCGAAGCGACAGTGCATAAGGCTTTTGGAGAGCTTGGGGCAGAGATTGTCGCTCTTTCCGGGAATGAGCGTCTTAAAGTGCTGCACGACTTCTATCATCTTGGAAATGAAGCAGATTTTGAGTTTGATATCAAACATGCAAAGAAGGTAGGTTCTGACTTTAAAAACGATCTCTGTAATGGAATGGTCAAGTATTATCCGGATCACATTGAGGATGAGGGCAAGTTTTGCAGGGCACTTTTTATCAAGAAGTATCCCAGCTCGCTTTCAGACAGATTCCTAAATGAGATTACATCTCTTCCGGTGCATTGTATTACCAGTATTGATGTAGTCCCGATTCCAAAGGACATTACCACAAGGGTGCTCCAGAAAAAGTACCTTGGTATCGAGTCGGATATCATTAAGCAGCAGAGAGTCCGTAACAAGAACAATGACTTTTCTTCTGAGATTTCCTATGCAAAGAGGACAGAGAAGAAAGAGATTGAGGGCATTATGGATGATGTGCGGGAGAATGACCAGTGCCTTTTCTATGTGGCAGTGACAATCATTATCGTGGCAGAGAGTAAGGAAGAGTTAGAGAGTATCACAGAGACGGTGGAGACGATAGGAAAGCGTAACTCCGTGTCAATAGATACGCATTTCTTGAAACAGAGGGAGGCGCTTAACACAGCACTTCCTATCGGAGTGAGACAGGTAGAGACAATGCGTTCCATGCTGACACAGTCTGTTGCAGTTCTGCTTCCCTTCAATGTGCAGGAAATGAATGATATGGGCGGCATTTATTACGGGATTAATCAGATCAGCAAGAATGTGAATGTAGGCAATCGTAAGAAGCTGTTGAATGGCAATGGGTTTGTGTTTGGCGTTCCGGGAAGTGGAAAGTCATTCTTCTGTAAGCAGGGCATGGGACAGGTATTCTTAAATACGAATGATGATGTCATTGTCATTGATCCCATGAATGAATACTTTGACATTGCGAAAACCTTTGGTGGTGCAATTGTCAATATGTCTGCTTATACAAAGAACTATGTAAATCCTCTGGATGCGGACCTTGCCCATACCAACGAAAAGGGTATCCGTGATGTGATAGCAGATAAGTCAGAGTTCATGCTGGGTATCTGTGACCAGCTTCTTGGAAGCACTCTGAACCAGAAGCACCACAGTATCATTGACCGCTGTGTGAGGGAATTGTATATGAGAGCCTTTAAGACAAGGAAAGTCCCACTTATGACGGATTTCTACCATATCCTGAAAAGTCAGACGGAGATGGAAGCACAGGAGCTTGCCCTTTGTCTGGAATTATTCGTAGAGGGTTCCTTAAATATCTTCAATCATCATACCAACGTGGATGAAGATAACCGTTTTACGGTATATGGTATTCAGGATCTGGGAACACAGCTTGCACCGGTTGCAATGCTTGTCATGATGGAGGCGATCCAGTCACGTATTATCGAGAATGGAAAGAAAGGGCGGGCAACATGGCTCTATGTAGATGAATGCCATGTGCTCCTTAACAGTGAGTACAGTGCGACTTATCTGCAGCAGTTGTGGAAGAAAGTCAGAAAACAGGGAGGGCTTTGCACAGGCATCTCCCAAAATGTAACCGATTTGCTTCAGAACTACATTGCCTCTACTCTGATTTCTAACAGCGAGTTCATTACGTTGTTAAAACAAAGCAATATTGACAGTGCCAAGTTAGCGGAAGTTATCGGTGTTTCAGATGCACAGCTTAGATTTGTCAGCAATGCTCCTAGCGGAACAGGACTTATTAAATGCGGCACTACGGTTATTCCGTTTGATAATACGATTGGAAAAGATACAGACCTGTATAAGCTCTATAACACAAATATCCATGAGAAGATTGCGATGGGGCGTGCCGGTTCTGCCTGTCAGGCTGAGGATTATGAGACTGACGGGGAAGATGAGATTGCAGATGGCAGTGCAGCACAGGGCAATAGCTGGTTGATTTACTGAGGAGGTTCGGCATGAAGATACGAAGGGTACAAGACAAGCCTATGGAGCTTCATACAAAGGGAAGTCCGAAGCTCCGTATCCGTTCGGGAAAGAAACAGATAAAGGGAAAAAGTACAGTTCATAAGGTAAAGCGCTCCCCGCTATCCGGTATGAAACGGAAAGTAAGGGATTCAGGCGCATCTGTTACACTCAAAAAGCACAGTCTTTATACAATGGGCAGGATTGGTGCAAAAAAAGCAAGCGAACAGATAGAAGGTGGCGAGGAATTAGCAGAAAGTGCAGGGCTGACAGCTTTTGCACTTTCTTCCGCTTACAGCAGTGCAAACCAGATATCACACATTTATCGGAGAAAAAAGCAGTCCGGTCAGATGAAAGCAGCGAACAAAACGGAAGATAGTTTTAATCGTGTAAAAGCGGATGGCAGTAAGGGGTATGTCAGGAAAAGAGACACAGTATCAGGGACTTCTTCTAATATAGAGCGTAAAAAGTATGTGGTAAAGGCTAAGGATTCCAACGTAAAGAAGCAAAGAGGAAAAGGCGGCACTTCTTCCGACGGTAAGGGAGGCAGAAAGCAGGGATTTGTCAAGACTAGGATGCTTAAAGCCTTTGCCAAAAAAAAGGAAGAGGATAGTCAGACAAATGTTTCACAGACAGTGAAGGAGGCAGTAAAGGGCAGGGCGCTTCTTTTGTTAAAAAAGATTGTGACAACTGTTCTCCCGGCATTTCTCGGATTGTTTGCTGTGGTTGCCCTTGTGGGTACGATTGTGGTTGCGGTGTTGGCAGTTATTTATAACTCTCCTTTATCCGTATTCTTTCCGTTGCCAGATACAGGGTATGACGATCCGAGAACCGTGTTGAGTTCCTACTATATGGAGTTTAATCAGAAGATCATGGAGATGGAGGATAAAGGAGATGACATCACTTATCAGAATACAGAGAATGGTGCCCCGATATCTAACTTTAATGATACTCTTATGGTCTACATGATTTTGTACAGTGATGGTAAAGCAGGTTATGTCATGGATGAAGAGGGGAAGAAAAACCTGAAAAAAGTCTTTGATGAGATGAATTATATAGACAAGGAAAGTTCAGCAGCAGAAAAGGAAGTGGGAGATTCTTTGGGAAAGGTATGGGTGACAGCCTATTGTCCGTGCAGTCAGTGTTGCGGACCTTATGCGAATGGGATTACAGCTTCCGGTAAGACCGCAAGGGCAAAGCATACCATAGCGGTAGATGCTTATAACCCGATTGTGCCGATGGGGACGAAGATAGTCATTGAAGGGATTACTTATACGGTAGAAGATACCGGGAACCTGAATCACTATGGCAATGATTTTGATATCTTTTATGCACATCACTCGGATACAAGCCAGTGGGGAAGAAGGCATGTAGTGGCATATCTGGCAGAAGGCAACACCAACAAGGTTGTGGTAACAAGTTCCGGTACAACCGTACATAATCTGACTTACGAGGACTATATCAAAAAGGGCACACTTACGAAAGAGCAGGAAGAAATGCTTACAGATATGATGGACTCCGACCTTTGGGATCAGTATTATTCCGGTGCAGCAGGACAGGCAGTGGCAGAGTTGGCAATGACAAAGATCGGATGCCGGTATGACCAGGACAGACGCTATGAGGAAGGATATTATGATTGCAGTTCTTTAGTGCAGCGACTGTATAAAGAAGCAGGGATAGAACTTCCGGCGACCGCTTCGGAACAGGGCAGGTATTGTTATCAGAATGCCATGCTCATTAACAAAAAAGACTTAAAGCCGGGAGATTTGATTTTTTATTCGTATGAAGATAACGGACAATTCCGGGATATCTCCCATGTAGCTATCTATGTGGGAAATGGAATGATGGTACATGCAGCCAATCCGGAAAGGGGAGTTGTACTTGATCCGTTAAGGGATGGCAGTGTGGTATTTTATGCAAGACCATATAAGTGATAAGGCTGTTCTGGCAGAGGTGTTTTTTATTTTGTGTGGAAACATCTCTGTCAGTATGATAGAATATTCGTAGAAATCTGTCGGACAGGAGGGTATATGGAAAGGAATATAGATGTGATAAAGGATGCTGATGGAAATAGCATCGTCATGATAAATGACATTCGATTTAAGGGTAAACGTTCTGTAAATTGGGATGATGTGAGGTTGTATCTTAGGAATTATGTTGGTGAAGTATATCAGGTTATGGATACGAAAGACAGCATTTATATTGGTTCAGATTTACCAAATGAATATACCGGATCTAATTACACATATTCTCTAAAAGGTACGGTGGCTAAAGCAAAGGCAAATGCCTCACAGGGGATACCGGAATTGATTGAGATTGCAGTCGGTAAACATTTTCGGGAAAATAATGAGGAAAAGCATAATCGTAATGCGAAATACGGATGGTATCGTTATGATTCAAGATTTGCTCTGCCAGTGTATAGCAGCGACGGGGAAGTAGAGAGATACAATGTTTTCCATGCTTCTCTATTAGTCAGGCATAATGAAAATGGGAAGATGTATCTATATGATATCATAGACATAAAAAAAGAAACGAGCAACCCGCTTGGATCATAAAGACCGTACACGACAAAAAACCCATTTCTCTTTGCTTATTATCTTAGAGGAAGAAAGAGGTTTTGTCAAGCGGGAATTTTTTGCATTTTTTCGTAAAACGGAATTGTAAATTGAATACTCAGTAGTCCTAAACTCATGGTAATCAGCACACAGCCGGATATCATGAGTTTTTTTTGTTGCAAATGTTTTGTGTAAGGTGGGGCGGTGTCGGTAAGGTGCTGCCTTAAATTTTTGGAGGTGACAGTGATGAAGGTTGTGACAGAGGAAATGAGAAGGAAAGCGATGGAATATGGTTGGAGTTCGGAACAGGTAAAAAAAGGCTACACTATATTCAGCAGAAATAAAGTTGGAAATGGTGCGACACACATTCAGCGGATTGACAGCCTGATGAAGTTTGACAACGACGATGAAGCAGCTAAATATGCAGAGGAAGTGGATGGTGTGAAACTGATTCATGATATCCAGTTTGAGCCGGGAGATCTAAACTATGCAAACTATGTGGATACGCCGGAAAACCGAAAGCTTCTCTACGATATTATCCGTGAGAATGTGAAAACAAAAGTATCTATTTTATATGGAAATCAGATAGAACTTTCGGTGATTGTAAATGGAGTGGCAAAGGCGATCAAACCGCTGGGTGTTAATCTGTCCGATGATAAAATCCTTGAAATGAAGATGGAGGACTTTATTGATCTGATAGACGTTCATTCCGGTAAAAAGCCCAAAAAGACAGAGTTTGATTTTCGATATGAGAAGCAGGAGATGGAGTGTAAGGTTGGCGATATTCTCCATAACAACAACGGTAATGATTACCGGGTTATGGAAAAGTACTCAGACAGTAATATGCTTTTGATGCAGATAAACACAGGAAAATTTGTGGTGGGGAAGGGTGTTGAATTTTTCAGAAAGCTCCCTAAACCTACAGAAGAAGAGCTGGAGAAAGCAAAAAAACTTATTGATGAATACTGTAAGAGGGAGTTTGGTTCGGGGGCTGATTTTAGTGAATTTCCAGAAGTAGAACTGGCTTACACGGAAGATTTTATTGAGGAAGCAGAGGAACATCAGGTGGAAATACAGGTCAGTGCAGATCTTCAAAGCTACACGATAAAGACCAGAGTGGAAGGAAAGATGGTTGAAATAGAACGGTATAAGTGTATGGAAGATTTCATCGAATATGCGTTGGATTATCTTGATTTTGATTCACTGGTTTCACTTTCTGAAGACGCATTGGCAGTCGCCAGGGGAGAAAAAGAATTTGTAAATGACTGTGGGGATGTTTGTATTGAGTGGGGACATGGTATATATCTTTCTAATGTTCCGTCGGAAATAGATTTTGCAGAACTTCGCAGGGAATATGGGAAAGAACCGGAACCGAATGAGCGGGGCGAGTATGATATTGAGATTCGTGAGGTACTTTCCAGAACGGAGAGTGTTAAAGCAGGATATTTGGGAGAGGCTATCGACGAACTGATGGATAAGTACAGAAAAGGCGAGATTATACTTGATGCAGATGATTTTAAGGGAGTGGACTATATCCCGGTTGAAAAGAAGAGGTGAGGGGGTGCAGGTAAAATGAGCGTAGATTATAAAGTCAGGCAGATTTATAACGAGATTATCCATGAAGTCACAAAGAATGCGGAGAACTGGAAAGATGTGCTTTCGCTTACCGGGCGGCTCTATCGTTATGAATTTGACAACATTCTGATGATATATGCACAGAAACCGCACAGCACACTGGTAGCGGATTATGATACTTGGAAAAAGGTTGACCGTTATGTAAAGCGTGGAAGCAAGGGAATTGCGATATATCCGTCAAGAGCATTGCAGCCTTATTGCCGATATGTCTTTGACATCAGTGATACCGGCGGCAGGAAGCGTCAACTTACCTGGACTTTAGATGGAGAAAATCTGGAGAATTATGCAGCCTACCTTGCAAGAAATGGTGAGATTGGCAGTATTGAAGGTTTTAATAGGGATTCGTTAAAAAAAGTAATTTGGGACTTTACAAAAAAGCAGATTGGTGGCATAATAAAAGAGAACCACGCAAAGCGTGGTAATATAAAAGAGGCTGTTGAGTCGATGATAGATAACCGGTATGGAAAGGTTTCAGAAATTGATGCATCAGCTCTTATTACAAAAAGCATTTATTATGTTGTAGCAACTCGGTGTGGATTTGAACTGACCGTTGATGAGCAGGACTTTGATATCGTCACAGCGATTAACAAGGAAGATGTTATCTATGAGCTTGGGACCTTTGTCAGTGATGTGTCCTGTGAAGTCTTAAAGGAGTTCAGCCACAATATCAGCAGATTTGAAAGAGAAAGGAGAATGCAGTATGAGTCTGACACTAACGTACACGGAAGCAGAGGATGGGATGCTGTACCCGAATATCAGCATGGAGAAGGAAAACCTGTCGAAACTGGGCAAGTACGGATTGATGGCAATGGATTATCTCAAGGAGAACCATTACCAGAGGTACAAGTCTCTCGTGCGGTTCGGCAGACTGACGGAAGTTCTGGAACCGGTGAACAGGGAGGCGTATCAGATGATCGACACGATGATGGAGAAGTATCTGAAAAACCACAAACCAGAGAATCCGGCAGACACGATGGAGATGTACAAAATCAGACAGCAGGGAATGATGCAGGCGGAGGAGATCGTGATACACGAGATCGTGAACCAGTACCACTAAAAGCGGACAAAGTCGAACAATTTGAGGAAGAATTGAATAGGGAACTGGAGGACTTAGATTCCTTCGGAGAGAAAAGGGAAACCGTATATGAACAGGTTTCTCTTTTTTCATTTCATGATTCCGTTCTGATGGATAAGGAGAGACAGAATATTGCAGATGGGAAATACACATACCTTGATCCGAAGATAGAGGATAGTGTGCCGCATGATTATATTGTGAGTGTTGTAAAGCGTGGCAGTGGTTTCGTTGATGGTAAGAAACGCATTTATGAGATCATGCAGACGGAGCTAAATAAAAGTGAGCGTATAAAACGGATAAAAAAAGAGTATGGCATGGGCGGTGCAGGCTGGCCTATTGAGGGGTACGGGCTGCATGGTTATGACACCTTTAAGAGCAAGGGCATCCGTTTCCAATGGCGTGATAAAGAGGGGGAAAAAGAGGGATATGTCAGTTGGAATACGATAGAAGGAGTGATCGCAGCACTTATTCTGACCGGAGATTACTATACACCGGAACCTGATATTATTGATTCGGAAATTGTAGAGGAAGAACTTGATGAATATGCAATACCGGATGAAGTAGAGGATATGGGGATTCCCGACAATGTAAGAGGTGAGATGCTGGATGAAGACCGTATGGTGACACTTGCCGAGTATGGCGAAGAAATCATGCGGGAGACAGAAGAAACAGACTTTTCTTTGCCAGATATGACATTGAAAGGTCAGACAGCACCGGAACATCCTGAGAATTTCCATCTTGATATATGGGATACGAAGGATGGAGGTCAGAAAACAAGGTATATGTGGAATGTGGACGCTATCCGTGAGCTGAAAAAGATTGAAGCAGAGAACAGGGCTGCTTCGGCAGATGAGCAGAAGATCATGTCCCGTTATGTCGGCTGGGGAGGTCTTGCACAGGTTTTTGACGAGAACAATGGCATGTGGGCAAGGGAGTATAAGGAATTAAAGGAACTTCTGACACCGGAAGAATATGAAGCAGCAAGAGCATCCGTAAACAATGCCTTTTACACTCCTTCCACTGTGGCAAGTGCGGTTACAAGGGCACTTACCCAGTTTGGATTTGCAAAAGGCAATATTCTTGAACCATCTATGGGTGTGGGGAACTTCTTCGGATGTATGCCGGAGGAACTGTCTGACAGTAAACTTTATGGAGTTGAGTTAGATAAGATTACCGGAAGGATTGCCAAACTTCTTTATCCAAACGCCAAAGTGGAAGTCAAGGGTTTTGAGGAAACGAACTATCCGGATAACTTCTTCGATGTTGTCATCGGCAATGTTCCGTTTGGCGACTATAAGGTGTTTGATCCGAAGTACAACAAACTGAACTTCAAGGTGCATGATTATTTCATTGCAAAGGCGATTGATCAGGTGCGTCCGGGTGGTATTGTGGCAGTGATCACCACGAAAGGCACAATGGATAAGAAGAATCCGAATGTCAGAAAGTATCTGGCTGAAAGGGCAGAGCTTGTCGGTGCGGTGAGGCTTCCGGTAGAGGTGTTCCGGGGAAATGCGGGAACAGAAGTCACAAGTGATATCCTGTTTTTTCAGAAACGGGAGAGAAAGATAGCGATAGAGCCAGACTGGGTACATCTTGGGGTGACAGAGAACGGGATTCCGGTAGGCAGTTATTTTGCAGAGCACCCGGAAATGATGCTTGGAAAGATGGAATATGAAAAGGGACGGTTTGGCGACAGCTCCAATTACACTATTTGTGTGAATCAGGAACCGCATTTCAATATCTACGAGAGCGTATCTAACGCAATCAGCAATATCCATGCACAATTAAAAGACTTTGAAATGATTTCAGATAATGAAGAGGAGCTTACTACGGATATTGCGGCAGATCCGGATGTGAAAAACTTTACGTTTACAGTGGTTGATGATGATATTTATTACCGCAAGGACAGCAGGATGTATCTGTGGGACGTGGGGGATAAGACAAAAAATCGTATTCTTGGGCTTCATAATATCAGGGAATTGACAAGGTATCTTATCAGCATTCAGATGGAGGGTTGTAGTGAAGAGGAGATATTGCAGGCACAGAAAGCCTTAAATGAGAAGTATGATTCCTATGTAAAGGAATATGGGTTTATCACAAACAGGGCAAACTCCATAGCGTTCCGTGAGGACAGTGATTATCCGCTTTTATGTTCTTTGGAAGTCCTTGATGAAGATGGAAATGTCACGAAGGCAGAAATGTTTACAAAGCAGACGATTAAGGCCAAGCAGTCAGTAGACAGTGTGAAGACAGCAGTGGAGGCACTTAACATCTCTATCAATGAGTTCAACGGAGTGAATATTCCGTATATGTTATCCATCTATACACCGGATATTACTTCCATGAAAAAGGAAGTAGTGGAAAAGACGGGCGAGGCGGCTGACAATATCAATTTTTCCGAGGAATTAACAAAAGAACTTCAACATGAAAAACTGATACAGGAATTGCAGGGAATCATTTTCTGCAATCCCGAAAGTTACAGTGAAAATGACCGTAACCGGGGTTGGGAGACAGCAGATGCATACCTGTCTGGTAATGTCAGGGAGAAACTTCGGATAGCAAAGGCTCATGCAAAAGAGCAGCCGGAGTTATTTGGTACAAATGTGGAAGCTCTTGAAGCTGTGCAGCCCAAAGACCTTGATGCGACAGAGATAGACGTGGGAGTGGGAACCACCTGGATTGAACCGGAGGATTATCAGGCATTTATTTACGAATTGCTGCAAACACCGAGATGGGCAAGGGCAGATATGTATGGATATTCCAGAAGAGGTATCAGAGTGAGTCTGGACCGCTTTTCCATGGAGTGGTTTATTGAGAATAAAGGTCAGGATAACCATTCTGTCGCAGCAACAGAGACTTATGGGACAAAGCGTATGGATGCGTACAGTATATTTGAGAATACACTTAACTTAAGAACCGTAACAATAAGAGACCGTATCGACGATGGCGGTGGAAAGTATCACTATGTGGAGAATAAGGAAGCGACTATGCTTGCCAGGGAGAAGCAGAACCAGATTAAGGAAGCGTTTAAGGAATGGATATGGAAGGATCAGGAGAGAAGGCAGAAGTATGTGGAATATTACAATGAGACTTTCAACAATATCCGTCTCAGGGAGTATGATGGTTCCCATCTGGAGTTTCCGGGCATGAATCCGGATATCCACCTGCTCGATCATCAGAGGAATGCAGTGGCGAGGATATTGATGGGTGGAAATACGCTTCTTGCCCATTGTGTGGGAGCCGGAAAATCATTTGAAATGATGGCAGCCTGCATGGAACAGAAAAGGCTTGGCCTTGCGAATAAAACGGTTATGGTGGTTCCGAAGCCTCTGATTGGTCAGACGGCAAGTGAATTTCTCCGGCTTTATCCGTCAGCGAATATTCTTGTTGCAACGGAAAACGATTTTGCAAAGAAAAAGCGGCAGCAGTTTGTGGCAAGGATTGCTACCGGAGATTATGACTGTATCATCATGTCCCACTCTCAGTTTGAGAAAATTCCGCTTTCAAAGGAAAGACAGCAGGAGCTTCTTGACAGGCAGCTAGAAGAGATCACCTATGCCATTTCTGAAATGAGGGATGCGGATGACAGGAGCTGGACGGTAAAACAGTTAGAGACAGCGAAGAAAAGACTGGAAGAACAGTTAAAGGAATTGGCAGATGCACCGAAGGATGACCTGATTACTTTTGAGGAATTAGGCATAGATTCCATCATGGTGGACGAAGCACATGCGTTTAAAAATCTCAGTATTTTTTCAAAGATGAATAATGTCGCCGGGATTACCGGAGGCGGGAGCAAACGGGCAATGGATATGTTCATGAAATGCCAGTATATATCGGAATTAAATGGTGGAAGAGGGATTGTGTTTGCAACTGGAACCCCCATCAGCAACACCATGTGTGAGATGTATGTCATGCAGAGTTTTCTTCAGAAAGATGTACTGGAGCAACTGGGTATCTATCACTTTGACAGTTGGGCAGCGAATTTCGGTGAAGTGACAAGTTCCTTAGAGTTAAATGTGGAAGGAAGCGGGTTTCGCTTCCGAAACCGTTTTAACAGATTTAAGAATCTTCCGGAACTTATGAATCTCTTTAAGGAAATAGCAGATATCCGGACAAGGGATACGCTGGATCTGGAAGTTCCGGCACTCCGTGGCGGTAATTATGTGATTGAGAGTACGGAACCGGACTGGTACACAAAAGAGGTCATGGAGGAATTTGTGGTTCGTGCTGAAAGAATCCATAACGGACAGGTCGATCCCAGTGTGGACAACTTTTTGAAAATTACCAATGACGCAAGGCTTCTCGGTATGGATGCCAGACTGTTAGATCCGGCAGCACCGGCAAATCCGGACGGAAAACTGAATCAGGTAGTGGAGAATATATACTATGAATACAAACAGGCAGAGAAACAGGGGATTATCGGTACTCAGCTTGTATTTTCTGATATTGGTACACCAAAGAGCAGTTGGAAGGAGGAAATGCTGGAATCAGACTATTATAAGCGTGGCAATGAATTTGATGTCTATAACTATATTAAGACAGAGCTTGTGAAAAAGGGGATTCCTGCCGAAGAGGTCGCTTTCGTGCATGATGCAAAAACAGACGCACAGAGGGACACCCTGTTCCGTGAAATGAGGCAGGGTGTGAAAAAGGTCATGATTGGCTCTACGGATAAATGTGGAACCGGCGTCAATGTTCAGACACACCTTATTGCAATGCATCATGCAGATTGTCCGTGGAAGCCTTCCAGTATTGAACAGAGGGAGGGAAGAGGAATCCGTCAGGGCAATGAGAACAGTGAGGTGGCAGTCTACCGTTATGTGACAAAAGGAACTTTCGATGCATACTCTTGGAGCGTTGTGGAGAACAAGCAGCGTTTTATTTCGCAGATTATGACAAGTAAGTCTGTGTCAAGAAGCTGTGAGGATATTGATGAGGTGACTTTCCAGTATGCAGAGATTAAGGCTGTGGCAACAGGCAATCCTTTGATAAAAGAGAAGATGCAGATTGACAATGATGTTCAGAGGTTGAAACTGTTAAAGGCTTCCTATGATCAGAAGCATTATCAGAATCAGGATGATTTTACCGTGAAGTATCCGAAGCTGATTAAGGCGGCAGAGGAAAAGCTGGAGTGTGTCCGTGCGGATGTGATTACCCGTGACGATATGGAAGCGAAGGAGCCGGAGTTTTCTATCACAGTAGGGAACACGAGTTATGGTGAAAGGGTAGATGGAGGTACAGCACTGATAGCCGCAATCAGTAAGGCAAAGACAGGGGTAACAACAGAAATTGGCAGGTATAAGGGATTTACTCTTTCTGTGGAAAAGAATTTCATGGGAACAAATTATCTGCTTCTTTCTGGCAAAACCAGTTACAGTGTGGAGACTTCCACTTCTCCGGTAGGGCTTATGATGCGTTTGGAAAATGCCTACAATGGCATTCAAGACAAAATCACATTTCTTGAGCAAAGATTGGAAGAATATCACCGCAATATGGAACGGGCAAAGGAGGATTATGAAAAGCCTTTTCAGTATGAAGAGGAATTGAAACAGAAACTCGCCCGCCAGTATCAAATCAATGCCGAACTCGATCTTGACAGGGAAAGCATTAGTGCGGAACCATCGCAGGAGGAAGAGAGGAGTGAAGACGAAAGATCGGAACAGGATGTTTCCAGAGTAGCAGAGGAAAAGTCTGATTATCAGGGACACAGGAGGTAGTGTATAAAGAAGATTCTAAGTTATGCACCGGAAGAACACAACACCAGCGTTCTTCCCACGGAAAATTTTTCAGTATAAGGAAAGGATGAGGTGAAATTGAGCAAAAAAAGAATAGTAACACTTATTGTACTGGGGATTGCCATTGTAGCATTCCCCTTTCTGCTTCGATTCCTTGACAGGAAACGGGCAGAGGACTATATCAATCGGATTGGAGTGACAGAGGATGAGGAGGATGAAGAAAGCGAAGCCGGCGGTGGTAAAAAGGAGGCTGCCCCGGAACTTCCAAAAGGTGCAATCGGTACCATCGAGATTGAGAGCCTTAACATCAGATACCCGATTTTTGAGGGCGCAGGTGCCGAACAGTTGAATATGGGTATCGCACATCTACCGGAGACAGCAGGGCTTTTGCAAAAGGGAAACTGTGTACTGGCAGGACATAATGGCAGCAGAAGAGGTACATTCTTCACGAATCTCTCCAGTATTGCAATCGGAGCCGAGGTCAAAGTGACAGATCAAGAGATGGTAACTCATACTTATATCGTGGAGAATACCGGAGTAGTAGGACCTTATGATGCTTCCGTTCGTGCTGAGAGTGATGAAGAAAGGCTTACTCTTTTTACTTGTGCCTATCATGGCACACAGAGGTTTGTGTGCCGCTGTAGATTAGCAACTGATAACAATGAATAGAGTGCATGATAATATGCAGAAATGGAGGATGTTATGAATTATAAGATCAGAATCAGTGAAGTGAACAAAGAGGATAGTAAAGCAAAGGCTTATGCAACCGTAGTGTTTGGGGACAGCCTTGTGGTCCGCAATATCGCAATCGTGGAGAAGAAGGATGGGCAGGGAATGTTTGTATCTATGCCTTCCCAAAGAACCAGCGAGGTGGATGAGTATAATAACCCTGTGTATAAGGATATTGTGAATCCGATCACGTCCGAGTTCCAGCAGGAATTTTCGGGAGCAATCCTTGAAGCTTATGAACAGAAGAAAGCCGGAACACTGGATAAGGACGGATTTGTGGTAGGAGATGATGAGGGTGCACCGGAGTTTACGGTAAGTGTCACACCATATGAGCGAGAGGGCAGCAATATACGTGGGCTTGCCAGTATTTATCTGGAGGATTCTTTTGTAATCAACAGCGTGAGCATTGTCAATGGTCGCAATGGTGAGTTTGTGTCCATGCCAGCGTATAAGGCAAGCACAAAGGCAAAGGCGGGAGAGAGCCTTTATCGTGATATCGTATATCCAATCACAAAGGAGTTCCGGGAGCAGCTTCATGGAGAGCTTTTGAATGTGTATCACGAGAAGAAAGAGAGGCAGGTAAACGAGGCGAAAGAAAATGTAGCGACAAAGGATAAGTCTAAACAGGAGGCAAGGGAGAATTTACCTTTTCGCTAATGATGCAGACCGAGTGGAAGGAGAGGGTAAAGATGGATGAGGTAATGAGCGATTCGTTTGCAAAGGATCGGGACATAACAGATTTGATGGAACTGTTAAAGAAGTTTCATGATAAAGACGGTATGGAAAAATTAAACCATACCGTAGAATATGTAGATAGTCTTGAACAGACTCTTTCTGCGATGATGGAACAGCTTACGGATATGATGGAAGAGTTACAGAGTGTCCGTGAACAGAATGACTATCTTATGACCAGGGCAAAACGCACTATAAAGAATGTTCTGATAGAGCAGGCGGCAAAGGCAGAAGAAAAGGTGCAGGAGCTGCACGGAAAACTTGTGGAGATTAGGGCTTCCATAAAGCAGAATGCACATGAATTGGTGGAAAAAGCCAAACACCAGGGCAGAAAGGCACTAAAGAAACTATCGGAAGTGTTGCATATCCGTGAAGGTCTGGAGAAAATTAAAGGGCATGCAGATCAGATGCTGGACAGTCTTGATGAATTGTCGAATCGGATTAATGGTTATAATGAGCAGATGATGATGCAGTCAGACAAAAAAGCAGCATCAGAGAGTGAAGTTGCCAAAAGTGCTGTCGATAAAGAGAACGCACAGCCTCTTGGTACTTATGAGGAAGAAATGCAACGGTTTACGGATTCCTGTGTGGCAGAGGGCAGGGAGTATGGCTCCAATGCCGAAGCATTTGAGGCATTTAAGAATTATTATGATAAGCGTACAAGGGTAGCTGGGCAGGCAGGGGAGATTGGCAGAGATGTTGTGTCCATGGATAAGGATGGTAAGCAGAGATAGTATTAGAGCAGGCACACTTGGGTTAGATTGGGTGTGTCTGCTCTATTTTTAATGTTTAGGGTTGTATTGAGGGTAGAAAAATAGGGAAAATAGGAATAAGGATATTTTGTTGTAGTAGGAAGGGATAAGTGGTATAATTTTAATGTTACAGAGAGGGACAATATTGAAATTTGTAAATCTGTTAAAAACATAAATCAGGAGGTAAAGAGATGAAATATGATATTGTGTATGTTGTTATGTGTGAAGGAGAGGTTGAGTACTCATCAACAGATGAAGAATCCGCGGAGGGATATGCTGACAATCAAAACTATAATGCTAGACAAGAGGTATTAGAAGAATGGGGGAATGATGATCCAACTGAGAAAGATATTGCAGAAGCCGATTTTCAAGCAGGATTTAACGGAGATTATTACGAAGTTGTAAAACTTGATATTTCAAACAAAACAGAAGATGATATGGTAGAACTTCCAGATGGCAATGAAATCGAAGTGTCAGACATATTAGAAAAGTTGAAAACAAGCGAATAGCATGTTGCCATATCACAGATTTCAGTTTGCCAGTATGTAAAAAATGAAAAATTATAAGTCAAAGGAGGATAATAAGTGATTATAGGAAGGGTTGAAATTACTTCTTGTCAATATTGCGGTGGAAATGATTTTAGATATGGATATCAAAGTGGTGATAATAGATTGTGTGGTGCACCTGGATTCTTAGAAAATCAAGAACCAATACATCATTTAGTTTGTGCAGAATGTGGTGCGATTGTGTTTTCATGGATAACAAATCCACGAAAGTATTCGAAAAATATACCAGAAAAATCTATTTGATTTGAAATTGAATGATTAGCACGAAAGAGATAGATTTCAGTTTCTATTTTCCGCTTTAGAAATAAAAAAGAGAGATTACTATGTTAATAAACCAAAATGTGGATGCCTATGATCGAAAAACGGATACTTATATTGTTGCATATATTGACCTTTTAGGTGTTACTAATAGAATAAAGGCAGTAGATCAACAATTAGCAATGAATAAGCTGCATAATTTGTATATGTTTTCAGTAGCCACTATAAAGCAAATTCAAATCGAAGAAAATAAGGATATTACATTTAAAATTTTCTCCGATAATATCATAATTGCAAAAAGATTATCTAGTGAAGTTATGCAACGTAGACGAGATATAAGAAGTTTATTAATGTGTGCAGGACATTTTCAGGAACAAGCTGCAAGTGATAGTGTTGGATGGCTTTTGCGAGGTGGAATTTCCGTAGGACAACTATTTATAGATGATGTAATGGTTTGGGGTGAAGCACTCTTAAAAGCATATTATTTAGAAGACAACATTGCAAATTATCCTAGAATTATTATTGATAAGAAAGTTGTTGGTGAAATAGCTCAAGATAGTCAGTTAAGCGGATATGTAAGAAAAGATTTTGATAATCTTTATTTTTTAAATTTCCTTCATGATTGTCATTTTTGTGGTGAAATGTTAATGAAGGGATTTGATATTATGCAAAAAGAAGTAAGAGAAGATATAGATGAAAAGACTTATCAGAAATTTTGTTGGCATATGAATTTTGTTAATTCTGAGTTAGATAGGAAAAATGAAAAAAAGGACAGAAAGTATAGACTTTCGATACATCCTAAGTATATGTAGAAATTCCATGCAGATAAACCGTTTTGTGGTTTATCTGCTATTTTTCTGCCTGTTCCGCTGGTACATATTCCAAAAGATCAGCAATAGAGCAATCCAAAGTATGGCAGATTCTAATCAACACATCCGTATCAAGGCGGGAAATGGTGTTATCCATATAGCCTTTGAGTTGTGAATGTTGGATTTCTGCCTTCTGGCAAAATTTATTTTTACTCATACCAGATGCTTGAAGCAAACTGGCAAGATGTATTCTTAGCATCCCTCTATTATTCAAGTTGTAGAACCTCCTGTCGAAAGATGTCGTAATATAACAATAAAAAGTCTTGACTTTTATAGTATACATTAGTTAAAGTATATTTATCAGATGTAACAAGTTATAAATAACAAGATATGGATAAGAAGTTATACATCAAGGAGGATTTATGGATAGAAAAAGGGCAAAAGAGATAATTAAAGCAATAGCAAAAAGGGAAGGCAAAGATGAAAAGGTGATAAGGGAGGAGATGAAAGAGGCAATTAACACAGGGTATATGAATGCTGGAAAACAAGAGATTTGGGTTGATTTATTTGGAGCTAATCATATACCTGATCCTGAAGAATTTATTATGCGGATAAGTAGCCGAGTAAAAGGTGAATACGAAGTAAGGAGAATGATATTTTAGGATTTTGGCTTATATTCCAATAAGTCAGAAATAGTACAATTCAATGTATCACACATCCGAACCAATACATCGGTGTCAAGTCTGGTTATTGTGTTGTTCAGGTATCCGTTTAATTGCGAGCGTTGTAATTCAGCTCGTTGGCAAAATTTATTTTTGCTCAAGCCGGTTTCCTTTAGTAGTTCATCCAGATGAATTACAATAGTGCCTCTGTCCGACATGGTGCACCTCCTTAAGTCTTTTAAGATTATTATATACTTTCTCTATCTTAAAAATCAGTTATAATTTGTTATAGGTAAGAAGTTAAACAAATCATATTAGGAGGGTTATTTATGTTAAGTGCAGAGGATATGATACGGTTGATTGAAACAGAGGATGAGATAAATCAAATGGACAAGGTTTTTGAGCAGCTTGCCGGACATGGACATGCAAGTGGCGATTTTATTAAATTAGATAATGTTTATGATGTGATTCAGCATAATGCCCATCCCGCTTATTCAGGATCGGAAGAGGCGGATCAGAAATTTATTGAAATTCTTTACGATAGGAAAAGGACACCGGATGAGCGTGCAGAAATTTTGTTAAGTGGTAGAGCGTAGGATATTAAACAATTAAAATGGAAGAATGAGGGGAAATCTATGACGACAGCAGAGATGGATAACTTGGTTAAAGTACGGATGGGAGAAGCGTTAGAGGAAGAGTTGAGGAAAGACACTAATTTCCAACAAAGGCAAAAGGAATGGCGTAATGCCGCTAAAGAATTTGATTCTATGGTATTAATGACACAGGAACAATGGTTTGCATTTGAACGTGTGGAGGATGTTTTTTTGAGTTATAATTCAGCCTATGGGGAAGCTGCATATAAGATGGGACTTTCCGATGGGATTCAGATTAGAAGGGAGCAGGAGCCTAATGGGAGAAAATCTTTTTTGACTTTTGAAGATATGACAAGACTTATTTCTGTTTATGATGCGGTCCGGAAACTGAAAAAGGTTTTGCTTGGAAGTGTAGATGAACATTGGGAGGAAGCAGGCGCATTTAGCGTGTTTGAACAGATATTTGATGTTATTAACAGTGCGACTAGTGCAAAAATTAAGTTTTTGGGGGATGAGATGATTGATAAAATCATATCTATTCTGAACGATGAAACAATGAGACCAGAAGAAAGGGCAAAACAGTTGTTGGGAATGGAGTAGTGTGAAATGCCTGTAAGAGAAGTGATTTTCTGCAAATTTCTATTGATATTCCACGCATTATGTGGTAAAATATAACCAAAGAAGGGAGAAGACTATTTAAGAAAGGAAATTTATGGAAGATAGGGATGTTCTAAAGGCGATGCGTAAAGAGGCAAATATGACGCAGAAACAATTCGCCGGATACTTCGGCATACCAATCCGGACGGTAGAAGATTGGGAGAGAGGATTAAGGCATATGCCAGATTACCTGATGAGGCTGCTTGTTTATAAAATGGAGACGGAAGGACTGATAAATAAGCATCCGGAATGGGAAGATGTCGTAAGTAAAGGCAGAGAGTAACTATTCAATAGGCAACTCACATAGTAATAGTCCTATGATTCGCTTTGTTAAGGTGGGATGCCGACCTGGATTCCGGGCAGATAAGTCTGAGAAAGGCGGCGGTTATTATGAGAAAGAATGAAGTATTAAAAGTTTTGTGGCTGATGGTGGTTGTAGTGGTAGCGACAATCTTTGCAGCTCCGGGTATGGATGCATCAGCAAGATCTTCAAGGAAGGTGCCGGCTAAGTATAAGTTATCAGCAACTAAAAAGACAATGAGAGAAGGGCAGACTTATACGATATCATTAAAGGGCGTGTCTAAGAATGCCAAAAGCAAGAAGTTAAAATGGACTACCGGGAATAAGCAGGTTGTATCTATTAGCAAAAAAAGTGGCAGTAAGGCAGTGCTGAGGGCAAAAAAAGCAGGAAAAGCCACTATTAAAGTGACATACAAAGGAAAGACATATAAGTGCAAAGTCACTGTGAAAAAGAAAAAAGATAAAAAGGATGATGCGGAAAATGCAGAATGCCCGACACTAAATGCAACCGAAGTTGAACTGCATTATACAAAGGATTATGCTGTTCCTTATATCGGGAAGAATCCAGCCAATAACTATTCGTTCCAGTTTAAGGTTTTGGGGACGCAGGCTACGGTTAAAAGCTGGAGTCTGGAAGGGGATAAGAAGGTAAAAACCAGATATCTGATTACGGATGATGGGACAATCAAAATGAGATTTGGCAATGATATTGACGAAGCATATTCCGAATGTACGGTTAAGGCTCATTTATCTGATGGGACAGAACTGACAGCAAGGGTAAAAGGCTGCGACGATATTACTCTGTATGTACAGAGTGTGTTTGATAAGTTCAAAGAAACTTATATCACTGACAATATGACGGAATATGAGAAAATGGATAAAGCTGCCTGGTATTTGAGCGCAGAGTATGATTACAGGTTGTATCAAGCGGATTGGTGCGAATATATAGTGACGGGAAGTGGCGACTGTATGGCAAGCAGATATGCGGTGATGTACTTATGCCGGTATCTGGGGCTTCGTGCAGCAGCGTGTCCGGATCTGGATTCTCACGGAGATACGGTTGTAAGGGCAGATAGTAGAGTGTATCTGGTAACTACCGGATATCAGGGAGAAAAACCGAGATACTATCAGATTGTAGAAATGTCAAGAGAACTCTTTGATAAGAGGAATGAGAAAAATCACATTAATCCGGAGTATATTTGGGGAGAGGACTAGCGGACTTGATTTATGCTTTCTTACATCTGGTATTTGGTTTGGGTATCAGTTGTAAGGAGGCATTTTTATGGCTAGGAGCAATAATCAGAAATTAAAATTACTTTATTTGTATCAGATTTTATTGGATGAAACAGATGATACACATAGTATTGGAACACAGCAGATCATTGACGAATTGGACAGCAGGGGAATCAGTGCGGAGAGAAAAAGTATTTATACGGATATAAAAGCATTGACAGAGTACGGCGCCGACATTATCGGAGAGAAGAAAGGCAGAGGCTATGAGTATCATATAGGGAATCGTCCCTTTGAACTGGCAGAGTTGAAACTTCTGGTAGATGCGGTGCAGTCTTCCCGGTTTATCACCAGGAAAAAGTCCAAGGAACTGATACGGAAAATCGAGGGATTGACGAGCACATATCAGGCAAAAGAGCTTCAAGGTCAGGTGTTTGTGGCACAGCGTATCAAAACCATGAATGAGAGTATTTACTACAACATAGATATGATACATTCCGCAATCAATAGCAACAAAAAGATACGCTTCCAATATTTTAACTGGAGCGTGGATAAGAAGCAGGAACTTCGGCATGGCGGGGAGTATTACAGCGTATCTCCATGGGGCGTGTGTTGGAATGACGAGTGGTATTATCTGATTGCATTTGATGATAAAACACGGGAGATCAGACATTATCGTGTTGATAAGATGAAAAAATTAACACTGACCGGAGAAATGAGGGAAGGAAAGGACAGTTTTGAATCGTTGGATATGGCGGTTTATACGAAGAAACGCTTCGGTATGTATGATGGCAAAGAGGAAAGGGTTCATCTTATCTGTAAAAATGACTTTGCCGGAGTCATGATAGACCGTTTTGGAAAGGATATACCTTTCTCTAAGGTGGATGAGGAGCATTTTGAAGTGACAGTGAATGTGGCAGTCAGTGGCCTCTTCTTTGGCTGGATTATTGGCTTGGGGGATGGTGTACGCATATCGGGACCATCAGAAGTGGTAGATAAGATGAAGGAAGTGATTAAGCGCTTGAATGAAGTGTATGGGATCTAATAACTATGTTATATGTTTAGAGATAAGCGGTGAACCAGGATGTATTTGTGATTAGAAGGACTACATGATATAATCTTATTGTTGCTGAGAATGACAAGTGGAATTTGGTGAGGTGCAATATGAAAATAAAATTTTTTGAAAAAAACGGAGTTATAGATGAAAAAGCGATAATGGCTGGAGTTTATCAGTTTAAAATTGGTTTAGTTGGTGATGAAGAAGATAATTATTTGTTGTTGTATATTGGAGAATCTTATTCAATGATACAACGGTGTGGTTTTCATTTGTATAACATTTTTCAAAACCCTACCTATTTTGGATTGTCCCATAAGCATTTAACAAATGATAAATTACAACTAATTGTAGAAATATATGAATCTATATCGTTTGAAAAAGAAATATCAAATGAAGAGAGAGATAAAATACTTCGTGATAAAGAGCGTGAAGTAATAATAGAAAAACAGCCACTTTCTCAATGTTCAGCAAATGATGATTTAAGAGAAAATCGTGTAGAGATCGTAGGAAGTGCAATTGAACAATTATTAAATAAGCAATGAATCTGAATTTGCAGGGATGTATCAACATAAATTTAGGGAAACGGATTGATTCTGAGAAAGTTGAATGAGTACAAATTATAGGACTGTATTATGTTGTAAATGTGATATAATTGAAGCCGATAGTCTGTTTGGTATAGAACGGCATTGTATGAAAAAGATGAAATATCAACCAAAGGGGGATTGCAATATGGCACAGGACTTAAAATATCATTCAATGGTGCGGATGTACCGCATTCAATCGGGACTTAGGCAGGAAGACTTGGCAAGAAAGGTAGACGTGAGTAGGAGGACAATTATAACTGCAGAAAGTGATAACTGCAATCTGTCACTTGCAACAGCTTTGAGACTTGCAGCGTTTTTTCAAAGGACGGTGGATGAGCTGTTTGTAAAGGAAGAGGGATAAGTGGGCTTTGGATAAGTATTAAACATATATGATATATGTTGATGGTTTTAGACCAAATAGTGGTCGGAAAGGAGATGGTATGGGATTATTTGGAGACAAGGATGCGATTGTAGGAGCAGTGTGTAGGAGGAGCTTTTGGTAAGGACAAGAAAATTGACAAGGGAGCTGTTTTTTGAGTGGTTTTATTTAATTAAAGAATTCTTGCTTGTATGATATTATTTTTAAGTGGTGTGGGCTGGAAAAAATTATGTAGTTGAAAAAGGCCGATGTGATCACTGATACAGCAAGCAGTATCTCTGTAACTGATAAGGTGAGGGGCAGCGGTATAGTTATTACATAGCTAAAAGAACAACAACTCTTGAGGCGGTGGATGACCAATCATAGTAAAAGAAATGGAGAGATAGTATGTCTTTAAGTGATTCAAAACTATTGATAAGGGATTATTCTAATATCCGAGATATATTAAGAGATATCTATATCTTCGGTTGTTTCAGCCGAGATGATTATATCAGTAAGGGGATAAGTGGTAGAAAATATGATAATGAGCAAAGAAGAATTACTTCATACCTACCAGAGAAATTTATAAAAAAGAAAAGAGTGGGCAAGAAGGTTTTGCTTTACTGTTCTTATATGATGACTGAAACTCCAGAAAACTTTTTGGCTGAAACGTATAGAAATAAGTCCTTTACCATGCTTGATTTCATGACATATTTTTTTGTGTTATCTATTCTTAATACTGAGTCTGAAATGGGATTGTCGGAAATTCTGGAAGTGATTCCAGAAGAGAATGACGAGGTTATATATACGAAAGATAATCTTCGAAAGAAACTGGACGAGTTGATTGAGAAAGGTTTAGTTGTTTCTGAAAAATTGGGAAGAAATGTTGTTTATAGGGTTGTTGAGGATTGTCTGGCAGATTTTGAAACTGATGAGTTGGTTAACTTATATTGGCTTTTGGAGTTTATGAAGAATGTTGTTCCGATAGAAATGCCGTTCTTCTTTTTGCAAAAGAAGTTGAAGCTGTATTTATTTGCGGAGAGAAATATTGAAATAGGTGAGATACATGCTTTTCAATATAAGCATAATCATTTGTTTAATGTGCTTGATAATGAAGTGATTCTTTCTGCGTTAGAGGCAATACATGGAAATAAAATGCTTTTCCTTAGATATTTGTATAGAGGAGAAGAACGAACAGATACAGTAATTCCAGTAAAGATTATACACGAATGTACATATAGCAGACAGTATTTGTTATATTACAATGTTACGGAGGAGAGAATCAGAACAAAAAGGATAGACAAAATAATTTCTGCAGAGATTAAGGGAAGTGTAAATGGAACTATTCTTAAAAGAGCACAGCAAGAAGCAGAATCTATAGAAAATGCCTGGTGCATATCTAATGTAGGACAGGAACCAGAGGAGGTTAGAGTTGAGTTTCGTATTGATGAGGACAGGGAACAGTACGTTTTAGAACGAGTTAAAAGAGAAGGTAAAAGAGGCAAACTGAAGAAATTACAAGATGGGCTTTATTTGTTTACTATTAAAGTAAGTGATTCATTAGAAATGACACCATGGATAAGAAGCTTCGGAGAGAGAGCAAAAGTTGTTTTTAGTAAGGATGGATTATTAGAAAAGCATTTGTTAGAGGATTATGAAAGGGCTATTGCTAAATATGAAACTATTTGATGAAACTGAAAATAAATACTATGAACTAATATCGTATTATGTGTGCAGAAGGGAAAGTTTTACTGATAGTGACGTTAAGAGGCGGATGATGGAGATTAATGCCAATGAAATGGATGTATCTGTTTATGATGCGATATTTTCAAAAGAGGAAGGATTGGGATCAATATTTACTTATGATGAAACATCTTTTCAATATGTGTTAGAGGATGTATTTCCAATTAGGCTCAATAGAATAGAACGGGAAGCTTTGTTTGCTGTTGCGGAATTTGCATATTCAGAGGGATTCATAAATAAAAAAACAATAGATCGAATTAGTAAGGTTGCAAATGATGGAACAGGGTGGTCTTTGGATGATATTAAAATTAGAAATCAGGATGTACGGGTTAAATCGGGAAATTTAGTAAAAAAAATATCAATCATAATTGAGGCGATTAGAACATCACGTGTTTTATGTTATGATAATGTGAAAAAGGGTAAATATAATTATACAGGTTCAAAAGCATGGCCAGTAAAACTTGAATATTCATTCGTAAATGATAGTTTTCGCGTGTGTGCTTATGTTCCGAAAGAGGAAAGATTTATAAAAATCAGTTTAGATACATTGGAAAATATCACAATAGGGGAACCTTTTGAAAGAGACATAGAAGAAGAGTACTCCGATTTTATGAAAGAAAATACAAAAAAAATTATTTTAGAAGTGGATCCGGTTCAACATATTATAGAAAGGTGTTTTAGACTGTTTTCATTTTATGACAGGCAGGCAGTTTACGATACTTCTAAAGAGAAGTATAGATTGGAATTGAAGTATTATAGGTTTGATGAGTCGGAAGTGATCCGTGATATTATGTCCTTGGGAAGTGGGGCTGTAGTGCTTGAGCCTAGAGGAATTCAAATGAAGATATATAACCGGATTGTGGCGGCATATAACAATTATAAAATGTAAAAAACTATGCGAAGGAAATAAATTTCTTTCGCATAGTTTTTTTACATAGATAGTTAGGGCGATGTAGTACTATATAATCAGAACACGACAAAACATCAAATCTTATGGAGGGAAAGAAAATGGATATTAATGCGGTTCTTAAGATAGCAGGTAAGGTAGTTACTATTGCATCTGCAGTTGTGAGTCTTGGTCTTACGATTGTAAATAGTAGCAAGAAAACGACAAAGTAACTTTGTTTGGTTACGTTCTTCTGTGTCAACAAAAATAATCATACAGATTGATTGAGGCGTGTTGTTGATTTAGTGTAAAGTGTTTGCACATAATGGTGAAAAGTTGGTAAAAATGCACAAAAAGGTTGATTTCATTCTGTTCATAAAGTAAAATGGATAGTGACAGGATGTATGAGTTTTAAGTTGACGCAAGGAGAACATATGATTGGCAGTATTTATTGCAATTTGGGATACATATGAAAGATGGGACATGTAGTATGATGGAATAATACCCTGTGTCATGGGATAAAGATTGGGGATGTAATCAAATTTGGAAATACCCGAGTGATACCAGAAAATGCGAGTGAGTATGCAGACGCACATGTTTTTCTGGAAAAAATATATAAAGGAAACCAAAAACCAAGCAATAAAAAAAGGAGAAGAGATATGGCATTTAATCCTAATAATTACAAAGCACCTTCTGCAAAGAAACTTCCTGTAATCCTTTTGCTCGATGTGAGTGGCAGTATGGATGGTGAGAAGATTGATGAATTGTATGATTCTGTCACAACGATGGTAGATACTTTTGTTGATGAGCAGGTAAAAGAAACTATTATAGATGTTTCTATAATCACTTTTGGGGAAGAGGTTAATTTGCATACACCTTACACTTCGGTAGTTGATTTGCAGAAACAGGGAATCAATAAGTTTAAGGCAAGGGGAGCCACTCCACTGGGTGTAGCATTGACTATGGCGAAAGATATGATTGATGATAAGGCAACAACACCTTCAAAGATCTACCGTCCTGCAGTAGTACTTGTGTCTGATGGCATGCCCAATGATTCTTGGAAGTCTCCTCTTGATCATTTTATTAATGATGGACGATCTGCAAAATGCCAAAGGTTTGCAATTGCTATAGGAACTGATGTAGATAGGAAAATGTTGGAGCAGTTTACAGGGGATCCAAGCCTCGTGTTTATGGCAGAGGGGGCAAAAGATATTTCTGGTTGTTTCCAGAAATTTACAATGTCTGTTTCGACAAGAGCCACTTCCCAGAACCCGAATGCCATTCCTAAACCTGCATCAGCAAAGTTTGACAACAATCCAGCGGGCGATACCGACGATGATGATGAGTATATTTGATTTGGAGGGTATGACTTATGGCGATGGCAATTGGTAATCCCGAAGATATTATGAATTTCTCAAATGCATTGGAAAGCTATCTTAATACTATTTCAGAAGAGACAGATCGCTTGAACTCGGCATTTCAAACTCTTGGTGAAACGTGGCAAGATCAGCAGCGGCAATCATTTGAAGAGAACTATAGGCAGCTTTTAGGAGCGTTATCAAGTTTTAAGGAGAATGCATCTCAGCAGATTCCACACTTAAGAACAATGGCGGATGACTTAAGTACATATCTTGGCAGATGAAATGCGCTTCTGCAATTGGAGGGATAAGAATGCAAGCCGATGTTAAGAACTTGAATACAATTGCAGAAACAATAAAGAATTTAGTGCAGATTAAGAGTGAGACATTTGCTCAGTGTGATGAAGGGCAGCATACAGCAAGTCAAGTATTAAATGATGCACAGAATGAGCTAAGCATGAGCAATAATATCTTAAATGTATGTAAAACTGTTGAAGCAGCTAAGCTCGCTAAAAAATTAGAAGTTGAAGCCAGAATGGCTCAAGCAGCGGCAGCGGAAGCATCAGCAATAGCCTCAGGAAATCCTGTAGCAATTGCTGCCGCTTCTGCGAAAGTAGCGGCAATTGCTCCAGAGCTAGCACGTGCCATACAAGAATATAATGAAGCAGTGGAGCATCGTCAAAGAATCGAGCACAGATGTGAGTTGGCACAGAAGTGTGTAAATATCGCACAGGAAATGTGTGACACACTTAATATGCGATTTGGTTATTCAAAAGCCAAGGTTGAAGAAGTTGTTCTTAAAGGATCTGGCAGATTACAACTTGCATATGATGATTTGAGCAAGTATTTGTCTCGTATTTCTCCGGAGGCTAAAAAAGATATATTAGTTTGGGACAATTGGAAACCTAAAGAAAACGAACCTGTGAAGCCAGATGATATCCGGGACCGGTTGAATGTAAGCAAGAACGTAACAAACGGAATTCTGGAATATTTATATACGACAGATACGAATTTCCGGGTAACAGTGGACAGACATAGTGCAAATATAATAATTCCAGGAATGGAAAGCAATACAATTGTGCAAATCAAAAAGAACATAGTTGGAAGACTATGCGAGGAGTTGGTAATTAGGACATTTCTTCCTATGGGGACTAGTATAGAGACACAGCATAGAGAAAATTTATCTGATGGTTCTTATACGAAAGTGGATATGATTCTCCATGGTCTTAAACAACCTTTGATTCTGGGAAAAGGCGAGGGTATGGGTGCGAGAGAAGGCGGAACTCTTGGAATAGAGGTAAAAGCTGGTCATAAAAACTATATATATAGTCAAATTTCACATTTGGAGAAACAGGCTCAAGGTCATAAGATGTGTGATGTTTCTTGTACTGTCTGTACAAGAGATATAAAAAATCTTTCGCTTGATAGAGAGGCTAATGTGAGGGAAAAGGTAAGGAATGCCGGTTCTCCTATGCTAGGTATGTTGCCATATAAAGATGATCTCGACAGAGATTGCATTGATTTTGTAAGGTCAAAGGTGAAGCAGGATGTTTGAAGATACCATTAATAACGTCAGGCAAGTAAATGAAGAATTCAGTGATCAGGTTCGGGATTCTTTTGGTTCCGCAATTGTGGCAGATATTTTTGAACCACTGGAAAAAGAGGAACAAAAACTTCATTATGAATATGAGATGGCAGAAGCCAAAATGACTGAAATAAAAGTTATAACAGCGGAACTACGCCTGATTAACTAGAATCACAGGGAGAATTTATCATGCAGAATCAAGAAACAATTGATGGATTAATACAGTGTATAGATGAGGCAATCTCTAAACGGGATAGGGATTTTGCAAATCTTGATGCTGCTTACAAAAAGGATAATGGTCATATTATGTCTTCAGAGTATCCAGAGTATAAACGACGCAAAGACCGTATAATAGAAAATTTTAACGTTTCTGTTTTGGATTATGAAAGGAAACTGGATTCATTATGCCAGAGGGTAAGAAAGAAGCAACCATCTTTGAATAGCATAACGGAAGATGCGATTAATGCCACTTATCGTTTTCCGAGAAGAATAGCCCTTGGCAAGTATAGAGTTCAGTATGAAAATTTAGATATATATGTGCCTCGAATGTTCAAATTCCCATTTGAGAAGCCAATGTATATTTGTGAAGATGATCAGGTTGTATTATTTCACAAGGTTATATTACGACTTGTGTTTGCATTACCCAAAGATAGACAGCAATATTATATATTCGATCCTTTTGGATTAGGTAAGTCGCTTTGGAATTTTAATAGTCTTTTTTCTAATGAGTCTTTGTTTCCTCAGAAGAAAGTCATGACAACATCAAACGAGTTAAAAGATGCCCTAAAAGGGGTTATGGATTATATGCAAAGCTTGTATTCTGGAGCTTTTGATCTTGCGACAGATACAGCAAATTGGGATGCATATAACAGGAGAATGTATTCACAGCATAACTATAAGAAGGTGCTGCCGTACAAGGTGTTTGTATTTACCAGTGTTCCGGAGGGAATGGATGCTGAATGTTTTGAAATGTTTAGAAAATTAGTTATGCATAGTGAAGAATGTGGCTTTCTTGTTTTGTTTTCATTTAATGAGTTATTACTTGATGCTGAAGATAGCCGGATGAAATCCACGGAGCTTGAATTAAGGCGTTGCATAGATGGCAGTGTGAGATTGCATCGTTTGATGAACTCTGACCCGGAAGTATTTGATTTAAAAAATCTTGCGATAACTAATATGGGGGAAAAATTTCCAAATGATGAGTCGTTGAATCATTTGTTATTAGAATTAGACGCAGCTGTTTCTAAATCTAATAATACTATGTTTTCATTTGAGGAAATGCTAGATGAGACCAGAGGGGCAAATAAGAATTCTGAGGATGGGTTAGCTTTCCCAATTGGCTATACAACTTCTGGGAGTGGAGAAGTTATGATGGAGATAGATGATAGAACACCACATTATCTTATTGGTGGAACTACAGGTTCCGGGAAATCAAATCTCCTTCATAATTTGATTATGAGTGCCAGTTGGAACTACAGTCCGGAGGAGTTGATTATATATTTGCTGGATTTTAAGGCAGGCGTCGAATTTAGCAGATATGCGGATCCAATATTGCCGAATGCAGCTTTGGTAGCTGTTGAGGCAGACACAGAGTATGGCATAACCGTTTTGGATTATCTTCTCGAGGAACAGGAGAATAGATTTAATAAATTTAAGCTGAATAAGAGCAAGGATATTGTTGCGTTTAGGAAATCTGACCCTGTGGAAATGATGCCGAGAATTCTTGTGGTGATAGATGAGTTTCAAGTTCTTTTTGCGGGTGCGACCAAGGATTCAGCAGTCGAGAAAATGACAATGTTGGCTAAACAGGGTCGTGCGTGTGGTATTCACATTGTTCTGTCAACACAGTCCCTTAAGAATTTGGATATAAGTAGCATTACCCCGCAATTTGGGGGAAGAATTGCTCTTAAGTGTTCTGCAGAAGATTCGAAGAATATATTGGGTGGTATTACAACAAATAATGAAGCAGCATCTGAAATTGAAATACCATTTGCAATTATGAATACCGCTCAGGGTAGTGTAGCTGGAAACATTAAATTTGCGGTTCCAGAAGCGAAATCAGATTTAATAGAGAAAAAGATTCAGGATATTCAAAGTAAATGCAGCAAAGATAGGATAAATATTCGGAATAAGATTTTTGAGGGACAGCGTTTACCGGAAATCAGTAAAGCTGATTTTGAGAAAATTATCATGGAAGAAAGCATTGTTATAGGGCAGTATATGAATTACGAGGCAAATTTGATAACTCTAAAATTTAAACCTAAAGCGGAGAATAATTTGCTGATATGTGGTCATGACGATGCTTTCAAAAAACATTTAATTGAAAATATAGTTATTTCAACATTATATTCTTTAAATGAGTACGAGATTGTTTATATTGGAGATAATCACACACTGGTATATGATGAAAGAGTTCAACAAGTGTCTGATTTATGTGAATATACTGAAAAGTATAAAGTCATATATAAGGATAAGCCAAGAATAATTCTGATGGACAATTGCAATCCATTAAAAGATATTGGTTTTCCACCACCTCAATATGGAACAGTAAGCGAAGAAGGAAAGGCTTTTAAGGAATATTGGGATGTTGCAAATAAACATAGAAATCATTTTATTGTAATCTATGACAGCTTCAATAGACTTAAAAACAGTGGGATTCCTATGCAGGATTTTCAATATCGAATCGGCTTTGGATTAAATGGAGATGAAAAGAATAACCTTTTGTCAAATACATCATATGGTTCGGCATCTATGAAGAGTGGAAGGGCTTTCTTTGCAGATAATCTTGAGATAAAAGGCTGGTTTAGACCATTTAGAATAGGATAAGAGGGAAATATATGAACGTTAATGTTTTAGTAGACGCATCTGGGAGCATGACTGAGAATGACAAAGAATCTGTTGTGAAATATTTACTCTATGCAATAAACGGATATGCGAATGGAGATAATAGTTTTTCTATTAAGTTATTCCAATGGGGCAATAGATTAATAGAAGTAGAATCCGTTTTTAAGGTAGAGATAGAGGAAGGAAGGGCTTCCGATGAAGTGGTAGAGTTCCTAAGAAATCATTCTGAAGATAAGAATTTTATCATAACAGATGGAGGATTTACAAGGGAAATTAAAAATGGAATAAGAACTATACCGGACAGAAAAGATATTTATTATGTAGGGGTGGGATGTGATTGTAATATGCCGTCTTTACGCAGTGTGGCAGATTCTGAGCACATTTATTTAGCACAGGATGCAATATCATGTTTAAAAAAATGTTAGTCGGGAGATGTAGAGAATGATTTTAGGTGGAATTTCAATAGTAGGAAGTTATCATAGTAAAAATCAGGACAGTTTTTGTGTCAAGAAAGTTGGGGATGCATGTCTGCTAACTGTTTCAGATGGGTTAGGAAGTAAGAGATACTCAGAAATTGGTTCAAAAGCATTGTGTGACAGTGCATATGAAATTGTAAAAGAGAATGAAAATGAAATGAAAGGATGGACAGCAGAAGCATTTGTAGAACGTGTCTATGGCAGATGGGTTGAAAAATTAGTCGGATATGAGATGGCTGATTGCTATGCGACAATGTTAATACTTTTGGTTTTTCCTAAAAAAATATTAGCAGCTCGGTTGGGTGATGGATTTATTTCATTTTGGACAGATAATGAGATTAAGGTCTTATTTGATCGTAAAGAAGATTATTTTGCCAATGAAACAGATTGTTTAACAGAAGAGATTTCTTTAGAAAAAATAGAATGTATAGAGTTGTCATATAGTACGTTTCGAGGTGCCATTATGTGTAGTGATGGTGTTGGGATAGGTGATATGACACTTTCGGAAATAGCACATTTTACGGAAGAATTTATTGAGGAATACCATAAGTATTCTGAAACCGATGTAATCGGTGAGATAAACGGGTGGTTGAAGGATTGGACTGGGGGAGATGATAAAACCTTAGTTTTTGCACTGGAGGTATGATGATGATAAATGTTACAGATATTACAGGAGAACCAATCTTGCTCTTGAAGGAGATATCAAGAGGTGGTCAAGGAGCCGTGTATAGAACGGATCATCCTAATCTGGCAGTAAAACTCGAATTTGACAGGGAAAATATGGAATACTCCAGGGATGTATCAAATAATGAGAAGTTTAATTTTCTTAGATTACTCCCGCTACCGGATAATATAAATATAACACTGCCACAAGTTGTTTTGAGTGATTATGCGGGATATACAATGACCCTTTTGGATGATATGGAATCATTTGAATCAGCTTTTGCATATGATTTTAACTTTGAAACGGATTATACAAATGACTGGTTGGAATCAATTAAAGAATGTAATGAAACGTGTGCAAATGATTTTGCACAATACATAGTGACAGGAGGGCTTCGGCGGAGATTGGAGGCATATTATAAGTGTGCTATGGTGTTATCAATTCTTCATTCTGTTGGATTAGTGTATTGCGATCTATCTTCAAATAATATTTTTGTATCTAAAGATGGTACGAAAGCAGTGTGGTTAATTGATGCGGATAATATAAATTTCCAGTCTTATACAGCAAAAAATGGTGGATATTATACGCCTGGATATGCTGCACCGGAAATAATAAAAGGAAAGGGAAGTACATTTTATTCAGACTGTTATTCCTTTGCTATTTCGTTTTTCTGGAATATGACATGGATTCATCCTTTCATGGGAGTTATGACAGAAGAAGGGATAGACGATGATTTTGCAGACGACTCACAGGATAAAGCATATTCTGGAGAGTATCCATGGATTTTAGATAAAGAAGATGATGGAAATTGTCTTGGAGAAGATGCATCTGGAATGCCGATTGACATGATTGTTAGTCATAAGCTAATGAAATATTTTGACAGAACATTTTCGAGTAAGGGGAAGGATAGAAGACATACAAGAACAACTATGTTTGAATGGACAAATGTGATAGCGGAAGCTATGGATAGTGTGCTAAGATGTCCGGTATGTGGAATGGATTACAATGGTAATGGTTCAAATGAATGTCCATGGTGTGAAAATAGACCGGTTGTAATAGAACTGATAACGAAAATCAATGATAATGATTTTTGGATGTATAGACATGAGATTATTGAAAATAAAGTAATTGCTATTCCCTTACGAGTAATAGAAGGTGTTAAAAGTGCAAACGTTGATAGAAATGCCTTTTATTTAAAAAAAGAAGAAAAGGGGTATATCATATCTGATTTTGTTGAAGATTATGATTTTCAATTAGAGACAGAGGATAAAGGAAAGGTTTCGATATATGGGGAAGTGGTTATTTCTGAGAAATGCAGACTGATTGTAGTAAATAGTAGAATGTACTCAGAGCCAGTTATTATCGAGGTGGTGATTAGATGATATTAATGGATTTCAAGACAAATAAAGAATGTACTTTTTCTGAATTAAAATGCGAGCTTACGATTGTAGTTCCATTCATGTCTGTTGAGGGAAGAATACAGGCAAAAGGAATAGATGCGTTTGAGTTTTTAACTAGCGATGGGCATTATTCTTTTAAGTTTAAGATCGAATCTGATGCGAGAATGATATTGGATCGGATGCGGCAAAACAACTATAACCTTGCATATGTGTGCCCTGCAGGAAATAAGTTGGCTGAATTTGATTTACATATTGTGTTTTTTTATACAGCTAAAGTGGATAAAAAGACAAATGTGATTATAAGTGAGAAAGTAAAAGAAATACTACGGACAAAAAAACTCGTAAGTCCTAAGCCTGAAGATTTTGAGGAATCTGTTAGAAAGAATTTTATCTTAAGCAATGAAACATCAAACTGTTTCGCATATACAAGCGGATTCTATAAATTTGAAGAAATCAATGCTGGAGAAGATGCATCCACCTCAAATGATGAAGATAATGATACATCAGAGGAGGAAAAGGATTCAGACACCAACATTGTTTCTGATGAGGAACCTGTAAAGGAAGTTTCAGGGAAAAAACTAAAGATTTATGGACAAGATTATTCATTCAGTGTAAGTCAGAAAGTGATAGGGGAAGATGTATTTTTATATGCTGAGAAGATTGATACTGTTAATGCTAATATTCCTAATCTTGCACTGAATATTGGGGATATTTCGTTTAGAGATGGAGAACGATATGTTTCAGAAAAGGTGCGGAAAGAATTAAGTGAGAATACTGGATATATAGATATATGGGATCAATATACAAAACTTGAAGGGGATTTTCTGCTTGAACGCAGCAGAAGAGTTGGTGCATTCTCGATTAACAGAAATAATAGTTCCAGAGCAGAAGGTGGTATCGTGATAATGCCTGTTGGCTTATCTGCAGAATCTCTGCAGTTAATAACCAATGGAGATAATATTCTTTTCTCTGAACAAGCACCAATATATATCCAGGAAGCGAGCATGACATGGTCGCAGTTTAAGGAATATTTCATGACACTTGAGGAATCAAGCATACCTAAAAGAAGAGGTATATCCAGAAAAGTTAAACGAGTAGATAAAAGTGGATATATTGTCATAGAAGTGGGAGATGAAGAGGAGATTCCGGAGGGAGTAGCATCCTTAGATATTTATGGGGATATGCAACAGATTTTAAGAAGAGAATCTGCAAGAGACCTCATTATGAATGCTGAATCTGCCAATCCTGCCCTAGGTAGAATTATTGAGGGACGTGTTTCTGGAGAATTTGCAGATATGCATGAGGTAAAAAAGATAGCTCCGCTATCTCCGTTTGTGAAGGAAAAAATTTTTTCTCATGAGCCAACTTCTACACAAATTAAAGCAATTGATTTAGCACTCAATACACCGGATATAGCGATAATTCAAGGACCTCCCGGGACGGGAAAAACAACAGTTATTACAGCAATTATTGAAAGGTTAAATGAGATTGCAGATAAGCGGAAAGATGTGAAAGGACAAGTTCTTGTTACGAGTTTTCAGCATGATGCGGTTCGAAATGTTATAGAAAGATTAAGTATCAATTCATTGCCCACAATAAAGTTTGGAACTCAGGGTGATGATGATGTTTCTATGGAAAAAGCTTTAGAAAACTGGTGTAATGAATACAAGGGCAAATTGCTTAAAAGAAACCCAACAGTAAATACGACAGTAGAACAAAAAAGACTCATGAAACTTAGAGATATGTATATGTTAGTTCCTAGCGATGCTAACGCAGTGAATTTTTTAAAATATGCAAGATCAATTTGCCTTGACAGTGATGTAAACGAGGAAATCGGTTTTTTGCTTGATGATATATCGGCTACTGAAGAGGCAAGGACAAATGATATATTAACCAAGATAAGAAGAATTAGAACAACAAAGGCAGGATTTTTAGATGATGGAGCAGATAATGCAGACGATCTTCTGGAAAGCTTAGAGAAGATCATTAATCGTGATGTAAATGAAAATAAACGTATTATGGATATTCTGGAAGTGGCGGCAGATTTTCGCGGGGGAGCAGTATCAGATGAATTGTTGGAATCTCTCAAAGAAGCTAAGCAGTTACTGATTGATAAATGTACTCCAAAATCCAGTTACCATGTTGATAGAGTTAGGGGAGATGTTCTTGAAATATATAATAGGATGTGCCAAGCAGTCCATAATCCTAAAAATGAGGAGGAAGAGATACTGTATAACCTTCTTAATGAACTAGACGGTAATTTGTCAGGGGTTCTCGATTCCGTTGTGGGATATAATTTTGTGTTTTCTGCTACGACACAGCAAAGTGAGGGAAAAGCAATTAAAAGAGCGAAAGCTATCGTGGGAGAAGAGCATCCAGTATATGACACAATTATAATTGATGAGGCGGCAAGAGTAAATCCAGGGGATTTGATGGTGCCCATGGCACAGGGGAAAAGAAGAATTATTCTTGTTGGAGATCATCGTCAGTTACCACACATTTATAACGAGGAGATTTTTGAAAATATGCAGGTAAACGAAGGGGGTGTTGATAAAAATGTAGTTAAAATTAGTATGTTTGAATACCTTATGAACAAATCTAAAGAGTTGTATTCTCAGGATCGTATTGAGAGAACAATTACATTGGACGCACAGTATAGGATGCATCCGATGTTGGGTGAGTTCGTGTCAAAACAGTTCTATGAAGATTATGATGAGGGATTCAAATCGCCTTTGCCGGCAAGTAAATTTAGACAAAATTTTTATGATAAACCACTTGTTTGGATAGATGTTAAGAATAGTGCAGGACCAGAAGAAAGATTTGGTACGAGTCGGGTTAGATATTGTGAGGCAGATCTAATTGCAAGAAAGGTAAAGGACTTCATTGAATCTGGTCGAGGAGTAGATGAAGATGGCAGAGATTTAACATATGGAGTTATCACATTTTACAGTGCACAAGTAAAAGAGATTAAGAAAAAATTGGGGATTTATGCGGATAAGGTTAGAGTAGGAAGCGTAGATGCATTTCAAGGAATGGAGTTTGATGTTATTTTCTTGTCTGTGGTGAGAAGTCACAAAAAAGCACCAGAAATAAATCTGGATTTGTTGAATATGGAGCCAAGTGGTGAGGAAAAAACATCAGAGACATATGATCTTTGGAAATCATATATTCAGGAAGTAGGAATGAAGAACTATGGATTCCTTACTTCTGAAAACAGATTATGCGTAGCATTGAGCAGGCAGAAAAGATTGTTGATTGTTGTTGGAGATTCAAACATCTTTGCTGGAAAAGATTGGTCAAATATTGCTGAGAAATGTGTACCGGCTATGAAAAAACTGTATGAAAAAGCAAAGAAGGAAGGAGTTGTTCTAAATGGCCAAACCTAAAGTGATAAGTTTGCTTAAAACAGATAAGGCTAACAACCTTTTCTTAAATGCCCCCATACTCGGACGACCTACAGATATATTTGTTCAGTGTGCCAGTTATGATCTTAAATTACCTGTCAATGTTCAGGAAACAAGAGTGTTAGATATTTTTGAAGAAACTATTCTACGTATGCTTAGGTTGAAGCAATGTTCAGCATCAGAGTTGGCAGATATTATATGTCTGGAAAAGGATTTGGTTAATTTCATAATTACCAGATTGCTGGAAAAGGGGTTGCTTGAGGATAAATATACATTATCGGATGCAGGAAAAAATCAACTTGATTTACAGGAATCCTTACGCAAAGAAGTTGAATATCAAACTGCGAAGATTTTTATTGCAAATGGCTGCGATGTTATTTTGCCCTATATTCATTTTGGTGATTTTATATCAGAAGACATTGTCGATTTTTCGTGGTCTAAAATTACTTTGGGATTTGGGAGCATCGGAAATCAAAAGAGAGTTACCGGAGCTTGTATTAGGGAGAAAAAAGGAGAAAGAAAGATGGCTATTCTCCCACAGGTGACAATAAAAAATGCAATAAAGAAGTATAACAGACTTGCAAACAAACGAAAAAGACCAAGTATAGTTCTTGCAGAGGAATATGGGATAGAGTCAACCAGAGGGGAAAATATCTATTTTCATATGCAAATGGCAGTTCAAAATGGAAACTCCGAGGAACTTATGGTTTCTGATGGCTTTGTTTTGAACATTGATGAGATTTTTGGATATATTAAGGCTACAAATCCAGATTTGGTAATGAATGTTCAAAGTAAGGCAGTTAAGATGGATATGGAAGGAAATCAGGTTGAAGGAAGTAGACAGCAGGTATATAATGGAAAATATCCCGAAGTTGTAAGGTATTGTCGAGATATGGAAAAATATATGCATAAAATATCTGATGAATCATCACTTGATGATATAAAACAAACGGATGAGGATAAAAGACAGGTGATTATCAATTGTTACGGTATGCTTGAATGGGCATTTTACTATCTTTCATTGAAATATCCAGTGTCTGATTCATTGTTGCAATTATTTAAGAGGCAAAAAACATATGAAAATTTTGAAACGATAAATAATCTTGCAAAAAAGATTGGGATGGGTGATTTGGAAGGTTATCAAAATTTGTTTAACAATTTCGATGGCAAAAAGGCTGAGATGATATATCAAAGGGTGGGAGATGTGACTCCAACTATGAAAATGGCTCTGCCTTTATGTATAGTTGAAGCAAGTGAACGCGATGACAGTGAATTTAGAAAACTGGTTGTGCAAGATCATACATTGGTTACATTTATTAATCGTATAGGTAAGATGGCAGCTGATTTCAGACATGATTCGACGGTTAAGGTGGAAAATATAAGAGTCGAAGAAATCAGAGATCATGCAGTAAGAATTATTACAACTATTTTGCCAGATATCCAACTAAAAAAAGAGGATATAAGTGAGAAAGAACATGTATCGAATGAGAAAAAGGAAGATAACAGTGATAAAAAAGATGTGTCGAATGAAAGATTAAGGGCCACTGTTGCATGTGAGAAAGCATTGGGAAATTTACTTTATTTTTCATTGGACGAAGGGGTTCAAGCAGATTTCAGGAAAATATCGCCGGATAAAAATTCAACGCAGCTACCGGCAGCATATGAGTATGTTCAGATTCTATACAGAATCCTGCAGACAGTGTTTTATGAGGAGAGTATAAAAAATGTTGATGCAAAATGGTTATCTAAAGACGAGTGCATAAAGACGAATGAAGAAATTTTGGGAGTTAAATTGCCAAAGTCATTAGTAACTGTAAAAAATGAGAGATATAATGCAGCTAGAAAAGGGTTCAAGGCGACACTTGGAGCACATTTTTTAGTGCTAATTCCGAATCTGTTCGATGAAGTAGAACTTCTTAAGGGACAGGATATAGTAGGAGTTGTATCAAAAATATTGGACTATCGAAAGCATGCAAATAATATTTCTTTAATGGTATCTGATCAGGAACTTGCGGATTTAAGAGAGAAAGTAATAAACATAATCAAGATTTTAGGAGGATATTACAATGGCAAATAATAATAACTTGGAGAATACTGTTATAAAAGATGAAGCGAATGTTGATAAAGGAGGTACAGAAGTTCAGATAGGTGAAGAGATGGAAAATCTTGAAGTTCAAAGTGTGGGTGCAGAGCAAACTCGACTTGAAGATGAGGTCAGAGAAAAGGAAGAAAAATTACAAAAAGCATTAGAGGAAGTTGCCAAAAAAGAAGAACGTTATAATAAGCGGCTTGCTGAGCTGGACAAAAAGGAAAGTGATATTTTAGAGCGCGAGATTGCAGTCTTAGAACGAGAAGACAAGGTTTCGGAAATAGAAAAAATCCAAGAAAGCGAACTTGCAAAAAAAAGGCTTGAAAGGAAGAAAAGTCTGGATGAAGAAATATCCCAAGAACGTTCAATGGCTCTGGAAAAAATATCAGAGATGATTTCCAAAAGACGGGGGGAAATGGAGACTTCCTTTGAAAAGGAGCTTGAAGATAGGAGGGCACAGGCAGAAAAAGAGGTAGAAACTATAAGAAGTGACGCAAAGAAAGAAGCAGAAAGAATCAGAAACGAAGCCGAGATTGAGGCCTCAGACCGCAGAAAAAGATTGAATGCTCAGGCAGATTTAGAAATTGTTGAAAAGAACAAGAGCATAAATGAACAGCAATTAAATTTGCAGGAACAGATAAAAACTTATGAAGAGAAAATTCAGGAATTGGAGAAAGCTCAAAAAGAAGCCGAGGATGCCAAAGAAGAAGCAGATCGAAAAGCGCGCAGGAATGATAGGCGAGAGGAAAATATTGAAAGTAGAGAAGATGACCTGGATGCTCTTGTGAGTGAAAGATGGAGTGATAAGGAAAGAGAATATAAGGAGTGTATCAATGAAAAAGATAGGGCGTTAGAGGATTTGAGAAAAAGAGCTAACGACCTCAGCAAATCTGTAGACGCAATTGAAAACTTTAAGGCAAGTATTGGTGACGAACCTGTTATAATTCAAGATCGCCTTGCCAGTAAGCAAAAGGAAATTGATAAATTGACAGCGGAGCTTGCGAAAAGAGCACCAGGTGGAACACAGCAAGAACTTGACGAGCTTAAGCGTCAATATGATGATTTGAAGCTGGCAAATGACTCTCTTCGTCAGCAGAACGCTGCTATGAAAAAGTCACAAGAAGGTGTTGACGCTATTGAGGTCGAAAAGCATAAAGTTGAGTCTTTAAATAGCGAATTGAAATCACAGGTGGAGGAGCTTGAAGGGATAGTTGCACGGTATGAGGACCGTATTAAGCGATTGAGTGCAACAGAAACAAGAACAGCTGATAGAGACGCAAGAATTGCTGAGATACGAAGTGGATATACAGAAGGATTTGCAGTCGCATCCAATATATATGAGGGCGAAGAAATAGAGTGGCTTAATAATATTAAATCGCAGTGTGATGGTTATGGAATCTCTTTTCCAAAAAGAATCCTTTATGCATTTCACACTGCATTGAAAATTTCAGATTGGTCTACAATTGCTGTTTTGGCTGGAGTAAGTGGAACTGGAAAATCAGAGCTGCCAAAATTATATGCAGCATTTGGAGGAATGAATTTTATAAGCGTTCCTGTGCAGCCTAGTTGGGATAGTCAGGAGGCTATGCTTGGCTTTTTTAATTCTATTGATAATAGATTTGAGCCGGAACCTTTGCTTAAATATTTAGCACAGTGTACGGAAGATAATCAGTATAGTCCTTATATGAGTGTTGTGCTCTTGGACGAAATGAACTTGGCTCATGTTGAGCATTATTTTGCTGAGTTTTTAAGTAAGCTTGAAACCAGAAGGGGGACTGCAAAGAACGTACCTACGGTTGAAGTCAAGCTAGGTGCAGGCGTAGAGCCTTATGAATTACAGTTAAAGAGAACGATTCTCTGGACAGGTACTATGAATCAGGATGAGACAACAAAGTCATTGTCGGATAAAGTATTGGATAGAGGGTTGGTGATTTATTTCCCCAGACCGCATACATTGATTAGTAGAACAACACTTAAGAATCTTTCTGCAATGATAAAAGATAGGAAGATGTTGACAGAGTCTAAATGGACGGGATGGATTATAAGAAATTTGATTACATCAACAAATGAAAAATCTGCATTAATTTCCGAATTAGATAGATACAGAGAAATTGTCGAAGAAATTAATAATATACTGGAGAAAGTAGGAAGAGCATTAGGTCATAGAGTATGGCAGTCTATCATGAACTATATTCTTAATTATCCTACTGTTAGTGAATTATTAAGAAAGAATGGGCAGCGTGACGAGAAGAAGCGCACTTGGAATTTCGATACTGTTGAAGTGACAGAAGAATTAAAGAACAATATGAGAATTGCTTTCGAGGATCAAATTGTTCAAAAAATTATGCCCAAATTGCGTGGTATTGAAACCAGAGGTAAAGGGAGAGACCATTTACAGGAAATTGAGGACCTTCTTGAAAGCAAAGGATTTGAAAAGTTGAAGGATGATTTTGAAATAGCATGTACACAGGGATATGGTCAATTTATGTGGAGTAGTGCGAAATATATTGAAGTTGATGATGTTAAGACAGAAGAGTAGAAGGATGTAGACGGAGAAACCGAAACATCTGTAGAATAAGAAGATTAAGGAGTTAGTCGTATGATTCTGTTTGAAAGTTATGAGGATTTTTGTAAGGCATTTAGTGCTGATCACTTGTCAGTAGCTCGTGCTGAATTACTTTTATATGTGCAAGATTGGATTATACGTCTTTCTGGCGAGGATGATTTTTATCCTATTGCAGAATTGTTAGAATTCAATAATGATAAGTCATCATTGAGGCTCGGCAAGCAGGATGGTGTTAGCAAAATCATTACAGAAGTTGACTCAGCAGTTAGGCACATCGCTGGAAATATGAGAGAAAATATTATAAGGGAAAATGTTAAACTTCCAGTGTATCAAGTCAAGGAGATTAACAGTTACGGCTTAAATTGGCTGAGTAGGCGACCTGGACGTACAATAAAGGAAAAAATATCAAATTCCACTTCTCTTATGGCTGTAAAAAGACGAATGAGCTTAGATACTGGTGAAAATCGCTTATATATCGCCTTGTTGAAAGAGTTAAATGACATTTTAGAAACAAAAACAAAATTCTTAGGTAAGAATATGACAGAGGTTGAGAGGGAATTTTGGAATTTTATCAATTCGGTTTTATATGTCGATGAAATTGAAGAAATTGGACGTTGGGAAAATATGCCTCCGAATAATACATTATTATCAGATCAATATTATAAGAAGATTTGGAAAGGCTGGGAGGAATTAAAGGATCTGGACCGCTTTGTAGAGGAATGCAACCACAAGATTTCAGAAAGGCTATCAGAAATATTCTATGTGGAGTTTTTAACAAAAGCACGAAGTGTTCTTAGAGTTCCGCAGGTTCCAACGATAGTAGATTATGAAAAATTCAAGGTGAAAATTGATAGCCCATTGTTCTATCTGGTAGATGGCGCAAATAATAAGCTTACAATTAAAAGGGACACAAATTGTCTGCATTTAGAGTATAGGCAGAAAAGTGTAGATGTTTCCTTTGATGGCAGTACTGCAGTTATAATTGCAAGCGGGGAAAAGAATTCTATGGAAATAACATCTGGTAGGATTCTCAAGGTGGTGGATCTGCTGTTTATTAAACTTGGAATAAGCGTAAAAGGAGTTGTTGCTAAAAAGATTATTGAAAGGAAAAACTATAAATATATAACAATGGATTTATTCCAGCTACATCCTGAATATGTTAATGAGGATGGGAATATAGAAACACTTAAGGGCAGGTTGGCGTTGCAGAAATTTGCTAAGTATGATTTACCATGTGATGATGTCAATGCTGTGATTATCCAGTCCGAGGAGATGGTTCCATATACGATTCAATCGGCTGTAATAGATAACTCCTTGCCTCAGTTAGGGCAATTAATGCATCTTTTAGAAGATCAAGTGGTTACAGGTGATTTTACATTTGTTTTTCCAGATGCATTTGATGAATTTCAATTGAGTTTAGTACATAAAGCAGCACGAATGGCTTACCGTAGTGTAAAATCGTTTCCGCGAAGTATTGGTATTGCATTTGATTATCAGGAGAGTGCAGATTTTGAAATAAAATTCAATAAAGATGATATCCTTATTATCGTCGATATAGTAGACGATGATGTTGTATTTACCATGGTTCAAGGTTTGGTGTCAGAAGATGTAAAGAGAGATTTTCCAGATTACAAAGGATATATTTGGGAAAGGCACCCAAGTACATCATACTCCATAGATGATGAACTAAGTGTTCTGTACGATGAATTAAGGCCTACCGGCTTTTTTAAGTATGCCGGGAACTTGTTTGAAGCAATAGGGATTGAAGGAATTATTGATGAGAAAGATAAACTGTCTGTTATTTATGACGAGGAATCGGGCTTTTCTTTTAATAAGAAGATTTCCGATATAGTCAGAAATTTTAGAATAAATATTTCGGACAAGGTCAATAAGTATCTTTTGGACCATCAAGAAATCATTGGAAAATCTCGAACCCATATAATTTCACTGAGTGAAAATATACTTTATAAAGGAACTTGTAGTTTTGAACAGATAGATCGCTCCAGAGCACTATATGGTTACAAAAAATATGAGACACTACAACAAAATACTTCAACACTGCTGTGGAGAGATCATCTGCCAGAATTAGCTATTAAGTTACTTTATGGAAAATTTATGCTTGTTGATAAAGAAACCATTACTCCGAAGTTCAATGTAAAGAAAAAAATCCTTATAGACAATGAATTTACCTTGCCGGCGAATGGTAAAACAGAATATCGCTTTAACTTGGTACAAAGTGATTCAAACAAAAAGACTAAGTTTATGGCGGTTGTAAAAAGTCCTGCTTTTCCGCTGACGGAAGAAGTCCTATGCCGTTTAGATATGACATATGAATATGGGGCAGAGAACCCGTATGTATTGTTTTTTAGACCTAAAGATAAAATGAACTCAAAATTTATCGAAGCAAAAGTAACGTGGAAAAAGATTTCTGAATATCCCATGTATCAGTTACCATCGCCGAAGTTTGCTCCTGAAAAAACATGGGAAGAATTGCAAAATTATATTGGGACAAGGGGAGTTGAGGACTTGATATACGGACAGAGAGGAATGATTAACCGTCTGATTAGTATACAAGCAGGATATTCCACCATGGATCTTTCCAAATATGATATACAAATGAAAGATAGGAAAAACGGGAAAACATTTAGTATAGAAACGGAGACGAATTCTGGAGAACTGGTAAATATTATTTTTTCAGAAAAAAATAAGGAGCCAGACAAGGACAATCATACAAGTGTGGATTTCGGTAAATTACAAAAAGTGTCTTTTGATCTCTCTAAGTCTTTGAACAAACGCTATAAAGTGGATTTGTCAGACTATGAGGATGATTACGGGTATGTCTGGAAGCAATTAAAAAACGGATGGTATGCGTGTTTTATAGAAATGTATACTGAGCAATATGGCACCATAACGGTTGCTGTTTATGAAAACCAGTTTGATCATCCAGAAAATTTTCATGATGGAATTAGGAATGTGTCTTTTGAAGTTCCGCCTCCATATATGGGAAAATATAGGGCACAGAAAATCCATGATGAAGATTCAGGTAAACCCTTTACGGAGTATTGGGCATTAAGTATTAGGAGGGGGAATAAACCAGGTTTTTATACATATGGTGGGAGGATATATTTCTTGATGCATGTGATTTTTGCAGGACGGAATTCTATTCACAATCCCGATTGTCCTTCTGAGTTTAGAGATACCTTTTTGGAAACTTTAGAAGCATGGGATGACACTTATCATAGCTGTGATGATGAGTATATAAAATCTAGAATTTTTGGACTAATGTCGATTTCAGGACCAGATATGGGAGAAATTTATTATAACATAGCACATGAAAATATTGAAAAATATTTAGATAATAAAAAATTTCGCCTAAACGATTATATAGGATATGGATTGGGCGACTTTACTCTGCTTGAAGAAAAGGAGCTGTTTAAGGATATAGAGAGGATTAAAGAAGATAAAATTATATGCATTTTATCAAAGGCGGTTTGGGGGAATCCAGATTTTATATGGAATTTCCCGATTAACCTTACTTTTAAGTATTTCCAGATTGCAATAAATCGAATAGGGGAACTGCTCAATGGAAAAAACAATCGGAAGATAGGTAAAGATATAACTATGTGTTTGGAGTATATCTTGGCTGTATATCGATTGCGGGAACGGTATGATGATAATCAGAGTATTATGATGCGCCTATCTCAAAATACGCCTAAAATTCAACTTCTATATGAATATGTTGAGGAAATAATAGACAGAGTCGGATATAATCTAATTGATATTAGGTGCATGTTGGAGTTGGAGTTTTCTCATAAGGGTTTATATGAGAACATACCCAATTTGTTGTATGCGCTTTTGATTTGTATAACAGGGGACTCTGAAGCGGGTGACATAAGTATTGCTGGCTTAAGTATGGAAGATTTGGAAGTATAGCATAGATATTTCTTTTATAATTCATCTTTTAATTGCATTGCTGTTGCGTAAAAAACTGTGCGAATGAAAATGGTTTTATTCACACAGTTTTTTTAATTATTTGCTTGTGCAAAGCTTGTATTATTACATCATAAGAACCGAACCAAGCAGATGGCAGTAAAGCAAGGAGGATGTAGTATGAAGAACACAATTATCACTCGTTTAGGAATGCTCTTTTCTCAGGATGATATAGCCCGCATTGTTGTAAAAGAAAAGGGAGAGAAAAAATTACAGGTTACAGTGGATGTTCAAGGGATGAAATGTAAACAAGCAAAGCGATTCATAAATAATATTATCAACACCATTAGAGAGGCATTTGAGATGGTGATAATACACGGCTACAACCATGGTACAGCGATTAAGGATATGCTGGCTGGTAATTTTACGAATACACATATTGTGGAACAGTATCAAGATCCTTATAACAAGGGAGTGACACATATGGTTTTGGCATAATTGTTAAATGTGTAAATTTTGTCTTCCGTTACGTTGGGATATTTATTTGTTAGGAAGAGATGATACTGGGGCTGATAGAATAGGTATCAAATAACCTTTTTCTTTTCTTTAAAAGGTTATTTTCAAGGTTATCGTTAATAGACAATATGTGAAAGATTTTACTGGCGATGAATTCACTAAATCAGGATTTCTTGTTGATAACTTAAAGTCCGAGTTTTGTATGCAAGTATAAATAGGGCTTGCTGAATAATAGTTATTTTTCATAAAAATCCCGTATTTTATCCGGAAAATCTTTTTGGGAATTAGAGACCTCCTTTGTCCCATAAATTCTGGGTTTGCATTGATTTTATAACGGAAAACAATGTAGAAATTAAAGCGAAAAATATATCATTTATCTACAATAAAATTTTGAAATATGATAAAATAAATGCAGGATTTTATACGATATTAGTTCAAAATCTTTGCACTTTGGAGGTGGTTTTATGTATCGCAAGCCGGATTACAGCCAGTTAAATATTTATGATTTTGTTCTTCCGTTCGGAGGCCATTTAGATAAAAATAACCGCTGGGTGATCTTGAGAGATGCCATCGACTGGAAGATCATCGATGAAATCTACCAGGGGAATTTTAAAAACCATGAGACGGGGAATGAGGCTCTGCCCTCCGACCTTGCCTTCGGGTCACTGTACATCCAGAGAAAGCTTTCCCTGACGGACCGGGAGCTGGTGGAACAGATCAGCGAGAATCCATATATGCAGTATTTCATCGGCTTCAAAGAATTCACAACAGAAAAACCGTTTGACCCCAGCCTCATGGTGGCTTTCAGGAAAAGATTCCCGGAAGAAGTGATGAACAAAATATCTGAAAAAATGTTTCTGGTGGAGGAAGAACCTTCGGATGATGACGATGATGGAACACCACCGGGCGGCGGTGCGGGCGTGCCGTCTGATGACGGGAATGCGGATGGCAGCGGGCCTGGGAACAAAGGCACCCTGATGATAGATGCAAGCTGTGCCCCGGCAGATATTGCATATCCCACGGATCTGGAATTGTGTGACAAGGCAAGGAGATGGACAGAAATCATACTGGATCATTACTGGAAGGAATGCGGAGCAGCAGAAGGAAACGGGAACAAGCCGCGCACATACCGGAAAACGGCAAGGCGGAGATTCCTGGCCTTAAACAAGCGGAAGAGAAAGTCCGCAAAAAAGATACGGGCGGAACTGAGATACCAGCTGAACTGCATCCGCCGCAACCTTGGATATATCGACAGATATGTGGAAGTTTATGGAACCGGCATACTGCACAGGATAGAGGCAGAAAGACTGCTGACAATACAAAAATTTGAGGAACAGCAGAGATACATGCTTAATAACAGGGTCCATAGCGTGGATGACAGGATCGTGAGCCTGTCCCAGCCGTGGGTGCGTCCGATTGTGAGGGGAAAATCAAAAGCCCCGACAGAATTTGGCGCGAAGATATCCATATCCGTGGTGGAGGGATATACTTTTTTGGACAGGATCAGTTTTGATGCATATAATGAAGGCGACCATGATGAATTCGAGGCAGTGGTGGAAAAATACCACGAGAGATTCGGATACTATCCCGAACGAATACTTGCAGATAAGATATATAGAAGCAGGAAAAACAGGGGGCTGTGCAAAAGACATGGCATCAGGCTTGCGGGACCAAAACTGGGAAAACCCGGCAAAAACCATATGGAGGAAATGCGGCAGGAGCTAAAAGAGATCGGGGAAAGAAATGCCGTAGAGGGAAAATTCGGCAATGGGAAAAGAAAACTTGGTCTCGGCCTTATCATGGCAAAACTGAAAGAGACAACAGGGAATATGATATCAATGGATATATTCATTCTCAACATGGAGCAGTACATGAGGACATGTATTGTTTTATGTTGCGCAATTTTAGAAAATCTGGAATTTGCTGTTCTGAAAAATAAGGAAAAGAAACCGGGATTGATTGTAGTGAATCAATAAGGCGTTGAATTTGATTATTCAGCAAGCCCTAATTATATTGTGAATTTGTATACATTCGTTTTTTAACACTTGTCCTTTACATTCGCATTATCTCATAGTATAATATGTAGTGTCAAAGCACTAATTTTACATTTGGGGGCATTAATTTTATGTATAAGAGTATTTTTGCTACACGTTTCAAAGAATGTTGTAAAGAAAAAGGGTATACTCAAGAAGATGTAGCTAATAAACTAAATATCACCATAGATGGATTAAAGCATCATCTACGAAGCGGAAAATGTACTCCCCCTCCCGTGGATTTAGTATTAAAAATAGCAAATATACTCGATGTGGATGCTGAATATTTAATAAACAAGCAAAGAATATGCAAACATTACAAATCAGAAACTATTTGCGACGTAACAATGCTTAACGAAGAATCAGCAGAAGTCTTAAGATATTTAGACATCAACAGTGTTGATATCTTGAATGAAATATTAACTCATTCTAAGTTTGAATATATGTTAGCACAAATAGTTCATTTTGTATGTTTTTCCCGTAATGAAGAATATATTTCATATGATATGGGAGACGGTTCTAAAAGCCCTATTGATACCGACACAGAAACTCAAAAAGCTCTAAAAAAATATATAGTTACTGAAACATTTAGCAAAATCCTTGATGATATATACGATTTTCACAGCGATACAGAATTTGAAATAATAAAATTAAAAGATTTGGAAATAGATATGATTGCCAGCTCCATTGAAGAAAATGATGATAAGGAATTTATTGATTATTTAATTGAATCTTTCCAACAAAAATTAAAGAAATTAGATGCGAGTGACCCTTTGTGTTCTTATTCATCAGAGTATTTTATTCAAAATATAGCTTCTATAATGAAGGCAAGAAAATAATAACACCTATAAATCAAAAGAAGCCTCACAACTGCTGATTGTCTTTGTTCATGCTCTTTTCATCCACATTTAGGCAAAGACAAAATCATACGTATTTTACTTTGTATTCACAAGAGGTGATTGCTGTTTTTTACAAAAAAATTTAGGCAAAAAACGCCCTCAGAATACCCACTGCTTTGCGGATTTCCTTTATTCCCTTACCTCTGCACATCTCCACGATCTCCCCGACTTCGCTGCACTCATTCTCGCCAAAATACAGATAATCAAGAGAAACGCCCAAAATCTGTGAAATTTCAAAAAGATACTCTGTTTTGCATGGTGTCAAACCACTCTCAATCCGGTACATCTGATTTTTCCCAATCGCAAGAAATGTTGCCAGATCAATCTGCTTCATGCCCAATTTTCCACGAGCCTCACGAATCCGTATCCCCATCGCTCTCCATTCTTCCTCTGTAAACTGTCTTACATCTTTCTGTGCTACTGCTTCTTTCTTCATAATTCTTGTCCTTTCTGGGCTTAAAACAGCCAGAAAAGAACAAGAATTTTCATCTACATAGACACAAAAAAGCACCATACACGCTGAGAAACACCAGTATCCTTGTACTGAACTGTTCTCCTGCGTCTTTGGTGCTCAATATCCGTCTTCACTAATCAGAATACCCGGATACCGCCCTTACAGGTAGTGCCCTAATTCAATTTTCATAGTTATTATATCCTGACGATGTTATCCACCGCCTGTTTACGAAGGATACCCTCCGTATATTTCATAAGCGTAAGAACCCTCTTGCACCTGCATGGAGGCAATGTAACTCTTTCTAAAATACGCCTATCATCATCGTGTACCAGATCATAACCTAGCAAGAACTGGTTACAGCGTTTACAACGAATCGTTATATCTGCCTTATGTTCTCCACTTCTCCCGACCTGATATATTTTCTCTTGGTCAACTTTTCTCAAACTTCCATCGTAAATATCTCTCTTTCTAATCACAGTATTATTCAATTATTTCACCTCTGCAATACAAATCTCCATAATGTTTGTACCTGCTTAGGAAAGGGAAAGCCACCTCGCAAGTCCTTTTTCCTCGTGTCTGAGTTCCGTCGCACTCTCGGCAAAGTGCCAGACACAGTTACTGCTATACTAACAATAAATCAGCCTACAATAATATCCGTGCATAAATTACACACAACGCTGACACGAATATATGTTCGACCGTATGATGATTATAAATCACTATTTTGAATATTTCAAGTGAAATATTTTGCACATTTTATCCATATCGAATATTTTCCAATAAAACATCCTTGATTTTCCATACTTTACATAGTATAATGTGGCATATAAAAGCACATAAATTTATAGAATATTCAATATGGATATTTCTGAACCATTAGAAAGGGGATACCCATGAGAAACTTAAACGAATATATACAGAAATTACGAACAGAACGCAATATGTCACAGGTTGAGATTTCCAACGCTTTTAAGGATAAGGGCTACAATGTAACGAACCAGATGGTCTACAACTGGGAATCTGGCAGGATACGGATATCCGGCGAGCTGCTTCTGATACTATGTGACATACTGGAAATTTCTGATATCAGAGCAGCATTTGATAGGAACAATGTACCATCTTTACTTTCGGATCTAAACGAATCCGGACAAAAGAGGGTTTCTGAATATGCTGATATCCTTCGTGCAAGTGGTCTGTATAAAAAAGAACCTGCAGAGATCATACTGCTTCCGGTCAAACGAGCTATGAAACTATTCCATCTCCCTGTTTCTGCAGGTAACGGTGCATATCTTGACAGTGATGCCTATGATGAGATCGAGGTCGGAAACGAAGTGCCTGAAAATGCAGACTTTGGTGTTACCATATCCGGCGACAGTATGGAACCTCAATTCGTCAATGGTCAGACCGTATGGGTACATGCACAGAATGAACTTGATGATGGAGAAATCGGCATTTTCTACCATAATGGGGAAGGCTTTATTAAGAAACTGGAACATCAGGATGGTAAGACATTACTGATTTCCTTAAATCATAGAAAATATCACCCTAGAGTAATCAAGGAAGATGATGTGTTTCTTGTATATGGAAAAGTGGTAGGATAGAAAGCTATTCAACTTCTTATCCTACCACTCACTACCTATCAATCGTAAACGTCAAACCATACACCTAACGCTAGAATAAACGCCGCTGGTTTATGAGCGGCGTGGTTTCCTGCATTCTTCTGGAAGACTTTCTGACCATGGCATTAAGTAGGGCTTGCTGAATAATATAATCCAGTACCTTACAAGGTCACCACAAGCAAGTCCATTCTCTTTCTCTCATTTTTCAGGGAAACAAATTTCAGCATTTCTAAAATTGCGTAACATAAAACAATACATGTCCTCATGTAATGTTCCATGTTGAGAACAAATATGTCCATCCATATCATATTCTCTGCCGTTTCCTTCAGTTTGGCCATGATAAGGTTTAACCCGAGTTTTCTCTTCCCGTTTCCAAATTTTCCTTCTACCGCTTTCCTTTCCCCGGTCTCTCTTAACTCCTGTCGTATTTCTTCCTTCCGGTTTTTACCCGGTCTACCTAGTTTCGGCCCGGATAGTTTTATGCCAAGTTTTTTGCACAATCCCCTGTTTTTCCTGCTCCTGTATATTTTATCTGCCAGTATCCTCTCCGGATAATACCCGAACCTCTCATAGTATTTTTCCACTACGGCTTTGAACTCTTCATACTCTCCTTCGTTATATGCATCAAAGCTGATCCTGTCCACAAAGGTGTATCCGTTTACTACGGATATTGATATCTTCGCCCCGAATTCCGTTGGTGCTTTTGACTTGCCGCGCACGATCGGCCGTATCCACGGCTGGGATAAACTCACGATCCTGTCCTCCACACTGTGGACCTTGTTTTCCAGCATGTACCTCTGCTGTTTTTCAAATTTTTTTACCGTCTGCAGCCGTTCGGCTTCTATCCTGTGCAGGATGGCGGTTCCATACTCATCCTCATATTTCCTGATATATCCAAGGTTCCGACTGATGCAGTTCAGCTGGAATCTTATTTCTTTTCGTATCTTTTTTGTGGTCTTTTTCCTCCGTTTGTTCACATTCAGGAATCTCTTCCTTGCTGTCTTCCGGTAAGTGCGCGGCTTTGTTCCGTTTTCTCTGATTGGCCCGCATTCCTTCCAGTAATGGTCCAGTATGGTCTCCGTCCATTTCCTCGCCCTGTCGCATAGTTCCAGATCGGTAGGATACGCGATATCGGCCGGCACACAGCTTGCATCAATGATCAGCGTGCCGCGGTTTTCGGGCTCGTCGTCTGTTTCATTTTCTGTAGCAGATGGTGTTCCCCCGCCTCCCGGCGGTGTTCCGTCATCATCATCGTCCTCTTCTTCCACAAGAAACATTGTTTCTGATATTTCTTCCATCATTTCGGCAGTGAGTCTTTTCCGGAAGGTTACCAGAAGGCTGGGATCAAAGGGCCGTTCTGTACGGAATTCCTTAAGACCGATGAAATACTGCATGTACGGATTCTCACTGATCTGATCCACAAGTTCCCTGTCCGTCAGTGATAGTTTTCTCTGTATGTACAGCGATCCAAATGCGATCTCGGCTGAAAGGGCTACGTTGCCGGTGTTCTTATTGTCGAAATTCTTTTCATAAACCTCGTGTATGATCTTCCAGTCGATGGATCTTCTCAGGATGACCCACCGATTATTTTCATCCAGATGCCCGCCGAAGGGAAGGATAAAATCATAAATGTCTGTCTGGGCATAATCTGGTTTTTGATACATAAGACCGCCTCCAAATGCAAAATTTTTGAACTGATAATACTAAAAATCCTGCACTTATTATAACAAATTTCATGGGGTTTGTGTTATGAAAACTGTATTTTTCTGCTGTTTTGCGGGAAAAAATTATTATTATTCAGCAAACCCTAATTAGTAAGAGGTGATGGCGGATGCATGAATTTGAATATCATTATAGTTCTTCTGATATCGGAAACAGGCTTAAAGTGTTGCGGAAGTCTAAAAAAATGACGCAAGAAGAATTGGCAGAGTTGTTAGGCGTGTCAACAGATAGTATTTCAAATTACGAGAATGGCAAAACAACAATTATGCCGGAACATCTAATGGAAGTATGTCAGATTTTTAATGTGTCTGCCGATTATCTCCTTTTCAACAAGAAAAAATTATTGTTTTATAATGACATTGACTATCAAGTGATTCTTGACAAAATAGAACAGTGCAATGAATTTGATTTATCTCGTATAAATAAAATGATAGATATTTTACTAAATAAATCTGTAGCATAAACCCTGAATGTTATTCGGGGTTTTTTTATATTAATCGGAGTGACGTTCCGTTCAATATTTCAATGTAATATTTTAGAATTTATTTAGAAATGAAATAGGGGTGCAACATCTTTTGTGGAGCTGGAGGATTTTTTATGGATTTGCTTGTTTTAATAAAAGTCGTCCTATAAAGTCGATTTTTTCGGAAAAGTCTACTTGGCACGATGACGATTATGAGTAGGGGTGCGATATTATTAGTCATAGAGATTCGTGTTATTTCCTGATTCAGCTTTTCTGACACTGGGAGAAAAGCTGAATGAGAAAATAACCATATTCTCAAAGAACATATTAACAAGGATTGTGCAATAGCGCATTTACCGGTGAATGGGGCTGATCACCCTAATCCTTTCAAATCATGAAAGGATGATAAAAAATGGTAAGAGAAATTAAAGAAATCGACACAAATATGATGCTGACAATGGGAGAGCGAATCCGAGAGGCAAGAATTAGCAAGAATCTTCAATCGAAGGAAATGGCGATAATTCTGGATATGTCCAAGGACAATTATTCTCGGATTGAGAACGGACAGCAGCTTTGTACAACGAAAAATTTGTACAAGATTGCTCAGGTGCTTGAAGTTTCGTTGGATTACCTTCTGTTTTCTACAGAAGAGGATGGATATGTTGCAGAAGTACGAATGCTGTTTAAAGGAAAAGGATTGGACAAGCTTCGCAAGGCGACAGCCATTCTTAAAACATTTTTTGAGTAGCCACTAAATGAGAAGCAGGGCATGATGTGGCTACTGTCCAGAAATAATAGGTATCGCAGGTCGACATGCAGTATTCATTTTCGTTTATGGTAAATATGTCGAACGAATTGTGGACAAAACAGTGCTATGTCATGCTTATGCTTCTTTGTATTTTGATTATGCAAGGAGAGATAGCTGATGAAAGTTAAAGAGAAGAAACCTTATAAAAAAAGGTTAGAACTTCGTCAAGGGGATGTAATACTTGTGAACTACGGAAAGTCCAATGCTGGATGCAGGACCAGTGGAATCAGACCGTCAGTTGTGGTAAGTAATGATGCAGCCTTAAAGGAAGAGAACCTGGTTAATGTGATTCCTTTATATAGAAAACCGTCAAAAGCATTTCAGGCAGAGGATATTCTGATTAGACCAGTCGATTGCAGGGGACTTAGGTATGAAGAATATGCCCAGCCAATGCAGATGCAGATATTGCAAAGGTTCAGGATTATTAAAAGGATTGGTCACATAAAGAATGATTCTATTCTGTGTGAAATAGCAAATGCCATATGGAATTCGATCAATAAAGAAATTTGATGTGGAGGAGAAATGGATTATGAAGATAAATAATAAATTAGGTGCAGAATATAAAAGTGTACAGGGAAATGATGTTGGAGACAGCAATGTTGCTATGAATTATCCATCATATAGTCGGTGGGATATTGTTATGGCTGAATTTGGTCAGGATTATGATAGTTGTGTTATCCGTGGATATAGACCGGCAGTTGTATTTAGTCTTAGTGCATATAATGAGAGTTCTCCTATTATGATACTGATACCTCTTACAAAGAGGTTAAAAGGTGTAGACAGAGATTATCATGTTTTTGTTGATAAAAACGAATGCAAGGGCTATGATTCGTCGGGAATAGCACTTATCGAGCAGATGAGGCCGATGGATCGCAGATTCGTCAATAGGAAAATCGGTGAGGTTGTTGATGTACATATGCATGCCAAGATAGAAGGCGCAGTCATAGAGTTTTTGGGGTTGTGTTCGGATTAGGGGGAGTGCTTATGGAGGAACAATCCTTGTCGGAATATGAGGAATGCCTCGATGAACAGTCACGTCGTAATCTGAATAAGTTTGCACGATTTATGGCAAAGATGGTAGATAAATATGGTGAGGCGGTTCTTCAGAATCTGGATGAGAACAGAGAAATGGATGAAGATTAGTAAAAAATGCGTTGATATATAATTTATCGACGCATTTTCTCTTGCAATATAAAATACATTGTGTTAATATAATATTGTGAAACGATAAAATAATGGGCAACAAACTGAGGAGGCAGTATGGAAAAGAAAAATTGTTATATATACACGAGAGTTTCCACGTCTGCTCAAGTAGAAGGATACAGTTTGGATGCACAGTTGGAGTCTCTTAGAAAATATGCGGATTATAGAGATTTGGAAATCAAGGGTGAGTATTGTGATGCGGGTGTATCTGGTGGCAGTATTGTCGGCAGACATGCCTTTCAAAATATGATTGCGGATATCGTAGAACAAAAAGATAATATTGCTTTTGTATTGGTGTTTAAGCTTTCAAGATTTGGACGGAACAGTGCAGATGTTCTTAAATATATGCAATTGCTGATAGATTACGATATTGACTTAATTTCTGTAAACGAGTCTATTGATAGCTCGACGCAAAGCGGTAAGATGATGTTGACTATTATGTCTGCCGTTGCCGAGATTGAAAAGGAGAATATAAGATGCCAGTTTATGGCAGGCAAACAGCAAAAAATCATGAATGGCGGTTGGCGTGGCGGACCAGTACCTTATGGGTATCGCACGATCAATAAAGAATTAGTAGTGGAAAAAAGTGAAGCAGAGATTGTTTCGTTAATATACAATTTATATTCCAAAGAGGATGCAAGTCTCAGAGGAGTATGTGATTATCTTGATAGACATGGATATCAGCGGGAGTATAGGGGCAAAATGACGCATTTTAATGACAGGTTTATTGCAGCTATGTTAGACAATCCAATCTACTGTGGAAAGTATATACATAATAAACGAGCAAAAGTTAATAAAGAAATCTGTTATATAGATGGGATTCATGAGCCTATTGTATCTGCTGAATTATGGGACTGTGTGCATGAAAAAAGGAAGCAATGCATAAAGTGTGAAAAGGTTTGGGACAAGGACAGAGTATCATTGCTTACGGGGGTGGTGAAGTGTCCTGTATGCGGTGATGGGATGGTTCATGTGGTAAGTAGATCCGTGAATAAAAACCATGGAGGTATGTACAAGCCTGTTCATGGATATGTATGTCCCAATAAAGGTAAGCACAGATATAAGATTTGTCCATTTAGTAGAAGCTATAATCAAGAAAAGGTTGATGCAGCCGTGTATGAACTGATAGGCAGGATTGGGACATTATCATCCTTCAACAAAATGCTGGAAAAGGAATTTGACAATGATGAATTGAAGCGTTATCAGGAAGAGTTAAAAGATATTAGAAAGCAGATATATTGCAAAGAGAGTGAAAAGTCCCGGATTGGACTTAAATTGGATAATCTTGATGTGCTTGATGATGACTATATTAGTAAATATGAAGAGTTTGAAAATGAGATTGACAGCATATATGACGATCTGACGGAACTGGAAAATCTGATGGATACTATAACCGATAAGATCTCCAGATTGGAGAAAGGTGCAATGGCGGAAGAGCATATAAGAAAGATACTGGCTAATTTTCAAAATATCTTCGATAAAATGGATTGTCATGAAAAAAAGGAGTTTTATCAAAATCTTATCGAGAGGATTGATGTATTTCCTGATAAAAGGGAAGACAGAAGGATTATAAAGAGCATTACATTCAAGTTTCCTATTGTATATAACAATAAAGGGAAAAAGGAAGTGGGTGAAAACGACAGATTTGTTTATAAGCTTGATTGTGCTAAAATTGGGATGACCAAGGCAGAAAGCCATGCTTCATATGCTATGATAAAGGAATATGTGATGGAAAAGTATGGATTGAAGATTCACAGTCTTTATATAGCACAAATAAAAAGAAAGTTTGGTTTGATTGAGCGGCAGAACTATAATATTTCTAACAAAGAGAACCAAAGAGTGCCAACATGCCCTAAAGATAAAGAGAAGTGCATTGTGGCAGCACTAAAGCATTTTAAGGAAATATCATGATGGATTTTCGGTTTATGGTGAAGAGAGGAGAGTGTAGTGGTGAGAAAACCCAGATGTTACATATATATAAGAGTGTCTACCAGTATGCAGGTGGATGGTTATAGCTTAGATGCACAGCGGGACCGGATTACAAAGTTTGCTGAGTATCAGAACATGGAGATTGTACATGAGTATTGTGATGCAGGTAAATCCGGAAAAAGTGTATCAGGTAGACCGGAATTTCAAAAGATGCTGGATGATATTTCATACAACACAGATAATGTTGATTATGTGCTTGTATTTAAATTATCACGATTTGGGCGCAATGCGGCAGATGTGTTGAACTCCCTACAGTTTATTCAGGACTACGGTGTTAATTTAATCTGTGTGGAGGATGGCATAGATTCATCGAAAGACTCCGGTAAGTTGACGATTACAGTATTATCCGCTGTTGCAGAGATAGAGCGTGAGAATATTCTAATTCAGACTATGGAGGGAAGACGGCAGAAGGCCAGGGAGGGCAAATGGAATGGTGGAATCGCTCCATATGGATATAAGCTGGACAGCGAGAATGATACAATAGTCATAGATCCTGAGACATCAACTGTTGTCAAACAGATATATAAAATGTATGTTGATGATGATATGGGTTTGGTAGAGATTGCAGATTACTTAAACAATCATGGATATAAGAAGAAAAAACATCGTCCGAGAGATTTAGATTATTTTACTTCTAATTTTATCCGCACTGTGGTTGATAATCCGGTATATATAGGTAAAATATCTTATGGTCGGAACAAGACAGAGAAAGTCAAGGGGACAAGAGATGAATATCGAAGGGTAAGGACAAATGATTATATGCTGACGGAAGGTCTTCATGAGGCAATAATAGATGAGGATTTGTGGGAAGGTGCACAGGCAAAAAACAGAAGAGTAGCTACAAGATTGAAGAAAAAGCATAGCTTAGATCATGAACATCTTCTTTCTGGATTGATTAAATGCCCGGTATGTGGAGGTACAATTACTGGGACAACAGCAAAGCGGAAAAATAAAAAGACAGGTGAATACACATATGATTACTACTACCGATGTCATAATAGAAAACGCTTAGAAGATGGACGGTATTGTAATTTTAAAACATCATATAGGGAAGAGCTGTTTGATAAAGAAGTCTTTGATGTAATAAAAAGTTTTGTGTCCAGCGAAGGGTGTCACAGGGAGATAATGAAACACTTGGATGATAATGTAGATGTTTCGGGGCTTGAGGTGGAGCGAACGCAATTGAAAAACCAATTAAAGCAGGTAGTCGGTGCTAAAGATAAGCTGCAGGAGAGAATGGACAACCTGAGTGTGGAGGATAAACATTATGATAGAAAATATGAAGACATGAGTATCCGTTGGTCGAATCTTTATGATAAGATCAATAATATAGAAGAGAATATACGGGTTATAAGCAGAAGAATCAGTCAAGTAAAACAAAAGCACTTATCTTCAAAAGAAGTATATAAAGCACTACTAAACTTTGATGTACTATATAGCAGTATGACAGACGAGGAAAGAAAAGAGTTTTATCAGGACTTCATTGAAGAAATAAATGTACATCAGGACAGAAATAGGTCTGAACGGATGGTAAAAAGTATTTTATTTAAGTTTCCTTTGTATTATAATGGTCAAGTAGGCAATGAAATTTTGTTGCCCAAAGATTTTACCGTCGAGACGGTTGTAATGCTTTCCCACAAAAAACCTGACAGCGTAATCAACGTAAAAGTCGAGTTTGGCGAGGGTGAGGGAAAAGTGCCGCTTGATAATATTGCCAAGAGAGCCGAAGCGTACAAACCGAAAGAGCGAGTTACATATAAGATGATTAAGGAATACATAGAAGCGAAGTATG
>SRZB01000137.1 GCA_004793585.1 Hominisplanchenecus murintestinalis | reverse complement strand
GCTTCCCCGGCAAGCTCAGAGAGGAAATTGAACTGCGCTTCCATGCTCCCCTTTAATTGGGCGATTGCATCGCCGATAGATACATCGCCGGACGCTATCTTGTCTGCAAGCCCTTCCGGGATTTCCGCCCCCATTTCTTCCGCTGCTTTCACGGTATCAAGGAAGGATTTTTTCAGTTCCTCGGAAATTACCTCCCCGCCTTCGGCGGCTGCGGATGCAGCTCCCTCAAGGGATTCCCGGAGGTTTGAAAAGTCAAGTTCTGTAGAATTTGACATCTCGCCCATGACAGTTTTAAACATGGCTTGACTCCTCGCAAGTTCTTCTGACGCACTGTCCGTAATGTCAAACACTTCCGCATAATCTTTCGCAATCCTTTCCAGCTGTTCTTTGCTCCCACCTTTTTCCGGATCAAGACAATCCGCCAGTTGCTGGGTGAAATTAGCATATTCCGGTCCCAATTCCAGCAGTTTATCATACAACTCTGCGCTCATAGAGCCGCCGACTTCCCTGGCAAGTGTCTGCATGTTCTCCTTCCATTTCAGCAATTCTTCTTTCTGTTTCTCAAGACGAGCCCCCATGTTATCCAAGTTGTAAGTATCGCCGCCGTCAAAGGCATCAAACAGGCTAATTTTCTCTTGCATACCCTGTTCAATAGAAGATTTAATCTCTTCGAACTTCTCCCGGAGGGATTCAAGGGCTTCCTTCTGGGCTTC
>SRZB01000136.1 GCA_004793585.1 Hominisplanchenecus murintestinalis | reverse complement strand
CATATGGCATATATTATTCTTCAGCTTCAACGCCTTTTATCAGCCCCAGTGAAACGAGTATGATGACCGTATCCTTAATGCCGCACATATACGAAATATCGGCATAACGGTGATTGACTGTTGTTGCACACGCCATATAATCGTTGATTACCTTTCTCTGTGCTTTGGTTAAGTCAAGGTTTTCATAGCGTTGTGCCAGTTCATTTTCATCTTTGATGTCATTCAGATAGATTTCGTCTGCCCAGGCTAATGCATCCCTGCTCCTGTCCATGAAATTCCCCATGCCTTTTTCAATTAAATCCTGTATCAACTTATTCATTTGCCTCTCCTTCCTGTATTATATTTCAAAAATGCACCCGAATATTTTATTGTTGTTAATGGGGGAAGTATTTACGGAGAAATCCAAAGAGTAGAAAAAAGCAGATTGCTGTACAGCGTGAGATATGCTATAATCTGTGCCAGAGCAGCCGTGTTACAAGGTGGTAGCCTCCCTCACTTCACAGAAGACGGGAGGTGATGCATATGAGTACATACGAAGTTTTAAGCCTGTTATTTTTTGGTGGTTCGTTTCTCGTTGCATTGCTTGCCTATTTAGACAATAGGAACAACAAGCGAAAATAAATAAGCCTACCTTGTAATCTTGGCCGGATGCAGGTAGGCTTTAGGCTTATTCGTGGAGGCTAACCACTTTGTGGGCGGTTGCTCCTTTTCTATAATATAACATTTC
>SRZB01000135.1 GCA_004793585.1 Hominisplanchenecus murintestinalis | reverse complement strand
AAGTGTAGGAGGGACAGGACGTGCGAATCAGGGACAAACCGTAAGGACAGAGAAGCGTTTTATCTGGACTGGAAACGGAACGAAATCAATAAAAACGTTATCAAAACTAATAAAAACGTATCACGGCACTCATTTTCTGGGTGCTGTTTTTTATTCCGGCACAGCGCCGGGGAAAGGAGAAAAAGTGGAAGCAGTTTTATTACAGACATATACCGTCGCCCTGCCTGTTATACTGGGGTACATCGTATGGATTCTGAAACGACAGAAGCGTGACAGGGATGCAAACAGCACGGGCACGATGCTCCTGTTGCGCGTGCAGCTCATCGACTACCACGACAAGTACATGAAGCTGGGGAGCATCCCTTCCTACGCGTATGAGAACTTCGTGGAGATGTATGAGGCATACCATGAGCTGGGTGGCAATGGGATGGTAACAAAGATGTATAAAGAAATCCAGGATTTACACCTGGCAGACAAGAAAGGAGAGCAAATATGAAGAATAAGAACTTCGAAAAATGGGTACAGGCAGCAGGCATAAGGGCAGTTAAGACCGTGGCTCAGGCAGCGGTAGCGGGAATCGGAACGGCGGCAGTAATGGGGCAGGTCGACTGGGTATATGTGTTATCTGCTTCCGTGCTGGCTGGCGTAGTGTCAATACTTACATCGGTGGCGGGGCTGCCAGAGCTGAAGGAGTAAAGATTTTCAGGAATAAAAAAGCAGGGAAGGGTGGCTATTC
>SRZB01000134.1 GCA_004793585.1 Hominisplanchenecus murintestinalis | reverse complement strand
AATCCATCCCCAGAGGGCAGGAAACGGATTTTGTCGTAAAGGCGTTGGAGTTTTACAACCGCCATCTGCAAAGGCAGCGGGGGCAGGAAAGATAACCGCACACTTGGGGAGAAGTCCGCCCTTTGGGGGATAGCAAATTTTTTTGAATTTCCCCCTCTCCACACCTCTCCCCCTAGATACTGCCAGTAACTATCCGAGAAAAGAAATATGCGTAGGCAACGAGCCAATCGGACGTGCTTGCACGGACATTTGGCGACTGCCACGACAGCCGAATGACTTGTGCATTGTCATGAGTTATTCGGCGTAAAGGCTGTCCAGAGGGGCAGCTTTTTCTGTCAGCAAATCAATGAGCAACTATCAACATGAGAACGAACAGGAGGTAATGAATGAAGATTCGTAAATTATTCAAAAGGGCTGCGGCGTTTGCCCTTGTTGCGGTCACGGCACTGTCTGCCGTCCCTGCCACGACAGCGTTTGCAGCGGGTGACATCGGAACGATTAGCTTTACCCACACCTACGACGGTGCAGGGAATGCCATCCGATATAATTCCAGTGCCAACATTGGAGGTCATACCGCAGGAGGAACAGGCGAATACAAGTACCGTATGTATGTGGACGGGGAAACGGCGTTCTGCCTTCAGCCGGGTGTGCCTTTAAAAACAGGCAACACGCTTGCAAAGGCATCTTCCAACGCTTGGAACGTCCTCTGATTTTGTCAAGATTAGTTGACACATTTTCCTCAAGGATTTTGTATCCTATGCT
>SRZB01000133.1 GCA_004793585.1 Hominisplanchenecus murintestinalis | reverse complement strand
CTAATTCCCCCATGAATGGGGGCTAGGGGGTTGAAGTGTCGAAGACACTTTTTTATTGTCCTGTATAAGCGCTGCAAATTTATTCCTCTTCTTACTCGTTAAAAGATATCTACTCCGCTCTTGATAATCTTTTCTTATATAATTTGCAACAATTTCATTCTCAATTTTCCCATCCACTTCATGTACTAAAATCTCACCCTCTTCTAAATACGATTCAAACGCACGCCCTTCAAAAAACACCTGCATGATATCATCACCTTTTTCCCATCCACACTTTTTATATTCTCTGTACTCTTCATACATCCCCCTTTTCTCATCCCATGTAAATGCAAAAACAAATTCTTTTCCAAATACCACAAATGATTGATTCTGTTTCAACAATTTGAGCACATGCTCTTTTTCTACCATTTTTCCGTTCAGCCCCTTTATACTGCTATCTTAACAAAATTATTTTTAGTACATTCTTTAGAATACTTTTTACATATATTGTCATTCGGATGATAATGCGAACGCTTGTCTGACAAAAACGAGCTTAATTCCAGGATGATATTTCCCTATTTTATCTGAAACACGTACAACCAATTTCGATGGGCTAAAACTGCATGTGCCCCCTAACAGGCGCTCCCTCTTTTTTTCATATACCGGATTTTGGCTATGGACATATTTCCTAAAATCCTCCAGTCTCTCCTTCTCCACATGCCCGCGTATATATTCCCAATCCTCCCTATTTAGTCAAGTCTTTTTTCCTTATTTTTCAAGGATTTTTTAGTT
>SRZB01000132.1 GCA_004793585.1 Hominisplanchenecus murintestinalis | reverse complement strand
TGGGTGATCCGCAGCGGGCGGGAAGAAGCAGTACAAGCAGTGTTCTTCCATTATGCAAGGAGCCGGGCAAGAAAAGAGGCGGAGAAGCTCTACAGGGGGTTCCAGGGGTATCTGGTCACAGATGCCTATACAGGGTATGACTCCCTGGATGGGATATGCAGGGCGTTATGCTGGTCACATGTACGCAGGTATTACATTGACAGCATACCTTTAGATTCCCGGGGGAAGGAGATCAGCGGCTCCAAGGGCGCTGAGGGACGGGAATGGTGTGACCGCCTATTCCAGATCGAAAAAAAACTGAAAGCATTCCCTTCCGAGAAGCGTCTGCAAAAGCGTCAGGAACTGAGCAGGCCTGTCCTGGAAGGATTTTGGGCGTGGGTGGAAGAGACCAGTGCAAAGTATACTGCCAATGAATCTCTCAAAACAGCGCTTACTTATACAACAAACCAGAGAAAATATCTGGAGACATTTCTGGAAGACGGGCGCATTCCGATCTCAAACAATGACTGTGAGACCAGTATCCGTCCATTTGCAACCGGACGCAAGGCATGGCTGTTCGCGGACTCACCGGCAGGTGCAAGAGCCAGCGGCATCGTATATACATTGGTAGAAACAGCGAAGCTGAATCATCTGGATGTATTTGGCTATCTATGCTATTTATTAGAAAGCCTGCCGGATCTTGATCACCGAAACCATCCTGAATTACTGGAAGCATATCTTCCCTGGTCTGAAACATTGCCAGAAAGCTGCCGACTCAGGGAACATAGAATAAATAAGAAGTGTATGTTTTGATAGAGTATATCACAACATGCACTTCTTTTCATTACGGTGTGTTTTGTATCGCTTACA
>SRZB01000131.1 GCA_004793585.1 Hominisplanchenecus murintestinalis | reverse complement strand
AAGGGCGATCTCCGCCTGCTCCTTTGCGATAAAGGAACGCTCCATAAGCACGGTTATAAGCGCAGCTAAAATTACCGTAAGGACGGCGGACATTTTTTTAACCGCGTCTATGGCGTCGCCGACTCCGGTGTTGTCCTTTACGGTTTCGCCCGCTGTTTTAACGCTTGAAAACTTAGGATAAAGCTCCTTGATCTTTTCAATTCTGCTTAATACTTCCTTATCGTCGGGGCCGTCGGTAAATTTTATCTGTGTACCGGGGGAGCCGCTTGCTGCGATATAGTTTATATCGCAGTCGGTATGAACCTTTACGGATATGCCCTGATTGACCATTGACTGATACAGAGCGGTTATGATGAACTCCGCCGTTTCACCTGTTGGGTAGGACAAGGTAACGGTATCGCCTATTTCCGCACCCAGCTTTTTTGCCAAAAGGGTCGTCACTGCAATTTCGCCGCTGTTTTGGGGAGGAGTACCCTCTAAATATTCGTACATATCCATTGTTGTTCCCGTACCCTGAAGTATAGCTGTCTTGCTTTCATATTCGCCGTATCTTATCATCGTATAAATATAATATTCCGTCATACATTCCGCGGGCATACCGTTTTCCGCAAGGGTCTGCTCCATGTCCTCAAGATATTTTTCAACCCTTTCATGTCCGTCCTCAGCCATAAATTTCATAGCTTCGTCGCCGATGTCCGTAACGGCGTGGCAGTCCGCCATCCCAAAATATTTCAGCAGCTTTCCGCTTTTAAGAGATGCCGTGACATTGGAAAGCATGATCAGCAGCGACATACACAGAAAAAACGTAAAAGCAATGACAGCGTAGCGTTTGGGACTGCTTACAATATCGTTTGCGGCAAGGAAAGCCGTCGTGCCAAGCCGCGAT
>SRZB01000130.1 GCA_004793585.1 Hominisplanchenecus murintestinalis | reverse complement strand
GGCAAAACGTTGAAGTGTGCGGTTAAGGTAGCTAAGGAAGCAAAGAAACCAGCAACGGGCAAACCTGCTGTCACACAGCCGGAAAAACCTGTACAGTCCAAGCCTGAGCAGGAGGTTACGGGAACAGTTACAGAGCCAGGCATTACAGAACCAGAAGTTACGCCGCCAGTGAATCCGGAACCCGGAAAAGGTGATGCAGATGAAAGTACAATTTCTGTCTTCCGGTATAGAAGAAGATTGGGGTCGAATGGAATCTATTTCTATGATAATTTTACTACGTTTATACCAGCATTTTTAAATCTTAAGCTTTCGGATGAGGAAGCCAGGGCATGGACAGAAGCATTATCCCCGTCGGAGAAAGCGTTTTTGATAGAAACAATCAATGCAAGTGACAACAGTGATGGCTTGAAAAAAGACATGATTGCTATTGTTGAAAATCCTACTCTTTTAACTGAGGAGGAAGGGATTAGAGAAGAGCTAAGCAGACGAGAATATGATGAATCTTATAAACATGGATATGGGCTCGCATTATCCGCACTTCCTGGGAATAGCGGAAGGATGGATGTAGAATATACGGGGAATTGCTATCAGCTCCGGGAATCCGATTACAGGAAAATCGTAGACAGCCGCGGGCGTGTCATTCTTCCAGAACTGGAATTTCTTGCACTGATGGAAAAGCTGGCTGAGGAGTATGGGTATCCAGTTGACTTGGGAAGATAAGCATCTGGTTCAGTCATGCAGTAGAAAAAAGAATATTTGAAAGTGCCATAGTGGCACACAAAACGAAAACCCTGATGTTTTGTACATTGGGGTTTTTCTATTGCGCGGCATTTGATTCCATACTGCTCAAAAGGAAAGGGGGTGTTTATAGACAGAGCCACAGAGCAGCCGCTTCCTG
>SRZB01000012.1 GCA_004793585.1 Hominisplanchenecus murintestinalis | reverse complement strand
AAAGCCTACAAGAAGCTGCTTAAAGGCAAGGGGCAGGCGAAGAGCGTGAAGATTACGAAGTAAAGGATGAAGAAGAGGTGGCATATGCGTAAAAAGAAAAATTTTTGTGTGTTGGCAATTGCGATAGGCTTTTTATCATTTGGTAGTATTGCGGCAGCTGCAGATGAAGAACAATATGGGGATTTGGGAAGTTGGACTGCTTCAGACGGCACAGTTTGGGAGTATGTGGAAATAGACGATGATGAAGCGGCGATTTATGGGGTGTCCAATGCCTTGATGGAACTTGAGATGCCTTCTTATGTATATGATGAAAATGGCAATGGGAGGAAAGTGACAGAAGCAATTGGAGTGGGAATAGACGATGATGAAGCGGTGATTTACTATGATGATTGTAGTTTATCATATACGGGCCGGGTGAAGGGATATGAACCATATAGTATTTCTTTTCCGGACACTGTCCGCTATATAGGAAAGCAGGCATTTGGCTCATGGTGGGATGGTGATTCGGACGAAGACCTAGATGAGGACCCAGATGAGGGTTCAGACGAAGATTCCGATGAGAATCCAGATGAGGGTTCAGAATATACTTGGGGGCATTGGAGTTTTTTGGGTGAGGTTGTGCTTCCGCAAAATCCGACGCTTGTGATAGGGGAGCGGGCTTTTAGCGGTTCTCTGAATCTGCAGAAAGTTACATTCCGGGCAGAGATTATGAAAGCTCAGCCGGCAGACATTGGCGCACTGGCATTTGGGAATTGTCCAAAATTGACGGAATTTACTTTCCCCCAAGGGAGTACCGTGGCAGGAAGTGCGCTGAGTAATTGTTCTAATTTGAAACAAATTATCAATGTTCCGGGAAAAACCCATCTATATATGGGAGAAACTTCAAAATCATCTTTGGAAAAAATCATTTATGCGGAAGGGGCGGAGGAAATTGGAGGGGTCAGTTTTGAGCAGAAAATTGGAGACACACATCATTATAATGCAGTGAATAATACATTAAAAGAGATAATCCTTCCGGCAGGGGTAAAAAAGATTACGTCTAGTGCATTTAAAAACTGCGCCGCACTGACGTCTATAAACCTTCCAGAAGGTTTGACAGGAATTGGGGGCAGCGCATTTGAAAACTGCTCAATGTTAAACAGCTTTACTACGCTTCCGTCTACATTGGAAGAGATTGGTAGCTGCGCGTTTATGGGATGTAAAAATCTTCACCTGTCTGTAAAATATCCAGCAGGAGATACAATGTGCGCGTATGAATTTAAGGACAGCGGAATCACAGATATCTCTTTCCACAACCGGATGCAGCTGATTTATTCGGGTTCATTTATGGGATGTAAAGATTTGAAGTCCATCCAGGTGGATCCAGGGCATCATACGTTTTATTCTATAGATGGAGTACTCTATTCGAAATCCAGGAGAAGGGATGAGGATGGAAAGGTAGTTGAGGAACTTGGGGGAATTATGATATATCCGGCGGGAAAGAGCTATGCTGGAAGTTATACGATTCCTGCAAACGCAGAGTACTTGGATATAGCGGCTTTTGACTCCTGCAAATTTACAGAAATTAGGATTCCGGTTACGGTAAAAGCCATTCTATCAGGGCTAATGGCAAGCCTGACACAAGATAAGGTTTGGTATTGTAGTTTTGACAATATGGAAACGAAATGCCCATTGTATGTGGTGGAAAACTCTTCTGCAGATTTAGACATAACGTGGCGTTATGGCAGCAGAGTAAAGTATATGCCGGGAAACCCCGTAAAGATTACGTATGAGATGAATGGGGGGACAAACCACGCAGGGAATCCCAAAACCTTTGTGGGGGGAGATGTTATCCAGCTGAATAATCCTACTAGAAAAGGTTACAAATTTGCCGGATGGAAGATAGATGACAAAAACAGTACCGCAAAAGGAAGATGGGACGACGCGGGCTGGTGGGTGGATGAATATGAAGGGGAAAAAGGATGGAAATATGTTCCAGCCAGAGACGAGCTGATACGGGGCGTTACCTTTGTGGCGGAATGGAAAGCGGAAAAAACAGATTCCAGTACAGGGAATGGAAGCATACAGGGGTATAAGCTGAATGCGGACGGTACGGCAGAATATAAAAAAACAGCGTCATCGGATTCTAAAACGTCTGTCACAGTACCGGATAAAGTAAAGGCGGGCGGCAAAACGTACAAAGTGACAAAGATTTCCGCAAATGCCTTTGCGAAGTGCAAGAAACTCAAGTCAGTTACTATAGGAAAGAATATAAAAGAAATTGGCAACAAGGCGTTTAGCGGATGCAAGAAACTGCAAAAAATCACAATTAAATCAAAGCAGTTAAAGAAAGTAGGCGCCAAGGCGTTCAAAGGAATCCACAAGAAAGCAAAAATCAAAGTGCCGAAAGTGAAATTAAAAGCCTACAAGAAGCTGCTTAAAGGCAAGGGGCAGGCGAAGAGCGTGAAGATTACGAAGTAGCAGATGAAAAATGCGGAAAAGAGAGGGGACGACAGACCTGAAAAAGGGAACGTATTATATTAAGGTGTCTGCAGACGGGCTGTTTCGGTTCCGTTATCGCTTTACCAAAGTAAAGCAGCCGAAAAACACAAAGCAGACGAAGGCCCTGAATATCAAAAAAGGAAAAACGGTTAAGGGTATCTTGTGTTTCTGTTACTGTGAAGAGCCTTATCGGTTCCGACGGCAGCTCGAAGACGTATCTTTATAAAAAGGGGCAGTCAAAGCCAATCGCAAGCAGCACGTGGGGGATGAGGAAATTAATCTATATGGGAGGGGATGAGAAGTACCTTTTTAAGACAAAATTCCCATTAGAAAAAGGGACTTATTATTTGAAAGTGTCAAAAAATGACAAAAAAGATTCTATTTATTATTCGATAAAATGGAAATAATCTATTGATTTATAACATAAAAATAAAGATATGTTATTTCTTTAGGAATAAAAAGACTGCATATGCGGTCTTTTTGTGCCGTAAAAATATACAAAAACTGGCGTGGGTATCAAACGGCATAAAAAAACAATATAAGAAAAAATTGTATTAAACATTGCATTTTGTTATACTGAAAAGATAGGAACAATAATAAAAGAGAAAGATTATGTATCGGCGGTGCAGAGGCTCTGCCGGATTGTGACAGATTTGTATAATGATTGCAGAGTTCTTTTACCGGGAGTATGGATTTGTGTTCAGAGCAAAGGATGTATTTATCGGAGCCGGACGGTAAACAGCAAGAATCTAAGGATGGAGAAGAGTATGGAAGCACAGGGGAAACGGCATTTGGAGCTGGGGACGGTACTTGACGGGCGTTATATTATTGAGGAAATATTGGGAGAAGGCGGCTTTGGAGTCACTTATCGGGCTGAGAACCAGCGCGTGGGAATTTCCGTTGCGATGAAAGAATTTGCCGTGCAGGATCAGAAAGCAAGAGATAAAATCCTGAATGAAGCCCATATCCTGGGCGATTTGGTGAATCTGGATAATATTGCTAAAGTTATTGACTATTTTGAGGAAGACGGCGCCGCGTATATCGTGATGGAATATGTAGAGGGGAAAACGCTTAAGCAGTATGTGAAAGAAAACGGAAAGATAGATGCGGAAGAAATTTTTCGGATGATGATGCCGTTGATGGAAACATTGGGGAAAATCCATAAAAAAGAAGTCCTCCATAGAGATATTTCCTCTGATAACATCATGGTAATGTCGGACGGTTCCCTGAAATTGATTGATTTTGGGGCGGCGAAAGCGAATTCTGTGGTAGCGGAAGCGACGTACTCTATTGTGCTGAAGCAGGGTTACGCTCCTGTAGAACAGTATTCCAGAGGAGGGAAGCAGGGACCCTGGACGGATGTTTATGGGCTGTGTGCGACAATTTATGAATGTATTACAGGAAAGATTCCTGCGGCGGCAACGCAGAGAACTCTGGGGGAAGAGTTGGAAATGCCTTCCCAAATGGAAATCGCAGTAGGAGGAAGACTGGAAAAGGTCTTGGAACAGGGGCTTAGGGTGCATCCGGAAGAGCGCTACTCTTCCATGGAAGACTTGCGGGAGGAGACAGAAAAAGCGCTCATCCCTGAACAGAAGAAACGGATGCCGGGCTGGATGGCGGCTGTTTGTGCGGCGGCGGGAATTCTTTGCCTGCTGGCGGCTGTTGGGATTTATTTCTATCTGCATCCGGAACTTTACCGCTTCCGGGGAATCGTTACAGAAACCGTGCTTTTCTGGCCGGACGATGAAATGACGGCGAACGGATATTTGGAGGCGAAACAGGCCATAGAGGACAAGTATCGAATTCTCGCGGGAGAAGGAAACTATATTATACAGGACAGAGAGGATGGCGCGATTGAAGTAACGGCTCCTTTAGAGGCGTATCAGGGAAAGGATGTCTGGGAAGTATGCAGGGACTACATAAGCAGTCCTGCGACGCTTACCGCATATGATTATCAGGACATAACTACAGGCCCGCTATATGGCATTACAGAAAATGACATTCTGGATGCGCATTTGGAAACGGGGACTTTGGATGGCATAGATCGTGAAAAGATAGGGCTTCCGTCTGCGGGGGACTTTCGCTATGCAGTGCTGGTTCTTTCAAAAGAAAAGGCAAAAAGAATCCACAGTCTTGCGAATGAAGATGGTTGGCTGAGAATGGGATGGAATATACGCGTGAGCGGCGCGGTTATTTATAGAGATTGTATAGAGTTTTATGTCAGGACGGCCGGGGACGGAGAGACGTTCTATTTGGTTTCTCAGGATCAGAGCGAGGCATTTCAGGAACTTCTTATCTATAATCTGACGCATACGCCTCTGGAAAAATCATTGTATGTAAGGTTTGAGATACCTGCTGAGTGGGAAGAGCCGGAAAAAACAGAGGGGGCAGGAATCAACCAACGATCCAGAGAAGAATTTGAGAAAAACAGCATTTGCGTGAGATATGCCTGTTCCGGTGAGCTGTCGGATGGAGAATGGGTGGACATGATAGCCTGTTTTAAAAATCGCCTGGATGTGCTGGGCGTGCCCTACGCTTTTGGAAATTCTCCAGGGAACAGAAGTGAAGCAGTTGTTATGTTTTCGCCGGAAGGATTGTACGAGGACGCCGTGGTCATGGCGGGATGGCAAAAGGGGAGGGTATCTGTCAGCGATAAGTGGAATACCGTATTTTCAAATTATGACATTGAAGATATGGAGTTTCAGCAGGAAAGTCAGGGAAACTACGTTCTGAAGGTTTCTTTATCATCTTATAGCCAAGGGAAGCTTTTGGAAGAGATGGAGAAGGCAGACGGCAAAGAATGGTATTTAGATGTAAGGGGATACCGGATAGCAAAATGCAGTCTGGAAACGGATGTTGAAGAGGACGCCCTGTTGTTCAGGACTTTGTGCAGTTATGGGGAACCTGGGATAACGGATGAGAATATTAGTGTTTTAAAACTTGTAAAAGAAATCGCACTGGGAATAGATATGCCGCAGTCATATAATCAGGAAATGGTTTGTGAGTTTGACGCTGACGGGAAGCTTATGAAGAATGTGGACAAAACAAAAATGTATTCGATGAAACTGGGGGAGGAGCGTCTGGAAGGGGTACAGGAGAAACTGAAGGAAATAATGCCCGGGGCGTTGGCGGAGGCGGATGAAGAATCCACTTATGAATATCCTCTGCGGGTGCTCCTTCCGGCAGGCAAAGAGTTTCCGGCGTCTTTTCTGGAGGCAGTGCAGAAAGTATATGAAGCCTGTGATTTGGGAAATGGAGACTATGATTTGATAGAGTTTATACAAAGAGACGAGAACGGTGAGGAGCAGGCAGAATTTAAGTTCTTTAAAATGAGCGGGAAGATGTCAGGACATGCAGTGCTTACAGGAGAAGGGATGAAAAAACATCTGGAAAAGATAAAAGACCTGGAGCAGAAAAGCGAATTCTACCGGGAACTGGTGGATATGGAGAACCAGGAACGATGGAACGAGTGGAGATAGGAGGAACGCGTGAGAAAGAAAGGTAAGAAGAAAAAAGACAAAGATAACAAAATGACTCCATTTGAAAAAATAATCAGTGAAGTAGCGGCAGAATACACAGGGGAAAAGTATCTGGAAGAGTGCATGAAGTTCCCGGTTGACGCTAAGGAGAGGATTGCGCGCCGGCATCGGCTGATTGCCCTTGGGTTTGTGAAGGGCAGTACGCTGGATGAGGTGAACGAAAGCCTGGCTGCGGGAGGATGTGAAAAGCTGTATGCCAGAAGTTTGTGGGAAATGACGCTGAGCTATGTGTTCCTCAATGGGCTTTCCTATAAAGAGTGCATGAAATTGCATCAAATCGCTAAAGATGCCCGCAGCAGATGGGGAATACAGGAGAAGTGGTTTCCGGGCGGGAAGATTACTGTGCCTCAACTCGAGGGGTACATCAGGGAAAACAGCGGGGAACCTGAGGAATGCCTGGTTACGGGGCGCGTGACGAAAAGGATGGAGCAGGTGATGAAAGGGCTGGACGGAAGCGAAAGAGAGTACAGGACTCTCCTTTTGGACAATCTGGAACATTTCAGCAAGGCCAGGGAAAAGACGAAGTACTATTTCTGCAAGTATCTTTGCCGTTATCTTTGGCAGAAGATAGAGGACGCCGCCAAAGCGGTAGGCCAGGGAAAAGATAAAGACGCTATTTTTGAGGATATGAATATGTTTCAGATCATCACGGTTTCCAAACGTAAGAAGAGGGCGCCGAAAGAAATACGGGAACTTTTCAGGAATGCGCCCATATCATGCAGAGGGATTTTTGATGCATTTGACAATTTCTATTTTGGCTATGTGACGACAGAGTGGAAAGATATCCTTTGGGAGTCTTACGGGAAAATAGAAGTTCTTTCCGAAGAGAAGAAAGCAGAACTGGCAGAAAAGATAAGGAGCCATAATCCTTCTTTGAAAGAGAAAACAAATGATGAAGTAATTGAAGAAGGCATGAGAAGACAGGAGCAGAAAGAGTGCAGCCTTGATGAGAAGCATAAAAAGGGAGAAAAAAAGTCGTATCAGAGCGGAAGGAACGGTGAGAATGTTATAAGGAAGTATATCAGAGGGGTGCTTGACGTAGACAGAACGACATTAATCTGTTTCCTGCTGTTTTTTTCGAGCGGGACGGAACTTCCGCCGGAGGAGGTTTTGAGCAGGGAGCGGCTGGATAATATTCTGGAAGAATGCGGTTTTTACGCGCTGGACAATGAGAGAGAGTTTGATGATTTTATCCTCTATTACATGGAGGCGGAGGATCCGGCGAGTTATCTGGTAGATGAGGTGATGCGCTACGCACAGATGGAGAAAAATTCTCCTCTCTATAAAACATTCCTGGAATCCCGCAGTATGGAGGAAGAGTGGGAGAAGCTGGGAATCTGATATATTCTGCCCGTAGTTATATCCGCAAAACCACGTCTGCAAAGAACTCCCTGTCGTTGTTGGAAAAGCGTGCCGAACCGCCATGCTTTTCTGCGGTGGCGGTAATGGATGCAAGGCCGATTCCGTTGCCGTTGTGTTTTGTAGAACGGTATCTGTCTTTTTCTTTCCGGACATGTCCGTCAAAGCTGTTTGTAGAGACGATGTACAGGCTGTTTTTGTGGCGGATTTCCGTGGTAAGGGAAAAATAACGTGAACGTTCCGGAAGGCTAAGGCAGCCTGCGATGGCGTTTTCCATCAGGTTTCCGAAGAGCGCTGTGAGGTCGAGCTCGGAAACGGCCAGCGGTTCCGGTAAATGAATGTGCCAGTCTGTATGAATCCCTGAGGAGACAGCCATCTCATGATAGTAGCCAAACAGGGCGTTTAGCGCGGCGTTTGTACAGTAGTTTGCCGGTACATGTTCTGTGAGTCTGGTTTCATATTCTGTAAGATGCGCCTGGATATTGCTGATATCGCCTTTTTCTGCAAGGGAAGAGAGCAGATGTACGGAGTGCCGGAAGTCATGGCGGAGCCTGGCAGTCTGGCTCATATGCTCCTGTAGCATATGGTACTGGTGCGCCTGCATTTCAAGGAGCTGGGAGCGCTCTTTTAATTTTGCATGTTCCACGATAACGGCTGTTCCCCGGTAAAAAAGTACATAAACTGACGTGAGGAGCGCCAGGGCGCAGATTTCCAGCAAAGGGAAAAGGAAAAGCATACGTCCCGTATGGAGAGTACGGTAGGACAGGGGGACAGCCAGAACATTAAAGATGAGGAACGCAGAGGATAAGATTACTGTGGAATACCATATCTTCGGGAAGTCAAAGTTGTCAACCGCCTGTGAAAAGTGCCGGCGGGCGGGGCGGACAAAGGCTGCCAGCAGCAGGCAGGAAAGGCCGAAGCGAAAAAAGGCGGCTTCAGCCGAGAGATTGGCGGCTCCGGACAGTGGATGGCGGCAGGCGTCAAAGAGGTATGCAAACTGTATGGGAAATGTTTCTATAGCGCAGACTCCTACATAGATGGCAAGGGATAAGGGCAGATCTGTTTTGACTGTGGCGCGGAACAGGAAAAAGAACGGCACAAGGGAGAGCAGGAGAATAAGGTTTATGCTAACTTTCAGGGCGGCATGAACCCAGGAAGCAGTAAGAGCGTAAGGGATAAGGACTGCCAGGCACAGAGCGGCAGTCCTGGCCGGAGTATATTTCATCTGTTTCTCTGTGGGGAGGTAGCAGGACGCCGCTGTGGGAAGAAGGATGAGAAACTGTGGCAGGGCGGACAGCCATTTGGTGATATTCATAGTGAAAGCTCCTTTCCGTGTCTCTGGCGGCTGCGTATTTTATTGAAATGATAGTCCTGTAACGCCTGTACAATTTTCAGGCGGTTCCGTACACGTATCGGAAGCTTCATGCCGTTTTCCAGTATACAGGAATTTCCGTCAAAATCATGGACATAATCGGCGTTTACAGCAATCCCTTTATTGATGGTGATAAAGCGGTCATCCTCCTCTGTCAACCTCATAAATTCCGGCATGGTCATACGGCAGCGCAGAGACTTGCCATCTGTAAGGGAGATGTTAAGATAGTGGGCGCTTGTGACGACGGAAGCGATCTGGTCAAGGAATACCCGAACGGTCTTTCTTTCACTGGAGACCTTGATGTATTTTTGTGCTGGAGGAAGTACTTTCAGGACGTCCTGCAGGACACTCTCGACGCGCTGCAGGGAAAAGGGCTTGGTGATGTATTCAAAAGCATGGCAGGAGAAAGCATCCGGCATGAATTCTGTACTGGAGGTTAAAAAGACAAGAATACAGCGGTTGTCCTGCTCGCGCATTTTGAGGGCAGCGGCGATACCATCGATTCCTTCCATGTAAATATCCATAAAGACAACAGAAAATCCTCCGTCGCTGAAAGCATTCAAAAACGTCTCACCAGTGGTAAAAGGGACGGTTTCAATCTGGCAGCCGCAGCGTTCCCCAAAGTCGCGGCAAAGCCGCGTCATTTCATCAAGATATTCTTGTTCATCGTCTACGAGAGCTATTTTCAATCGGTTCCACCTCATTTTTTCTTAAAAATCCAATTTAATAATATCATAAAAAATACTTTTTTCAAACCTGTGGATTCTGATATTTAGAAATATAGCAATAAATTATTCTATTAAAGTATGATGTTCTTGCCAGAAACGTGACGTTCCTGCCAGAAATCTTGTTTTCCCATAAAAGATTTATATAATAAAAATGAAAACTTTGTTACACGGCGGTTTTTGCATTTGCATGAATTGCGAAAAAGTAAAATTTTTGGGAAGAGAGGATAAACGTTTAAATGAAGAATGGAAATCTATACAAAGGCAGGCTGGCAGTTCTGTATTCAATTGCTGCTTTTTTGCTAGTATTCTGTCTGTTTGCGTCCAATACGCCATATGGAACAGCGTGGAAAGCATATGCCGCGGAGGGAACGCTCACAGAAAGCGTAAACTTAGAGGGCGTTGTTTATAAGGAAATTGAACCGGGAAAAATGCAGCTTGTGGAATGGGCAAAGAATATTTCGTGGAAGGAAGTGATTGAGATTCCGGAAACCGTTACGTATGACGGCAAAGAATATACGGTAGTTTCCATTGGAGATAATGCATTTTACAACAATGCTGGAAAGCAAAGTATTGCAGAAGTTGTTTTTCCGGATACAATTGAAAGCATCGGGGAAAATGCATTTTGTTTCTGCACCGCTATGAACTCATTAAATTTGCCCCCGAACTTAAAAGAAGTTGGGAATACAGCCTTTTTGAACTGTTATGCCGGTGGGGAATTGACGATTCCTGCGTCTGTTACCCGGATTGGGGCTGATGCATTCCGCGGTATGAAAATAAGCAGTTTAATTATTTTAAATCCGGATACCGTCTATGAAAGAAGCGCTTTTTCTGATAATCGAAGCCTTGTCAGCATAACGTTGCCAGACGGGATGACCTCTCTTGGAGGGAAGGGGTTTCTTTCGAGGTGTGTCAGCCTTGCGCAGATTGATTTGCCGGAAAGCCTTACATCCATACCGGATGGGGCATTGAGTTCGTGTACCGGTCTGACGGAGATTCAGATACCGCTTTCTGTCAATACGATTGGCGGTTCAGCATTTTATGGATGTACCGGATTGAAAGAGGTCGTGGTACCGGAAGGAGTAACCGAAATATCTGTCCAGACTTTCTGTAACTGCAGCGAGGAATTGAGTGTAACATTTCCCGATAGTGTGACATCTGTCCACAATTGGATATTTTGGAATGATAGCGTCGGCCGTGAGAAATACAGTAAGTCGGTTACTGTGAAATGTACCAGCAGGGAAGTTGCGGCTCTTGTGGCAGGCATAGGACATCAAAAAATAGAATTAAATGGAGAGCCTTATGAACTGCTGGCATTTGACACGGATAAATATACATTTACAATTACGGATAGTGAACGTAGATATGTACAATTAGACAAATGGAAAGGAGCGCAGCCCTCCGGAGAAATTATTATTCCTGAGACAGTAGAGTGGGAAGGAAACACATATACTGTTAAAACAATTGGAACAAGCGCATTTTCCACATGCTCTAAAATTACGAAAATTACGCTCCCGGAATCGATTACCGGTATTGGGAAAGATGCTTTTATGAGCTGTACGGGACTGGAATCAATCAATCTGCCTGACGGCCTTACGCGTATCGAACAATGGGTGTTTTGCGCTTGCCATGCATTGAAGGAAGTGGAGCTTCCTCAAAGCCTGACATATATTGGCGGTTTCGCATTTAAGGAATGCGAAAGCCTGCAGACCGTTGACATTCCGGAAAGCTGTGAGCTAATTGACACTTCTGCATTTTGGGATTGTACAGGTATCACAAATGTAACTCTGCATGAAGGACTCACGGAAATTGGCGACAATGTATTCAGCGGCTGCAGCGGTATTACGGAAATATTGCTGCCGGATTCCTTGCAGAAAATTGGATATTATGCATTTCAAAACTGTACGGAGCTTGCGAATATTAAATTAGGCCAAGGATTGATAGAGATTGGAGGGGGGATTTTCCAAGGATGCAGCAAATTAACGGGGACAATGCTTCTTCCGGATTCCGTCACAACAATCCGGCAGGATGCATTTGCAGACAGCAGCCTGTCAGGCGTTCATGTGGGCGGCGGGCTGACAATCCTGGAAAGCGGGGCGTTTCCAGATAGCATCCGTTTGACGACAAATAGTCCAGAGGTATGGAAATTACTGTCTAAAAATACAAGCCGTGAGAACGCGCCTGTGCTTGTATGGGATGGAACATGCGATGTTCCCGCCGGAATGCATACATATGTGGAGGGGAGTATTGTTATTACCGGCAGCGTAACGATAGGGGAGGGGGCTGTCGTAACAATTATGCCTGACGCATCCCTGACAATAGACAACGGCGGCGCTCTTACGAATCATGGAGAAATAGAAGGAGAGGGAGTGTTTACGATAAACGGTTCGCTTTCTGGAACCGGGACTTTGGGAGAAGGAATACAGATGACATTTCTCCTGACAGGAGATATGGTGGCAGACGTGGGCGATGCTGTTTACAGTGCAGAGCCTATCGTGCCTGAACCGGAAGTCTCCATAATGTTAGGCGAAAAGAAAACCACATTTGAAAAAGATGTAGATTTTATATATAGCTATGTGAACAACACGAACCCTGGTACGGCAGACGTTACGGTTACGCCGAAAGAGGGAGGAAAACTGCTGGGCGAAGCCGTAACGAAGCGTTTTACAATTGGGAAAGCCGGCCAGACAGCTCCATCAGCGTGTAACCTGACATTTACGGAAAATAAAGATAAGCAGACATTTACGGCAGCAATAGAAAGGACAGAGGGTGCGGAATACAGTTTTGACGGGGAGACATGGACAGATGGGAATACAAAGAGCGACTGCCAGCCGAATACGGCATATACGGCATATGTGCGGATGAAAGAAACGGATACGCATTTCGCCAGTGATGTTGTGAAAGCAACATTGAAATCACCAGAATTAAAGAAAAATGGGGGGAATACGGGAAATGAGGGAGGTACGGAAAAGCCCGGCGGAACAGAGAATCATCTGCCCGCTCCGGAAATTCTAAAGCTGAGAGCTGCTGCCGGAAAAAAGGGCGTATCTGTGCAGATAACAGTAAACCCTGTTGCGGGCGCGGATCGATATGAGATTTACCGTATATCCGGGAAGAAAACCACATTGGTTACAACGACATTGCCGGGAAAAACCCAAATCCGGGATGAAAAGCCTGTACAGAGCGCAAAATACTATGCGGTATCGGTATCTAAAGATGGCAGTCTGAAAAGCGCAGCCGGGAAAGTAAAGGCTCTCAAGCTTGCCAAAGGAACGAAGATAAAAAAAGTTTCGTCCACATCCAGGGGAATAAAAATTATATGGAAGAGAGGAAAAAGTGTAAAAAAATACGTGATCTACCGTTCAACAAAGAAAAATTCCGGCTATGTGAGAGTGAAAACCCTTGGAAAGAAAAAATTAAGTTATGTTGATAAGAAAGCAAAGAAAGGCAAAAAATATTATTATAGAATAGCTGTGGTCACAAAATCGAATCCAAGCCTAATGAGCACAGCATCTAAGCGTGCAAAATGCCTTTTTTAAATTCTAGTTTTCCCCTGTTTCACGCCTGCGGTATTCTGCAGGCGTTGTTCCCGTATATTTCTTAAATTTTTTATGAAAATAATCTACCCCACGGTAACCGACTTTGCCGGCAATCTCGTAGTTCTTGAGATTTTCCTGGACAAGCAGCTGTTTAGCCGCCCCGATACGCACTTGATCCAGATAAGCATTAAAGCCGATGCCTGTTGTCTTCCTGAAAAGTTTACCCAGATAGGAGCTGTTATAACCAAAAATGGGCGCCAGGATTTCCAGCGACAGGCGTTGGTCGTAATTTTGCTGAATATAGTAAAGAACCTCATCCATTACATTTTCACCGGTAAAGCAGCCGACAGAGTTTGTCCACAGTTCAAACTGTTCCGCTAAAAACTGCATGATTTCATTAAGGGAAGATTTGTTTTCCAGCAGCTCGGCAGCTGCGGCATTGGACAGAAAAGGAATTTTCATGCGCGAGGGCAGCAGCAGGATTTTCTTCTTTATCATAATATAGATGTTAGCCAGCAGGTGCCTGGCAGCAGGAAGTCCGGCACCGGAATCCCGCAAGGCAGCGCCCAGATCTTTTAGTGCCCGGGCAGTCATTGTACGGTTATGGGATTGGATATAATGAAAAAAACGTTCCGCATATATGGCGGCCGCTTCGTGGGCGAGAGCCATTTTCAATTCATCTGTACTGACAGGTTTGCTCAGACAGAAACTGATGCCGCAGCGTTTTGCAGCCTGTTTTTGTTCAGCGTTAGAAATTTCACTCAGCAGAATGACTTTTCCGGTAAATCCCCGGGCGGAGCTTTCCCTTATGACCTCTATGCCGTTCTTTTGGGGCATGCGAATATCCAGAAGCACGATATCAGGTTTCTCATTCAGAATCTTTTCCAGCGCATCTGCGCCGTCCGCTGCCGTCTGGCAGATAGAAAATCCTAATCTCTCCCAGTCAATCATAGATTTTAAGTTATTCAATACGATTTGGTTATCGTCTGCAATCAGTACATTCATGCGTTTTCCTCACCTAAATTATGTAATGCCGATGTCAAAAGGGTCTCTGTGCTATTTTGTAATCAGGATGCGGGGATGAAAGCGCTATAGTTTATAATATCGCCTTTAATAGTATAAACCATATTTGCGTTTGTATGCAATGGAAAATTATAACTTTTAGCAGTGCTTATTGGCTTTTGCGTTATAATTTACCATAACTGTTATTCTTCAAATTGCGGTTACTATCTGTTTTCCGTAGATGCGAGCCTATGGACAGCATAGAGAAACTGTAGTAAAATAAAAAAAACCACGATTGCCGGGGAACTTCCCCGCACATCAGAAAAAGGAGGTATTCTGCACAGGATGCCGTTGATGAATGAGATACCGGAGAGTTTCTGGAGCCTTTTCCGTTCCTACAACCGTGAGACGTATATAGAAGCTCTGCTGAAAATTAATGAAGAATATCAATACAATAATTATTTCCTAAGCCGTGAAGTTTGCATACAGGTCATTGGGAATTATTTTTCTGAACGTAAATACAGCATTATGAAAGAGGAACAGGAGACGGATGCGGATGTGCTGGAGCCTCCGGCGACCCGTATCCTGAACTGGCTGCTGCGTACGAAGTGGCTGAGGAGGCTTGAAGATTATAGCAGCGGCGTGACAAATATCGTAATCCCAGACTACTCAGCTGTGTTTATTGATGCGTTTGAACGCCTTTCCGGGGAGGAAGAGGATACGGAAGTCTACATTCAGAATATCTATGCAATTCTTTTTTCTTACAAGACAGATCCCAGAAAAAATGAAAGGCTGCTGAATACAGCGCTGGTGAATACGAAGAGGCTGAATAAGGCTCTGCAGGACATGCTTCACAATATGGATAAATTTTTTGCAAGCCTTCTGGAAAAAGATGTATACAGCGACTTGCTGAAAGAACACCTGGAAGGATATGTGGAGGAAATTGTCAGAAAGAAATACCACATACTGAAAACTACGGATAATTTTTATATTTATAAGATGAGCATTAAAAGCTGGCTGCAGGAAATCCGGGAAAGCCAGGCGGAAGAAGCGGAAAGTGCATTAACGGACACAGGACAGGAGACGCCGGAACTTGCGGCGAGGATGCGCTTGGAGATACAGAGGCGTACGGAAGTTTTGGATTTGGTTAATCAGATTGAGCGGGGATTTGACGATATTGAGCATAGGATTGCAAATATGGACAGGGAGCATACCCGGTATGTACGCGCTACGGTGACAAGGCTCAACTATCTTCTGAGCCGGGAAGAAGATATGCGGGGGCTGATAGTGCAGATTTTAAACGGAATCGCTGCGCGTCCCGAAGAACGCCTGAAGGCGGCGGCTGAAAAAATGAATTTTTCATATTTGAATGTCTTGTCGGAGAAATCTTTGTACAAACGGCGGAAGGGAAAAAGGTCGTTTTTGGAGGATATGGAGCCTGAGGAAGAGACGCAGGAGTTGTCCAGGGAGGACGTGCTGAAAATGAACCGCATGAATAACCGTTACAGCAAACGGCAGATTGAGCAGTTTATCGAGGCGCATATGGATGGAGGGCAGGCTGTGGTAGGAAAAGGTTTTGTCCAAAATGATGAAGAATTTGAGAAGCTGATCCTTGCCTATGATTACGCGTCAAAGAAGGGAAGCAGATATCAGGTTGCCGAAGAGAGTATGGAGCCGGTGGAGGACGGACGGTACAGCTATCCGGGACTGGTGTTTAAAAGGAGGCCGCAGAGATGATAGAATATTATGATAATCTGACACCCGAGGAGCAGGAAGAGGTCAGCGGGGCAATCCAGCTTCTCTACAGGCAGACCTTTGTACTGGAGAGGAAGTATGACAGACGTACAGGAAGGATGCAGTTTAATAAGGAGTTCCGGGCGTGCAGCAAGCACCTGGCATTTATCCGCAGATATTTTGAAATCAGCGGAATTACCGTACAGGAAAACAGCCGGACAGGGATTATCTATCTGCAGGGTGAAACGCTTCTTGGGGATAAGCTGCCGAAGCTTACGACTCTTTATGTTCTGATTTTAAAGCTGATTTATGACGAGCAGATGGCGGCGGCTTCCACGAGCGTCCATGTCTTTACCACGCTGGCGGATATCCATGAGCGTCTGGGAAGTTTCGGGCTTTTGAACAGGCAGCCGTCGGCTACGGAAGTGCGCAGAGCGGTTTCTATGCTGAAAAAATATCAGATTCTGGAGCCGCTGGATCTGCTGGAGGAATTGGAAGGCGCCAGCCGCATGGTGATCTATCCAAGCATTAATATGCTTCTGGTAGGAGACGACGCCAGGGCCCTGGTTGACACGTTCAGAGAAACGGAGGAAGAAGATGGAGAAGCAGAAATTCCAGGCATTATCGAGAATCTGCCTGAATAACTGGCATTATATAGAGAAAAGAGTTCTCTCGTTTTCAGAGGGTATTAATTTTTTTACCGGGCATTCGGGAAGCGGGAAATCTACCGTTATTGACGCTATGCAGGTTTTACTTTATGCCAATACGGACGGACGGGGGTTTTTTAATAAGGCCGCGGCGGATGACTCTGACAGGACGCTGATAGAATATCTGCGGGGGATGGTGAATATCGGTGAGGATAATCATTTTTCGTACCTGAGGAATAAGAATTTTTCTACGACGGTTGTCATGGAGCTGAAACGTACGGATACCGGGGAATGCCAGAGCATTGGCGTAGTTTTTGATGTAGAGTCTGCGTCGAATGAGGTGTCCAGGTTATTTTTCTGGCACAGGGGTGCGCTGCTTACGTCTTTTTACCGCACGGGGAACCGGGCAATGACGATTGATGAGGTGAAAGAATATTTGACGGCTCATTATGCGAAAGATGAGTATTATTTTGGACCTAGCAACGAGAGATTCCGCAGGCAGCTGTATGAAATTTATCTGGGGGGGCTGAATGAGAAGCGGTTTCCTCTGCTCTTTAAGCGGGCGATTCCTTTCCGCATGAATATCCGGCTGGAGGACTTTGTAAAGGAATACATCTGTATGGAGCAGGATATTCACATTGAAGATATGCAGGAGAGCGTGATGCAGTATGGCAGGATGCGGAAACGCATCGGGGATACCTGCGCGGAGATTGAAGAGCTTCAGAAAATACAGGGCGCGTGGCTTGAAGTAGCGGAAAAGGAAAAGACACAGAACTCGTATCTCTATTTTATGAATGCGTGCGAGGTACGCAAGCTGAAAACCCAGGCGCAGAGCCTTCAGGAAAAGATAAAGGCCTGGGGAGAGGATGGGGAACGTCAGCAGGAAATGCTGGGCGGCCTTGAAAAGCAGATTCAGGGATTGGAAGAGCAGATTCGGGATATGGTGCGGAAAATAGCCGCCTCCGGCTATGAGGAGCTGAAAAGCCAGCTTCAGGCTCTTAACGAAATCATAGAAAGGCTTGCTGTCAGCAAAGGCAAGTGGCAGCAGACGGCTGTGGGGCTGAAAAGGTGGGAGGAGCAGGATATCACACCAAACGCGGTGCTGTGGGACATTGGAAGATTTGCGAAGCACAGTATTTCGGAGGAACAGCTGGACAGGCTGAAAAAGTCTCTGGACGTGCTTCGGGCAGAGGTGGAAGAGCAGAGAAAAGAAGCAGAGAGCGAGCTTCGCGATTATAGCCGCCGGGAGAAAGAAATCAGGGAAGAACTCAGACAGCTCCGCCAGGGAAAAAAGGCGTATCCCAAAGAGCTGGAAGAAGCGAGGCAGTACATACGCGAAGGATTAAAAGAGCAGAACGGGAAAAATATTCCGGTGGAAATCCTGGCGGATTTGCTGGATATCAGGGATGATACATGGAGAAATGCTGTTGAAGGATATATGGGGAGCAATAAGCTGCTCCTGATCGTGGAGCCGAAATATGCCAGGGCGGCAATGGAGCTTTATCAGGAACTGGATAAGAAGAAATACTATCGCGTGGCGGTATTGGATACGGAAAGGGTTATGGCTGCGGGAAGCGGCGCGCAGGAGGGCGCTCTGGCGGAGGAAGTCCTGACAGAGATTCCTTATGCCCGCGCATATATTGATTTCCTGTTGGGAAACGTGATGAAATGCGACAGCATTGACGGGCTGAGGGAGTGTAGAATCGGCATTACCAGGGACTGTATCCAGTACCACAGCTTTAAACTGCAGTATATCAATCCGGAGCTGTATACCAGGCGCGCTTATATCGGCGAGGTGAGTATGCGCAGGCGCATCCGGCAGCTGGAAGAACTGCAGCTGGAGATTGAGGAAAAGCGGAAGCCCTGCCAGGCACTGGAGGAGTCCTGCCGGAAGATTTTGAATCTGGAGCACCTTCCCCGGGGGCTGGAGGAATATCTGGACTGGAAAAGGGATGTGGAGGCATACCCGGAAAAGGCGGCACAGAAGAACCGTCTGGAGAAGAAACTGGAAGAGCTGCGGCAGAAAGACATCAATCTATGGAAACAGCAGCAGGAAGAACTGGAGGAAAAATGCCGGAAGGAAAAAGCGGCGCGGGACGCCATGCTCCGTCAGATAGAAAAGCAGGATGCCGAGCTGGAAGCTTTGAAAAGAGAGTATATCAGCCGGAATGAGGAGCTGGCGGAAAAGGAGAAAAGTTTTGTAAAGGATGCGGCGCAGGAACAAAAGGTGGCAGAATTTTTCAGCGGCAGGGAGAATCCGAATTACGAGCGTCTGCAGGCATCCTTTTTTGGAAAGGCAAGGGGGGCGGCAGAGGAAGCCGAGAAAGCCATGTCTTCTTTGAGGGAAATCCGTTTTGAATATTTAAGGAAGTATCCGAACAGGACATTTTCAGCGGAGGAAAGGACGAATCAGCCCTATGACGAACTGCTCTCCCATCTGCAGTACGGGGATTTGACCGCGCTTTATCAGAAGGCTGACGAACAGGCAAAAGAGGCGGTGTATCTCTTTAAACAGGACTTTATTTATAAAATACGCAGCGCCATTGAAGGCGCATATAAACAGAGGGATGAACTGAATAAGATTATCAGCCAGATGGACTTCGGAAAAGACAGGTATCGGTTTGTGATATCCAAAAACAGGGGGGCGGACGGCAGATACTACGAAATGTTCATGGACGAGACGCTGGAAGTAAACCCCTCCCAGATAGCGGGCGGCATGGAAAACCAGATGAACCTGTTTACTATGTCCCATGAAGATAAATATGGGGAGCTTATGCAGGAGCTGATTGCAGTATTTATCCCGCCGGATAACGCTACGGCAGAAGAATTGGAAGAGTCCCGGCGTAATATGGAAAAGTATGCGGATTACCGTACATACCTGTCCTTTGACATGCAGCAGATTATCGAGGGGGAAGAGACGATTAAAATCCGCCTGAGCCAGATGATTAAAAAGAATTCCGGCGGGGAGGGGCAGAACCCACTCTACGTGGCTCTTCTGGCAAGTTTCGCACAGGCATACCGGGTAGGGATTGTCAGGACTCGGATAAATCCTACGATCCGCCTGGTAGTGCTGGACGAAGCGTTTTCTAAAATGGATGCGGAGAAGGTGGCAAGCTGTATCGCGCTGATTCGGGGGCTGGGATTCCAGGCAATCATCAGCGCCACAAATGACAAGATTCAGAACTATATCGAGAATGTAGATAAAACTTTCGTATTTGCAAATCCCAATAAGAAGCATATTTCCATTCAGGAGTTTGAGAAAAAGGAATTTGCGCAATTAGAGAAAGGGCTGGCAGAGGAAGAAGGATACAGTGAGGAAGTATAAAATCAAAAAGTTATATTGAAAATCAGAATAATGTGTAGCAATATAAGAATATGAGACACTGTTCGAGAAAACGGCAGGCGGTTAGTCCTTCAACAGAGGGACTGAACCCTCTGATTACATAGAAATCTCTAATATAGAGAAATCTGTGAAAGGAGGGCGAGCTTATGAGTGTATTTGAGATATTGGATATCGTGCTGATGATTCTTTCTATTATTGTGACGATTGTAATAGCATATATTGATTATACAAAAAAGTAACCGCCCAATCTTGACCCCAAGGTGCGGTTACTTTTTGTAATCCAATAATCGGGACTACCCGTCTATCGGCAGTGTCTCTTTTTTATATGATAACAGAGTCCTATAAGAATGTCAAACGAATTGTAACAGTTCAGCCCATTTAAAGTTTTCTGATCGCAAAGGGCTGGATTCTCCGGTTGAATTTACGCATTCTTACGGAATTTGCAGCAAGTGCAAAATCCTGGGCTGAACTGTTACAACGAATTTCACATCCCTCGGGCAAGCACCATACTGGCCGCAATCCCCGCCAGTGTAGCAATCAGCGCGCCCGGCAGGGTATACCGCGTCTTTTTTACTTTTGCAGTCATAAAATACACAGACATCGTATAAAAAATGGTTTCCGTACACCCCATCATGATGGAGACCAGGTTGCCGAAGAAGGAGTCAGGGCCATATTCTTTGAAGATGTCCAGAGTGAGACCGGTGGCGGCGCTGGAAGAGAACATTCTTACGATGGTCACAGGAACAAGCTGAGCCGGAAAGCCTATGTATTGAAGAAAATGTCCCAGGACATCGGAAAGCATATCCAGAAAGCCTGAAGCCCGGAGGACGCCCACAGCAACCATCAGCCCAATCAGGGTAGGCATGATGCCAATCACAGTATGGAAGCCGGATGCTGCTCCTTTGATGAAAGTTTCATATACATTCTGTCTTATAAGCAGGCTGTAGCCGATGACAATAAATAATATAAAAGGTATGATATAAGTCGAAAGGAAAATTAAAAAATCCATAGGTATGTTCCGTCCAGGGGTTTGTTTGAAGTGTATGAGGGGGAAGAAGTATATATGTACTATTTATCAAGGAAAGTTTTATGAATTTTTAATAATAAATATTTGACGCATATAGAAATATATGGTATTATTATGAAAAAAAGGAGCAGAAATTACATATAATCCATAATTAACATACCAAAAATTTAATGTTTAAAAATATAAATATATAATGGGGGATTATATAAGATAAGGTGGCGCGAAAAACAATGTTGGTGGTGAAATGTTAGAGGGGGATATTTTAGAAAATATTTTTAGGAGGATAAGTTTATGAAGAGAAGAGCGTATGTTTATATTATGATGCTGTTTGCGGTTATGCTGTTTGCTTCACCATGTTGCTCCAAACAATCATATGCAAAAAGCGCGGAAAAAATTTCAAAAGTAAGAATCGTGACTTGCAAAGAAGAAAAAGAAACGTTAATGCTGCTGAAAGCAAGTGGAAATGTGAAATGGACGTCTTCTGATAAGAGGATTGTGAAAATTGCAAAGAGAAAAGGAAAAAGGAACCAAACAGTTGTTTTGGAGACACGCAATCCTGGAAAAGCTATTGTTCAGGCAAAAGCAGGGAATAAGATTTACCGATGCAAAGTTATTGTGCAAAATAAGGTATCGAAAGCGAGCTTAGCGGGAGTGGAGCAGACAGACAACACCCTTAGAGTGAGAGTCAGGCTGGGGAATAACGGAAGGGAACCATTAAACTATGGGTGTTCCTTTTGGGTTGAAAAGCTGGAGAATGGGAAATGGGTGAAATTGACGGCTCAGAATGATGCGGCATTTACTCTGGCACAGCGTAGGCTTAAAGGCAGGAGAAGCGTAGAAGAGACATATGAACTGTATTCGGAAGGGAAAGCAGCTTTGTATCAGAAAAGTGATTTTTTGCCGGGGACTTACCGAATCCATGTAGATGCAGACTTTGCGAAAGATGATTATAACTATGTCGCATTTCAGGTGAAATAAACGGAAATTTCAAAGACAGATACAGCTTTTTAGAATTTCATTAGGTTAGTAGGAAGATTGACGCGGGGTGTATCCTTGGCGTCAATCTTATTTTTGGCAATTTGTTTAGAAAAGTAGATTTAAAATAGAAAGTTTTGTGTGAAATAGGAGCAGTGTTTCTTGCGTTTTGTATGGTGTCCGGTGCAGTGTGGACGCCGGGAATAGGTGCAGACGCGGGGTAATTTTATTGCTTCTGTATTCAGCAGGATTGTTGTAGGAAGCAGCGAACTGAAAGGTGTGGCCGATACGTTTGCGGAGAACTATAAGGATATTACCGGGATGGAGATTGGGGTAGTTTCCGGTACGCGCGATGACGCGAAGATGGGAGATTTTTACCTGACTCTTGGTTCTGCGGATGCGGGGCTTGGAGAAGAAGGCTACCGTCTTTCTATCGGTGATGCGGCAGTTGTTGAAGCGGCACAGCCGACAGGCGCCCACTGGGGGACAATCAGTATCCTGCAGATTCTTAAGCAGACAGGCGGCAGTATTCCAAAAGGAGAGGCAAGGGATTATCCGAAATACGAGGTCAGGGCATTTAGCCTTGATGTGGGAAGGAAGCCTTTTAGCCTGGATTCGATTTATCAGTTTGCAAAGAATATGTCCTGGTATAAAATGAACAGTTTCCAGGTGCATCTCAGCGACAACCAATGTACGTATGTGGGGCAGTCTTTCAAATAAAGGCGGAATTAATGGAACCCCGAGGGTAACGTCTAAGGACGTACAGCTTAATATTTGGGAAACAGGTTCTTATGCAAATCCCACGGATATGTATAATGCGGGGTTTGATTTAATTAATACATTGTATACCAATTATATTGTTCCTGGAAATACTGCTGGTGAGGGCAGTTACGGAGATTACAGGTCTTTGGGGGCGATATATAGAAACTGGAGGCCGAATGTCATCAGTAACTTTACGGCAAAAGCAGGGGATGACCAGATGCTGGGAGGATGCTACGCGCTTTGGCATGACAACATCGATACCCGTGCAAACGGAAATTCCGAGTACGATTCTTTTGTGCGTTTTCTTCAGCCGCTGCCTGCGTATAGCGCGAAGCTGTGGGGCGAGGCGAGCAAAGAATATGATGCGTTTGCAGAGCTTGCAGATAAGACAGGGACGGCGCCAGGTACAAAGATTATATCAGAGGTTGATTCCATAGGGAAAGAGGCGGCAAAGTACACATTTGACGAGTCAATGGAACAGGATGCCAGTGGAAATGGCTATGATTTGACGGAAATGAAAAATGTGGAGCAGGTATCGTCAGATACGGGAAAGGCGCTACAGCTTAAAGGCGGAGAAAGCTATGCGGAGAGCCCGCTGGATGTATTCGGTTCTGGCGCATCTTTGACTATGAAAGTCAAAATGGATGCAGATGCAGAGGGAGAGCAGATTCTCTGTGAGTCAAAGGATGCGTTTGGAACATATGGGACATACGCGATTAAAGCGGTGCAGAAAAATACAGGAAAAGTCGGATTCTCAAGAGAAGGATATGATTATTCCTTTAACTATACGCTTCCAAAAGGCAAATGGATGGAATTAATGTTCTGCGGAGGAAACAATACGGCAGAGCTATATGTAAATGGAGAATTGGTGGATAATAATCCCGATATGTATTTTGAGAACCATCCTGACAGGGAATTGACGGCGGCCCTGCCTTCTAATATTAAAAAGGTAGTCACGCTGATGATTCCGTTTGGACGCGTCGGAAGCACGACAAAGAGTTTCAAGGGACAGATAGATTCTGTGACAGTTGGCAAGGAATTGGAAATCAATGATGAACGCGGCCTGATTCCGCAGAATGAGATGGAGGCGTCTGCCTGCTCTGAGGCAAATCAGAGCGGAAACGAAGGGCCGGCAAGGTTTGTACTGGACGGAAACCCCGATACGTTCTGGCATAGTAACTGGAGCAATGATTTGTCACTTTCTGATGAGGATCATCACAAGGTTTCGCTTACCTTTAAAGACGGAAATCCAAGGACAGTTGCAAAGCTGACCTATCTGCCAAGGCAGGATCGCAATAACGGAAGGATTTTGCAATACAGGGTCCTTGTGGAAAAGGCTGACGGGACGACGGTGACTGTGGCAGATGGGGAATGGGCAGATAATGCAAGCAGGAAGACAGCGGTGTTTGACCCGGTTGAAGCCGGGAAAGTTACTTTGAAAATAGATGAGTCTATCGGTGACAATGTGGGTGTCCACGGGACAATAGCGGAATTAAATCTGTATGAGCAGACAGAGGTGTTTAATGGTGAAAAGCTTCAGGAAGAGCTGAATAAGTATGCGGATTTTAAAGAAGGGGAGTACACAGACATTAGCTGGAAAGCATTTATGGATGTCCGTGAAACTGTGCTGGCAGTGATAAATAAACCGGACAGCACGGAGGAAGAATGCCTTTATGCATGTGAAAAGCTTCAGCAGGCGGTAGAAAAGCTGACGGTGAAACCGATAGAAAATAAGTTGTCTGATGCAGTAAAAGAAGCAGAGCAGGCGGATGCCGGGGATTATACTTCTGAGGGATTTGCAGAATATCAGGCAGAAGCAGAAAATCTCAAGAACATTTTAAGTAATCCAAATGCAACAGAGGAGCAGAAAATAGAAGCATGGAACAGCCTGCAGACAAAGAAAGCAGAACTCGTGAATATTAGTGAGATTAAAAAGGCGGTAGCAGAGGAAGCAGACGTAAGCGGCTGCACGTATGCAAGTGCGGAAACATATAAAAAGGCTCTTGCCGATGCAAAGAATATCCTTGCGAAACCAAATGCGACAAAAACTGAGATAGATACAGCTCTTGCAGCGCTGCGCAGGGCAGAGGAAGAGCTGGCTCCAAAGACTGTAGATGACACAGAGATGATAAAGGCTGTGAAAGATGCGGAAAATCAGCTAAAGGATACCAGCGGATACACAGAGGAATCTGTAGAGGCATTAAAGAAGGCGCTCTCAGAAGCCCTGTCTGTCCTGCGGAATCCGGCTGCGGCACAGCCAGAGATAGATAAAGCATTAAAGAAGCTGAGGGAAACAAAGCTGGTTAAAGAAACTTCTGGTGGAACAGTTCAGCCGAATCCCCAGCCAACGCCTCCAGGCTCCCAACCGACACCGTCGCCAGAGCCGCAGCCGAAGGTTCCGGCAAAAGACACAGTAGCTGTTTCCAAAGACAAAGTACTGGAGTTTAAAGTAACAAAGTCTGATGCAAAAGATGGTACAGTGACTGTATCAAAGCTCAGGAATAAGAACGCAAAGAGGGTAAAGATTCCGGCAACAGTAGTAATTGACGGCTATACTTTTAAGGTTACGGCAATTCAGGGGAAGGTGTTCCAAAAGTGTAAGAAGCTTGCTTCTGTAGAGCTCGGTTCCAATGTGGCGAGCATTGGCTCTAATGCATTTTTTGGAAGTAAGAAGCTGAAAACAGTCATTTTGAAAGGCACAAAAGTACCGAAATTGTCAGGGAAAAAAGTATTTAAAGGAACAGCGGTAAAGTGTAAAGTAACTGTACCGAAAAAAATGTCCAAGAAACAATTTAAAGCTTTGAAGACAAAATTCAGAAAAGCGGGCATGAGTAAAAAAGTGGTGTACAAACAGAAGTAGTTGGAAGAGAATTTTTTGATAACAATTTGGCTGTCAGTTTTTATAAACCGACAGCCAAATTGTTACAGGAAAATACATAAGAGCAGAAAGATTTATAGACATATTCACAAATTTGTGTTAATATAGGTGAAAGCATTTTGGTAAATTTTCAATGTTTAGCTAAGAGGAGGGGCGATATGTTTCAAAGAAAAATTAGGAAGGCAGGCGCTTTGATATTGGCAGTCTGCGTCACGCTTGGTTCCATACAGCTTCCGGCGCTGACGGCAAAAGCAAATGATGAGAATCTGGCGTTAAGCGCCACAGCCACAGCATCCAGTACGGAAACGAGTGATTATCCGGCATCGAAGGCAAACGACGGGGATGGTGCAACCAGGTGGGCGAGCGCAAGAGGAGACAGGGATCAGACGCTGCAGCTTGCATGGGACAGCGTGCAGACCATGAAGGGCTTCGTTGTGAAATGGGAGAGGAGAAACGCTACAAACTATGCGATTGAGACATCGAATGATGGAAACAGTTGGACGGAGGTAGCCAGCTTTACGCAAAAGCCTGCGGAAACGGTGCAGAAGATTACTTTGGATGCTCCGGTACAGGCACAGTATGTGCGTCTGAATATCAAAACTTTTACGGCCGATGGTTTAGGGGGTGAAACATCCTGGAACGTTGTATCGGTTTATGAATTTGAAGTTTATGAAGGGGAAATTCCGGTGAGCGCCCTGGAACTTGTGGCTCGTGTTACAGCGCCGGAGATTTCCGAAGACGGAACACATATTTCCATGCCGGATCTGGGCGATGGTGTGAAAGTCCGCTTCTGCGCAGATTACGAACAGGTGATTGGCGATGACGGAACGATTTATAAACCGCTTTCAGATAAAGTGGTAAAAGGATTTTACGAGGTTTCTGTGAATGGGGAGAAAGCAAATTCACAAGAGTATACGATATCCGTTCCGGGAAGGTATGAGCCGGAAGAAAATGCGAATGCGAAGCCATCTGTGATTCCGGAGCTGCAGGAATGGCATGGTACTCAGGGGCAGTTTGCAGTTTCTGCCGTGAGCAAAATCGTGGCGGATAAAGAGCTGGCAGATGCAGCAAAGAAGTTTGCAGAAGATTATGAAATAATTACAGGTTCTCCGATACAGGTAGTGACAGGCGGAATCAAGGATGTTTCCGAAGGAGACTTCTATCTGACATTAGATACCGCAGAGAAAGGGCTTGGAAAAGAAGGCTATGTCCTGAAAATTGGAAATGCTGTATTGGTAGAAGCTTCCGATGCAGTGGGCGTTTACTGGGGCGTTATCAGTATCCTCCAGATTCTGAAGCAGACACAGGGCGTCATGCCAAGGGGTATTGTCAGGGATTATCCTAAGTATGAAGTGCGTGCGTTCAGTTTTGACTTGGGGAGAAAGCCGTTCGACCTGGAAACAGTATATGATTTTGCAAGAAATATGTCCTGGTACAAGATGAACAGCTTACAGCTCCACTTGAGCGATAACCTGATTTTCCATGAAGATTATCCGGATCTGGAGACTGCTGCTGCACAGTCTTATGCTGGATTCCGTCTGGAGTCCGATAAAAAGAATGAAGAAACAGGCGTGACCCTGATGTCGCAGGATATGTATTATACGAAAGAAGACTTTAAGGAGTTTGTGAAAGACGCCCAGACAAGAGGGGTGAGTATCGTACCGGAATTTGATATGCCGGCCCATGCATTGCCAATTACGAGGGTATACGAGGAATATATGACAAAGAAAGCAGGAGGATCGCATGGTTATCTGATTGAAGAGCTGAATCTTACGAATGAGGGTTCCTTCGCGTGGGCAAAGAGCATCTGGCAGGAGTATTTTGATGGGGGCAAGGATGCAGTCTTTGCAGATATTGACACGATTCACATTGGTACAGACGAGTATCATGGAGAAGAAGGAAAAGTAGGAAAAGAACTGTTCCGCAGGTTCTCGAAAGAAATGATTGAGTTTGTGCAGGGAACAAAGACGGCGGATGGAAAGACCAGGACTGTCCGTATGTGGGGAAGCCTTACGAACAAGGCAGGAGACACCCCGGTTCCGTCAAAAGACGTGCAGCTGAATATCTGGAATACGGGCTATGCGAATCCACAGGTTATGTATAATTCAGGATATGAGTTAATCAATACGCTGGAAGGACCAAACTATATTGTACCTGCGGCAGGATATTATAATGATTATATTAATGCACAGAACATCTATAATTCATGGGAACCGAACAGTATCGGAAATCTGAATGTAAGCGAGGGCGACGACCAGATTCTCGGCGGGTGCTATGCGATTTGGCATGACAGTGTGGATACCCGCGGAAATGGTATTTCTCAGTACGATTCCTTCGACCGTTTCTATCAGCCGCTTCCGGCATACAGCGCAAGGCTGTGGGGCGAAGCAGCGGACAGGACATATGAAGAACTTAGGGCAGATGTAGAGAAGCTGGGGACGGCTCCGGGAACAAAAGTATACGGAGAGGTTGAGTCGGTAACAAAAACAGTTCTGGACTATACATTTGATGAGGCGCTTACCGAGGATTCCAGTGCGAACAGTTATGACGCGGCAGACAGTAAAAATGTCACACAGGCAGATTCAGACGGCAGCAAGGCATTGAGGCTGAACGGCGGAGAGAGTTATCTGACGACTCCGGATAATCTTGATAAGATTGGGGGAAATGGAACCCTTACGATGAGGGTGAAGATGGACACAGATGCTGAAGGCGAACAGATTCTGTGTGAATCAAAAGATGCATTCGGGGCTTACGGTACGTATGCGATTAAGGCAGTACAGAAGCATACCGGAAAAGTCGGATTTTCAAGAGAAGGATATGATTATTCCTTTAACTATACGCTTCCGAAGGGCGAGTGGGTAGAGCTGACCTTCAAAGGAGCAAAAGATACTCCGGAACTGTATGTAAATGGCACGCTTATTGATAATAAGATATATGACGAAGATGGCAATCTGGCAACAGTTACAAAAGGAAATGGAACGACTATTATTTCCAAGAATAATAATCCGGACATTTATTTTGCGAATCATGAAACTACGGAATTGAGCGCGAAACTGGCACAGACAGGCATTACAAAGACAGCTACGATGATGCTTCCGCTGGGACGTATCGGAAGTGCGACAAAGAGTTTCAAAGGACTTATAGATGGAGTGACAGTATCTGTTGAGAAGCCGATTACAGGCGATTACAGCAGCGCTGCGGTTCCGCAGGGAGAAATGACTGCTACCGGCTGTTCGGATCATTCAGAGGGGCGTTTCCCGGCTGTATTGGACGGAGATACGACAACTTATTGGCATACAGACTGGTCTCAGAACTCAGAAAAAAATGAGACGAAAGATCACGACCATTATCTGACGCTTACATTTAATAATAATGCGGCAAAGACGGTTAATATGCTGACTTATCTGCCAAGGCAGAATAGTACGAACGGACGTATTACACAGTACAGCATTGATATCACAAAGGCAGATGGAACGGTAGTGACAAATTATGCCAGTGGCACCTGGGCGTCTGATATGACGGAAAAGGCAGCAGTGTTTGAGCCGATTGAAGCGAAGAGTGTGAAGCTGAATATTTTAGCCAGCGAAGCGACGCATGGAACGGCTGCAGAGCTGAATCTATACCATGTAAACGTAAATAGAGATGCGATAACGACAGCATTGGCGCCATATAAGAATTTGAACAGTTCAGACTATACAGCGCAGAGCTGGAATGCCGTAACAGAGGCGATTGCAATGATAGAAACGATTGTAAGCAGCCAGAACAGCACGATTGAAGATCTCTTTGCAGCTTATGGAAGTGTTCAGAGCCTGGACAGTCTGCTTGTCCGTAAGCCGGAGGTGGAAAATAACATAGAAACGTCTGAGCTTCAGGCAAAACAGGAAGAGAGGGCAGAGGAGCTTAAGAATATTGATGAAAGCCTGTATACAGAGGAGAGTGTGGCTCTGCTTAAAGAATATCTGAAAGAGGCAGAAAAAATTCTGAAGAATCCTGTAACGAAAGCGGAAGTAGCAGACATCATGGAGAAACTTGAGGTGGCATTAGTTGAAAGACCGGCAGATATGGATAGTGTTTCTTCAGCAGTGGCAGAAGCAGAAAAAGTGAATTTGAAAGAATATACGGCAGAGTCTGCCGCCGAATATGCAAAAGCGCTGGCTGACCTGAAGGAGATTCTGGGAAATCCGAATGCATTGCAGAAAGAAGCAAAGGCCGCATTGGATGCTCTGGCGGCAGCAAAAGCTAAATTGCAGAAAATAATTGTACCGGATCCAGGTAATCCAAACCCAGGTAATCCAAACCCAGGCAATCCAAATCCGGGTAATCCAAATCCGGGTAATCCAAATCCGGGTAATCCAAACCCGGTGAAGCCGATTTTCAAACCCGGTGCTGAGGAGAAGGTGGGCAACGGACGCTACAAAGTAATTAACGCAAAGAATAAGACTGCAAAGCTTGTAAGTGTAATTAACAAAAAGAAAGCGACATTAAATGTTCCTGCTACGGTTAAGATTGCAGGCGTAACCTGTAAGGTGACAGAAGTTGGGGCAAGCGTGATGAAGGGGAATACCAAACTGAAAAAGGTAGTCCTTGGGACGAATGTCACTACAATCAGCAAGCAGGCGTTTATGGGCTGTAAAAACCTGAAGTCCGTTCAGTTGAAAGGAAAAGCGCTGAAGAGCATTAAGACAGGGGCGTTTAAGAAAACATCAGCGAAACTGACTGTAAGCGCTAAGAAGATGAGCAAGAAGCAGAAAGCAAAACTTTTAAAACAGCTGAAAAAGGCCGGAGCAGGGAAAAAGACAAAAGTAAAATAAAAGTGTGGCGGCCGGGAGGCAGTTTACTCAAAGGGGATGCGGATTCGAATGCATCCCCTTGCTGCGTAGCTGACGTAACAGTTCAGCCCAGGACTTTGCACTTGCTGCAAAGTCTGTGAGAATGCGTAAATTCAGCCAGAGAATCCAGCCCTTTGCGAACAGCAAACTTTAAATGGGCTGGATTCCGTAACAGTGAAGCCGAAGGCTGAACTGTTACTATCTGACAAACAAATAGAGCAAAGTACTTGACGTACACTCAGAAATGAGGTATGGTATAGAAGCAGATAAATATAATATTTTCTCTTATTCAGAGTGGTGGAGATACAAAGGATCTGTGAAACCACGGCAACCCCTATAAGGAAGGTGCCAACCTGAGCGAGCAATCGAACAATAAGAGGATTTACTTGTCGATAAAGATAGGAGGTCCGCTTATGCGGGCCTTTTCTTATCCGTAGAGTTGATCTTTGGTGAATGAGAGAATACAGTCATTGGACAAAGGAGGATTTCATGGAAAAATTGTTGTTTACTTCCGAATCAGTAACAGAAGGGCATCCGGACAAGATGTGCGACCAGATTTCCGACGCGATTTTGGACGCACTGCTGGAGCAGGACCCGATGAGCCGCGTAGCATGTGAGACGGCTATCACGACAGGGCTTGTTCTGGTTATGGGCGAGATTACTACGAAAGCATATGTAGATATTCAGAAAATCGTGCGCGACACCGTGAGGGAAATCGGTTATACCAGAGGGAAATATGGGTTTGATGCAGATACCTGCGGCGTGATCACTGCGATTGACGAGCAGTCTACGGATATTGCAATGGGTGTGGACAAGGCTCTGGAGGCAAAGGAAAATGAGATGTCTGACGAGGAAATAGAGGCAATCGGCGCCGGAGACCAGGGTATGATGTTCGGTTATGCGAGCAATGAAACAGAAGAATATATGCCATATCCGATTTCATTGGCGCATAAGCTGGCGCTGCAGCTTACGAAAGTCCGTAAAGATGGGACGCTGCCTTACCTGCGGGCTGACGGTAAAACCCAGGTGAGTGTAGAGTATGATGAAAATGGCAGACCGGCAAGACTGGACGCGGTAGTGCTTTCGACGCAGCATGACCCGGACGTGACCCAGGAACAAATTCATGAGGATATTAAGAAGCATGTGTTTGACGTCATTCTTCCGCAGGATATGGTAGATGGAGAGACGAAATTTTTCATCAATCCTACCGGACGATTTGTTATCGGAGGCCCTCATGGAGACAGCGGACTGACCGGACGGAAGATTATTGTGGATACTTACGGCGGATATGCACGTCACGGCGGCGGCGCATTCTCAGGAAAGGACTGCACGAAGGTAGACCGTTCTGCAGCATATGCAGCGCGGTATGTGGCAAAGAATATTGTGGCAGCGGGATTGGCAGACAAATGTGAAATCCAGCTTTCTTATGCCATCGGTGTGGCGCGTCCTACTTCTGTTATGGTAGATACTTTTGGAACAGGAAAACTTTCTGACGAGAAGTTAACGGAAATCGTGAGGGAGAACTTCGATTTGCGTCCGGCAGGTATTATCAAGATGCTGGATCTGCGCCGTCCGCTTTATAAGCAGACAGCGGCATACGGACATTTTGGACGCAATGATCTGGATCTTCCCTGGGAGAAGGTTGACAGGGTAGAAGATTTGAAAAAATATATTAAATAGTTTAGATGCTTTACTGTGCCCGGGCTTAACCGCCCGGGTATTTTTAGCAGGGAAATTGTTTCAATGAATGGACATCTATTCAGATATCAAGTATACTATTTCCGAAAGAAGAACAATATTATTCAGGAAAGGTATCGGCTGCGATGCCTGCAGAGGCGGGAAAAAAGGAGCCGAGGTGGTTGACGAGATGGATTATAAAGTAATAAACGCAAAGCTGCTGCTTTCTGCGGAAGAGGGTTTTCAGATTGAGCAAAAGGATTTTTGGGTAAAGGATGGGAAGATTACATTTTCAGAGACAGATGGAGCCGAAGTGGTTGATGCGAAAGATAAACTTGTTATGCCGGGACTGATAAATATGCACACGCATGCTTATATGACGGTGATGCGTAACTATGCGGATGACGTGGACTTTGGCGAGTGGCTGTTTCAGCGTGTTATGCCGGTAGAAGACAGACTGCCGAAAGAAGGGGCGTACTGGACGTCTCTGTTGGCATTTTCGGAAATGATAAAGACAGGGACGACAAGCTTTGTCGATATGCATATGTTTCACAGACAGTCTCCACAGGCAGCGAAAGACGCTGGGATGCGCGGATTTATCGGACGCGGGCTGGTAGGCGAGGACTTGTATTCAGACGGTTTCGGAAGGTTTCAGGAAGCCTTGGAAGAAAAGCGTGAGTATGAGAGCAGTACCTTGAAATTTATCCTCTCTCCCCATGCAATCTACAGCTGTTCCACGCAGATGCTGGAGCAGGTTTCAAAAGAGGCAGAGCGCCAGGGGATGCTAAAGCAGATTCATTTGTCTGAAAGCGATACGGAAGTCAATGACTGTCTCAATAAACATGGGAAAACTCCGGTGAAGCTGCTGGAAGATATCGGATTCCTGGATGAGAAAACCATCTTGGCGCACTGTGTAAAGATGTGCTATAATGATTTGGATATTCTGCAGGCTTCGGGCGCGCATGTGGTAACAAATCCGGCCAGCAATGCAAAACTGGGAAATGGATTTGCACCGATTTCTGAAATGCGTGAAAAAGGTATCAATATCTGTATTGGCACAGACGGTACTGCCAGCAATAATACGTTAAATATGTTTAGGGAAATGGGGCTGCTCTCCCTGATACATAAAGGTATCAAGGGGGATTCCACTGCGGCGCCTGCACGGTTTGTTGTAAAAGCCGCCACAGAGAATGCAGCGAAAGCCCTGCATATGGAAAATCAGCTGGGAGTTATTCGGGAGGGCGCATGTGCTGATTTGATATTTGTGGATTTGAAAGCAGCGTCGCTGTTCCCTAACAATAATATCCTTTCCTCTCTGTGTTATTCAGCAAATGGTTCGGAGGTGGAGTCAGTGATGATTGACGGCAGGTTTGTGATGCGGGGACGCCGGCTTTTGACGATAGATACAGAGCGCGTATATTATGAAGTGGATAAGATAGTTAAAGAATATTTATCATGATAGAAAAGAAAGGGATAAAGAACGATGAGTATTATTAAAGATGCTTCCCTGGCGTCTTCAGGGAGAAAAAAGATAGAGTGGGTGCGGGCATCTATGCCGGCATTGACAGAGATAGAAAAACGGTTTGAAAAAGAACAGCCATTCAAAGGGCTGCGCATTGCGGTTTCAGTGCATCTGGAAGCAAAAACAGCAAATCTTGGGCTGGTGCTGGCAAAAGGAGGCGCAGAGGTGTATCTGACAGGCTGCAATCCTCTGTCTACGCAGGATGATGTGGCCGCGGCAGTAGCAGAAATGGGCGTTGAGACCTTTGGTATTTATGGCGTCTCACCGGAGGAATACGAAGAATTACTGGTCAAGACATTAGAGTGCCGCCCGCATTTAATCGTAGATGACGGCGGGGATTTGATTAATCTGCTCGGCGGAAGATGCAAAGAGTACGCAGAGAACCTGATTGGAGGATGTGAGGAGACAACTACAGGCATACACCGCTTAAAAGCAAGAGAGAGGGAAGGGATTTTACCCTGCCCGATGATGGCGGTCAATGATGCGAAGGCAAAGCATTATTATGACAATAAATATGGAACCGGTCAGTCGGTATGGACGGCAATCATGGATACTACGAATTTGATTGTTGCAGGTAAGACGGTCGTAGTAGCAGGCTATGGCTGGTGCGGAAAAGGAACCGCTATGCGTGCCAAGGGAATGGGGGCAAATGTGATTGTGACAGAGATAGACCCATTTAAAGCATTGGACGCTACTATGGACGGTTATCAGATTATGCCTATGGATGAGGCGGCAAAATATGGCGATATCTTTGTGACGGTAACGGGTTGTAAAGACGTAATTGTGCCGAGACATTTTAAGGTTATGAAGGACAATGCGATTCTGTGCAATGCGGGACACTTTGACTGTGAGATAGATGTCGCGGCGCTGAGGAAAATGGCGGTGCGCAGCGAGGAGCGTCGGAACAATATCATGGGATATGAGCTGGAAGACGGACGTATCTTAAATGTTCTCGGAGAAGGAAGGCTTGTAAACCTTGCATGTGGAATGGGGCATCCGGCTGAAATCATGGACATGTCCTTTGCAGTGCAGGCGTTGAGTCTGAATTGGCTGGTAAAGCATAAAGAAACGCTTACAACAAAGGTATACGATATCCCGGATTCCATAGATGATGAGATTGGACGCTGTAAACTGGCGGCTATGGGCTTGAAGATTGATGAGCTGACGCCGGAACAGCAGGCATATTTGTCAGGATGGGATGTAGAGTAAAAATCTGTTTGGAGCAATAAAAGAAGCCGTCGGTAAATGATATCATTTGCCGGCAGCTCTTTTTTATATAGAATTACTTCTGCATATTTGCAAATTTTGTATAATTAGGCAGCCAAACCAGTTCTACAGTTCCAATCGGGCCGTTTCTCTGTTTGGCAATGATGATTTCCGCAATATTTTTCTTTTCGCTGTCTTTGTTGTAGTAGTCGTCGCGGTAAATGAACATTACGACATCTGCGTCCTGCTCAATGGCGCCGGATTCACGCAAATCGGAGAGCATAGGGCGGTGGTCAGGACGCTGTTCAACTGCACGGCTGAGCTGGGAAAGGGCAATAACCGGAACGCTTAGCTCACGGGCGACTTCCTTTAAGGAGCGGGAAATATCGGAGATTTCCTGCTGCCTGGAGTCTGAACGCTTGCTTCCGGTCATGAGCTGAAGGTAGTCAATGATAATAATACCCAGGTTATGTTCCAGTTTATATTTCCGGCATTTGGAGCGCAGTTCACTTACGGAGATACCGGGAGTATCGTCAATAATCAGGTTTGATTTGCCAATGATTCCGGCGCTTTCAATAAGCTTCGCCCAGTCATCGTCACTCAGGTTTCCGGTTCGGATAGATTGAGAATCTACTTTTGATTCCAGGGAGAACAGTCGGTTGACCAGCTGTTCCTTGGACATTTCCAAACTGAAAATCGCTGCGGTCACGTCATTTTTAAACGCCATGTGCTGCGCAATATTCAGAACAAACGCGGTCTTTCCCATTGAGGGACGGGCGGCAATGAGAATCAAATCGGAAGGCTGCATACCGGAAGTTTTATAATCTAAATCGATAAATCCTGTAGGAATCCCCGTAACGCTGCCGCGGTTCTTTGAGGCAAGTTCTATTTTATCCAGGGCGTTCAGGACAACGTCTTTGATGGGAACGAAATCTCCGGTGTTTCTTTTTTGGAGCAGGGAAAAAATTCTCTTTTCCGTGTCCTCCATAATGTCGTCCACCCGCTCTTTGCCCAGATAGCAGATGTTGGCAGTTTCCTCAGACTCCTTGATTAATTTGCGGAGTATGGACTTCTCATATACAATCTGTGCATATTGCCGCACATTGGTAGAAGTATACACAGAGCTGAGCAAATCTTTGGCGAATTCCAAGCTGCTGATTTCCGGCGGTACATCCTTCTCACGCAGCCTGTCCTGCAGAGTGATTAAATCTACAGGCGTTCCCTCGTTATACAGTTCCAGCATCGTCTCAAATAGGATTCCGTACTGATGCTGGTAAAAGTCTGCGCTGTCAATGATCTCGGAAGCAGCCATAATCGCTTCCCTGTCCATAAGCATGGAGCCAATTACAGACTGTTCCGCCTCCGGGCTGTGGGGAAGTACCCGTTTAATCAGTGCTTCTTCCATGACTTAAGCTTCCTTTACGATAACTTTCAGTTCTGCCGTCACCTTCGGGTGCAGCTTGATTCCTACGGTGGTGGTTCCCAAGGCTTTCAGTGGATTGGGAAGCAGAATTTTCTTTTTATCCAGAGTGTATCCGAGCTGAGCCTTAGCAGCCTCAGATATTTCTTTTGAAGAGACAGAACCGAAAGCACGTCCCCCTTCGCCTACCTTGATGGCTACCTGGATTTCCTTTGTGGCAATCTCAGCGGCAAAAGCCTTTGCGTCTTCCAGCGCTTTCTGAGCTACTTTGTCTGCATGGGCTTTCTGGAGCTTTAAGTCGTTGATATTTTGGGGTGTGGCTTCCAGAGCAAGCTTTTTTGGGAATAATGCATTTCTGGCATATCCGTCGCTTACATTTACAGTTTCCCCTTTTTTGCCGAGAGATTTTACATCCTCTATTAAGATTACTTTCATTTTAAATCGCTCCTTCTTCTGACATTTTAATAAGTGTGTCTTTTAATTTTGTTCTTGCGTCTTCTAAGGTAACGCCGTCAAGCTGCGCTCCTGCGATATTTAAGTGGCCTCCGCCTCCCATACGTTCCATAATAATCTGGACATTAACTTCATCAATGGCGCGGGCGCTGATATAAATCCGGCCCTTATATTCAGTCATTACAAAAGAGGCTTTTACGCCGATGATGTTCAGCAGTTCGTTAGCGGCCTGTGCGCCGACAACTGTAGGACTTTCGAGCGCCTGGTTCGGCGGGCAGACGCTGATGGCGTAGCAGTCCCGGAATACCTCAGAGTGCCGTACGACTTCAGCTCTTGCCTTATAAGAGGCCATATCGTTTCGAAGCATCTTCCGCACTCGGGTTACATCTGCCCCGCAGCGGCGCAGAAACGCGGCAGCTTCGAAAGTACGCACGCCTGTCTTTGTGACAAAGTTATTGGTATCAATAATGATGCCTGCGTAGATGCAGTCCGCCTCGCGGCTTTTCAGACGTACATTATCTGAAAAATACTGCAGGATTTCCGCAATCATTTCACAGGCGGAGGAGGCATACGGCTCAATATAGGAAAGAACCGCATTTTTTATTACTTCACTGCCCTGTCTATGGTGGTCGAGGACAACGATAGTCTTCGTCATATGGAGCAGCTGCTCACATTCTGTCATGTTGGGCCTGTTTGTGTCTACCACTACGACGACCGTATCATTGTTTACAATAGATTTTGCCTCTGCATGGGTGACAAACATATCCTTTTCATAATCCGGGTTGTCCAGGAAAAGACTTACCCAGGGGCGGATGGAACCGTTGATGTCTCCTAAGACGATATGCGCGTGTTTTCCCAGCATTTTCGCGGCACAGTAGACGCCGACTGCCGCGCCAAAGGAATCTATATCCGTGACCTGATGTCCCATGATGACAACTTTTTCTTTACCGCCGATAAATTCCCGGAGTGCATGGGCTTTCACCCTCGCTTTTACGCGGGTACTCTTTTCCATCTGCTGTGACTTGCCGCCATAGTAGGAAATATTTTCTCCGTCTTTGACAACGGCCTGGTCGCCGCCCCGTCCCAACGCCATCTCAATGGCAATCCGGGAAAATTCACAGTTCTGGATATAACCGCTCCCATTAACGCCAATGCCAATGCTCAACGTTACATTCATTTCGTTTCCGATATTTACCGTCTTGACTTCTTCCAGAAGAGAAAAACGAGAGGCTTCAAGGTCTTTCAGGCTCTTGTATTTTATGGCAATAAAATATTTGTCTTTTTCAAGTTTTTTCACCACGCCGTCCAAATCGGAAATATATTTTGTGATTTTCCTGTCAATCAAAGCTACCAGAAGGGAGCGGCGCACTTCCTCTACGCTGTCAAGGGCCTCGTCATAATTATCAAGATAAATCAATCCGGCTGTCATTTTCTGCGCCTGGTTTTCGCGCAGACATTCATTCAAATCCGTGTTGTCAAAAAGATACATGGCAATCAGATAGCTGCTTCCTTCAGGAATTTCTATAATATCCACGGACTTGTCCAGGATTTCTACGGAAATCTTGCGGAACTGTACACGATAGTCCCGTTCGTTGTGAGTGATTTCTACAGAATTATGGCTGCGCTTAGAAGGTAACATTCCGGGGTCGATTTCAGGAAACGGAATCTGGATATTTTTGTGGTAAGCCTTGTCTTTTCCGATAATCCTGCCAAACTCATAATTCATCCAGATAAGCTTTCCTTCACAGTCCAGCAGCGCATAAGGAATGTCGAATTCCTCCAGCAGCTTTTTCTGTACTTGTCCATACTGGGTGGCGAAATAAATCATTTCATTCATGATGTTAGGTTTGTAGTGGAGCAGGAGAACCAGCGCGATAATAAGGTAGACTACCGTAAAGGCTGATACTACCAATCCTGCTTTTATATCTATGCAGTATACTAAAAAATCCATAAGTATTAAAAAGACCGTCATAATCAGCGGCCACTGCATATATGACTTGAGCTTTCCGTTGAACTTTACTTTTTTCCTGCCGTTCATGCCGCTCCTCCTCGTATACGGGAATGTATATCTATAACTGTATGGCAGTTTCCATACAGCCGGACAATTATATTCATCATAGCATTTTTTGGCGGGATTGGGAAGTGGTTTTTCACAGAGTTTCATTCAAAAGGATTTCGTTAGAAATCTTTTGGCTTTCCCGGGAAGCGGTGAGGGAAAGCCAGAAGATGATAGATGAATATTTACGGAGTTCAGCGCCATCCGCGGCAGTTCCTGTGACGGCATCTGCGGCGGTGCATTTCCTGGAACAGCAGGACGTCTATCATATCGCCCAGCCAGTTTTTTCTTGGCGGATAGCGCCTTCTGGTTTCACGGTTCATGGCAAGAACCTCGTCCTTATCTCCGTCTTCGGGGAGTTCATATTTGTCTTTTACTTTATCGTAAATAGTATTCCGTATTTTTCCCATCATTACCCTATCCGGATATTCATCAAACATGACGCTGCCTTCATATTCCATTTTGTCACATTCTTCCTCTATATAAGGAAGAATTTCCTTTGCTGCGTCCGGATACATTTCTTTTAGCTTTTGCATATCTTTATCGCTTTCCATTTCCTGCCAGAGCGCTTGAGGATATCCCGGCATTTGATAGTAGGGCATTTCTCCGTTTGCCGCCGGCTGTGCTGCGGGCATCCTCTGTGGAGGAAGCGTGTTTCCGTTTGATGGCTGCCAGCTATCCGGATTTCTGGGCTGCCACATATCGGCGTCCCGTGTTTGGGGCATATTCATTCCTCTTGGCTGTGCCATACATGGACAGGTACCATATTCAGGCTGGATATCCATGCCGTACCCCGGTACATAGCTGTTTCCACCTCCCATTTCATATTCCATTTCCTGCCGCCTTACCGGGCAGCCTGCGCATCTGCAATATCCCTGATAATTCATGTGATTTTTCCTTCACAGGCATTTTATATATTATATGAAACGCGGCGGAAGAAAGGAACTTATATGGTTATAAAAATTTTAATTTCCGGGTTGTGGTTTTGGGACAAACCCATTACAATAGAGGAAAAGCATTTTACCGGGGCGTCTGCCCTTTTGGAAACAGGGAGATTTAAAAGCAGAATGGAAAAATTGCAGAAAATTTTAGATGAGTGCCTGAATGGGAATTTGGTGTATATCGTGCTTAGCGGCGCCAGGAAAAAGGAAGGTATCCGTAAGATAAAGATACGCCCTATCGCTCAGAAGGGGGAGCTTCTGTTCCAGGCGTCAGAGCAGCTGGGGAAGCAGGAATTGCACAGGAACTATAGGAAAGAAGAACTGGTGCAGGTTTTGGCGCGGCATCTTCGGGAAGATTTTAAGCAGATGCAGATGCTTACTACGAAAGAAAATATATCTGTACTTGCAGGAAAAAAGGGAAATATCACAGTGAAAAGAAAATGCAGGCAGGAGGAAGGGCGTGCAGCGGACTTGTCCCATGACAGGCAGAAACGGTATATTCTGGAGGAAGGGACAGCGGTGCCTTTTCTGGTGGATTTGGGGGTGATGACGCCGGAAGGGAAAGTTGTGAAAGCACGGTATGATAAGTTTCGGCAGATTAACCGTTTTCTGGAATTTATTGAGGATGTACGGCCGCAGCTTGACGAAGGGCGGGAGCTGACGATTCTTGATTTTGGCTGTGGAAAATCTTACCTCACATTTGCTATGTATTATTATCTGAAAGAACTGCAGGGATTGGATATCCGGGTGATAGGCCTGGATTTGAAAACGGAAGTTATCGGGCGCTGCAGGCAGCTAGCAAAGAAATATGGCTATGAAAAGCTTACGTTCCTAGCGGGGGATATCGCATCCTATGAAAGCGGCGGTACAGTAGATATGGTAGTGACGCTCCATGCGTGTGACACAGCCAGCGATTACGCTTTGGATAAAGCGGTAAAATGGGGGGCAAAAGTCATTTTGTCAGTGCCGTGCTGCCAGCACGAACTGAACGCGCAGATACATAGCAGCGTACTTGAGCCGGTGTTGAAATACGGGCTTATCAAAGAGCGGGTGGCGGCATTGGTTACGGACGCGCTGCGGGCAGGGTATCTGGAGGAACAGGGGTATCAGGTTCAGATACTTGAATTCATCGACATGGAACATACGCCGAAAAATATCCTGATCCGTGCAGTAAAGACAGGAGGCAGAAAGAAAAATGAAAAGCTGGATGCCTGCGCAGAGTTCCTGGGGGTGGAACCTCTGCTGGGCAGATTGCTGAAGCCATAAGGGGAGGCACACAGGAATGGTTAAAAAAATAATGATAAGGGTAGGAATATTGCTGCTTATATTTTTCGCGGCAGTATTTGTATTTGGAAGGATTATCAATCGGGGGAAGCCGGATTCTACGCAGGAAATGGGGGAGCCGTCCCTGCCGTTGGTCTATGTCCTGGAGGAAGAAACACAGATGAACAGCCTGCACGGCCATGTGAAGGAAATGGACGTAATGGCGATGCGTGATGCGCTCACGCCAATCAGCAGTGAGCGGACGCTCACGATTCAGATTCAGCCTTTTCAGCGCCAGGTGAGCGGCGTAAGCTTTGAGGTGCTTACCTCCGATGGAAAGACTTCGATGGAAAATACAAAAGTAACGAAAATCAAAGAGGGCGAAAAGTATGTGACCGCTACCCTGGAATTGCAGAATAAAATCCTGATCAACACAGAGTATATGCTGAAAATCGTAATTACTTCCGGGAACCGTGACATTTATTATTATACCAGGATTATACGCCAGGACGGATTGAATGCGAAGGCATACATTGATTTTGTCACCGATTTCTACCAAAACTGCCTGGAAGGGAACGATTTAAATATTGAGGAGTTTGTGGAGCCGGATCCGGAGGCAGACAATTCCACTTTTGCACATGTGAATATCCACAGCAGCACGTCCCAGATGATTTGGAAAGGGATATCACCAAAGCTTTATTATGCGCCGGTTCCGAATATCTGTGAGCTGAATGAAAATACAGGCACGGTTGTCCTGGACTATATGATTTCTGCCGTTGACGAGGACAACCGCACGGAGCTGTACCGGGTATCGGAATATTACAGGATGCGTTATACGGACTCCAGGATACTTCTGCTGGATTTTGAAAGGGATACCAGCGAAGTGTTTGATCCGGAAGCGTCTATTTTGAGTGAGAAAGGTATTATTCTGGGAATTACCGGACGCGATGTGACGTATAAGAATGACTTGAAAAATAACTTCTTTGCCTTTGTACGCGAGGGTACACTGTGGAGCTATGATGTGAGTGGGAATAAACTGGTACAGGTATTTAGTTTTGCGCAGGAGGGGAAATTAGATTCCAGGTCAATGTATAACCGGAATGATATACAGGTCGTCAATATCGATGAGCAGGGGAGCATGTACTTTCTGGTTTGCGGTTATATGAACCGGGGAATCCATGAAGGGGAGTCCGGCGTGGCGGTTTATTATTATGATGCAGGGAGTTCGGTAGTGACAGAATGCCTGTTTGTGGATACGAATCAGGCGTTTTCCCTGTTGAAACGGGACGTCAAGTCCCTGGCATATGTGACGAAGGACAGAAATGGTTTTTATCTGCTGGTCAATGAAGAAGCATATTTTGTGAATATGGAGAGCAGGCAGGTGGACAAAGTGATTTCCGGGCTGGCCTATGGATGCTATGGGGCGTCCGCATCGGGAAGGCAGTTTGGGTGGATGGATGGAAAAGACCCATACGACGCTTCAGCAATTACAGTTATGGATTTGGAAACTCATGCGATGCGGAAAATCACCTGCGGAGAGGGTCAACGACTGAAATTCCTGGGATTTATAGGAGAGGATCTTGCCTATGGGCTGGCGGATACCGAAAAGATAGACCTTAGCCATGAAGGAAGCGAAATTTTCCCGATGCATCAGATATTGATTGTAAATGAAGCCGGGCAGACGGTGAAAGATTACGCGCCCAAAGACTGTTATGTATCCGAAGCAGAGATTAAGGATGGCCTGATGACCCTTAAACGCATCCGTAAATCAGGAAGCGGCTATCAGGAAGCTCCGGAAGACCAGATTGTGGGAAGCGCTGCCAGCGAAGAGACAAGTTTTGGGCTGACGACGGCAGTTTCGGAAAGGAAAAAGGAAATTCATATCCTGAAAGTAGGAACTGCGTTAAAGGCTGCAGAGCCTCCCCGCCTTATTAAATGCCGTCAGCAGATTTTTGAGGGGTCGAAAGAGATTATTCTTGAGCCAAAGAAAAAGTCCGAGGATCTTTATTACGTGTATGCGAAAGGATACCTGGACGGTATTTATACTTCTGCGAACCAGGCAATCCGCAGGGCAGATGAGATGCTGGGCGTTGTAGTTGACGGGAAACAGAGGATGGTATGGGAGAGAGGAAATAAGCAAACGAAGCTGGATTTGAATGTCAAGACCTTCCCTGAAGTGTTTCGGGAATATAAGCTGGATGCGGCAGTTATACAGTCAGAGATGAGCCAGAGGGTTCTCGACCTTACCGGATGTACACTGGAGCAGGTGCTGTATTTTGTAAGCGCCGGAACCCCGGTGCTGGCGAAGACGCCCGGCGGGGTGGTGATTATCGGAGGCTATGATGAGTACAACACCAGGCTTTTGGAGAAAGGGGACGAAGAACTGACCTACGCAGGGCTGCAGGACAGCAAAGATATGTTTGAAGAGGCGGGGAATGTGTTTATCACATATCTCGATCCGATTACGGAATAAAGAAAACGGGCGGCTGTAAAAACAAGAGTCCGGCGGCATATGGTACACATAATCAAATATAAGTACTGTATGCCGCCGGAATCGCTTGTTTTGCAGCCGCCCGTTTCTCATTTTGACAAATGCTGAGGAACAGCTCTATGCAATCGGCATTCCCGCCACAAAAGCATACATCAGCACGAAGTGGCAGATGCTTCCGCCCATCACGAACAGATGAAAGATTTCATGAGAGCCGAAGGAAGGGTGCATGGAGTTGAAAATAGGCAGCTTCAGGGCGTAAATTACACCGCCGATCGTGTAGATAATGCCTCCGGCCAAAAGCCAGCCAAATGCGGCGGGCGGAAGGGCGTTTACAATCTGGGTAAATGCCAGCACGCATACCCATCCCATGCCGATGTAAAGCACGGAGGAAAACCATTTTGGGCAGGTAATCCAGCAAGCTTTTACTACGATGCCCACAAGTGCAATCGCCCATACCAGAGCGCAGAGCAGATATCCTGTCCGGTTATTCAGTACAATCAGACAAACAGGGGTGTAAGTTCCTGCAATTAGGATAAAAATCATCATATGGTCGATTTTCCGTAAAATACGGTTTGCCCGCTCGGATAAATCAAGGGAATGATAAATCGTACTGGCAGCATAGAGAAGAATCATACTCAGGATAAAAATCGTAAGTGAAACCAGATGGAGACGGTCAGGATTCCTGAATGCCTTGATCAAAAGCGGGGTTGCCGCAAAAACCGCCATCATCATGCCGATAAAATGAGTAATTGCGCTGCCGGGGTCTTTTAATTTTTTTGATGCCATTTTTATTTCTTTTGCCATAGTGGTACTTCCTTTCTGCTAAAATAAAATGCGCCAATACAATAAGTAGAGTCAATAATACTTAATGTAGTTTTAAATACTATGTCATGTTATGGATATATTATACCTATGGAATGGAAAATGCAAGGGTTTTTTAAGAAAAAAGTTCGTTGTAGTTTACGGCAGATAAGGTTATAATTAAGAAAATGGCAGCAAGCCGGCCGCGGGCAAGGCGGTTATGAAAAGTGCGTATTAAATTTGAGGTGAGTAAAAAATGACAAATCAGGACTGGTCAAATTTAGGTAATGACATCAGGAATCTTGTGCAGTCTGCGATTGATTCCCAGGATTTTCAGAAATTAAATGAGACAATCAGCCGGACAATCAACCAGGCAGTGGAGGGAGTCAGCCAGGGGCTATCCTATGCAGAAGAAAAGCTTAATGAGGGAAACCGAAAAGGAAAGTACCGCAATGTGTCCCCGAAGCAGGGGATGCGTGAAAAGAAGAAACAGGGTATGAATCAGATGGTGCCTGTAAGCGCAAATGCACTGTTTCGGAGCACAGCCGGAACGATGGGAGGGGGAATTGCGCTCTCCGTAAGCGGTTATACACTGGCAGGGGGGCTTGGTATTGCGGCAGTGATTCTGCTTTGGGTAGGGATTTTGGGGGGATTTCCCGTGCCTCTGAAAGTGGCGGCGGCGTTCCTGCCTTTTGCGCTTGCCGGCGGCATTGTAGGCGGAATGGGAACACGAATGATAAGGCGGGTGAAACGTTTCCGGGCCTACATAGGGAATTTCAGGAACAGAAACTACTGCTCGCTCAGGGAACTGGCAGCGTCAGTGGGAAAATCAGAGGGTTATGTACGCCGCGATATACGGAATATGCTGCGGAGAGGAATGTTCCTGCAGGGACATTTGGATAAGCAGGAGACTTGCTTAATGGTGAGCCATGAAGCGTATGATATGTACTGTGCGGCACAGGCGCAGCTTGAGGAACGCCAGCGGCTGCGGATAGAGGGAGAAAAAGAGCGGCAAAGCGCAGCGCCCGAGAGCTTGAATGCAGAGGATAATCCGGGACTGCCAGAGGCGGCGCAGAAAGTTATCCATGAAGGTGAAGAATATCTCAGGAAAATAAGGACATGCCGGGATGCCGTTTCCGGAAGGGAAATAGAGGAAAAGATTTCCCGCATGGAACTGATTGTACAGAAGATTTTCCAGAGAGTGGAGAAGCAGCCGGAGCTTGTGGATGAGCTGCATAAGTTTATGGGGTATTATCTGCCTACTACCGTGAAACTGCTGGAAGCTTATCAGGATATGGCGGCTCAGCCTGTGCAGGGCAGCAATATCCTTTCTGCAAGGCAGGAAATAGAGGGAACCCTGGATACCATTAACCAGGCGTTTGAAAATCTTCTGGACAGCTTTTTTCAGGACAAGGCGTGGGATATTTCCTCAGATATCACCGTGCTGCAGACAATGCTGGCGCAGGAGGGATTGACAGGCGCAGATTTTGGCGCGCGCAATACGCCGTTGAACAGCTAATATATTGAAACGGGAGGATGACATGAGAGAAGAATTTAAAGATTTTCAGGAAACGCCGACATTGACGTTCCATCCATTTGAGGAAGAGAAAGCGCCTGTGCCTGCAGCGGCGCCGGAAAAACCGGCAGAGGTTCCGGTTTATGAAGAGTCTATTTTGTCAGAGGAAGAAAAGAAGATGGTAGAGGACTTTTCAAAACAGATTGATTTGCACAATTCCGGCATGATTTTGCAGTATGGGGCGGGGGCGCAGAAAAAGATGGCGGACTTTTCGGAGTCTGCGCTTGAAAACGTGCGCACGAAAGACTTGGGAGAGGTCGGGGACATGCTTACAAATGTGGTTGCAGAGCTTAAAAGCTTTGACGCTGTGGAAGAAGAGAAAGGTGTTTTTGGCTTTTTTAAGAAAGGAACAAATAAACTGGGCGCTATGAAGTCTAAGTATGTAAAGGCAGAAGCGAATGTGACCAAAATCACCCGGGTGCTGGAAGGGCATCAGGTTCAGCTTATGAAAGACGTGGCAATGCTGGACAAGATGTATGAACTGAATAAAACTTACTTTAAGGAACTGTCTATGTATATCCTGGCAGGAAAAAAGAAGCTGGCTCAGGTAAGGGCAGAGGAATTGCCTGCACTTATGCAGAAAGCCGATCAGTCAGGGCTTCCCGAAGACGCCCAGGCTGTACGCGATTTGGATTCCATGTGCGGACGTTTTGAGAAAAAGCTTTATGATTTGGAGCTGACCCGCCAGATTTCCCTGCAGACAGCCCCCCAGCTCCGGCTGATCCAGGAGAACGACACAACAATGGCTGAAAAAATCCAGTCTACGCTGGTAAACACAGTGCCGCTCTGGAAGAGCCAGATGGTGCTGGCTCTTGGCGTGTCCCATGCTTCTCAGGCAGCGAAAGCCCAGCGGGAAGTCACGGATATGACAAACGAACTGCTCCGCAAAAACGCCCAGACCCTCAAAATGGCTACCATCGAGACGGCCAAAGAGTCCGAACGCGGGATTGTAGACATTGAAACTCTGAAAGCAACAAATGAATCCCTGATTTCTACTCTCGATGAAGTGCTTCGTATCCAGCGGGAAGGACGGGAAAAGAGGCAGGCGGCGGAGATAGAAATGCGGAAGATTGAGGGAGAACTGAAAAGTAAACTGCTCAGTACAGTAGGGGCGCGGTAGGCAGAATGGGGATATTGCGTTTTTTGGAAGCGGTTGTTTTCCATATATATAAAATAAGTGAATTCTGAAAACCCATTTGACAAATTTCCAGGCAGGGCTTATCATAAAAGCACAAGTTGATAAAGTAACGGGGAGCTGGCGCGCCGGCTGAGAGGAAATACGAGCGGATTTCGACCCATGAACCTGATACGGATAATGCCGGCGTAGGAAATGAGAGAATATATGCGCAGTGAGTGCAGAAAACAGGGGCGTTCCGTCAGGGACGCCCTTGTTGCCGTAAAGGGAGTTACCCACAAAGCGAAACAGGAGGAATGTATGGATTACACAACACAGATGGATGCCGCAAGAAAAGGGATTGTCACCCCGGAGATGAAAGCTGCGGCGGCGAAAGAGGAGATGGATGTCAAGGAGCTGATGGAGCTGATGGCGAAGGGACAGGCGATTATCCCTGCGAATAAGCGTCACACGTCTTTAAGCCCTGCAGCGATTGGTTCCAGGCTTAAGACGAAAATCAATGTAAACCTGGGGATTTCCAGGGACTGTAAGGACATGGATGTGGAAGTGGCGAAAGTAAACAGCGCTGTGGCAATGGGGGCGGAGTCGATTATGGATTTGAGTTCCTACGGCGATACCCGGACGTTCCGGCGAAGACTGACCAGCGAGTGCCCGGCTATCATCGGTACAGTGCCGATTTATGACGCGGTAGTGTATTATCATAAGCCGCTGAAAGAAATCACATCTCAGGAATGGCTGGATATTGTGAAGATGCATGCGGAGGACGGGGTGGATTTTATGACAATCCACTGTGGCATCAATAGGGAAACTGCCGGGAAATTTAAGAGGAATAAGCGTCTCACGAATATCGTGTCCAGGGGCGGTTCCATTATTTTCGCATGGATGGAAATGACGGGGGAGGAAAATCCGTTTTATGAGCATTATGACGAGATTCTGGATATCTGCCGGGAATATGATATTACTATGAGCCTTGGGGACGCCTGCCGCCCGGGATGTTTAAAGGATGCCTCGGATATTTCCCAGATTGAAGAGTTGATTACCCTGGGAGAGCTGACGAAACGCGCCTGGGAGAAGGATGTACAGGTAATGGTTGAGGGACCGGGACATATGCCGCTTGACCAGATTGCGGCAAATATGAAAATCCAGCAGACCATCTGCCAGGGCGCTCCGTTTTATGTGCTGGGGCCTCTGGTGACAGACGTGGCTCCGGGGTACGACCACATTACGGCGGCGATTGGCGGCGCGGTGGCGGCGGCATACGGCGCATCGTTCCTGTGCTATGTGACGCCTGCCGAGCATCTGCGCCTGCCGGATTTGGAAGATGTGAAGGAAGGAATTATCGCGTCAAGGATTGCGGCTCATGCGGCGGATGTGGCGAAAGGCATTAAAGGCGCAGTGGACTGGGACAACCGGATGAGCGAAGCCCGGAAGAAGCTGGACTGGGAAGGCATGTTTGAACTGAGTATCGACCCGGAAAAGGCAAGGCGTTACCGTGCGTCTGCGAAGCCGGAAAAAGAGGATACCTGCAGCATGTGCGGGAACTTCTGCGCGGTGAAAAATATGAACCGTATCCTGGACGGTGAAATCGTAAATATTTATGATGAATAAGAAAGTGCTTACCATTGCAGGGTCGGATTCCGGCGGGGGGGCGGGCATTCAGGCAGATTTGAAAGTGATGTGCGCCTATGGAGTTTACGGAATGAGTGTGATTACTGCCGTAACTGCCCAGAATACCCTTGGCGTCCAGCGGGTGGAAGAGCTGCCTCCGGAGGTTGTGGCGGCGCAGCTTTCCAGTGTGCTGGAGGATATTCGGCCGGATGCCGTGAAGATCGGGATGGTGTACTCCAGAGAAAATGTAGAAGTGATAAGCGAAGCAATCGAACGCTGGGGGCTGGAACACGTCGTGCTCGACCCGGTCATGGTTTCCAGCAGCGGCCGAGAGCTTTTGCGCTCCGATGCGGCAGAAGCGATGCGGCAAATCTTGTTTCCCAAAGTTACGCTGGTTACGCCGAATGTGCCGGAAGCCGGAAAGCTGGCAGATTTTCTAAAGGGTTCTTTGGGTAAAGAAGAAATGCAGAGCAGCAGTGGGAGCTATCCAAAGGCGGCTATAGAAGAGCAGAGTAAAGAAGCGGATTGCGGAAGCGTTTTATGGACGGAAAACATGGCGTATGCCTTTTCTGAGCACTGGCACACGGCGTTCCTGATAAAAGGAGGGCACCGCAAAGGTGCGCCTGCCGACTATCTGTATGACGGAGAGAAAGGCATCTGGTTTCCGGGCAGGCGCGTGGAGACACGGCATACTCATGGAACAGGCTGCACGTTGTCGTCCGCGATTGCCTGCAATCTGGCAAAGGGATATTCTCTGGAGGAAGCCGTACGGGAGGCGAAAACATATCTGACAGGCTGCCTGGAAAACAGTCCGGGAATCGGGCATGGGCACGGAGCGCTGAACCATCTTTGGAAGATGAAGATAAGATAGCGCGAAGAAGCTGCCTTCGGATACGGTATGTTAGAAAATGAGCAGGACTAAACTGCGGGGATACGGTATACGCAGTACGGATGTCAGAAAATGGAGGACAGGCAATGATACACGGGACAGGAAAGAAATGGCTGTACCTGATTACGGATTTCTCTTACGGAAAGGAGAAAATCTGCGAGGCGGTTAAGGCGGGCATAGATTATATCCAGCTTCGGGAGAAAAATATTTCTTCCGCGGAATATCTGCGCCGTGCGCGGCTGCTGATGGAATGGGCGGAGAATTCAGGGGCGAAGGTTATCATTAATGACAGAGTGGATATTGCTATGCTCTGTGGGGCAGACGGCGTGCATCTGGGGCAGGAGGATATTCCGGTAATGGACGCTCGCAGGCTGCTCGGCGCAGGAAAGCTGGTAGGAGCTACGGCAAAGACGCCGGAGCAGGCGCGGGCGGCAGAGAAAGAAGGCGCAGATTATCTGGGCAGCGGGGCATGGTTTCCTACGCAGACAAAGGAAGACGCAGTGCCTATCACTGAGGAAAGGTACAGGCAGATTTTGGATGCGGTGAAGATTCCCAATTTAGCGGTGGGAGGAATTACAGCAGAAAATTGCGGGAAACCGTTGGAATGCGGATGCGACGGCCTGGCGGTTTCCGAAGGAATTATGAAAGCGGGGGATATTCCGGGCGCAATCCGGGGATTCCGCAGAAAACTGGGCTGAGAGGATTTGGAATGATAAAATTAAATGGAAAAGAAAGAAAAGTGTCTCCGGGAACGACGGTGGAGCAGATGCTTCTGGCGGAGGGGTTCACGTTGCAGCGGATTGCGGTAGAGCGGAACGGGGAAATTCTTCCGAAAGCAGAGTATGCGTCTGTTGTCACAGCGGACGGGGATATATTTGAAGTGGTAAATTTCGTAGGTGGCGGCTGATGGAAGTACATAAAGTTTTAACAGAGGAAGAAATAGATGCGCTGCTGATAGAACGCCACGGGCCGGAAAACCACCGGAAAATGAAACATGCCCACGCTGCAGTCGCGGGGCTTGGAGGGCTTGGTTCTAATATCGCGGTGATGCTGGCGAGGGCCGGGATCGGAAGCCTTCATCTGGTGGATTTTGATAAGGTAGAAGGCAGCAATCTGAACCGGCAGGTCTACAAGATGAAGCATCTGGGTATGGATAAGACGGAAGCGCTTGCGGGGGAAATCCGCGAAATAAACCCTTATATAAAAATGACTGTGGACAAGGTAAAAGTGACGTCTCAGAATGCGGCGGAAATTTTTCGGGGGGACAGGCTGGTTTGCGAGGCGTTTGACGTGGCTGAAAATAAGGCAATGCTGGTGAACACGCTGCTGGCGGAACTGCCGGAAACAATTCTCGTGGCGGGAACCGGGATGGCGGGATATGGAAGTAGCAACCTGATACAGACGCATAAAAGGATGCGCAGGCTGTATATCTGCGGGGACGGAGTCAGCGATATTGCAGGCGGAATCAGCTTGATGGCGCCCAGGGTGACGCTTTGCGCGGCGCATCAGGCGAATATGGCGGTGCGGCTGATACTCGGAGAAAGCGAAGCTTGAGCGGCTATGTATATAGAATTTGACACGGAAAAGAGGAGAGCACATGAAAGACGATAAATTGATTTTAGGCGGACATGTATTTAACTCCAGATTTATTCTGGGCTCGGGAAAATACAATCTGGATTTGATTAAAGCGGCGGTGCAGCATGCGGGGGCGGAAATCATTACCCTGGCGGTACGGCGTGCCAACAGCGGCGGCGAAGGGAATATCCTGGATCATATTCCGGCCGGCGTGACGCTGCTGCCGAATACTTCCGGAGCCAGAAATGCGGATGAGGCGGTACGTATCGCCAGGCTGGCACGGGAACTGGGGTGCGGGGACTTTGTGAAAATTGAAGTTATCCGTGACACCAAATACCTTCTGCCGGATAACCAGGAGACGATTCGGGCTGCGGAAATCCTTGCGAAAGAGGGATTTGTAGTGATGCCGTATATGTATCCGGACTTAAATGCAGCAAGAGATTTGGTAAGCGCGGGAGCAGCCTGCGTGATGCCGCTTGGCGCGCCAATTGGAACAAATAAAGGCCTGGCTACAAAGGAGTTTATTAAGATTTTGGTTGAGGAAATTGATGTGCCTGTTATTGTGGACGCAGGGATTGGGCGGCCTTCGCAGGCATGCGAGGCGATGGAGCTTGGCGCGGCGGCAGTCATGGCAAATACAGCAATCGCTACGGCGGGGGATATTCCGGCGATGGCAGAGGCCTTTAAAAAGGCGATTGAGGCAGGACGGAGCGCATACCTGGCAGGCATGGGGAGAGTTCTGGACGGGCGCGCGTCTGCATCGTCCCCGTTGACGGGATTCCTGGCAGAGTAGGAGGCGCGGAAAGATGGAAAACAGATGGAACCATATGGAATACATGGAGGGCATGGAAGTTCTGGAGTCAGATGTGATGACGCAGGTTCTGGCAGCTATGAATCAATATGATTATGAGAAATATACGGCGGAAGATGTGAGGCTGGCATTATCGAACGATATTCGTACGCCAAAGGACTTTGGGGCCCTGCTCTCCCCGGCGGCAGCTCCGTTCCTGGAAGAAATGGCGCAGCTTGCACAGCAGGAGACGCGGAAGCATTTTGGAAATTCCGTGTATATGTTTACACCGATTTATATTTCCAATTATTGTGAAAATTACTGCATTTACTGTGGATTTAACTGCCGCAATAAAATTCAAAGGGCGAAGCTTACTTATGAGGAAATTGAGAAGGAAATGGAGGCGATTGCAGCTACCGGGCTCGAAGAAATCCTGATTCTGGTAGGGGAGAGCAGGAAACAATCGGATGTTGAATATCTGGGAGAAGCCTGCAAGATTGCCCGCAGGTATTTTAAGATGGTGGGGCTTGAGGTGTATCCGATGAACAGCGATGAGTACGCATATCTGCACGAATGCGGTGCAGATTATGTTACGGTATTCCAGGAAACTTACGATTCCGATAAATACGAAACCCTTCACCTGGGCGGGCATAAGCGGGTATTTCCCTATCGGGTCAATGCACAGGAGCGTGCCCTGAAGGGCGGTATGCGGGGCGTGGGATTCGGGGCGCTGCTGGGGCTGGCTGATTTCAGGAAAGATGCGTTTGCTACAGGAATCCATGCATGGCTGCTGCAGAGGAAGTATCCGCAGGCAGAGATTGCATTTTCATGTCCAAGGCTCCGCCCGATTATCAACAACGATAAAATTAACCCGAAGGATGTGCATGAAGCACAGCTTCTGCAGGTAATTACAGCATACCGGCTGTTTATGCCCTTTGCGGGAATCACGATTTCCACGAGGGAAAGCGCCCGGTTCCGCGATAACATTGTCACGATTGCGGCGACAAAGATTTCCGCAGGAGTAAGCACAGGCGTAGGAAGCCATGTGGAAGAGCTGGAGGACAAAGGGGATGAGCAGTTTGAGATTGACGACAGCCGCGGCGTAGCGGAAATCCATCAGATGCTTTTGGAGCGGGGGATGCAGCCGGTGATGAATGATTATGTATACGTTTAAAAATATGCTGGCGGTAACGAACCGCCGCCTGTGTGAAAGATCGTTTTTAGAACAGATTGACTGGCTTGCATCCTGCCATCCCGCCGGGATTATCCTCAGAGAGAAGGACTTGGAAGAGGAAAAGTACCAGGATTTGGCGAAAAAGGTACTTGCCGTATGCAGAAGGCATGGAACTTTATGTATTCTTCATACCTGGACAGAATGCGCGCGGAAGCTGGGATGTCCCGACATCCATCTGCCGCTTTGGAAACTGCGCGGGATGGCCGGAAAGCTGGAAGGATTTCGGAGAATCGGCGCTTCGGTGCACTCCGTGGAAGAGGCGGAGGAGGCGTGCGCGCTGGGCGCTTCCTACCTTACCGCAGGGCATGTGTTTCTTACGGACTGCAAAAAAGGGATTCCGGCGCGAGGGCTGGACTTTTTACAGGAAGTGTGCCGGGCAGTTCCACTCCCTGTATACGGCATAGGCGGTATTACGGAAGAAAATGCCGCTTCTGTGCTGGAACAGGGCGCGGCAGGGTACTGTGTGATGTCAGGAGTGATGAGAAATCCATAAGCTGAAGTTATGATTTTTGGGAAGAAAACCGATGGTACAGGCCGTGCGCAGCAGAAGTCTGCGCTGTGTCCAGGCGCAGATAGAAAACCCGTGTGCAGATATTTTCAGAAATCCGCGCACGGGTTTTTAATGCGATATTTATCAATCTTTCTGTAAAAGCGTCTGGCTCTGCCAGAGGAAAAACAGATAGAAAAGAGATGCTCCGATGGATACAATAACTGTTACGACATTTGCCGTCTCTGAGGTAAACATCGTCTCGGGCGCACCTGAGGTCGTTAGCAGTATACGCGCGATAACCAGAAGATCGTAGAACAGGAAAATCTTCCAAATCAAAGAGGCGCGCTGGGAAAGCGCAGGATTGAGACGTTCAAGCGCTTTCCCTGTCGTAGTGCAGATACAGTAGAGCATGGCAATGTGCGGTACATAGAAGGCCATCTCAAAGAGCGCTGTGAGATATGCCGGCGCATGGCTGATGTAAGAATAGCTTACAAGCAGCGCCATAAGTACATGGACTACAGAAAAAATAAAGGCAGGCTGGTATTTCGGTTCTGCCTTGAACATGTTGTACAGGGCGTAAATAGAAATAAAGGATGAAATCACAAGTGTTATGGAGCCTAAAGCGGAAATAACGGATAAGAGGCTGAAGAGTTCAGCGAAAAATAAATAGTAAAGCCCTTTTCCAATGGCTCTGTTCTGGGTTTTGTTGATGCTTTTCATTTGAATAGAAACTCCTTTCTGAATGGCAGGGGCGGTCCACTGCCGGGTATTGATAGTAGTATAACACACTTATGGACGAATGGGGGAAAATCTTGAAATTTGGCGGTAAGGATATATCCTATTATTAATCGCAATTTTCGATAGGCTTTTGCATGTCATTGTTACAGAATGAGGGTAACTATGCAGTTCAAGCTCAGAGAAAATGGAAGCTGAGAATTGCTATTATATAAAAAGCTATGGTATAATTCATGTATCTTTAAAAACGGATAGATGAGGTTTGGTTTATGGCGAACAAAAGGTTAAATGTTACACGCAGGGAGTTTTCCGATAGCTATCGAAGACATTACAGATTATACAAAAATACAATCGGTGATTCAAAAACCAGAAGATTGATTCTATTTTATTCTGTAGAGTGCGGATTGAAAAGCCTGATTATGAAGAATACCGGAAATGATACCTATGAAAAATTAGAGAAATATTGTAAGGGACATGGAAAAGGTGAGTTGGTTGGGCATAACATAAAGGAAATGTTAAAAGAGGTAAATCCCCGTAATGCATTCGTATTGAAAAACATTGAATTAAAAGGGAGCGGCGGTTCTGTAGAGCCTAAAAAGTTTAATGAGATGTGGCGCTACGGAGTAGCAGTTGCAGATGCCAGAGAAGAGGAAAAAGCAGAATATACATTGGCGAAAATTGCAGAATGGCTTAATACGAGGTTATAGGAGGGGTTGGGATGCATCTGTTTACATGGTATGATGTAGAACTGGATTTAAAAAGAAACAGGGAATTGTGGCCGAAGAGCTGGAACAGGGTAGATGTATATAACAATGAAATTGTTATTAATGTTGATGCTAAAAATAATACAGAATCAGAGAATGAAAGCGCATTAAAAAAGATTTTTGCAAACTGCTATCATGATGGGTATGTCCAGAGGGAATTTGATAAAAGTAGAATGGATGTTATCTATGAAGAAGGAGAGGAAGAGGACAGGATGATTCCTGTCCGGACGCCATTATTTCGAGATATTTATGTCAGGAACGAAAATGAAACAAAAAGCGCCCAGCTGCCAATTCCAATCATAGCATTCCACTCTTATAAAGGAGGGGTGGGGCGTACGCTATCATTGATTTCTCTTGCGAAAGAAATATCGGGAATGTATGAAGATAAAAAACGTTTGTTGATTATTGATGCGGATGTAGAGGCGCCTGGTTTGACATGGATGCTGGATAAAGAACAGGAGAACGCTCCGATTAGTTACCTGGATCTTCTATCGCTGATGCATTTTCATGATATAAATGATGAACTTGCAGAAAATGTGGCAAAACTTATGAGGAAGTCGAACCTTGTAATAGAAACGGAACGATTGGAAATTGAACAGTATTTTCTTCCAGTCTACAGAAAAAAAGAACAGATGATGAATATTTTCTCTAATACGGAGAGAGTTATTGACATACAGGATAATAAGTATGTTATTACAGAATTTCTTTCTATGCTGGGTTCTGCTTTGAAAGCAGATTTAGTTTTAGTTGATTTAAGGGCAGGTATTACAGAGTTTTCTGCTCCGTTTTTGTTTGATTCACGGGTTCAGAAGTATTTCATATCTTCCACTTCCCTGCAGTCGATAAAAGGAACACAGCAGGTTTTAGAAGAAATACATGAGCGGGAGGCGTTAGGGCTACAGAAAGCGAGGGTATTGCTGACAATGATTCCGCCGGAAATGGAGGAGCAGACAATTCAGCGCCTTGAGGACAGGCTGGCTGAATCCATAGAGAAGGAACTGGATGCAGACGTTATGTCGCTACGTGAAAATTATCTGTTGCGTGTAGGATTTGATTCTTCATTGATTTCACTTGGGAATTTTGAAGAGATATGTTCAGTGTTGAGAGGAAGAAAACTATCAGATGTTATGCGGGGGATTGCGGAAAATTTATTTGAGCAAGAGGAGCCGGAAGATTCATCAGAACTTTCAATACAGGAGATAAAGGGAACCCTGGACAGGTTAAGCGCTGTGGCGGAAAGTGAAATAACGGCGGAGGGAAATTCATCCTCGAATATGCTGTCTACAACCTCGATCCGTGAAATTGTAAAAGATTATAAAGATACAATACCGCAAATTGTGGTACTGGGGGCAAAAGGCTCTGGCAAGACGTATATTTACAAACAGTTGGCGGAGAAGAAAACGTGGGAAGATTTTGTGTGCCTTGTTGATAAACATGCGGAGAAATCTTCGCAGGAAACTTTGATTGTCCCCTTGCTTTCTACTGTAAGTGTAAGATATATTAATAAAATCGTACAGGGCTGTATTCAGTATACAAGTGATGTATTGAAGGATACAGACATGGGTTTTCATACAGTTCATGAAAATTATGATATGCTTGTAGAACTTTTGCAGAAAGGCGTGCAGCCGGCAGAGTGGGGGAAGATTTGGCAAAGATTAATGGCGCAGATGATAAAAGGGAATTTCACGAATCTGGAAGAACTGGATGGGTATTTGGAGGAGAAGAAGAAAAAGATAGTTTTTCTTGTGGATGGCCTGGAAGACTTATATACGGATATACAGGATAAAGCTCAGGAAAGCTGGAAGGATGCGGTGCGTTCTTTATGCCGGAATGTGATTAACATATTGAGGAATCTTAAATTCGGCAATATAGGAATTATCATTTTTGCCAGAAAAGATATGGTAGAAGAGACAATCGGGATGAATTTTGAGCAGTTTAAAAACCAGTATTCCCGTTATGAACTAAAATGGACGCCAACAGAGGCGCTTCGTCTGGCATTGTGGATTGCTTCTCAGGCGAATGCGGCGTTTGGAAAAAACATTGATATTTTAAAATCAACTAGGGAAGCCCTGGAAGAGCGTCTGGAACTTTTATGGGGAAAGAAGCTTGGAAACCGTGATTCCAGAGAAGCGGTGTCGTCACGGTGGATTATAGGAGTTCTTTCTGACTTTACAGGACAGTTACAGGCCAGGGATATTGTAAGGTTTTTAAAATTTGCAGCAGATGCTTCACTGGAAGGGAAGTTAAATTACCGTGACAGATACTTGACACCTTCTGGGATAAGAAAGGCCATTCCAGAATGTTCAAAAGGTAAGTTTAAAGAGATAAAAGAGGAAATGAAAACGATTTACAAAATACTTAAAAAATTTGAAGATATGGATGAGGAGAATAAAAGATTGCCGCTTACTCTTGACAAAATCAGTCTGACGGGTGAGGAAATCGCGCGTTTGGAGAGCCAGGGATATATGGCAATCTTGGAGAAGAAATATTATTTACCAGAGATTATCCGGTTTGCACTTGGATTTACATATGAGAAAGGCGCGAGGCCAAAGGTTTTGTCGCTTTTGGCTAAATAAGAACGGTTGAAATTACTATTGTAAAAAATGGTAATTTTTAAATCTACCAGAATGATGCAGTGAGTGCGTCAGAAAGAGGGAAAAATGACTTTAAAAGATTTACCGATTGGCAAGACTGCTACGATTCTCACTACCGGGGGAGAAGGAGCGCTGCGCCAGCATTTTTTAGATATGGGGTTGATTCCGAAAGCGGATATAACGATGGTAAAATATGCGCCGATGGGTGATCCGGTGGAACTGCGGGTACATAGCTATGAACTGACTTTGCGCCTTGCCGATGCAGAGAAGATAGAGATTGGAAATGTGAGGGAGAAGGCGGAAGAAGGTACCGTACCGGAACGGAAGGCCATTCCGCACCCGGGACTTGGTGAAGGAGGAAAATACCACGACAAGGCGGATGAGAATCCCCTTCCGGATGGGGAAATACTCACCTTTGCCCTGGCGGGAAACCAGAATTGCGGAAAGACGACGCTGTTTAATCAGCTTACCGGTTCCAGCTGCCATGTGGGGAATTTCCCCGGAGTGACGGTGGACAGGAAGGACGGGAAGATTAAAGGATATAAGAATACGCTGGTAACGGACCTTCCGGGGATTTATTCTATGTCTCCTTATTCCAATGAGGAAATGGTGACAAGGAACTTTGTACTGGATGAAAAGCCGAAGGGCATCATAAATATTGTGGATGCGACGAACATTGAGAGGAATCTGTATTTGACCATGCAGCTTATGGAACTGGATGTGCCTATGGTGCTGGCGTTAAATATGATGGACGAGGTCAGGCAGAACGGCGGCGCAGTTCTGGTGAATGAGATGGAGGAGCGGCTGGGGATTCCGGTGATTCCGATTGCGGCGGCAAAAAATGAGGGAATCGATGAGCTCATCCATCACGCCATCCATGTGGCAAAATACCAGGAACACCCCGGAAGACTGGACTTTTGTAACGCGGACGATAATGGCGGGGCGGTGCACAGGTGTCTTCACGGTATCATGCATCTTGTGGAGGATCATGCCGGGGATGCAGGGATTCCTATTCGTTTCGCAGCGGCAAAGCTGGCAGAGGGGGATAAGCAGATTCTGGAGGCATTGGGGCTGGATGAAAATGAAAAGGAGACACTGGAGCATATTATTAAGCAGATGGAAAATGAGCGAGGGCTAGATAGGGCGGCGGCCATTGCAGATATGCGTTTTACTTTTATAAAGAAAATATGCCGTGAAACGGTGGTGAAACCCAAAGAAAGCAGGGAACATGTGCGCAGTACAAGGATAGATAAGGTGCTTACCGGGAAATATACGGCTCTTCCGTGTTTTGTGGCAATTATGGCGGCAGTATTCTGGCTTACGTTCAATGTGATTGGAGCGGGGCTTTCCGCCCTTTTGGAAATGGGTATTTCAGCGCTTACAGACGCCGTGGTTGCGGCGCTTACGTCCTGGAATGTGAATGAAACACTGCAGTCCCTGGTGATTGATGGGGTTTTTAATGGCGTGGGAAGCGTACTGAGTTTTCTTCCGGTTATCGTAACGCTGTTTTTCTTTTTGTCTATGCTGGAAGACAGCGGTTACATGGCACGGGTAGCTTTTATGATGGACAAATTGCTGCGGAAAATTGGGCTTTCGGGAAGAAGCATCGTGCCAATGCTGGTGGGGTTCGGATGTACTGTGCCTGGAGTAATGGCGAGCCGCACGCTTCCTTCAGAAAGAGATCGTAAAATGACGATATTGCTTACTCCATTTATGAGCTGCTCGGCGAAGCTGCCGATTTACGGGCTGTTTACAGCGGTGTTTTTTCCGGGACACGGCGCTCTGGTCATGGTGGGGCTGTATTTTGGAGGTATCCTGGCGGGAATTCTTACCGCGCTTCTGCTGCGTGGGACGCTGTTTAAGGGTGAGGCAGTTCCTTTTGTCATGGAGCTGCCGAATTATCGTATGCCTGGGGCGAAGAATGTAGGACAGCTTCTGTGGGAAAAGGCAAAAGATTTCCTCCAGCGGGCATTTACGGTGATTTTCATAGCGACGATTATCATCTGGTTTTTGCAGACTTTTGATATGCATCTGAATGTGGTGACGGATTCCCGCGACAGCATCCTGGCGGTGGGCGCGGGGCTGCTTGCGCCTGTGTTTGCACCTTTGGGATTTGGGGACTGGAGGATTTCTACAGCGCTGATTACCGGGTTTATGGCGAAAGAAAGCGTAGTTTCTACATTGTCTGTATTGTATGGGACAACGGCGCAGATGGCAGGGGCGCTTACCCCTCTGGCAGCGGGCAGCCTGTTGGCATTCTGCCTGTTGTATACGCCTTGTGTGGCAGCAGTGGCGGCTATCCGCAGGGAACTTGGCGGCAGGTGGGCAGCAGCAGTGGTTGTGGGACAGTGCTTTATCGCATGGATAGCGGCATTGGCGGTGAGGTGTATTGGGCTGCTGCTGGGAATGCAGTAAATATGCGAGAGGACTTATAGCGTAAAATTGAAAAAATATTATTAAATAGCCATAACAATGTGCAAGCCGGTTTCTGCCGGCTTGCACATTGTTATGAGGGCAAAAAAATAGTTGTTGACATATGGCTCACATAGTGATATGGTTAATTACATAAGTAATGAACTACCAAACAGAGGAGGTGGAAGCCTTTGAATGAAATATTGACACAGGAGAAATCCATTTATATTCAGATTAAAGAGATGATCGAGAATGATATCCTGCGGGATATCCTACTGGAAGAAGAACGTGTTCCGAGCACCAATGAGCTGGCGAAGCTGTATTCGATTAATCCGGCAACGGCGGCAAAAGGGATAAATTTATTGGCGGCGGAAGGGATTTTGCAGAAGAAAAGGGGGATTGGGATGTTTGTGGCGCAGGGAGCAAGGGAAAAGATAACGGCGAAAAGAAAAAAGAACTTTTATGATGATTATATAAAAAGCCTGTTGGCGGAGGCAGGAAGCCTTGGCATTACAAAGAGAGAACTGATAGAGATGATTGAAAGCTCAGAGGAGGGAGGAAGATAGGATGAGTAAATTAGTTGGAAAAGGAATTACGAAAACATATGGGGGTAAGGATGTGCTCCACAGCGTAGATTTGGAGCTGGAATCAGGAAAGATTTATGGAATGATTGGGCGTAACGGCGCCGGAAAGACCACGCTGCTTTCTATTTTGACAGCACAGAATCCCGCGACGAAGGGGAGCGTGACGCTTGACGGAGAGCCAGTGTGGGAAAATCCGGCAGCGCTGAAACATCTGTGTTTTTCACGGGAATTGGCGCAGGTTTCGGGAAATAATGTGAATACCATGAAGGTGAAAGAATATCTGCGGATTGCGGCGACGTTCCTGCCAAACTGGGATAAAGAGATGGCGGACAGATTAATCCGGGAGTTTGATTTGGATGTAAAAAAGCGTATCGGAAAGCTTTCGAAGGGGATGATGTCTATGGTGACAGTGCTGACCGCGCTGGCAAGCAAGGCGGATTTTACTTTTTTAGATGAGCCGACGTCCGGGCTGGATGTGGTGGCTAGGGAGAAATTCTATAAAATTCTTTTGGAGGAATATGAACAGACGGGAAGGACGTTCATCGTTTCTACCCACATTATTGAAGAGGCGGCAGATGTGTTTGAGGAAGTGGTTGTTTTGGATAAAGGGAGTATTCTGCTAAAAGAGAATACCCAGGAACTGCTAGAGAGAAGCTTCCATGTATCCGGACGGGCGGAAGAGGTGGAAGCAGCCGTTTCCGGTCTTCGCCTGTATCATGAAGAGAGGATCGGGCGCAGCCGTGGCGTGACGGTTCTTCTGGAGCCGGGAGAAAAGATTCGCGACGGGTATGATGTAAGTGTTCAGAGGCTGTCTTTGCAGAAGGTCTTTTTGGCGCTTTGCGGGGAGGAGGCATAGTATGGGGATGGGAAATGTGAAATACTGGGGGAGGATGTGGCTGGAGTATATGGGCGCCGTCATGGGAATTGCGCTGGCGCTGATGTTATTTTTTGCCGGAGGCAGGGTAATCTATCCTGGGGACGGGATAAATGGGATATGGAAGACAATCTGTGTGTTTTACCCGGCCTATCTGGTGCTTTCAGCGTTTTTCATCTTTTCGATAGGTACGATTTCGAGTTTTCAGACGTATCTGCCGGTTTTGGTTTCCCTGAATGCGACCAGGCGGGAAAGCGTATGGGGGATTCTTGGATATAATGCGGGGGGTGTAATGGCAATCACTGCGGTAATTGCCCTGTTTTGGATGATGCCCTCGTCAGAAGTGGGGAATGTAACAGAACTTTTGCTATTGATTTCGGGAATCCTGTTGATGTTTAGCGGAGCCAGCGTGCTGATGGGCGCGGTAGTCGGCAGGCTCGGGAAAAAAGGAGTGATTATTTTCATTATATTCTGTGCGGTATTTGGCGGCATATTTGGAGGTATGGCGGCGATAACGGCACAAAAGCCGGGAGATTTTCTTCTGGATTTCCTGATGAATTTTCAGCCTCTATGGGCATTTATTCTTGGCATAGGGGTATATGTCCTGGCGGGGGCTGCCGCTATGATGCTGGTCAGAAAAATGGAAGTGCGTGTATAAGGGGGATAATCATATGTTAGAAGTTATAAAAAAGCAGTTTCAGGTACAGTGGAAGGACTGGATTTGGTATGGCGTTATAACGGCAGGGGTCTGGCTTATTGGATGTATTGTTTTTAGTATTATACTGGAACATGAGCGAGAGGGTACATATTTTGAGTTTGGGACAATTATGGGGTGTACGGCAGTTGTTATGATGGGAATATTCACATCTATCGTGCAGCTTAGGCTGAGTTTTGACATGGAAGTGTCTATGGGATGCACCAGGCTGCGGTTTTTCATATCGCACTATATAGTAAATATAGTGATGAACGTTCTTATAGTTCTCCTGCTGATGCTGCTCTGCACGGTGGAGAAAGAAATTTATGCCACAGTGTTTCCCGGAATCAAAGAGGAGGCAGATATCATGGGAGGACTTGTCCGGCTGGCAGTTCCGCTGGCTTTGGCCGGTCCTGCGCTTGGCGGGCTTGGCGGCGCACTGGTGATGCGTTTCGGGCAGAAGGCGTTTTGGGCAGAATGGGCTGTCTGGATGCTGCTGTGCTTAGGGGGCCCAAGAATTATAGCGGCGGCGGAAGATGCACCGCAGTCGCTGTTTGGAATGATTGGGAAAGGCGTTCTGCAGATTTTGAATGTACTTCCTGTTGACGGCTGGATAATCGGGGGAACGGCAGTATGCCTGGGGTGCTGCGCCGGAAGCTGGCTGGTTCTCAGGAAACAGCAGGTAACGATGTGAGGCATAATCGGACATTTCGAAGTCCAGGTTTCTGGCCGTCAGGCAGCGTGAGAAGTCAATGTTTGGAAAAAAATTCTTGACATTGACTTCTTTTTTTGCTACTATGGACAATGCACTATTGTGTAAGACTATGCCCAAATGGAGGTAGTCTGCCCAAAAGTAGCTAAGCGAAACAAGCATATTGAGATAGAAAGAACAGGGGTGAAATGTCAATGGAGAAAAACAGGATCCGTCCAGTCAAAAGCGGCAAAAGCTTCCGTATGAGCTACTCGAGACAAAAGGAAGTTCTCGAGATGCCCAACCTTATTGAAGTTCAGAAGGATTCTTATTACTGGTTTCTGAACGAGGGGATGAAAGAGGTTTTTGACGATATCTCTCCGATTGCAGATTACAGCGGTAAGCTGAGTCTGGAATTCGTAGATTTCACATTATGTGAAAAAGATGTAAAATATTCAATCGAAGAATGCAAGGAACGTGATGCGACATATGCCGCGCCGTTAAAAGTACGGGTAAGGCTGCATAACAAAGAAAATGACGAGATTAATGAGCATGAAATCTTTATGGGCGATTTGCCGTTGATGACGGAAACAGGAACTTTCGTGATTAATGGCGCAGAGCGTGTTATCGTCAGCCAGCTTGTACGTTCGCCGGGTATATATTATGCTATCGCACATGATAAATTAGGTAAAAAACTGTTTTCCTCCACTGTTATTCCAAACCGCGGCGCATGGCTGGAATATGAGACAGATTCAAATGACATTTTTTATGTACGTGTAGACAGAACCAGGAAGGTTCCGATTACCGTGCTGATCCGTGCGCTGGGATTTGGGACAAACGCTGAAATCGTTGAGCTGTTCGGTGAAGAGCCTAAGATTCTGGCCAGCCTCACCAAAGATACTTCCGAGAGTTACCAGGAAGGTCTGCTGGAGCTGTATAAGAAGATACGTCCCGGAGAACCTCTTGCAGTAGAGAGTGCAGAAAGCCTGATTATGAGCATGTTCTTTGACCCCAGAAGATATGATTTGGCAAAGGTTGGACGTTATAAATTCAATAAAAAACTGATGCTGCGCAACCGCATTGCAGGACAAGTCCTGGCAGAGGATGTGGTAGATACCACTACAGGCGAGATTCTGGCGGAGGCAGGAACGGAAGTGACGCGTGAGCTGGCAGATATGATTCAGAATGCGGCAGTTCCGTATGTGTTTATCCAGACAGAGGAGAGGAATGTGAAAGTACTCTCCAGTATGATGGTAGATATTACGAATTTTGTGGAACTGGATAAAGCAGAGCTGAAATCGCTGGGGGTTACAGAGTTAGTATACTATCCGGCGCTGGAAAAAATACTGGAAGAAAATGACGATATCGAAGATATCAAGGCAGCAATCAAGAAAGACATTCATGACCTGATTCCAAAACACATTACGAAGGAAGACATACTGGCTTCCATTAACTATAATATTCATCTGGAGTACGGCATCGGAAATGACGATGATATCGACCATCTTGGCAACCGTCGTATCCGTGCGGTAGGCGAGCTGCTCCAGAACCAGTACCGCATCGGGCTTTCCAGGCTGGAGCGTGTGGTACGCGAGAGAATGACAACACAGGATTTGGAGGGGATTTCCCCGCAGTCCCTGATTAATATTAAACCGGTAACTGCGGCAGTGAAGGAGTTCTTTGGTTCTTCCCAGCTGTCACAGTTCATGGATCAGAATAACCCGCTGGGTGAGCTGACCCACAAGAGACGTCTCTCTGCACTGGGACCGGGCGGTCTGTCGAGAGACCGGGCGGGATTTGAAGTGCGTGACGTGCATTATTCCCATTATGGAAGGATGTGTCCGATTGAGACGCCTGAGGGACCGAATATCGGTCTGATCAACTCTCTGGCAACTTACGCCAGAATCAATGAGTACGGCTTCGTAGAGGCGCCGTACCGGAAGATTGACAAGACAGATCCGAAGAATCCGCGGGTTACAGACGAAGTAGTCTACATGACGGCGGATGAAGAGGATAATTACCATGTAGCCCAGGCGAATGAGCCTCTGGATGAAGACGGACATTTTGTACACAAAAATGTATCCGGCCGTTACAGGGAAGAAACCCAGGAGTACGAGAGAAGGATGTTCGATTACATGGACGTATCTCCGAAAATGGTATTTTCTGTAGCTACGGCTTTGATTCCGTTCCTGGAGAATGATGATGCGAACCGTGCGCTGATGGGATCCAACATGCAGCGTCAGGCGGTGCCGCTTTTGACGACAGAAGCTCCGGTAGTGGGAACGGGTATGGAAGTGAAGACAGCCGTGGACTCGGGCGTCTGCGTAGTGGCAAAGAAAAACGGCACCATTGAGCGCTCTACTTCCCGGGAAATCGTAGTGAAGAATGATGATGGCACCAGGGACAACTATCGTTTGACCAAGTTTTCACGAAGTAACCAGAGCAACTGCTACAACCAGAGACCGATTGTTTACAAAGGCGACCGGGTTGCCGCAGGGCAGGTGATTGCAGACGGGCCTTCTACATCGAATGGCGAGATCGCTCTTGGAAAGAATCCGCTGATTGGCTTTATGACATGGGAAGGTTACAACTACGAGGATGCCGTACTGTTGAGTGAAAGGCTGGTTATGAACGATGTTTATACGTCGGTTCATATTGAAGAGTATGAGGCTGAGGCGAGGGATACGAAGCTGGGGCCGGAGGAGATTACCAGAGATGTGCCGGGCGTTGGAGATGATGCGCTTAAAGACTTGGATGACCGTGGTATCATCCGCATTGGCGCGGAAGTGCGTGCCGGAGATATCCTGGTAGGTAAGGTTACACCGAAAGGCGAGACAGAGCTGACGGCCGAAGAGAGGCTGCTGAGAGCTATTTTTGGCGAGAAGGCGAGAGAGGTAAGGGATACTTCCCTGAAAGTGCCTCACGGTGAATATGGTATCGTAGTAGATGCCCGTGTGTTTACCAGAGAAAACGGGGATGAGCTGTCTCCCGGCGTAAACCAGGCAGTCCGCATTTATATTGCCCAGAAGAGAAAAATTTCTGTGGGTGATAAGATGGCAGGACGTCATGGAAACAAGGGTGTGGTTTCCCGTGTGCTTCCGGTAGAGGATATGCCGTTTCTTCCGAACGGCCGGCCGCTGGATATTGTGCTGAACCCGCTGGGCGTGCCTTCCCGTATGAATATCGGGCAGGTGCTGGAGATTCATTTGAGCCTTGCAGCGAAAGCTCTTGGATTTAATATTTCAACTCCGGTCTTTGACGGTGCGAATGAGGAAGATATCATGGATACCTTAGACTTGGCGAATGATTATGTGAATCTTCCGTTTGATGAGGAAGAGAAGGCCGGTTGGAATTATGAAGAGGGCTGCATGGCCGGCGACGGCACATTTTATGATAAATATAAAGACATTCTTGGCGAAGATGTCATGCAGTATCTGGATGACAACAGAGATCACAGAAGTGTGTGGAGAGGAGTTCCGCTGTCAAGGGATGGTAAGGTAAGGCTCCGTGACGGGCGTACCGGGGAATATTTTGACAGTGCGGTAACCATCGGACACATGCATTACCTGAAGCTGCATCATCTGGTAGATGATAAAATCCATGCGCGTTCCACAGGTCCGTATTCCCTGGTAACGCAGCAGCCTTTGGGCGGAAAAGCTCAGTTCGGCGGGCAGCGTTTCGGAGAGATGGAGGTTTGGGCGCTGGAGGCATATGGCGCCAGCTACACCCTTCAGGAAATCCTGACGGTGAAGTCGGATGATGTAATCGGGCGTGTAAAGACTTACGAAGCGATTATCAAGGGAGATAATATTCCTGAACCCGGAATTCCTGAGTCCTTTAAGGTGCTGCTCAAAGAGCTTCAGTCCCTCGGGCTGGATGTGAAAGTGCTCCGTGAGGAGAATGGCGAGCAGAAGGAAGTAGAGATTATGGAGACGGTGGATTACGGCGAGACAGACATTAACCATATCATGGATGATAAGAGATATAAGGATGACCAGGAATCCTTTGGCGACCACGGATACACAGAACAGGAGTTTGAAGGCGGAGAATTAGTGGATGTGGCAGAAGAAGAGGAGGATGACACGGTGTTTGTACTGGAAGAGTCCTTTGACGGTGAGATAGAGGAATAAGTAGTAACATTTCGTTTGAAAGGAGAACGACGAATGCCAGAAGCAGCAAACAATGAAGTGTATCAGCCAATGACTTTTGATGCGATTAAGATAGGGTTGGCATCTCCGGAAAAAATTAGAGAATGGTCCAGGGGCGAGGTAAGGAAACCGGAAACCATTAACTACAGGACGTTAAAGCCAGAGAAAGAAGGGCTGTTCTGCGAGCGTATTTTCGGACCTAGTAAAGACTGGGAATGCCATTGTGGAAAATATAAAAAGATTCGTTATAAAGGCGTGATTTGTGACAGGTGCGGCGTTGAGGTTACGAAGTCCAGCGTGCGCCGCGAGCGTATGGGGCATATTGAGCTGGCAGCCCCGGTGTCTCATATCTGGTATTTTAAGGGGATTCCTTCCAGGATGGGACTGATTCTGGATTTGTCTCCCAGGACTTTGGAAAAAGTGTTGTATTTTGCGAATTATATCGTGCTGGATAAAGGCGAAAGCGATTTGCAGTACAAACAGGTGCTTACTGAGAGAGAGTTCCAGGAAGCGCGTGAGAAATATGGATATACGTTCCGGGTAGGAATGGGAGCGGAAGCGATCATGGAGCTGCTGGAAGCCATTGATTTGGAAAAGGATTCCTCAGAACTGAAAAAAGGTTTGAAGGAGTCTACAGGACAGAAACGTGCCCGGATTATCAAACGTCTGGAAGTGGTAGAGGCTTTCAGGGAGTCGGGAAATCGTCCTGAGTGGATGATTATGACGGTGATTCCGGTTATCCCGCCAGATTTGCGTCCGATGGTTCAGCTGGACGGCGGACGTTTTGCCACTTCAGATTTGAATGATTTGTATAGAAGGATTATTAACAGGAACAACCGCCTGAAAAGGCTGCTGGAGCTGGGTGCGCCGGAAATCATCGTGCGCAATGAGAAACGTATGCTGCAGGAGGCAGTAGACGCACTGATTGATAATGGCCGCCGGGGACGTCCGGTTACGGGACCGGGAAACAGGGCGCTGAAGTCCCTGTCTGACATGCTGAAAGGTAAGTCGGGGCGCTTCCGTCAGAACCTTTTGGGGAAACGTGTAGACTATTCGGGGCGTTCCGTTATTGTGGTAGGCCCGGAGCTGAAGATTTATCAGTGCGGCCTGCCGAAAGAGATGGCTATTGAGCTGTTTAAGCCATTCGTTATGAAGGAGCTGGTAGCAAAGGGAATTTCGCACAATATCAAGAGCGCGAAGAAGATGGTGGAGCGTCTGGAGACAGAAGTGTGGGATGTTCTGGAGGAAGTTATCAAAGAGCATCCGGTTATGCTGAACCGCGCCCCCACACTGCACAGGCTGGGTATCCAGGCATTTGAGCCGATTCTGGTAGAGGGTAAGGCGATTAAGCTGCATCCACTGGTATGTACCGCGTTCAATGCGGATTTCGACGGTGACCAGATGGCCGTGCATCTGCCGCTTTCTGTAGAAGCGCAGGCAGAGTGCCGTTTCCTGCTTCTCTCACCGAACAACCTGCTGAAACCTTCTGACGGAGGCCCTGTGGCGGTACCGTCCCAGGATATGGTGCTGGGTATTTATTATCTGACGCAGGAGAGGGAAGGCGCAAAAGGAGAAGGCAAATGCTTCAAGAGTGTAAATGAGGCGATTCTTGCTTATGAAAATAAGGTGTTGACCCTGCAGACGAAGATTAGAGTCCGCGTGTCCAGGGAAACGCCGGAAGGAGAAACAGTAACAGGAATTGTGGAGTCTACGCTGGGACGTTTCATTTTTAATGAAATTCTGCCCCAGGATTTAGGATTTGTAGACAGGAAGAATCCTGAGAATTTCCTGAAACCGGAGGTAGATTTCCTGGTAGGCAAGAAGCAGCTGAAACAGATTCTGGAGAAAGTTATCAACACTCACGGCGCTACAAAGACAGCAGAAGTACTGGATAATATCAAGGCAATGGGGTACAAGTATTCCACGAGAGCGGCGATGACAGTATCTATTTCCGATATGACGGTGCCGCCTGAGAAGCCGGAGCTGATTCAGAAGGCTCAGGATACGGTAGACCGTATTACAAAGAACTATAAGAGAGGCTTGATTACGGAGGAAGAGCGTTATAAAGAAGTAGTTGAGACCTGGAAGACTACCGATGATATCTTGACGAAAGCTCTGCTGGACGGACTGGATAAATACAACAATATTTATATGATGGCTGACTCAGGAGCCCGTGGTTCTGACAAGCAGATTAAGCAGCTTGCGGGGATGCGTGGACTGATGGCAGATACAACGGGGCACACCATTGAGCTGCCTATCAAATCAAATTTCCGTGAGGGTCTGGACGTACTGGAGTATTTCATGTCTGCACACGGTGCGCGTAAAGGTTTGTCCGATACGGCGCTGCGTACGGCCGATTCGGGTTACCTGACCAGGCGTCTGGTAGATGTGTCCCAGGATTTGATTATCAGGGAAACAGACTGCTGTGCGGAAAAAGAGGGGGCAGAGATTCCGGGAATGTATGTAAAAGCATTTGCGGATGGAAAGGAAGAGATTGAGAGCCTTCAGGAGCGTATTACAGGACGTTTTGCCTGTGAGACGATTAAGAATAAAGACGGTGAAGTGATTGTTAAGGCAAACCATATGATTACTCCGAAACGTGCGGCAAGGGTAATGTCCGAGGGCGTGGACGAGAACGGAAAGCCTTTTGATAAAGTTAAGATTCGTACAATTCTGACCTGTAAATCTCATATCGGAATCTGTGCGAAGTGCTATGGGGCGAACCTGGCAACGGGCGAGCCGGTACAGGTAGGCGAGTCAGTCGGTATCATTGCAGCACAGTCTATCGGAGAGCCGGGTACGCAGCTTACGATGCGTACATTCCATACCGGCGGTGTGGCCGGCGGGGATATCACACAGGGTCTTCCGCGTGTAGAGGAGCTTTTTGAGGCGCGTAAGCCGAAGGGTCTTGCGATTATCACAGAAATCGCAGGTGTGGCTCATATTAAAGATACGAAGAAGAAGCGTGAGATTGATGTGGTTAATGACGAGACAGGGGAAACAAAGACGTACCTGATTCCTTATGGTTCCCGCATCAAGGCGCAGGACGGCGAGTATCTGGAAGCGGGCGACGAGCTGACGGAAGGTAGTGTAAATCCACATGACCTTCTGAAGATTAAAGGCGTCCGCGCCGTGCAGGATTACATGATTCGCGAGGTACAGCGTGTATACCGCCTGCAGGGTGTGGAAATCAACGATAAGCATATCGAGGTTATTGTGCGCCAGATGTTGAAGAAGATACGTATTGAGAATAATGGAGATACAGATTTGCTTCCGGGTACGCTGGTGGATATCCTTGATTTTGAGGATGAAAATGAGAAAGTCCTTGCAGAAGGCGGCGAGGCGGCAGAAGGGAAACAGGTGATGCTTGGTATCACAAAAGCATCTCTGGCAACAAATTCCTTCCTGTCTGCAGCATCTTTCCAGGAGACGACAAAGGTTCTGACAGAAGCCGCGATTAAGGGCAAAGTCGATCCATTGATTGGATTGAAAGAAAATGTCTGCATCGGTAAGTTGATTCCGGCAGGAACCGGTATGAAGCGGTACAGGAATGTAAGGCTGGATACAGGAATAGAAGAACTTCAGGAAGAGAATGAAATGGAAGTTTCCGAAGTGGACTTTGATGAGATGGTTCAGGATGAGGAAATCCAGATTATGGAAGAGGAAGAAGAGGCAGAACTTTTATCCATGATGGAAACAGAGTAAAAGCGTAACCGTTCAGCTTGTCTGAACTGCGATATAAAAGCCGAGAGGCTGCTGCGGATGCAGCAGCCTCTTCTTGTATGTTATGGGTGGCATTTTTAGGAAAGGAAACAGATATGGAAAACAAAAACTATGGGAAAGACCGGCGGAGAGGGCATATGATTACGAAAGTACTGCCTGGTTCTATCGCAGAAGAAATGGGAATCGAACCGGGGGACCGGCTTATGGAAATTAATGGAGAGATGATAGAGGATGTATTTGATTATCGGTTTGATATCAAAGATGAACTGGTGGAAGTGCTGATTCGGAAGGCGGACGGTGAAGAATGGCTGTTAGAGATAGAGAAGGAGTATGATGAGGATCTGGGGGCTGAGTTCGAGACAGAGCTGATGAGTGACTATAAATCCTGCTGCAACAAGTGTATTTTCTGCTTTATTGACCAAATGCCGGAAGGGATGCGCGAATCCCTGTATTTTAAAGATGATGATTCACGGCTTTCCTTTATGCAGGGAAATTATATCACGCTTACCAATATGAAAGAAAAGGATATTGGACGAATTATCCGGTATCATCTGGCGCCTATCAATATTTCTGTGCAGACCACGAATCCCGTGCTGCGCTGTGAAATGCTGCATAACCGCTTTGCCGGAGATGTGCTGAAATACATGGACAGACTGTATGCACATGAGATAGAGATGAATGGACAGATTGTAGTGTGCCAGGGAGTAAACGACGGTGATGAACTGGTGCATACCCTAAATGATTTGGAGAGATATATTCCTTTTATGCGGAGTGTTTCGGTGGTTCCTTCCGGACTGACGAAATACCGAAAGGGGCTGTATCCTTTGGAGGTGTTTGGACGGGAGAAAGCACAGGAAACAATTCGTATCGTGGAGCGGAAGCAGAAAGAATGTATGAAACAGCATGGTATTCATTTCGTCCATGCCAGTGATGAACTGTATGATTTGGCAGGATGGGAGATGCCGGAGGCAGGACGGTATGACGGTTATCTCCAGCTGGAAAACGGTGTGGGAATGGTGCGGCTGCTGGTGGAGGAAGTGCAGGAAGCGCTGCGCCTGCTTGGCAGCGGAACGCAGAAAATAGAACGGAAAGTTACGATAGCTACAGGTATGATAGCAGCAAAGGTTATTACAATGTTGGCAGGAAATGTGATGGAGGCAGTTCCGGGACTTGAAGTCCAGGTAGTTCCTGTCAGGAACAGATTCTTTGGGGAGACGATTACCGTAACCGGACTGATTACCGGGCAGGATTTGACAGGACAGCTTCTCGAGCTGAAAGAAAGAGGTTTTGATCTTGGAGAGACGCTGCTGGTTTCTGCAAATATGTTCCGCACAGGGGAAAGGGTATTTCTGGACGATATGACCCAGGAGGAGGCAGAAGAGGCGTTGGGAGTGTGTATAACGCCGGTAGATTCCTCAGGAAAGGATTTTGTAAATGCTTTGATTGACAGAGATTATAGTATGGGGCGGGTAAATGACAGATTTGTGTATTTGGATGGAAAGGCGTTTTAGAAAATTGTAATATTGCAGAGCTGCTGCGAAGATGGGATTCTTTTGGAAGATTCCGCTTGCAGCAGCTTTTGCTATTTTGTATTTTTTTGTTTCTGCATTACTTTTAGGAGGTCGTCCACGGCATCTTTCTGATCAGGGTTCAACTGGCGGTAATAGTGGAGCAGCCATACCTCATGCTTTGAGAGGGCGGGGGGTTCAATGGTGACGGAAGGCTGGTTTCCCAACAGATAATCCGTTGACACATTAAAAAAGTTTGCAATTTCTTTTAAAATCTTGTAATCAGGTTCCCGGCGGTTATTTACATATCCGTTTAATGTCGTGGGGGCTATCTTTAACTCCAGCGCCAGCTGCTTTTGTGAAATGCCATGATGATATAGCAGCTGAAGCAATCGCTGTCCGAAATCCATAAGAATTCTCCTTATTTCTAATTTGTAGAGTCACTAAAAACATAAGTTGTATTTTTTATTATATCTGCCTTGTCCGAGAAAAGCAAGAAAAAAGTTGACAATACGCGAAACGCGTATTACAATAAATGGAAAATACGCAGAAGAGGAAAAGGAAAGACGTATCTACTAAATACTGATAAGACGGGCGGAACGCATATGTCAAAAATAAGAATACTGTATAAAGATAATCAAATTTTTGTTAAAAGCAAACTGGACCGAAGGGAGACTATCGATGAAAGGGAACTTCAGGTTCTCAGCCAAATGCAGATTTATGGAGTGATGTTTCCAGAAGTCCAGGGAAGAAAAAAGCTCAGTTACCGCTCGCCAGCCGGGATTACGTTGCACGAATATCTGGCAAAGGGAATCAGAAAAAAGGATTTTACCAATATTTTGTTTCAGATTGCAGAGATTACGAAAAAGATTGAGTGTTGCGCACTTAATTTAAAAAACATGATTTTGAACGTGCAGTATACATTTATTAATGAAAAGACAAAACAGATCTATTTTATCTATCAGCCCATCAAAAGCCAAAATTTTTGTACAAGTATTTTTGATTATCTAAACGACGTCGTTTTTGGCACAGTGTTTCAAGCGCAGGAGGATATGAAGTTTATCAATGATTTTATTGATTTTATAAAAGGGATGAACTCTTATTCCGCAAAAAAGTTGGAAAATTATCTTAGAAATGTCTGCCCGGAACTGTATGGACAGCAGCGGGGCCATAGCAGAGAAACAGGAGACGGAGAAGAAACTACTCTTTTGGAAGAAACTACTTCTTTGGAAAAAGATACGGAATTTTTGGAAGAAGGAGGCACGATGCTTTTGGAAGAGGGGACAACACTGCTGGAAAATGCACAGACGGTGCGTGCCCATTTAGTAAGAAGCAGCAATTATGACAGAGTTGATATCAATAAACCTGTTTTTCGTATAGGCAAGGAGAAAAGTTACGTAGATTATTTTGTGGCAAATAATAATGCTGTAAGCCGAATCCATGCGGATATTGTTAAGCGGGGGGAATCTTTTTACATCAAGGACAATAATTCGACAAACCATACCTTTGTAAATGGGAAGATGATTGATAAGAATGAGGAAATCGAAATTTTTGACGGAGATGCGATTATGCTGGCAAACGAAGGATTTGAATTTCATATATGTGGCTAGTAAATCATGGAGGAGAAAGGGAAATAATAATGAAGTATCTGGGTGCGGCAGTCTCTGATACGGGGATTAGCAAAAGGACAAATCAGGATGGTGTTTGCATAAAAATAGCAGACACAGAGCAACATGGGCAAATTGCCATGTGCGTACTATGCGACGGGATGGGAGGACTGAAAAAAGGGGAATTAGCCAGCGCTACGGTAATCAGGGCATTTATTGAATGGTTTGAACAGCAGCTTCCATGGAAAATATCCGGCGGTATCTGGGACGGGCTGTCGGCGGATTGGGAGCGGCTCGTTAAGGCGTGTAATTTTAGAATCCTTGAGTATGGCAAGCAGGAAGGCATTACCCTGGGGACTACAGTCAGCGCAATCCTGCTAATGGAAGGGCATTACCTGATTGCCCATGTAGGAGACTCACGGGTTTACAAGATTGCCGGTACGGTGGAACAGCTTACGGAGGACCACAGCTTTGTAGCAAGGGAAATAAAAAGAGGAAATATGACCGAGGAGGAGGCGGAGAACCATCCGCAGAGAAATGTTTTGATTCAGTGCGTGGGAGCTTCCGGGATAGTTACGCCAGATATCCTGCATGGAAGGACAGAAAAGGGAGATGTATATATGCTCTGCTCGGATGGCTTTCGGCATAAGCTGAGCACAGAGGAAATTTATGAGGAATTTCGGGCAGAAAATATCGGAAGTGCAGAAATCATGGAAGACAAAGAAAGATATTTGATAAACAGGGTAAAGACAAGAAATGAAAGAGATAATATTACGGTTGCTCTGATGAAATGTGAAGAGTAGGGGGAATGGGAGCGTATGGCAACAAAAGTCGGTACTGTACTTGATGGAAAATACGAGATATTAAAGCAGATTGGGAAAGGCGGAATGTCCATAGTATATTTGGCAATGGATAAGCGCCTGAATAAACAGTGGGCGGTTAAAGAGATTCGGAAAACGGCCAGTGGGAAAAATAATGAGGTAGTCGTTAACAGCCTCCTGGCAGAGGCAAACCTGATGAAGCGCCTGGACCACCCGGCGCTTCCACGTATTGTGGATATTATTGACAATGGACAGACGATCTATGTCATTATGGATTATATTGAGGGCGAGTCTTTGGGGAAGATTCTGAAAGAATATGGCGCACAGCCGCAGGAGCAGGTCCTTGACTGGGCAAAACAGCTTTGCGACGTCCTGGAATATCTCCATTCCCAAAAGCCTCCGATTATTTACCGGGATATGAAGCCGGATAACGTGATGCTGAAGCCCGAAGGAAACCTAAAGGTCATTGATTTTGGTATTGCACGGGAATATAAAGAAAAAAATCTGGCAGATACGACGATATTGGGGACGAGGGGGTATGCGCCGCCAGAGCAGCACGGCTCCAGGCAGACAGACGTCCGGTCTGATATCTATGCCCTTGGCATGACGATGCACCATCTGCTTACGGGAGCCGACCCGCGGAATGCAGACTATATGTATGCGCCAATCCGTCAATGGAATCTGGAACTTTCAGGAGGCCTGGAAAGGATTATTGACAAGTGTACGGCGCTTGACCCGGAGGATCGTTACCAGAACTGCAGCGAGTTAATGTACGCATTGGAGCATTATGAAGAAGAAGACGGCGCATACAAGAAAAAGCAGAAAAGGAAGCTGGCTTCCTTTATCATTGCGGCATCCATGTCAGTGGTCTTGGGTACGGCAGGACTGGGCGCGCAGGCTATGGGGGCTTATGAACACAGCAGAGATTATGAACAGATGATTAATATTTCCGATTCCACGCCGTATGACGAAAAAGTGCAGAGCTATCTGGAAGCCATTGATTTGGCGGGGACAGACACAAGGGCATATTTGAAGCTTCTGGATGCATACCAGGAAAACGGGCAGTTTGGAGATGAGGAGAGTAAGCAGTTTATCGCAAGATATAATCAAAATAGAGAACAGCTTGAGACAGAGGATAGGGAGTATCTGGAGTTGGCATATGAGTCAGGAATTACTTATTTTTATCTGTATTCAGGAGGAGATAGCACGTTTCGGAATAGGGCGCTGAAAGCATATCCCTATTTTCAGTCCATAGTGGAAAGTAAAAATACTGAATATCAATATTATGAAATTTCTCAAAGCTATCAGATTATAGGCGAGTTTTACACAAACTACGTAGTAAATGCTACCAGCGTTAAGGAGCCAACCAAGGAAGCGTATGAAGGGCTTCTGGATTCCTTGAACATATGTATAGATAAAGTAGAGAGCTATGATTATGATGATGCGGCAAACATCAAGCTGACGATGTATCAGGAGATTGTGAACCTGTTAAATGACCATAGGAGGGGACTGGCATCCGTAAAAATAGATAAGAATTCTGTTTTAAAAATGTTAGAGATTATCCGTGAAAAAACGGAGAAATTAGCGGTAACCCAGCAAGCGTCTTTGGCAATCCGGGATTCTATCTTGTATTCCTGTGAACAGTATGTGGAAAATATTGAACGAGCGTACAGCAATATGGAAGAAAGGAGGCAGTAAATATGGCTCAGACGTACGAGGCGCTTTCTATCGCGGCTTATTTATTGGCGGCCTTGAGTTTGCTGCTGGCAGTATTTTTGTGGTTTCGTTTTAAAATTTGGGGTGTTATCGGGGACTTGAGCGGACGTACGGCAAGGAAGTCCATCGAAGAGATGAGAAGGATAAATGAAAAAAGCGGCCGAAAATCTTACCGCCCGACACCCATTGGGGTAAGCCGTGGGAAAGTGACAGAGGTCATGGAGAACCAGCAGATTCCGGTAGATTCCGGTAAGAAAGACGCTACCATGGCGCTGGAATATACCAGCAATGGAACAGAGCTTCTTAGCAAAGGAACAGAAGTGCTGCGTCAGACGGAGAAACAGGCGGGGAAACAGCATCACCCTGCAGAATGTAAAATTTTGAAGAGCATCGTGCTGATTCATACAGAAGAGGTGATTTAGTGAGGCGCAAAAGCCCTGCATAACACTTGGAATATAGCGGAGGAGGAGAGAAAATGAAGAAATATTGGGAAAACATGATGAAGCGTTTTCTGGCAGTGATCCTGGCAGCCGCACTCGTGGCAGGATTGGCCCCCATGACAGTTTTTGGGGCGGAAGATACAAATTCCACAGCATTTGCAGCAGAAGAGGAAAAACCTCAGGCAGATGAGCAAGGGGAACCTCAAACAGAGGAGCAGAACGCGCAGGCGGAAATGGTAACCGTGACGGTTGAAAGCCGGGGAAGCGGCACAGTGAAACTAAATGGGAGTGAGACGGACAGCGTTACTGTGGAAAAAGGAAGCCAGGTAGGAGTGGAGCTGATTCCGGTTGATAAAGGAACTGCCACAACCTATATTAAAGAGATTAGCGCAGGGGAGGAGATAGAGCTTCCGGAAAAATATAAGAAGTATTCGGGGAGCATTGCTGCTGATGGCAACAAGCAAATCCATGTTGTTTTTATGACAGAATATAAGGTTACGGCGTCGGCGGGAGAGGGCGGAAAGATTACACTGGACGGTGAAGAGCTAGATACAAAAAAAGTAGACGAAAACGGAACAGTCCAGATGCGGGCGGAAGCAAACGCAGGATATCAGCTCATGCAGGTGTTAGTGGATGGAAAAGAACAGCCGCTGTCAGATACGGACAGTCTGCAGCAGAATATTTCAGTGCCGAAGGATATAGAAATCAAAGCTCTTTTTGTAAAAGTTTACACGCTTACCGTGAATTATAACCAGGAGCAGGGAACTGTCGTTACCAATCCTGAATGTACAGGCGGATCTGTAGTGGTAAGGAAAGATAGCCAATTGGAAATCACGGCTGCCCCTAAGACGGGTTACCGTGTTTCAAAAGTGGTAAAAAACGGTGCGGTTCAGAATTATACAGAAAATGATAAAACGTATACCGATACTGTTGGCAAGGCAGATAAGGATTACACGTATGAGGTTAGTTTTGCGTTGAACTGTTATACAGTTGCTGTCAGGATCAAAGGGGCAGAGACGGGGGGTGAAGTTTCTTATTCGGGCGGAAGCGGAAATGGAAGTTTTCAGGCAAATCTAAATTCTGAACCCAAACTCACCCTCAGCCAGAAAAAAGGGTATCATGTGTCTGCTCTTACAGTTGGGGGCGTGGATAAAATGGATTCTTTAGAAGAGACAGCAGAAGGAGGTTTCACAGTCACTCTCCCGGCTGTCACGGCAGATACGTCAGTCGAGGTGACATTCGGGAAAAACGAAACAGAAGAGGCAGGAGAGAACCCATTGGAGGGGGATTCTTATAAAATTGTTTTGCTGGATGAGAAAAATAGCCCTGTGGCGGTTCTGCGTAAATATACGGAAGAAAGCAATTCGCAGAAAGTATTTGTCATTCCGAAGGGAACGAAGATAAAAATAGAGCCGCAAGGCGAGTATACAAGAGTGACGCTCAATGGGAAAGGAAGTTCTCAGGAGACGATAGAGGCTACAGGGACACAGGAGATTCATACGGTTACTGTGGGGAAAGGCAGGCTGGGGAATGTCACGCCTAAAGATATTACGATGAATATCAAGCTGGCAGTGGACCAGGACGCCCCTTCGGTGGAAATAAAACCGGCGCAGGCAAATACGTATGGCTATTATCATGCAGATGTACCGGTGGCGTTTACCGTGACGGATGAAGGAGTATATTCAGGTATTGGGAAAGTAGAATATCGGATTACCAGCGGTGGGCGTGAGACAATGCCATATACCATAGCATATGCGCATGATCCGAGCGGAGAGTCACAGCCCTCTTATATCGGAAACATTACGGTATCTGCGGAGAATAACGATAGTGATAATGTGAAAGTATATCTGCGTGTTACAGATTTGGCGGGAAATGTCTATACGATGGACGAAGAAGATGCATGCAGTCTGAAAATCCGGGCGGGCAAACCTACGGGGGAAGTGCAGTTTAAGGCAGATTCCCCCCATAGAGAAGAGGAAGGGAGAGCGTATTTTGGAGCGGCGCGCAGCGCCAGCCTTGTAATCACAGATACAGCAGATACCTTTGTAGAAGATATTACCGTAAATCCGACAGGCGGAGAAAAACATTATGGGATGGCGGTAAAGGTTGATGCAGTGGACTTTAATGGAAATGAAGTGATTTTTACCGGCGAGGATCTGAAAGTTGCATGGACTCATAGTGGAGACAGGCATACGGCGGAACTTACGTTTTCAAAGGATGCAAATTACACGTTGGAGTCTTTTGTGTATACCAATAAAGCCGATATGAGTTCCGGGGATATTGAGATTAAGGGAAATTTCCCAAGTACATTTACAGTAGATACTACCCGTCCGGTTACCTCTGAACAGGGGGATCGGGAAAATGCGTCCTGGATTGGGTTTGAGGAGAATATATGGTCGAAGCTGGCGTCGGCGCTGACCTTTGGAGCCTGGTCTAATGGAACCGTTACTGTGGAAGCTGGCGGGAAAGACGCTACATCTCCCATTGCCGCCCCGATTAAGTATTACAAGACAGATGGAGATACGTCTTTGAAGACGGCAGCGGAACTAGATCAACTTTATGAAGAGGGAGAGTTTACAGAGGTTCCCTGCCAGGTAGATCAAGATGAGAAATTTATTGTGTATGCAAAAATCATAGATTATGCGGGAAACTTTGTTTATATCAGCACGGAAGGCATTATCCGTGAGACAAAGCCGGGAACTGTGCAGGCAGAACTGGTGGGGGGCACTAATGCCTATGGCTATTATAATACAGATGTAAAAATCAGGGTGGACGCCAGTGACTTCCAGGAAGAAGGGGCGCTTACTTCCGGCATTAAAACCATTGACTATACGATTAAAGGAGAAGATAAAAAGGGAGAAAATAAAGAGAAAAAAGGGAATTTATATACATTTAAAAAAGGGGGGGAAGTACTGAGCGAGTGGGACAGCGAGACGCAGGATGCTTATATTACGGTAGAGGCTAAAGAATTTTGCGGGGAGAATATCACAGTAACCGTTACGGCGGAGGATAATGCCGGAAATTCATTTACAGGAGATGAACTGACGGTAAATATCTGTTCAGAGCCGCCAGAGGTATCTGTTAAATTTGAGGATACAGCTAATAAAACAACAGCGGAAGGCAGGGGATATTTTCAAAATGCCAGGGAGGCGGTTATCACAGTTAAGGATAAGGCTTTTTGTGAGGATGTAACTTTCGGGGAGGAAGAAGCGTACGGCCTGACGGTGAATGTAAAAGCAGATGTCAAGGGCGAGAAAGAGGATTTAGACTACTCTGCGATGGCAGGAGTATGGACGCATGAGGGAGATTCGCATACTTTAAAAATTACCTTTCAAGAGGAGCTGAATTATACATGGTCCCTGTCCTATAAGAGCAAAGCGGATTTAACCTGCCATACGCATGATGGGGATTCCTGTGAGGATGGTTCCTGCAAAAAAGCACATGTGTCATATGTCGGCGATACGCCGCAGACCTTTACGGTGGACAGGACGGACCCGTTTGAAGGGGAAGTTACGGTGGGAGAGGAGCTGTGGGATAAGATTGTGCAGACACTAACTTTTGGCTTGTATAGCAATACAGAGGTTACAGTGGCAGGAACAGCACAAGACAGCCTTAGCCCGGTGTGGCTGGAATATTACATATCAGAGGATACCCGCGCCAAAACAGTGGAAGAACTGGATAAAGCGGCCTTTACGGTGTTTAAAGATGAAGAAAGTGGTGATACGTATTCTCCCAGGATGCAGTTTCCTCTTTCACCGGAAAAACGTTTTGTATGCTATATGAAGGCCACAGATTATGCGGGGAACTATATTTATATCAGTTCAGATGGATATATTCTTGATGCGAAGCCAAGTATTATTACACTTACGCCGGAACCTGCAAACGCAAATGGTCTTTACAATCATGATGTGAAGGTGGCGGTAAAAGTATCAGAACCACAGCCATACTCTGGAATTAAAAGCGTTTCTTATGAAGTCAGGAACCAAAATAAGGTGACGGACAGCGGAAGCCGCCAGTTTGGTGTGGAGAATCCAGAATATAGAGATTTGCAGGCGGAGTATTCTGATACGATTGTCGTAGATGCCAAGGAGAATAATAGCTGTAATGTAGTGGTAACGGTAAACGTGGAAGATAATGCAGGAAATAAGGCAAGCGCGTTTGTTACTCTTGATATTGATGTTACAAAGCCTGCTATAGCCGTTTCTTATGACAATAACCAAGATAACGGTGGGAATGGGTATTTTAATAAAAATCGTACGGCAACTGTGGCAATTACCGAGCGGGCGCATCATTTTGATGCTGCCGCCGCCACGGAGGGGATTGCAATCCGTGCGGTGGACTCATCGGGGAAAACCGTAAAGCTCAACCGCAATGCCATGATTAGCGCATGGACGGCAAAAGAGGGAGCGACGCCGGACGACACCGTACATACAGCTACCGTTTCCTATTTTGCAGATGCCAACTATACCGTTTCCATTTCCTATACAGATAAGGCAGGAAATTCTAATGACACGGTAAATACCCTGGGATGCCAGGCGCCCTGGAAATTTACCGTAGATAAGCTGGCGCCTACAGGAATGGTACAGGCAAAAAGCCAGGAAGGGCGGGAAGAAACCTGGGATGAGCTTGCAACTATGCTTGCGTTCGGATTTTGGTCAGGGAAGAAGATTACTGTGAAAGGGACTGCAGAGGATGCTACTTCTCCGGTAGGCAGCGTGCTTTATTATAAAACAGACAGGGATAAGGCGATGACGGAAAAGGAATTGCAGGAAGTCACGGAATGGAAGAACTTCCGTACGGTGACCGTGAAGCCGAATGAGCAGTTTACTATTTATGTAAAAATTACGGATTTAGCAGGTAATGTGTCTTATATCAGCAGTGACGGCATGATTGTGGACAGCCGGAAGCCCAGAGTAGAGTCTGTTGCGCCCAAGGTCAGCATTACACCGGAGCAGCCTGTAAACGGAATTTACAGTCAAAATGTAAAAGTGACAATTCAAGTACAAGACCCCCAGAGCGGAAATACTTATTCCGGGCTGAAAAGTGTCCGGTATGCAGTATTTAATATGGGAAAAAAGACGCAGGAAGGAAATCTCTATCAGTTTACCAAGGAACATCCCAAGCGTACCCAATTAAAGAAAAGCTGGACGGGGAAAATTACTGTGGACTCTGCGAAGAATAACAGCAACCAGGTGGTAATACGGGTATACGCAGAAGATAATGCAGGAAATACGTCGAAAGGCAGGAGGGCAATAAAAATTGATACAACCGCCCCGAAGATTGTCGTTAGTTATAATAACAACTCGCCGGACAGCGGGAAATATTATCAGAATGACCGGGTGGCTACGATTACAGTGACGGAGAGAAACTTTGACCCGAAAGACATCGTTACAACAATACGCAATACAGACGGAGCAGTTCCTGCCCTCTCCGCTTGGAGAGAAGTGAAAGGCACGGGAAACCTGGATGATACGCAGCATGTGGCGATGCTTACTTACCATGCAGACGGGGATTATACCTTTGACATGAATTATACAGATTTGGCGGGACATAAAGGCCAGGTATCTTACACTGCAGGCACCGCGAACCCCACGGAATTTACGATTGACCAGACAGTTCCTACGGTTAGCGTAAGCTATGACAATAATGAAGCGCAGAACGGAAAGTATTTTAAGGAGCGCCGTACAGGGACTGTTACGATTACAGAACACAATTTTGATGAAAGCAGGGTGACGTTTACACAGACGGCGTCGCTGAGGGGCGGTGCGGTTACTGCACCAAGCGCGTCCTGGAGCAGCAGCGGTGATGTGCATACAGCGGTATTCTCCTATGAGGCAGACGGGGATTATACGTTTGATGTTACGATGAAGGATATGGCTGGAAACGAGAGCGGCGCGGCATCCTATGGGGATTCCCAAGCGGGTCAGGAATTTACGGTAGATACTAATATTGAAAAGCCGAAAATCACCGGAGTGGAAAATGGAAAATCTTATAAAGGCGAAGTGGTTCCGGCTATCAGCTATTCAGATGTGAACTTCAGGGACCATAAAATCCGGCTCTTGAGAACCAGGAAAGATGAAAAAAATATTGACGTGACAGAAGAGTTCCTGAAAAAACTGGAGGAAAACAGCAACGGCGGACAGGGTATCAGCGATGCTTTCTTCAAGAAACCGGAAAATGACGGAATTTATACGCTGACAGTAGAAGTTTCGGATTTGGCAGGCAATGAGGAAAAAGAAGAGGTAACTTTTACCGTGAACCGCTTCGGCTCTGTGTATGTGTTTGATGATTATCTGATCTCCATAAAGGATGTGTACACACAGGGGATAGAACAAGGGCTGGTAATTACAGAGTATAACCCTGACAGGCTGGTGGAGGATTCTTTGAAGATTCAAATTAGCCGGGATGGAGCGCCTTTAAATAATGTGGAGTATACCGTAAACCCGGTAGTTAACGACAAAGTGAAGGTGGGGCAGAGCGGCTGGTATCAATATGAGTATAAGATTGCCCCCAAGAACTTTGAGGAGGACGGAATCTACCGTATAGCTATCGCTTCAGAAGATACAGCCGGGAATAAGCCCGAGACTATAAATTTTGAAGAGGGAGACGTAATGTTCCGGATAGATACTACTCCGGCGGAAATTACCAGCATTAGGGGGCTTGAGAATGCGATTGTTAATGCGGAAAGCCAGAATATAGAGTTTGAAGTCTTTGACGCTATTGGACTGAAAAAGGTTACCGTTTATGTAGACGATAAGGTGGCAGGAAGCTATGACACTTTTGATGAAATCGTCAGGTTTAACAATTCCCTTGTGGTGACAGAGGGCATGAATCAAAATGTGCGGCTTGTGATTGAAGATTTGGCGGGAAATATTACGGATACGGATGAAAAAACTGCGGACGGACAGTATGCGTTTCAGCCTGGATTTGAATTTTCCCATCAGTTGACGGTATCTACAAATGCATTTATCCGATGGTATGCGAACAGAATGCTTTTCTGGGGGACAATTGGAGGCGTGGCAGCGGCGGCAATTTTGCTATTCCTATTCCTGGCTGTTAGAAAGCGCAGGGCGCCAAGAGTATAATTCAGCAACCGCTGCTATAATCCCGGACGGAATATATGGAGGTAAGGCGAGAAATGGAAGAGTTGGGAAATATTTTACTGTCATATTGGGCAATTGCTGTATATGAAGCCATAGCAGGAGGCATACTGGTGGTTTTGATTGTGAGAATGACCCAAAAGAGGAGAAGAAAGAAGCAAAAGATGAGTCATGATATAGAGCAGAAAAAGAAACAGCAATTGGACAATGCATTAAAGAATACGTGGAGCTTCCTGTATAATTCAAATATAGGAAATTCCAAGAAAGAAGGTTGAGAAAAAAATACCTCAGAGTAAAATAAGATTACTGACTTGCAGGTTAGTGAAAATCTTATTGAACAGAGAGGTATCTAAAATGAATTGTAACACACAAAACGCAA
>SRZB01000129.1 GCA_004793585.1 Hominisplanchenecus murintestinalis | reverse complement strand
ACTTTGTAACTATTAACCAGTAGTCATTCTTGACTACACCATTATTATACTAGGAGCGAAATAACATGCCAAATAAAGTATTTAAAAGAACCAGGTGTAAGATGCCGCTGGAACTGCAGATTTTCGCAGAACCGGGAACTGGAAGCGGTGACGGGGGTACGAGTGGTGCAGCAGGTGGAAGTCAGCAGCAGAATTCTCAGAACCAGTCCCAGAATCAGGCAGGAGGGCAGCAGGGCGTCCAGATTGACTATGCAAAGATTCAGCAGATGTTGGAGGGGACGCTGGCAGCTAAGGAAGACACTGCCCTGAAAGCTTATTTCAAGCAGCAGGGGCTGAGTCAACAGGAAGCAGAGCAGGCAATGTCCGCATTTAAGACAGAGAAAGCAAAAAAACAGCCGGATCCGGGGGCGTTGCAGTCCCAGGTGGCGCAGGCACAGGCGGAAGCGCTTCAGGCGCAGGTGCAGAGCGCAGCAACCCTGGCGGCTGTGGCGCTTGGAATTGATGCAAAGACAATCCCATATATCCTCCGCCTGGCTGATTTGAGCCAGGCGGCAGGGCAGGACGGGAAAATCAACGAGGAAAACATTAAGAACGCTTTGAATAAGGTGCTGGAGGATGTGCCTGCATTGAAGCCACAGGCAGCAGGAACGGCAGGGTTTGTCCAGGTGGGCGCAGGTGGTGGCGGCCGGCAGCAGGCCGCGCCGGATGAAGCGCTGAAAAAAGCGTTCGGGCTTTAAAGAAAGAGAGGGATTGATACATGGCAGTATATGATTATGCAACTACTTTTACACAGCTTTTGCAGCAGAAATACGCAAAGGAACTGTGCTCAGATACACTGACACAGAGCAACCAGCAATAGCGATAGGTAATCCTTTGATGTTATCTCCGGATTTTCCCCCGCTCTAAACC
>SRZB01000128.1 GCA_004793585.1 Hominisplanchenecus murintestinalis | reverse complement strand
AGAACTTGCAGACCTGCGCCTTGACGAAATGGGTTTTATCTTTCAGCAAATGTATATGCTGAAAAACCTTACCATATTGGATAATATCATACTTCCTGCAACGCAATCCAAAAAGCAGCGTGAACCCCGCAGGGAAACGGCGCGGCGCGGCCAGGACTTCATGCGCAGGCTCGGCATTATCGACATTGCCGACAACGACATCAACGAGGTTTCGGGCGGTCAGCTTCAGCGGGCGTGTATCTGCCGCAGTATGATGAACAATCCGAAAATGATTTTTGCCGACGAGCCGACAGGGGCATTGAACCGCACTTCCTCCGACGAGGTAATGGAAGAGCTTGTAAAATTAAATTCTGAGGGAACAACAATCATGCTCGTTACCCACGATGTTAAGGTCGCGGCAAAATGTACAAGGGTCATGTACATTGTTGACGGGAACATAAAGGGAGAGTACGACTTAAGCGACTGTTCCACACAGATAAGAGAACGGGAGCGCGCATTGAATAACTGGCTTCTGGAATTAGGGTGGTAATATGGATATTCTCATTGTTGAGGACAACAAGGAGCTTGCCGACCTGCTGTGTGATTTTCTCCGTGCGGAAAATTATACAGTATCGGCGGTTCAAACAGCCGAAGAAGCCTTGCTGCTGTACAAAAGATACGGCGCAAGGCTTGTCGTGCTTGACATCATGCTGCCCGATAAGGACGGATTTTATGTTCTGGAAAAAATCCGCAGGTCGAGCAACACGCCCGTATTGATTGTAAGTGCGAAAACGGAAAAGGATGACAAGCTGAACGGACTGAATCTCGGCGCAGACGATTATATAGAAAAGCCATATGATATTGATATTATGCTCGCAAAAATAAGCGGGATTTTTAAGCGACGATACGCTCTTGACGAAATTACTGACG
>SRZB01000127.1 GCA_004793585.1 Hominisplanchenecus murintestinalis | reverse complement strand
CAGATTTAAATAACCTGAAGGTGGTGACGGTTACCTCTGATAAATATGCGGACAGTTTTGGATTTACGGAGGAAGAGGTATTTTCCGCGCTGGATGAATATGGAATACCTGAAAGGAAAATGGCGGTAAAGCAGTGGTACGATGGCTTCACATTTGGAAAGGTTACGGATATTTATAATCCGTGGTCTATCCTGAATTATCTGGATACGGGGAGATTGGCGGCATACTGGGCAAACACCAGCTCGAACAGCCTTGCAGGGCGGCTCATCCGTGAAGGAAATAAGAGTATCAAAACTTCCTTTGAAAATCTGATGCGGGGGAAATCCCTGCGTGCAGAAATAGACGAGCAGATTGTTTACGGCGAGCTGGACAGCGACGGACAGGCAATCTGGAGCCTCCTGCTTGCCGCCGGGTATCTGAAAGTGAAGCAGTTTAACGCGTATGAGACAGAGTTTGGAGAATGGAAAGAAGAATATGAGCTGGAGCTGACGAACTTTGAAGTAAAGACCATGTTCCAGAGGATGGTGCGCAGGTGGTTCGGGAGCGTCTCTTCCGAGTATAACGACTTCATCAAAGCGCTGCTGGCAGATGATATCAAGGCGATGAATGGCTACATGAACCGTGTAGCGCTGGCGACGTTCAGCTATTTTGATACCGGGAAAAATCCGTCCTGTGAAGAACCGGAGCGTTTTTATCATGGATTTGTGCTGGGGCTGATGGTGGATTTAAACGACAAATATATCCTGACTTCCAACAGGGAAAGCGGCTTCGGGAGATACGACGTAATGCTAGAGCCGAGGAAAAAAGAGTACGACGCTATCCTCATAGAGTTTAAAGTGCAGGATACGGAGGAGGAAAAGGAGCTTTCCGACACCGTCCAGGCGGCGCTGAGGCAGATAGAAGAAAAGGA
>SRZB01000126.1 GCA_004793585.1 Hominisplanchenecus murintestinalis | reverse complement strand
ATGATTATGCTCGGCTTCGGCATCGTGCAGGTCGGCTTGTCGCTGAAATCCCACGACCCGTCCCAGAGGGCGAACGGCTTCCTCACACTGGCGGGCGGCGTTGTGATTACCTTTGCGAAAGAGATTTTAACCCTCATCACGGGCTAATAACAGACTGAAATAACAGACTGACACAAGACAGGATAACGGGGCAGATCCGCTCTGCGGAACTTGCCCCGCTATCAAATTTTAAGAACGGAGGTGGTCGAATGTCAGACAACTGGGTAGTCCAGAACTTGGAGAACGCCCTTGACACATGGAATGAAAAGTTAGCCGAGATATGGCAGCTCATCACCCAATCCCCCGAAACCTTTAAGGGCGGTGCGATATGGAAAGTCATCGTTGACATCCACGGGGCGTTGCAGGCGATAGGGCTTGCCCTGCTCGTGCTGTTCTTTGTCGTCGGCGTGATGCGTACCTGCGGCGACTTCGCAAGCGTGAAGAAGCCCGAACACGCCTTGAAGCTGTTCATCCGCTTTGCCCTTGCGAAAGGTGCGGTCACTTACGGCTTGGAGCTGATGATGGCTCTGTTCAAAATTGTGCAGGGCGTGATTTCCGCCATTATGAAAGCCGCAGGCTTCGGCTCGGCGCAGAAAACGGTTCTACCACAGGAGATAGTGACAGCCGTGGAGGACTGCGGCTTTTTCGAGAGCATCCCCTTATGGGCGGTCACGCTGATAGGCGGGCTGTTCATCACGGTGCTGTCATTCATTATGATAATGTCGGTGTACGGCAGATTTTTTAAGTTGTATCTTTACACCGCCATCGCCCCCGTGCCGCTGTCCTCGTTTGCGGGAGAGCCGAGCCAGAGCGTGGGAAAGAGTTTCATCAAGAGCTACTCCGCCGTGTGCCTTGAGGGGGCAATCATCGTGCTTGCCTGCATCATCTTCTCGGTGTTTGCGGCGTCCCCGCCCGCAGTCAACCCCGATGCGGCGGCGGTCACGATGGTATGGGGCTATATCGGGGAATTGGTGTTCAATATGCTCGTCCTTGTCGGTGCGGTCAAGATGGCAGACCGTGTGGTAAGGGA
>SRZB01000125.1 GCA_004793585.1 Hominisplanchenecus murintestinalis | reverse complement strand
GCCTACCATGTCCGGCAGTCCTTTGTCCCCGGCGAGATTACCCCGGAAGAAGCCAACCGGCTGGGCGTGGAGTTTGCAAAGCGGTTCACCAAGGGAAATCACGCCTTTGTGGTCTGCACCCATATCGACAAATCACATATCCATAATCACATCATCTGGAACGCGGTCAATCTGAACTGTGACCGGAAATTCCGAAACTTCTGGGGCAGCACCCGCGCGGTCCGGCGGCTGAATGATACCATCTGCGTTGAGAACGGCTATTCCATTGTAGAGGACCCAAAACCGCATGGAAAAAGCTATAACAAGTGGCTGGGGGATCAGGCGAAGCCCTCCCACCGGGAGCAGCTCCGCGTGATGATTGACCAGGCATTAGAACAGAAACCGGCAGACTTTGACGGGCTGTTAAAACTGCTTACAGAAATGGGATGTGAAGTGTCGCGCCGGGGACAGGCAATCCGGCTCAAAGCCCCCGGCTGGAAGAATGTTGCCCGCATGGATGGAAAGCTGGGAAAAGGATACAGTGAAGATGAAATACGGGCGGTATTGGCTGGGAAAAAAGAGCATACCCCAAGGAAGAAAGCGGCTGTTCAATCAGAGCCGCCCAAGGTCAATCTTCTGGTGGATATTCAGGCAAAATTGCAGGCCGGAAAAGGCGCTGGCTACGCGCGCTGGGCAAAGGTATTCAATCTGAAACAGATGGCGCAGACAATGAACTATCTCACCGAGCATGGCCTGCTGGAATACGCAGTCTTGGAAGAAAAAGCGGCTGCTGCTACCACCCGCCACAATGAGCTGTCGGCACAGATCAAGGCGGCGGAAACCCGCATGGCGGAGATAGCCGTACTGCGGACCCACATCATCAATTATGTGAAAACCCGCGAGGTCTATGCGGCCTACCGCAAGGCGGGATATTCCAAGAAATTTTTAGCGGAACATGAAGCGGATATTTTGCTCCACAAGGCGGCAAAGCAGGCATTTGACGATCTGGGTATCAAGAAGCTGCCCACCGTCAAGAGCTTGCAGGCCGAGTATGCCCAGCTGTTGGAAGGAAAGAAAAAAGACTATGCCGAGTACCGGCGCTCCCGCGAGGAAATGCGGGAACTGCTGGCCGCAAAAGCCAATGTGGACCG
>SRZB01000124.1 GCA_004793585.1 Hominisplanchenecus murintestinalis | reverse complement strand
GAGGGGCGGTGCTGATATGGAAGTCAAGATAAATAAGGAAATCCGCAACTACACGGAATCCATGTTCTTCGGGCTGTCGATGCGGCAGTTCCTGTTTTCCGTGCTTGCCTGCGGCGTGGCGGTCGGCTTGTTCTTCCTGCTCCGTGGCAGGTTCGGGACGGAAACAGTAAGCTGGATGTGCATCTTGGGGGCTTCCCCTTTTGCGGTCATGGGATTTGTAAGGTACAACGGCATGACCGCCGAGCAGTTTGTGTGGGCGTGGATAAAGTCGCAGTTTCTGATGCCGAAGAAGATTTTATTTGTCCCAGAGAATTTATATTACGAAGCGGTGAAGCAGGCACTGGACGCACATGAGAAAGGATTGCCCGCCGTGCAGGAGAAGAAACGGAAAAAGGGGAAACGCAGAAAAAAAGAACAAAGACAGACGGGCGAAAGCAGCCCAAGAAATCAAGAAAGCGCAAGGAGGTAGATTATGATTAAGACGCTGAAAACGCTGTTCAAGCAGGACAGGGAGAAATTCATCGTGCCGAAGTCGGTGCAGGCGGTCATCCCGTTAAAGACCATGTGGGAGGACGGCATTTTCCTCGTGGGCAGGAACAAATACGCAAAGACATTTAAGTTTGAGGACATCAACTACGCCGTGGCAAGCCGTGAGGACAAGGAAGCGATGTTCCTCGAATACTCGGAGCTTCTTAACGCCCTCGATAGCGGGGCGACCACGAAAATCACGATAAACAATCGCAGGCTCAATAAAGCGGACTTTGAGCAGACCATCTTAATCCCGATGGCGGAGGACGATTTGGATAAATACCGCAAAGAGTATAACAAGATGCTGCTCGATAAAGCAACGGGGGCAAACTCCACCGTGCAGGATAAATATGTGACGGTTTCCGTCTGCAAGAAGAACATTGAGGAAGCGAGGAATTATTTTGCCCGTGTCGGTGCTGACCTTATCGGGCATTTTAACCGTTTAGGCTCGAAGTGTACGGAACTGGATGCTAACGACAAGCTGCGTATCTTCCATGATTTTTACCGCACGGGCGAGGAAACGGCGTTCTCCTTTGACATGGTGCAGACCATGCGGAAAGGACACGACTTCAAGGACTATATCTGCCCCGACTCCTTTGAGTTTGAGAAAGATTATTTTAAGATGGG
>SRZB01000123.1 GCA_004793585.1 Hominisplanchenecus murintestinalis | reverse complement strand
GACAAAATCCGTTTCCTGCCCTCTGGGGATGGATTTCGGTATGAGCTTGGTTATCCGCTCGTCCTTAAAGGCAGGCTTCTCTTTCTGGTTCGGCTTATCCTCCTGCATAATGCTCTGGATAACCTCGTCCGTGAGCTTTCCCTCCTGCATAAACTTTTTCATTTTGATAGCCTGTGCAAGTGAAGGCGTGGCATCATTGTAGCCCATCGCTTCAAGCAGGGTGTATTGCTGTTCCTCGGAAAGATAAGAAATCTCTACCGCAGGACGAAAAGCAATCTGGCGTTCATCTACCATTTGCAGAATTTCGGGTACAAGTTCAGTTAAGCGGATAAAGCGACGTACTTGGTCTTGGCTTTCGCCAACAAGCTCACTTAATTTCTCACGAGAAGTTTTGTTTTCTGACTTCTGTGCCACTGGCACAGAAGTTAAATCACTTCTCTGTCCTTGCCTGTTCATAGCTTCTAACCGCATCTTATATGCAAAGGCTTTCTCACTCGGCAGAATAACAGAGCGTTGGAGATTACTTTCAACCATGACAATAATTGCTTCATCATGCGTCAACTCCTTAACCTCACATTTCAGTGTTTCAAGCCCTGCAAGCTCACAAGCCTTTTTCCGCCTGTGACCGCTGATAAGCTCGTACCGTCCGTCCTCTTTTTGCCGAACTGTCGCAGGGGTCATTACACCGCTCCGACTGACACTTTCCACAAGCTGCTCCATATCCTCATTCATCAAAACCTTGAATGGGTGGTCTGGGAACTCATCAATCTCGGAAATGTGTATCTCCCTTATCTTGCTTAGATTCGCTTCTGCACGGCTCTCGTCTGTTTCAAAGAGGTCATCGTATGCGGTCAGCTCGATTTTGTTTTCTCTGTTTCTCGCCAATCTCTGCCACCTCCTTTGCAAACTGTTCATAGGCTGCGGCTACTTTGCCGCCTTTGTCGTAGGCAAAAATGCTCTTGCCCTCTGCGGTGGCTTCTACCGCACGGATGGAATGGGGTATCTGAGCATCAAAAACTTTAATCCTCTGCCCGTAGGCACTCTTTACCGTTGCGGTAATTTCTTTAGAGATGTTCGTGCGTGGCATTACCATCGTCATTAAAATACCGTCAATCCGCAGATGGGGATTGATTTGCCGTTTCACTTTAGACACGGAGC
>SRZB01000122.1 GCA_004793585.1 Hominisplanchenecus murintestinalis | reverse complement strand
TCGGTATCTTCATTAGCATTTACGAGTTCGTGCATTGCTTCTAGAATGCTGCCGATTTCTTCATCATATTTGCGGATGAAGCTGATATAGAGCCGAATCCGCTTGATGTTGCTGTCAATGATGTAACCGAACTCATTTGCTTCATGAGCAGCCTGGATAATGGCATTATACTTGTTTTGAGCATATGTAAGCCCAAAACGGGCAGTTGACTTGATGATACCAATAATCTCTTGTTTGTCTGCTTCAATAAAAGCAGATGGAGAGGAATAAGTTTCCAATAAGGTAAGGGATGTATTAATTGTAACCTTGGAGAAAATACCAAGATATTGTGGAAATGCCATGCGAAGTTCACCTTGGAGTTTGTTCACGTAAGCGCTGCGGTTATCCATTAAGTCATAGTATTCACGACATAGATTACGACAGTTCAAAGCAAGGTCAGAAGGCATGAGAGAAACCTTTAAATCAGGTTTCAAACCAACCAAAGCCGCTTTTTTAGAATCAAAACGGTCATTATGTACTTTTCGTATGTTGATATTTGTGCTATTCTTAGTGATGATAGGATTGATAACTGAGCAGTTAAAACCCTTATCACGAAGATAGCAGAAGAGTGGGTAATGATAAATTCCCGTGGATTCCAGGAAAATGCGACTTTCCAAAGAATACAGCTCTTCTGCTTCTTTTATTTTAGAAACAGCGGTTGTAAGGGAACTCATTTTGTTGTGTAGGATTTTATAAGGTTTTCCTACAAACTGTTGGTTTGGAAGTGCGATAGACATCCATGAGAAGTCAGCACCGACATCAATACCAACAGAGATGAATAGATCCTCAGGATTAAAAATAACTTTGTTTGGCATGGGTGAAAGCTCCTTTCTGATAGGAATCCATTTCCAATCTGGCAGGTACACAACCTAGCGTGTTATACGGGTATCGCCTTCCGGTTCCCAACCAGCTAAAACATAAAACCCTGTCGAATGGACTAATTGACTCACTTGTAGGTATAGGCTGATGAAAATCAGCTTCCCAAGGAGGTGAACATTCTTTATCCTATCCTAAGGGATAATACCTTATGTTTCATCTGGTGTCTATCAGGAACCGTCAGACATGATAATTATTTTTGGATAACATCTGATGAAGGAAGAACACCTTCTTCTGTTATCTGATTTATAGAAACTTATTAAACAAGTAGTCTTGATTGACTACACCATTATTATACTAGG
>SRZB01000121.1 GCA_004793585.1 Hominisplanchenecus murintestinalis | reverse complement strand
TTTAAATCGGAGAAACATCAAAGAATGTAGGAAATAAGCGGGGAAACGGTCTTAACCCGCATAAATACAGGGTTTTCAGGGATTTGGATAGTTTTGTATGAGCGGTTGAAAAGCCCGATAAATGTGAACGGTTAGCAACACGTTAGCAACAAACAGGAGGCGGCGCAGGTATCTTCTCAATTTCAGCCCGCAGGTCATCGACAGAGCGGTGGCCGTAGACGCTGTTCGTAATATCACTGCCGAAAGAGTGCCCAAGCATCCGCTTCCTGTCATTCTCATTTACGCCGTATTTCTCGCAGAGGGCAGAGAAAGTATGCCGGCATCCGTGGGGCGTATGGCGGGGGATTCCCAGTTCCTCTAAAAGCGCATACATATCTTCGCGGAACGCAGGGACACTGCATGGCAGCAGGCATCCGTAGGCGCTGATGCGGCGCTCCACCATCGTCTGGATGCAGGGATGGATGGGGACAATACGGTTTTTACCGGATGTGGTTTTGACACCGCCACGAAAGAACCGTTCCTCTAAATTGACTTCCAGCGTTTTGTAAGCGGTGATGCGGTAGCCGCTGTAGCACATGACCAGCAGCATTTCCGCCGTCGGGTTTTCGCGGTGTTCCCAGAGCGAGGCAAGCTCTTCTAAAGTAAATGGTGCCCCGTGCTCACAGTCGTCCCGTATTTTGATTTTAACGGCGGCAGAGTAGTCCTTATCCACCAGCTCGTAAATCGTGGCGTATTCGTACATCTGGTGGAACAGGGAGACGATCAGCTCCAGGCTGGCGTGGCTGAGGGGGCAGTCGTCCACGGTCTTCTGCAGGTCGGGGTAGCGGAGGCTGGCGAACACTTTGTCATGCAGCGGGGCGCAGTTCCTGAACGCAGCCCTGCAGGAGTTCATGGTAGCTTGTGAATAAACACGGCTGTTATCCTGTTCAAACTTGAAATCGTAGAAGTCCCGGTAGACTTCAGCAAATGTTTTCTGGGGCGTGGTTTCCTCCGGCACATTCTTCCTCCGGCTGTAGTCCGCCAGGATTCTCTGTGCCAGGGTGTTCAGCTCCGCAGCAGTTCCGTTATGCATGTCCAGGGTATTTTCCATGCCTTCCGTGTATGTCCCTGCCTGGTAGGCGGTCAGGACGGCGAAGCCCTTCATCCAGTCGTCCACGTAGCAGAGGGCTTTCTTTGTGACAGGTATGCCGTCTAACGTGAACTCCGTGCAGGGCGGGTAGACACCGTAGGGGTTGCGGCGGTTTCTGCCGAGGTACTTGATGGAGCCGAAGC
>SRZB01000120.1 GCA_004793585.1 Hominisplanchenecus murintestinalis | reverse complement strand
TTTCTAAAATAAAAGAAGCAGAAGAGCTGTATTCTTTGGAAAGTCGCATTTTCCTTGAATCCACGGGAATCTATCATTACCCACTCTTCTGCTATCTTCGTGATAAGGGTTTTAACGTGTCTGTTATCAATCCTATCATCACTAAGAATAGCACAAATATCAACATACGGAAAGTGCATAATGACCGTTTTGATTCAAAAAAGGCTGCATTAGTTGGTTTGAAACCTGATTTAAAAGTTTCCCTCATGCCATCCGACCTTGCCCTTAATTGCCGGAATCTCTGCCGTGAATACTACGATTTAATGGATAACCGCAGTGCTTATGTGAACAAACTCCAAGGCGAACTGCGCATGGCATTTCCCCAATACCTTGGCATTTTTTCCAAGGTTACGGTTAATACATCACTTACACTGTTAGAGACGTATACCTCCCCGGCTGCATTTATTGAAGCAGACCGGCAAGAGATTATTGATGCCATTAAATCTACTGCCCGCTTTGGACTTACATATGCTTTAAACAAGTATAATGCCATTATTCAGGCTGCAAATGAAGCAAATGAATTCGGTTACATCATTGACAGCAACATCAAACGCATCCGCCTTTATATTGGTTTCATCCGTAAATATGACGAAGAAATCAAAGGCATCCTGGGTTCCATGCATGAGCTTGTTGATGCCAATGAAGCCACCGACTTTGTCAGGCAGATCCATTTGATCGAAACGTTCAAAGGCGCTGGTTTCTTATCCGCCGTATCCCTCATGGGAGAGATTGGAGATTTTTCTGCATTCTCCAAGCCAAAACAGCTTTTTGCTTACTTTGGTCTTGATCCGGCAGTAAAACAATCCGGCAAATTTGAAGGCACAAAAACCCAAATGTCTAAAAGGGGCTCCGCCATAGCCAGGCGGGTGGTTCATACACTGGCTTTACAAAGCATCGGCACATCCCGCACGGGAGAAGCCAAAAATCCGGTTCTGCGTGATTACTACCTCAAAAAATGTGAATCAAAACCCAAACTCGTGGCAATGGGGGCTGTTTCACACAAAGTATGCAACATGATATTTGCAATACTCAGGGACAATAAACCTTTTGAAATCATTACTCCGCAGGAGCATATCAAAAAACACAATGCTGCTAAATGCGACATAGCCGCATAAAATACTGTAAATCCAGCGAATCAATATCTTTTGAAAAAATGATATTTTCACCAAGGGGTAAGTGCGCCTTTTTTGCTTTAAAAATAATTTCGATTTTTCTCATTTTGCTATTGACATTTATTAGCTGGACT
>SRZB01000011.1 GCA_004793585.1 Hominisplanchenecus murintestinalis | reverse complement strand
GGGACTGCTTACAATATCGTTTGCGGCAAGGAAAGCCGTCGTGCCAAGCCGCGATCTTCCAAGGCTCATAACGCTCTTTTTGCGGAAGCGTTCCCCCGTCTGCCCGTTTCTTACAGCATCGATCGGGGACATTTTACTCACCCTACCCGTGCAGCCGAGACAGAACAGGAGAATGACAGCCGCTACCAGAACCGCGCAGCCGATATTGACAAAAGCGTTACTGCCGCTGTCTATTATAATAAACTCCGTGGAACGATTGATAAGCATTTTCCCAAACGGGTAGCTAAGTATCAGGCCGAGTGCTGCGCCGACAATGGAAATAGCGGCGTATTTTGTAAGGTACAGTCCCCGAATTTTTATGTTGCGTATGCCCATTGCTTTCATAACGCCTATCTCGCGGAACTCCTCGGAGATGGTAAAGGCTATGGTGAACCGCAGCACCGCAAAGGATATGATTATGAGAATAAGGCTTATTGCAAGGATAAAACTCATGATTATCATATCAAAAATATAGGCTTGATCCACCATCTCCGCATCGCCCGAAAAGGTAAAGCCATCGGATAGATCCGCGATCTGGGACAGGGTTCTGTCAAGGTCGGCGGTGTGTATGTATAAGAATTTTCCGCTATACGTATTTTTTATCGTCTCATCGGACATATATTCGTCAAAGTCCTCGCCGTTCAGGATAAACCTTTTAATGCCCATCAATTCCGTGCCGCAGACAGCGTCCCTGAAACTACCCGCAAAGGTAAATTCGCGGCTTACGCCCTCTATTTCGACAGTAATTTTGTCGCCTACCTTAAGTCCCATGTTTTTCTCTATGAAACGGGTAGCGTAAATTTCCCCTTTCGGCACGCTTTTAAGAATACTTTCGTCGTCCAGAAAATAATTTATCCCCATATCTCTGTCGCTCTGTAATACTAATTTCTGACTGAGGTTGGAAGCGTTAAGCGGTTCGCCGACTCGCGTAATATTGGACTGGGACATCGAGACAAACTCCTCGATACGGAACTCGTCTATCGCAGAGGCGTTTTCAAGTGTCCCGCAAATATCCTGGTCGGAGGATTTGTTTTCGCTAAATGCGAAATAATCGGGCACGTCCGCCATTTCAAAATAGCTGTCCAGCGCAGTCGTCACGGTGATGATGTTACTCACGCCGGAGGACATGAACATCGACGCGAGTATAATAAATACTAGTAGTATCACGTTCATCGCCCTTTTGCGCTTAAGGTCTTTTTTCAGTATTTGTAAATACATTTCCGTTGCTCCTTTCGCTTTGTGATTCGATTGTAGCATAGAAGTTATTAAATAATCCTTAAATCGGTTTGCGGCAATCAAATTATGCGTGATGATGAAAATCATTTACCCATTACCAATGTTTATTAGCCTAATTTCTCCGCATATTTTTCTCCCCGCCCTATGCCAGCAAATAATTTTACATAAAGACGGAAAAGCAAATCTATTTCGTCCTTGTTGAAATCTGTAAATAGCAACTTCAAAAACTGTGAATGGCGTTCTCCTATTTCTTCGGCATATTGACCTACTTTATCGGTTAGCTCAATACGGACAGAATTATTTCCCTCTAATAGCAAACGGACAAATCCTTTCTTTTCAAGAGTTAAAGCTAATTTTTTTATATTCTGTCTGGAACAGCCCATAAGATTTCCGATATTTGTTAATGTTCGTGGCTCTGGGCAGCAAGCTGTTATTGCAGGTAATAACCATTGCTTTAGGGATATTTCCGTTTGAAGTTTTTCACCCGCTGTCTGCATGCAATTTTGTAGTATAAAGATACATGAAAATATCGCTTGTACTCTGTGTTCGGTATTACAGTCATATTCTTCAAAGAGTTCGTCCATTTTCATCTATTTTTCCTTCGTATTTAGTAGGAACAAGTTCCTGCCGAATAGCATAGTAACTCATTACTGCCATGTCAATATATTCAGAAAAAAATCACTATTAAATCAGATGCTTCCCGAAAAGAAAAGCGACAGAGCTTTTCCCCTCTGTCGCCTTGCTGTCTATGTGTAAATAATTTCATCATATACAATCTCTCTAGCACACGCCCTTATGTTATTCATTCTTCCTGTCCATTCTAAGGCGTTTTCTGCCTTTAGCTGTTCTGTGATACCCTGTGCCTGTTTCATGCCCTCTATGAGCCTTTCAAAGTGTTCCTGCGCCTGCCTGTCAATGTCGGCAAGATAAGCGCCCTGCCTGCCGATTGTAAGAAGATTGGTATATGTAACCTTTCGGTACTGCTTCAGATAATCCAAATGCCGCTGTCCCCATATGCCTATGGGCTGTTCTTCTTTGGCGGGTACAGTCAAACACGGTATTAAATAATCGCCTTGCCTTTCGTATCTGCCGCCCAGTTCCTCAAATAATGATTTTGTCATTTTCTATTTCCTCCAAATAAGATATTCACTCCACATTATGGTGTCTGTTGTCTTAAACACAATTTTTAGTTTTCTCCTTATCTGGTTTCACTCATAAATGAGCATATTAAAAAATTTATGTAGACAGTGAATTAGAAGAGGCGGCAACTATTCGGAATTTTCGAATAGTTCAGACGGAAGGCTCACGTCAGGTTACTCGTGATACGAAGCATTATAATCTTCAAATGATTATTGCTGTTGGATTTAAGGTGAACAATGAGCGAGCTGTACAGTTTCGCAAGTGGGCAAATTTATGACCGAACTGCAAAAACAACAAAGCAGTTCTTTGCAAAGGTACAGAACAAGATGCACTATGCGGTGCGCGGACATACGGCAGCAGAGTTGATTTACGAGCGTGCGGATGCAGATAAGCCGCATATGGGACTGACCACATGGGCAGCAGCACCGGAAATGCGTTCGTTAGAGCGTATCGTCTGCATATCTGGATTTGGCAGAAGATCGTGCAGAGCGCCATATTCCTATGACAATGGAAGATTGGGCGAAGCGACTTAATTTGTTCCTTATGGCAGATGACAGAGAAGTTTTGCAAGATGCAGGCAAAATCACAGCAGAGAGTGCCAAGGCAAAAGCTGAAACTGAGTTTGAAAAATATCGTGTAGTTCAGGACAGATTGTTCATGTCCGATTTTGATAAGTACATGCTGGAATTGGAAGAGAATGCGAAGAAGTAGAATGATTGCTTCTACCTTTTGATGCTGAATTTTCCGGTATAATAAGGTCGAGTGCATGGAAACAGTGCTATCAGCTAGGCCTAAAAATAGCCGTTGACCTGTTTACATAAACAAGCGAGGCCTAGGCTGTGATATGGATAGCAATCTGTAAAGTAGTTGTAGCAGTCAGCTTTCATAAGAAGAAAATTCGTACTGAGCGAATCGCCACACAGTAAGTAGTGAGCAAGGCCTGACGAAGTATAGGTGTTAATAGCACCTGTATTTTGTCAGGCCTTTTTCTTTTGCCTGGTTTACAAAAACAGTGCAATTTCATTTTTAAAAGGATAAGTAATAGGTAAGCAGACCGGAAAATATACACTTATATTTGCACATGTTGCACACTTGTAAGAGTGTATACTTTATGTTAAAATATGCGCATAATGGAAAAGGCATATCTATAATTTGCCGCACCCATTTAAATTTAGAGAAAAAAGGTGCTTATATGGCTATCAGCTACGACAAATTATTTAAGTTATTAGAAGAAAAGAATGTAACCACTTACTACCTGCGCCAAAATAAAATAATAGGGCAGCAAACATATTACAACCTTAAAAACGGCAAAGGAAATCTTGGTGGTGAAACACTTGAAAAACTCTGCAAGCTGCTTGACTGCCAGCCGGGGGACTTAATGGAATATGTTCCAGACACCTGGCAGACCGAATAACTTTACCCCATCAACCAAACACTAACTGGGAAAGGATGTGATATCATGGCATTAGCACAATCGAATATTTACATCATTGAGGATATCTATGCACTCCCGGAGGGAACCAGGGCGGAATTGATTGACGACCAGCTCTATTACATGGCTCCCTCAAGAAAGCATCAGAAACTTGCTGGAATGCTCTACCGGAAAATTGCCGATTACATTGACTTAAACAATGGTTCATGTGAACCCTATATCGCACCGCTTGCCGTGTTTCTGAACGCAGATGATAGGAACTATGCCGAACTTAGCGTCATATGTGACCGCAATAAGCTCACAGACAAGGGGCTGTAACGGTGCACCGGATTGGATTGTTGACCCTGACAAGAACCGCATTACTGTATATAACTTTGAGACAGAGGACACTTTAGAGTATTCTTTTAAAGATTCCGTTCAGGCGGGTATTTATCCGGGATTCTGTATCAACTTCGCCGGACTGGATATCTAACAGTGTGCATCCACTCAGGGGAAAATTTCCCGCAGCGGGAATGATGAAGATAAGCTGAGTACCCAAATCGAGTACGCAGGTCAGAGAAGACCTGTGCAAAGCTTAAGCTGTCCGTCAATATAGCGTTTGGATTCAATATTCTTCAATATCCGTTCCCTTCTCTGCCCGCTGCCGTATGCCATTTATCGGCTGCCATGCAGCGGGGCAGCCAAGGGAAAAAGTAACTGCCGCCCGTGCCAACCAATTGGCACAATGGGCGGCTTTCACTATGCAGAAAATGAAAAAAGCCTTGAAAACCAAGACTTTTTAAAAAGCTGAAAAAGGGACTTGAACCCTCGACCCCTTCATTACGAGTGAAGTGCTCTACCAACTGAGCTATTTCAGCCTGTCCTGCAGTACCATGTAACTGCTGACTGGATTATTATATCTTTTTTTACGGCATTTTGCAAGTACTTTTTTTTATACATGTTTTTTAGTCGGAGATAATATACTGTAAGGAAAAAAATCTGGAGATTTTTCTATGGTTAATAAACAAAAACTTCTCGGACTAACGAAAATTGCCCTGATTTTCCTGCTGGCGTTTTTTGCCGGACGGCTGGCGGCAAGCCGCTTTTCACCTGCAGCGAGTTCCAGGGTGCAGCCTGAAGCAGACAACTGGGGCTTGAGCTTTCAGGAGGAAGGACAGCCGCCCATAGCAAATGCATCTGTCCAAGAACTGGAGCAGTATGACGCCTACTATGCCGAGGATACGGAAGAGAAAGTGCTCTACCTCACCTTTGACTGCGGCTATGAAAACGGCAATACGCCCCTGATACTGGATGCGCTGAAAAAACATAACGTACCCGCCACATTTTTTGTGGTAGGAACTTTTATACGGGATTCGCCTGACATGGTAAAGCGGATGGCAGAAGAGGGACATACGGTCGGTAACCATACATACCATCATCCAGACATGTCAAAAATTTCCACACTGGATACATTTTCAAAAGAACTTCAGGATGTGGAGTCGATTTACAGGGAACTCACGGGTAAGGACATGATTAAATACTATCGGCCCCCACAGGGGAAATACAGTACAGATAATCTACAGATGGCAAAAGATTTGGGATACCATACCTTTTTCTGGAGCCTTGCCTATGTGGATTGGTATCAGGACAAACAGCCGAGCCGGGAAGAAGCTTTTGAGAAACTTCTTGGACGCATCCATCCGGGAGCGATCGTCCTCCTACATAATACTTCAAGCACAAATGGACAGATTCTTGATGAACTTCTGACAAAATGGGAAGAAATGGGATACTCATTTAAGTCTCTAGATCAGCTAATTTCCGCATCAGCTTCCTGAGTGTCTTTTATGCGGTCTATGATGAACTGCTTTACTTGTTCCTGTTCCATATCCAGGGCGACGGCAAGCTCTCCATAGAGGTTTGATTCAGCGAGATGGAGATATTTTTCATCCCCTGTAGTCACTTTTTTTCCGGCAGCCACCCTGGATTGTTTTCTGAGGTACGTGGTTTTTATGATTTTGACCAGCTCCAGGCAGTCACATTTCCTGAGGGCATCTTTGTAATAAGATTCTCGTTTTCTTTCATCGGGAACCCACAGTGTCTCGATATCTGTCATATCGTCAATCAGCGCTATAGCTTCGTCTTTGCTGATAACCGGGCGGATAATCGCTTTCTGGTTGTCTACCGGAGTGAAAACTTTCCCACCTAGTATGTGGCACGGCTCCAGCGTATAATAGAGACGGTCATCGGGAGCGCCTGGTAAGTTCAGGCATCCCACGTCAGTTACTTTGCATACGCCCTGTGAGCCATAGACAACAAATTCTCCTACATGAAACATATTTATCCCTCCTTAAGCAGATGTCCGGTAATGTACTTTAAAACCAGGAAGGCTCTGTATAGATTTGTTAAGTTCCGGACAATTGCATTTTTTATATATTCTAAGCATATCACATTGTTGATAAAAATGTCAGTGTTTTTTTGGAAAAAATAAATTTTATTTTACAGTTCAGACATCTATTAAATGGGAAAAAAGATTTTTGTACACATGGGGCATTTCCATGTGGTCTATACAGTGAGGACTTTTGTGACGAAAATGCAGGAAAAAAATTGCGAAACAGAAAAAAATACTTTATAATAAAAGCAAGGATTCAGAAAATACATAAGAAGAGGAGAGGCGGAATGAAAAAATTCTGGAAGGAGTTCAAGACATTTATCAGTCGGGGGAATGTCATGGATATGGCAGTTGGTATCATTATAGGAGGCGCTTTTACGGGAATCGTATCATCGCTGGTAGAGGATATCATTTCTCCGGTTCTGGGACTGTTTGGCGGGCTGAATTTTGACAAGCTGAGTGTTACGCTTATGGGGGAAGTGACACTGAACTATGGGAAATTTATCACGGCAATTATTAATTTCCTTATCATGGCGTTGGTGATTTTCAGTATTGTTAAAGCTATGAACGCCGCGTCATCAAGGATGAAGCCTAGGGAAGAAACAGCGGCGCCCAGAACGAAGACATGTCCGTTTTGCAGGAGCGAGATAGCGCTGGAGGCGGTAAGGTGTCCGCATTGTACATCAATTCTGGAAGAAGATTTAGAAAGAAAGGAGATAAAGGATGAAACTGGCAATCGGGAATGACCACGCGGCAGTAGAAATGAAAAATGAAATCGTCAAATATCTGGAGGGAAAGGGGTATGAGATAATAAATGTGGGAACAGATACAAATGAGAGCTGCAACTATGCAGAGTATGGCGAAAAGGTTGCGAACCTTGTAGCTTCGAAAGAAGCAGACTATGGAGTGCTTATTTGCGGCACCGGCGTAGGGATTTCGCTGGCGGCAAACAAGGTGAACGGCATCCGTGCCTGCGTGTGCAGCGAGCCGGTGACAGCGCGGCTTTCCAAACAGCATAATAACAGCAATGTGCTTGCATTCGGAGCACGTATCATCGGAATCGAGACGGCAAAAGCGATTGTGGACGGCTGGCTGGAGACAGAGTATGAAGGTGGGCGGCACGACATGAGGGTGTCCTATCTTACAGAGATTGAAAAGAAACAGAAATATGTTGAAAAATAATAAGGTGTTTTATTGTCAGGCGTTATCAAAGGTCTTCTATGATGAAATAAATTATCATAAGGAGGCCTTTTGATATTTCACTGATTTTCAAGTGCGGAAAGGTTATGATATAAGCAGTTTGCTTTTTGGAAAAAGTGTGTTATGATAATTCGGAAAGAAGTTAAGCGTCCGTACCTTGAAAGAGCAGTGATTTTGCAGTGCAGGCATGGATGTTTGGCGTGTTGTTTGAGGGTATGGAAAATATCTGCCGGATATAGGAGTTTTGGAATGAATCAAGCAAGAGGGAAATCCCATGAAAAGAGAGTAAAAGGCGGAGGCCGGCGGTATTATGACTATAATCTGCTGGCAATTGTGATTCTGCTTACATGTTTTGGACTGATTATGCTGTACAGCGCCAGCGCCTACCGGGCACAGATAACAGAAAAAGCCGCGAAGGACATGGAGTATTTCGGCAAACAGGCGAAGATTTGTGCGGTATGTTTGGCCGGCGTGTTGATTGCGTCTCAGATTGATTATCATTTTTATGCCAAATTTGCAGGGATTGCATATTTGGCGGCAAATTTTTTAATCATTATTACAAAATTTATCGGGCGCTCCGCGAATGGTGCGACCAGATGGATTTATGTAGGCGGCGTGTCTTTTCAGGCGGCTGAGTTTGGCAAGGTGGCAATTATCCTTTTGCTGCCTGTGGTAATTGTGAAGATGGGAAGGAAAATAAGAGGTTTTAAGGCTCCGGCGATGGTGCTTCTCCTGGGGGCAGTCACTTCTATTTGTACGCTTTATTTTACGAGTAACCTGAGCACGGCGATTATTATAGCCGGAATCACGATTGTTCTGCTGGGGGTGACGCATCCGCGAGCAAAGCGGTTTGTTATTTTGGGAGGCGGGGCTATCGTAGCTGCCGTATATGCTGTACGAAGATTTGCGGAGTCTGAGTGGTTTGCTCATTTTGTAGGAAGCCTGGAAAGCGGAGGTTCTCTGCAGAACCGTCTGAACCGGCTCCTGGTATGGGTGGATCCGGAGACTTATTCTTCAGCGGGCGGCTATCAGGTTATGCAAGGGCTGTATGCCATTGGTTCCGGCGGATTTTTCGGAAAAGGACTGGGAAATAGTATTCAGAAATTGTCAGCAGTGCCGGAAGCACAGAATGATATGATTTTTGCGATTATCTGTGAAGAGCTGGGGGTTTTTGGTGCGGCGATGCTGACACTGATGTTTATTTTTATGCTGTACAGGTTGATGTTTATTGCACAGAATGCGCCGGATCTTTTGGGGTCACTGATTGTTACCGGGATTTTTGCGCATATTGCGCTTCAGGTGGTTCTGAATATTGCAGTGGTATTAAACATGATTCCAACCACAGGTATCACGCTTCCATTTGTGAGCTATGGCGGGACGTCTATTGTGTTTTTGATGGTAGAGATGGCTCTGGCTCTCAGTGTTTCGAAACAGATTGAGTTCCAGACGGCAGAGAATGTGTCAGGGCAGCCGGCGCAGAATCCGCAGAGAGGACTGCGTCCGGAGCGTAGGAAAGCGCAGTAAATTTAAAAACCGGGAGAATTCAGATGAAAGGAATCAGCAGAAAAATTTATCTGGAACTGGACGAACCTACGGAAGAGGATAACCGCTCAGGCCAGATGAGGATAATAGAGGGACTGCGTGCCGAAGGAATTGAAGCGCGCATGTCTTTGGCGTCGTTGAAGGAACTTTATCCATTGTGTGAAACGGAAGGCTGGAAAGTGACGGTTTCCCTTGCATGGGAAGGAAGCGGGTGGATGGTGACCCGTCTGGAGGCAGGAGATACCAGTGCAAAGCATTATGGACTGGCTACGGACCTGGGAAGCACAACAGTGGTGACAAGACTGGTGGACTGTTGTACAGGGCAGGTTCTGGCAGAGTCTGGCCATTACAATCGGCAGATTGCGTATGGAACAGACATCCTGACGAGGATTTTTTATTGTAAAGATTCTCCTGAGGCGTTAGAAAAGATGCGTTCGGCGGCTGTAGATACGATTTTGGAAAATCTAAAAGAAATAGAGGAAACGGTGGGGATTCGGCCGGAAGAATGCATCCAGATGACGGTATCAGGAAATACGACGATGGTTCATTTCCTGTTAGGGCTGGATGCGTTCTGCGTGTTTGCTGCCCCTTATGCGGTTTGGGCAGACCAGCCCGGATTTCTGAAGGGAATAGAGATTGGAATTCCGGTGAATGGCTATGTGTTCTGTTATCCGGGTAAATCTAACTATCTGGGAGGAGATATTACCAGCGGCCTGGCAGCTGTAAAGATATATAAGGAAGAGGAATTGTGTATTTTTTTCGATATCGGGACAAATGGCGAGCTGGTTATTGGAAACAGGGAATTTCTTCTGTGCGGCGCCGGGGCGGCAGGCCCGGCTCTGGAGGGTGGTGTGGTGAGAACCGGGATGCGGGCGGTAAAGGGCGCTGTTGATAGGGTTCGTATAGAAAACGGGGAGATTCACAGCCATGTTTTGGGGGAAGGGAAGGCAGAGGGAATCTGCGGCTCAGGTATTGTAGATTTGCTGGCGGAGCTGTTTAAGAATGGGTGGATAGATCTGCGGGGGAAACTGGAGCCGGAGAAAAGCCCTCTGATTGAGCGGCAAGGCGGAAGTTTAGCGGTAGAATACGCGCCGGGACTGTTTTTTTTCCAGGAGGATATTGACGAATTCCTCAGAACAAAAGCGGCAGCTTATACAATGGTGGAATACATGCTTATGGAATCCGGGGTGTCTCTGGATGAGATTTTGAAAGTTTATGTTTCAGGCGCATTTGGAAAGCATGTATCCAAAGAGTCGGCAGTTACTATCGGCATGTATCCCGACATAGACAGAACACGTTTAATAAGTCCCGGGAATACCTCTCTGGACGGTGCGGTGGAAGTTTTACTGGACAAAAGTATTCTGGACGAAATTGATGAGATTTTGGATAAAATGGTATACATTCAGTTCGGAGCCGTGGAGGATTTTCTTCAGATGATGACAGCGGCGCTGGCGCTCCCCCATACCGATCTGGAGAAGTTTCCGTCTGTGACAGAAATGCTTGCCAGGCGGCGGCAGATGGATATGGAGGAAGGAGATTGATATGGAAAATGAAGATATACGTATTGCCCGGTCAATTATACATATTTTAGATTCCAGTGTAGGGGTTCCGGTGCTGTCAGATAAAGAGCTGGAGCATGGTTCGGATTTCGGGGATTTTCTTCGGGGGCATATCCTGCGAATTGCGGGAAGCGATGATATTAAGAGCTGTAGTTTTGATAAAGAGGAATCAGCGGTATATCCGCTTCTTGCTTCCTGGGAAGACGAGAAGTTCGTAGATGTTTCAAAGCAGATTGCGGTGGAGCTTTATCAGGTGATGAATGCAAATATTGATATTCCGGCCGCAGACCTTCTGGTGGTGCAGTATTCGGTAGAACGACATCCTTACCTGGCGCTTTTGAAGATGAATTATAAGACGGAATATACCCATATGACGAATTCAGACCCGTGGGGGAATCAGAATGACGTTCTGAAATACAAAGCAATCCTTCCGGGAGAGAAACAGAAGCTTTCGGAGGCAGCGCTAATCAGCCTGGAGGATTATTCTATCCGTCTGCTGGAAAAAAAGTACGAAGTAAATGGTGTAAAAACTAATTACTTTTCTACAGTTTTTTTGAAATGCAAGGGTTCCATGTCCTCGAAGACAAGATTGGCAATTGTCAACCGGACAGTTGCCGATGTACAGAAAAAATATTATGACGAGTCTGAGCAGTTTGAAGTTCAGATGGAGGCAAAGAGTATTATCAGCCAGGAGCTGGCGGAGAAAGGAAGTCTGGATGTTCCGGCAGTTTTGGGAAAGATTTTCAAAGGAAAGACAGAAATGGAAGAGGAAGTGCTGGAAAAGCTGGATAAATGGAACATTGCGGACACTCCGGTAGCGCCGCAAAACCCAGCCACTACCCGGAAGTTTGAGAAACAGCATCTGATGACAGATACAGGGATCGAGATTAAAATCCCGATGGAAGCCTATGATAATAAAGATACGATTGAATTTATTACAAATCCTGACGGGACAATTTCTATGCTGATTAAAAATATTGGAAAAATTGAGAGCCGGTAGCGGGAGATTTTATTGAGAATAGCATTGTGCCAGACGGATAGTTTCCGATGCGCAGTGACAGAAGATGAGAGTTGTATCAAAAATGGTATAGAGGAATATAAGAAAATCTTCAGTTCTCGTTTACAACATGTTTACACTGCTGTGTTTATTTTGGAATGCCCAAAAGCTTATACTTATTTTTGAAAAGAGTGAAACTTTTTAACGAAAAGCGGACTCTAATAGATAAAGGGTAAGTGTAAGTGAGGGGATAAAGATGAAGAATATAAAACAGTATCTGGATTTGTTGATGGAGGAAGGACTGGTCGTATCATATAATCTGTACCAGAAAGCAAAATCACCCATTTATCATATGACTTATGGTTCAGGAGATGCGAAGGAAGATACGTTATTCCTGTGCAAAGGCGCTGCGTTTAAAAAAGATTATCTGCTGGAGGCGCTGCAAAGGGGAGCTGTGGCGTATGTGAGTGAGCAGTATTACGGCACGGAAGAGGAAGTTCCTTATATTCGGGTGAAGAGCATGAGAAAAGCTATGCCCGTACTGGCAAAAGCGTTCTATGGAAATCCGGATGAGGAACTTTTCCTTACGGGAGTAACCGGGACGAAGGGGAAAACTACGACAGTTTATTATATCCGGGCGATTATGGATGAATATTTGCGGGCAAAGCAGGAAAAGGCATCCGGTTTGATTTCTACCATAGAAACCTGCGATGGAATGTCCTGCGAGGAATCAAAGCTAACGACGCCGGAGTCACCGGAACTTTTCCGGCATTTAAAAAATGCTGTAGATGCAGGAATAAGCCATATGACAATGGAGGTGTCCAGCCAGGCGCTCAAATACCATCGGGTAAGAAAAATTAAGTTTGATGTGGGAGTATTTTTAAATATATCAGAAGATCATATCAGCCCGACGGAGCATGAGGATTTTGAAGACTATTTCAGTGCAAAACTTTCGCTTTTTAAACAGACAAAGACAGCGTGTGTAAATCTGGACTCTGACCAGGCGAAAAGAGTGCTGGCTGCGGCAAGAATGTCTGATCAGGTAATTACTTTTGGGACAAAAGGGAATCCTGATATTCTCGGAAGCAATATCTGCATGAAAGACAGAACGCTTTCATTTGATGTGGAATGCAGGGAGTTCCGGCAGCATTTTACGCTTGCTATGCACGGCATGTTTAATGTAGAAAATGCGCTTGCTGCCATTGCCGCGGCTTATGCTATGGGAATTCCGGTGAAATATATGGCGGCAGGTTTGGCAAAGACAAAGGTTCAGGGGCGGATGGAAGAGTATGTGAGCGCGGACGGGCGGCTGCAGGTTATTGTAGATTTTGCCCATAACCGTCTGAGTTTTGAAAAATTATTTGATTCTGTGCTGATGGAGCATCCGGACGCCAGAATTGTGACTATTTTTGGCTGTCCCGGAGGAAAAGCTTTTAACAGAAGGAGGGATTTAGGGCTTATTGCAGGGCTTTTTTCTGAGAAGGTTTATCTGTCGGCAGACGATCCGGGGATAGAGTCTCCACAGGATATTGCAAGGGAGATTGGAGGATATCTGGAAGTTACAGGATGTCCTTATGAATACATAGAGGACAGGGGACAGGCTATTCAGCGTGCAATTCAGGAGGTAGAAAGAAAAACGGTGCTGCTGGTACTTGGGAAAGGAAATGAGGCACGGCAGAAATATGGAAAGATTTCTTACAAGTTCCCTACAGATGGAGAATTTGTACAGATTGGAATCCGGGAATACAACAGGAGGCATATGCGGAGAAGCGCAATAGCAGGATAGCAGTCGGCCTCCTGAAAATAGGACAGCCTGTTTTGACCGTCCTGGAAATAATATATGGGAGGCAAAATATGAAACAGATTGTACTTGCTTCCGCATCGCCGAGGCGGCGGGAGCTTTTAGCGCAGGCAGGCATTGTATTTACAGTGAAAGCCAGCGATGCAGAAGAAGTTGTTACAGAGAATGCGCCGGACAAAATCGTGAAAGAACTGGCGTTTTTAAAAGCAAAAGCAGTGGCAGAGAGAGAAGAGGATGCACTGGTCATCGGCGCTGATACGATTGTGGCGGCAGAAGGGAATATTCTTGGAAAGCCGCACAGCAGAGAAGAGGCATTTTCCATGCTCTCTATGCTGCAGGGAAAGACCCACCAGGTATATACAGGCGTGGCGCTGATAGCAAAAGAAGCAGGGAAGGAGAGATTAGAAGTTTTTGCTGAGAAAACAGATGTTACGTTTTACCCAATGACGGAAAAAGAGATACAGGAATATATTGATACGGGAGAATCCATGGACAAAGCAGGAGCGTATGGAATCCAGGGGCGCGCTGCGGTTTATATCCAAAAAATCTGCGGCGACTACAACAATGTGGTGGGGCTTCCTGTCGCGAAATTGTACCAGAAACTGAAAGAGTTTACCAGGCGCTGATTTTATAAAAAAGAGCCTATCTTTTTGAAAATACGCATGTTATACTTTCCTTGTACGGAGAACTATGCAGGAATCTGCCTGGAGAAGCAGATTCTGGCAGACAGAAAAGGAGGTATTTTATGCGTATCTTATTTTTTGGGACAAAGAGCTATGATGAGAAGTTTTTTAAGGAGTTTTTGGAGAAAGAGAATTATCATGATTTGGAGATTCATTTTATCGAGCCTAACCTGACAGCGGACACAGCCAGGCTGGCAGACGGATATGAAGCGGTGTGTGCATTTGTAAATATGGATTTGGGGACGGCTACGATAGATATTCTCCACGAATGCGGTGTGAAGCTGATTTTGATGCGCTGTGCAGGATATAATAATGTGGATTTGGATGAAGCGGCAAAACTGGGAATCACAGTTATGCGCGTGCCAAGCTATTCACCCGAAGCGGTGGCGGAACATGCTATGGCGCTGGTGCTGACTGCAAACCGCCATATGCATAAGGCATATGTAAAAGGGCGTGAAAATGATTTCAGCCTTAGTGGGTTGATGGGAGTTAATTTATATGGAAAGACGGCGGGAATCATAGGAACAGGAAAGATTGGCGCGGCGATGGCAAGGCTCTGTCATGGATTTGGGATGCGGGTTATTGGCTATGATACGCATCAGAATCCGTCTCTGGATTTTGTGGAATATGTGGATTTCGACCATATCCTGGCAGAGTCGGATTTGATTTCGCTCCACTGTCCGTTGTTCGAGTCAAATTATCATATGATTAATAAAGAGGCCATCGACAAGATGAAAGATGGTGTGATTCTGGTAAATACGTCCAGGGGGGCGCTGATTAAAACGGCGGATCTGGTGCAGGGAATCCGTGACGGTAAGTTCTTTGCAGTAGGTCTGGATGTGTACGAGGAGGAAACGGGCAGTGTTTACGAGGATATGTCCGAACAGATTTTGAGTCATTCGACGATGGCGCGGCTTTTATCATTCCCCAACGTAATGGTAACTTCCCATCAGGGATTCCTCACGAAAGAAGCATTGGAGGCCATCAGCCAGACGACCCTTGACAATGCGCAGGCATTTGTGGAGGGCAGGAAGAACGGAAACGAGCTTTGTGCATGATTTTATTCCCGCGAGCAACGAGCCAAGTGACTGTTTGCAGGCATTTGGCGACTGCCGCGAGGGTCAAATACCGCGCCCCTTGGGGCGCTTCAAGTTTGATGCCCCGTTGCTTGCAGCGGGGGTTTTGACTTCATATAAGAAAGGACTGCGGAACGGGCAGTCCTTTTTCTTATGGCAGTCAGGTTATTGTGAATAATAACGAAATTATCAAATGGGCAGATTCGTTTTTTGTGCAGTTCACAATGGAAGGGATGTGTGTTATAATATGAGGAAATGGGGAATGAAGGGAGACAAAAGATGAATGGTTTTAAGGAATGGATTTCCGATAATCTGAGATATATTCTTCTGGCATTGATTGTACTGCTGATTATGGGGGCGGCAGTTCTAGGGGTCAGCATTTATTCAAAAGTGGTAAATGACGGAAGGGGACAGAAGGAAGCGGCGAAGCACACAGAAGCGGTGAAGATTACGGAAACCGAGAGCGCGCGGGAGACGGTGGAATCGGAAAAAACCACGGAGTCCGCAGAAGATGCGCAGGATACGGAAACAAACAAGAACAATACAGAGGCGCCTGTGGAGACTCAAAAAGAAACAGAACCTCAAACGGAATCTCAGACAGAACCTCAAACAGAATCTCAGACAGAACCTCCATCTGAATCTGAGACGGAGTCCGAGACAGAGCCGCAGCCGGTGTACCTGACGATGCAGGGGAGCTGCTATTTGCGGGCAGAGCCGAGTATGGAAGGAGAAATCATCGGTGAATACTGGACAGGAACAACGGTAGAATTCCTGGAGGATGTAGGCGGCTGGTATAAAGTGCGTGTGGACGGCATGGTTGGATATATGGGAGCCAGATTTTTTTAGAGACAGGGGAGATACAAAATGACAAAGAAGCAGAGGGCGTTAGAGATTATCGAACGGTTGAAAAAAGAGTACCCGGACGCAGGATGTACGCTGGATTACGACCAGGCGTGGAAACTTCTGGTCAGTGTCAGGCTTGCGGCGCAGTGTACGGATGCCCGGGTAAATGTGGTGGTAGAGAAACTATATGAAAAATATCCGGATGTAGAAGCTTTGGCAGAAGCTCCAATGGAAGCGATTGAAGAAATCGTGCGCCCCTGCGGCTTGGGAAAGAGCAAGGCGCGGGATATCAGCGCCTGCATGAAAATCCTGAAAGATGAGTATGGCGGAAACATACCGAAAGATTTTGATGCGCTTTTAAAACTTCCGGGTGTAGGGAGGAAAAGCGCGAACCTGATTATGGGGGATGTATTTGGCGAGCCGGCGATTGTGACAGATACCCACTGCATCCGGCTGACAAACAGGATGGGGCTTGTGGATGGGATCAAAGAGCCGAAAAAGGTAGAAATGGCGTTGTGGAAAATTATCCCGCCGGAGGAGGGCAGTGATTTCTGCCACCGCCTGGTTTATCACGGAAGAGATGTGTGTACTGCCAGGACAAAGCCATTTTGCGACAGATGCTGCCTGGAGGACATCTGCAAAAAGGCGGGCATATAACAGGTGAAGTTTGCACGTAATGTGTGGATGATATAAAGAAGAAAAGGAGGCAACTTATGAAACATCGTTTTAACAAGCTGCTGGCGGTTATGCTCGCAGCGTCGCTGTGTGTTACAGTACTTCCCAGAGCAGCGGCAGGGGCGTCAGACAATGACGGCGTCAGCTTTACGGAGCCGGAAGTGGTGAAAGTGAGCGCTGTTAAGGAAGAGCGGGAGACAAATTTTAATGAAGGATGGAAGTTTAATCTTGGAGATGTGAACGGGGCCCAGAATATGGGCTATAATGATGCAGCGTGGAAAGATATTACAATTCCGCATGATTTCAGTATCTTTCAGAATTTTACTTCCAGTGGGGAAGCAGAGAGCGGTTATCTTCCGGGAGGCACAGGCTGGTACCGGAAAACGTTTACTTTGCCGGAAAGCTTTGAGGGGAAAACGATACTGTTGAATTTTGACGGAGTATACAGCGATGCGTATGTTTATGTCAATGGGACGCAGGTAGGGGAACACCACTATGGCTATACGACGTTTGCGTTTGATATCAGCGACGCGCTTACATGCGATGGCGCAACGCAGAATTTGATTGCAGTAAAAGCTGTTAATAATATTCCGTCCAGCCGCTGGTATTCGGGGAGCGGGATTTACCGTGACGTGACGCTGGTGGTTACAGAACCTGTACATGTAGATTTGAACGGTACGACTGTCACGACGCCGGAAATTGAAAATGGCGGCGGGAAGGTAAGGGTAGAAGCAGATATCGTAAATGACGGCGCTTCGGCGAAAACAGTTACAGTGAAAAATACGGTTTATACTGCTGAGGGAACAGCAGTTTCCGGGGTAGCTGAAACCAGTGTGGAAGTAGGCGCAGGGGAAACTGCGGCAGCAGTTACGGAATCAAATGTATCATCTCCGAAGCTGTGGTCATTGGATGAAACGAATATGTATTATGTGAACACAGAAGTTTTGGTTGACGGAAATGTGACGGATACATATAATACTGATTTTGGATTCCGTTATTTCGCATTTGACCATGATACAGGTTTTAGCCTGAACGGTGAGAAAATGAAACTGAATGGCGTCTGTATGCACCATGACCAGGGAGCGCTCGGTTCCGCGGCGTATTATGACGCGGTATACAGGCAGCTTTCGATTCTAAAGGATATGGGTGTGAACGCCGTAAGGATTACTCATAATCCGGCAAATAAACAGTATCTTGAAATTTGTAATGAGCTGGGGATTCTGGCAGTTGAAGAATTTTTTGACGGGTGGCATCTTGCGAAAAATGGGAATAGCAATGACTTTTCCAGATATTATACCCAGCCTATTGGCAGCGGGAATGGGATTTACGGCGGGAATGCTTCTATGACATGGGCAGAGTATGCATTGAAATCTACCGTAAGGCGTGACAGGAACAATCCGTCTGTCATTATGTGGTCCCTGGGAAATGAGGTTCAGGAAGGAACCAGCGGCAATCATCCGGATTATCCTGTCCACGCCAGAAATATGATTCGGTGGATGAAGGAAGAGGATAGCACGCGTCCGGCGACAACGGGAGATAATACAAAGGATTCCGGGTACTCTTATGTAACAGAAATGAATGAAGTTGTAAACAGCAGCGGCGGAGTTGTAGGATTTAATTATGCAAGTTATAGCGCGATGACGAGCCTTCACAATAAATATAATTACATTATGGCGTCGGAGACTGCTTCGGCAGTCAATAGCCGCGGGATGTATAAAACGCAGTTGAACGGTTCGGGAAATCAACCGGCATATCAGAATAATTACGGCTACCATCTGACTTCCTATGATACGTCAACAGTAGGTTGGGGAAAAACGGCAAAAGAATCACTCTGGGATACGATCCGGGCGGATCATGTGGCAGGGCAGTTTGTATGGACAGGCTTTGATTATATTGGAGAGCCGACGCCCTGGAATGGGACGAACCCAGGAGACGGCGGAAGGGGATGCGTCCCGAACAGCAGCTATTTCGGTATCGTGGAAACGACCGGGTTTCCAAAAGATTCTTATTATCTCTACCGGAGCCAGTGGAACCAGAAAGATACGACGCTTCATTTAGTCACGGCATGGGATGCGGACAATATTATGTACAGCAGCGGGAACAAGACGCCGGTGTGGGTTTACAGCAATGCGCCAGTGGTAAAGCTGTACCGCAACGGTACTTTGATTGGGACGGCTACCCAGACGGAAATACAGACGGCGGCGGGGTATAAGTACTATACGTATCAATCTGTGAGCAGCAATACATCGGCATGTACAGCAGTTCAGACATCCGGATCAGAAAGCCTGTTTGCGATTTTTAATGTAGAGTATGCGAGCGGTACGATTTCTGCGAAAGCTTTTGAGCAGGATGGCACTACGGAGATTACACAGGTAGCAGGAAATGCGTCTGTCTCCACACCGGGAACAGCGGCTAAGCTGCAGGTAACGGAGAAGAAGGACGAGATTGCGGCTGACGGAAGCAGCCTTGTGCATATTGCGGTGGATGTGACAGATGCAAATGGCGTTCCGGATACGGCAGCCTCTAATGAAATCAGTTTTTCTTTAACCGGAAATGGTGAAATCGTAGGTGTGGATAATGGCGACCAGGCAACGGCAGATAAATATCAGCAGGCTTCGGTGCTTACCGGTCCTACATCCGCAAAAATTAAGGCTTATGCGGGTAAAGCTCTGGTTATCGTACGTTCTACAAAAACCGCAGGGAGCTTTACGCTGACAGCGTCTTCTTCCGGACTTCAAAATGCTTCTGTTACGGTAAATACCGTTGAAGAGGAAGCGGGAGGCGCTGCAGAAAATATGGTTGAAAGTTATAGGATGGTAAAACATTGCTATGCGCCGAAAGGTATTTCAGATATCACCCTTCCGGGCACTGTAGAAGCTTCCTACACGGATGGCAGTACAAAAACCCTGACAATTACATGGGAAGATTTTGACAAGGCAAAACTTGGAGAGACGGGAGTTTTCCCGGTTAACGGGTCTGTTCGGGATGGCGGGCAGACAATAAGCCTGTTTTTGACGGTGCATGTTTACGGAGAGGTCAGTGGTGTGAGGAACTTTTCGCTGTGCACACGGCCGGGAGCAGTTCCAGTGCTTCCAACGATGGCGATGATTTACGATGAAGAAGGAAACGCTTTTGAAGAATATCCAACGCAGTGGGATATGAGTGGGATCACAGAAGATTCTTTCATGAATATCGGGGATGTTATTACAATTAATGGTACGGTGGATGTAAGGGGGACTGTTTATAATACAAAAGCGTCTGTACGTGTGGCTGAGGGAACGGTGGATTCTGAGAAGAATGTCGCTACAGGAAAACTGCATTTGGCAGATAACGGTCCTTACTCTGACGAACTGAGTTCCATTGTGGACGGGAACAGAGCAGATACAGGGGAGAGCAGTTCACGCTGGACAACTTGGGGGAAATATGATGCCGGGGAACATGTGGATGAAGTTACCATCAGCATGGACTGGGCAACTGCAGTCACTACCAATAAAATTAACCTGTTTTTCTTCAAAGATGAAAATTCAGCAGGTTCGGCTCTGCCTGCCAGCGTTGAATTTGAATATGCATTAGGTTCCGAGTGGGATGCGGATAATGGTACGATTAGCGCGGACTGGCAGAAGATTGAACACAAAGAGCGAGAAGAGATAACGTTATCTGCGGCAGAAAATCCCCGGGGATTTACACAGGGATTTAGCTATGAGCTGACAGAAAACATTAATCCGGTGGCAATCCGTATCAAATTTAAATATAATGAAGGAACGTTTATCGGCCTGAATGAAGTGGAAGTAATAAGCACTACTTATGCGTATCGGCCGAATACGTCGGCAGAACTGAGCGGTGTGACCGCATGCGGAAAAGAGACAGATTTTGATGACGAGTCAAAGACATATGAAGTATATGCAGGATTCCCGGAAGAGATTGAATTTGATAATCCTGAGAACGCATCGGTAACATTCCTCCAGATATCGGCAGACATCTTAAAAGCGGTAGTTATTTCAGAGGATGGGAAAGTTACAAAAACATATACAATGAAGCTGACAAACCTGCCGACAGCTGCAAGTAAAGATGCGCTCCAGAGTAAGCTGACGGAGTATAAAAATATTGACAGTACTCGCTATACGCCGGAAAGCTATGCGGCCTTCCAGAAGCTGATAGAAGATATGGAGGCGGCGATTGACAAGACGTCAGAATCACGCCTGAAAGATAATCTGGATGCATTAAACGATGCATATGCAAAGCTTGAGAAAGTATCGGATAAAGAACCAGATACAGAGCCGTCTACAGAACCATCAACGGAGCCGTCCACAAATCCAGGTACAAAACCGCCTGTAGATTCGGGAACTGAACCGTCTACAGAGCCGGGGAATCAGAAACCGCCGACAGGCGCACAGGATACGGAGCTGAAAAAGAATCAGATTGTAACAGTCGGCGCGATGAAATATAAAGTTTTGGATCCTGTGAAGAAGACGGCGGAATTAGTCAAAGCCGACGCGAAGAAGAGCGGGAAATACGTAGTTGGCACCGTTGTGCTGAGCGGCAAAACATATACAATTGTATCCATTGGAGCCAATGCGTTAAAAGGGGCGGGAAAACTTACTTCCGTCAGCATTGGAAACAATGTGGTATCTGTAGGGAAGAATGCGTTTGCCGGTTGTAAGAAACTGAAATCGGTGGTAATTGGCAAGAAAGTGAAGTCAATTGGCGCGGGCGCTTTTACAGGGTGTAAAAAACTGGGCAGTGTCAAGTTCCAGGGAACGGCTGTTAAAAAGATTGGAAAGAAAGCTTTTACAGGCACGGCAAAGAAGATAACGGTTAAAGTACCGAAGAAATTGAAGAAAAATAAGAACTTTAAAAAGAAACTGGTGAAAGCAGGCATGAGTAAAAAAGTGAAAGTACGCTGAGCCTTGTAAAAATTGTATAAAAAGTATGCGGCAGTCCGGCATTAGACCGGGCTGCCGTTAAATTTATATAAAAAAATGACATTTAGGTGTAGAAAAATTGTATAAAAAATGTTAAAATTCAAATAGGACTTTGTGGATAGTACACAGAGAGAAGAAAAAGGAGGTTTTTTATGAAACAACGTTTAAACAAATTGTTGGCAATCGTGCTTTCAGCGGCATTGTGCGTGCCGATGCTGCCGGCAGGGATGGCTAAGGCGGCAGAGGAAAGTGTTACTTTTACAGAGGAACAAACGATACAGGTCAACAATTATGGGCAAGAGCGTTCTACGCTGTTTAATGATGGATGGAAATTTTCATTAGGAAGATCTTCTGAGGCTTATAAGCCCGAGTTTAATGATGCAGATTGGGAAAGCATAGATTTGCCTCATGATTTCAGTATCTCGCAAGAGTTTACTTCAAGAGGAGAGGCAGAGAGCGGGTTTCTTCCGGGTGGGACCGGGTGGTACCGTAAAAACTTTATTATGCCGAAAGAATGCGATGGAAAAAGGCTTGTGTTAAATTTTGACGGCGTATATTCACATGCGTCTGTTTATGTTAATGGGACAAAGCTGGGCGAGCATCACTATGGTTATACAGCTTTCGCGTTTGATATTACGGATTATGTGACATGTGATGGCTCTACAGAAAACATCATTGCCGTAGAGGCGGTGAACAATATTCCTTCCAGCCGCTGGTATTCAGGAAGCGGTATTTATCGTGATGTGACCATGATTGTGACGGAACCGGTACATGTAGCGTTAAATGGAACATACGTTAAGACGCCGAACCTGAAGGACAGCAATGGAACGGACGGTACCGTGAATATTGCCGTAGATGTTCAGAATGACAGTACGGCTGCTGCAAATGTTACCGTGCGCAATACGGTATATGAAAAAGGCGGCACAGAGGCAGTTGCGTCGGCATCAGCAGAGGCAGATGTAGCCGCCGGCAAAACGGAAACAGTGAGCACGACACAGCAGGTTGGGTCGCCAAAGCTGTGGTCGCTGGATACGCCGAATCTATATTATGTAAAGACGGAAATCCTGGAGAACGGAAAAGTTGTAGATACCTATGAAACAGAATTCGGTTTTAAATGGTATGAGTTTGTGGCAAATACAGGATTTAAACTGAATGGAGAAAATGTAAAGATTAATGGTGTCTGCATGCATCATGACCAGGGGGCATTAGGAGCGGCGGCATACCGGGACGCTATATACCGCCAGCTTACGATTATGAAGGATATGGGGGTTAATACTATCCGTATCACGCATAATCCGGGGGCAGAAATTTTTGTGGACATTTGTAATGAGATTGGATTGTTGACAATTGAGGAAATGTTTGACGGATGGTCCCGGCCGAAGAATGGCAATACAAATGATTTCTCTACGCATTTTAAAGTGAACCTTCAGGAAGAGAATCAAATTATTGGTGGAGACAGTTCTATGACATGGGCTGAATTTGTGTTGAAAGCCACAGTTAACCGTGATAAAAATGATGCTTCCGTTATTCTCTGGTCTCTGGGAAATGAGATTACAGAAGGCGCGTCAGGAGATACGTCAGATTACGGCGAAATCAGCGCAGATTTGATTCGTTGGACGCAGGAGGCTGATACAGAACATCCTGTGACTTTTGGCGATAACGGAAGAAGCACTGGAGGCGTGACCGGGCAGGTTGGGAGAAATATTTATGATGCGGGAGGCGTTGTCGGATTCAATTATGGAAGCATTGGTGAAATAGATAACCTGCACAATACATACCCGGTTATGCTATATAGTGAGACTGCGTCTGCGGTGAACAGCCGCGGTATATATTCCGGTTTTCGGACCCAGGCTAATATAGACGGGAAATATCATTTGACTTCTTATGATACTTCCAGGGTAGGCTGGGGGAAAACAGCACATGAATCTATTTATAATGTTTATACCAGGGATTGGCTTGCAGGGGAATGTGTATGGACAGGTTTTGACTATATAGGTGAGCCGACTCCCTGGAACGGAACAGGAACAGGAGACGGCGGACGCGGCGCAAAGCCGAACAGCAGTTATTTTGGAATCGTAGAGACATCAGGTTTTCCGAAGGATAATTATTATCTTTATCGCAGCCAGTGGAATAAGGATGCGAATACACTGCATCTGGTTACTGCATGGGATGGCGATAATATGTTGAATACTACTTCGGGCAAGACACCGGTTGCAGTTTACAGTAATGCGCCGACGGTAAAACTGTATCGCAATGGGACAGAAATAGGAACGGCAACCCGCAGCGTGAATACGACAGAGGCAGGGCATGCTTATTATACTTATACGGCGACAGGAAGTACATTGTGTACAGCCGTGACAAGTGACAATGCAAGCTCTCTCAGCGGCGGCAGTGATTTATATAGTGAAATGTATAGCCCGCTATATTCGGTTTTTGATGTGGAATATGAGGCTGGAACTATATCAGCAAAAGCTTTCGACGAGACCGGAAAGGAAATTACAGATACCTGTCAGGGAAATAGAGAGGTGCTTACACCAGGTACGGCAAGTAAGCTGGGAATAAAATGCGACAAGGAAGAGATTGCAGCTGACGGCAGGAGCCTGACATATATTTCTGTAGATGTGCAGGATGCCGCAGGGACTTTGGATACTGCCGCAGAAAATGACATTGTTTTTGAACTGGAAGGCAATGGAGAAATCATGGGCGTGGACAATGGGGATCAGGCAACGGTAGATAAGTATCAGCAGGCTTCCGTCCTTACCAGCAAAACTTCTGCGCATATTAAAGCATATGCGGGTAAAGCGTTGGTAATCGTACGATCTACAACGAAGGCAGGCGGGTTTACAGTAAATATTTCTTCATCAGGTTTAACCGGAGCCGCAGTCGAGGTAAATACAAAATTGCCGGAGGGACAGGCGGAAAATAGAATTGTAAGCTACCAGATGTCAAAACATTGTTATGCACGTGTAGGAACTGCTTCTATTACCTTACCGGTTACGGTAGCTGCTACGTTAGCAGACGGAACAAATAAGGATTTAAGTATCGAATGGGATTCTTATGACAAAGCGAATCTGCAAAAGACAGGATTATTTAAAGTGAACGGCTCTATATCAAATGATGGGCAGGAAATTGCAGTGTCTATGACAGTGCATGTATATGGAGAGATTAAGGGAGCTAAGAATTATTCAGGAATCACTCCGAAGGGCGTAATGCCAACGCTTCCGCCAACACTTATGACCTATTATGCAGATGGGGCTGCTTTTGAGGAAGCGCAGGTTACCTGGAATACATCCGGTATCAGCGCAGCAGATTTTTCTGAAATTGGAAAAATTGTAGAAATTGCAGGAAGTGTTAGTATACTTGGTAAGACCTACCCGGTTACAGCAAGGATTCGTGTGGCGGAGCCTGTATATGGAACAAGGCAGAATATTGCACCGGATGCCAGCGACTTGCAGTCAAATGCGACGGGTGATACTCTGGCGGCAATAACAAATGGAGTTAAATATGCACCTACAAATGGGCAGAGTGAACGTTGGTCAAATTGGCCCGAAAGAAATAACGCAGGTGCGGCTACTATAACTATGGCATGGGATACTGCGCATTTGGTGGATCAGGTTAATTTGTATTACTATTATGAGGATGTTGCTACTTATCAGTTCCCGACCAGTGTTGCTTTCGAATATTCACTGAATGGCAGTGATTTTGTTCCTATTGAACATGAAGAACCGGAAGAACTGCCGTCAGAACCCGGAAAGGTAGAAAACGGTCACAGTTTCCAGTTAAAAGAGGCAATAAATCCGATTGCCATAAGGATTTCTTTGGGACGTGATACGGGCAAATGGACCGGCCTGACAGAAGTTGAGATTATAGAGACAACGGTTTCCTATAAAGAGAACACCTCGGCTGATTTGAGCGGTATTACGGTAGGAGGCGCAGAGATTGCAGGATTTGCTCCGGATGTATTGACTTATCGGGTAGATTCCCTGGCAGATATCAAAGTGAAAAACCCTGAAAACGCAGCTGTAACGATATTGTCGCCCTCTGATGATGTTATGATGATTATTACCTGTTCTGAAGATGGCAAGACAACGAAGACATATACATTACTGCGCACAGCTTCAGCAGCCGAGAAAGCGGATGCATCCCAGAAATTGACGGCAGCGAAAAGTGTGGATGGCAGTTTGTATACGCCGGAAAGTTATGCGAAACTGCAAAGTGCAATCGCGGCATTGGAGAAAAACCTGAATAATGCAACGGCAGATGAGCTTAAAGGGTATTTGGCTGACTTGATAAAAGCACAAAACGAGCTGGTGAAAAAAGGGACGGCACCAAACCCGACACCAAACCCAACACCGAACCCGACACCAAACCCAACACCGAATCCAACCCCGGCGCCAAAGCCAGGTGATGTGATTAAAGCAGGGGCAGGACGTTACAAGGTACTTGATGCAAAGAAAAAAACTGCGGCTCTTGTATCAGTAAATAATAAGAAAGCATCGAGCTTGAATGTCCCGGCAAGCGTTAAACTGAATAAAGTGACATTTAAAGTTGTTCAGGTCGGAGACAAAGTGATGAGCGGAAACACTAAGCTCAAAAAAGTAGTTTTAGGTAATAATGTTACTACCATCGGAAAACAGGCATTTATGGGCTGTAAGAATTTGAAGAGCGTTCAGCTCAAGGGCAAAGCGCTGAAGAATATCAAGAGCGGCGCATTCAAGAAAACATCTGCGAAGCTGGTAGTAAGAGCTAAAAAGATGAGCAAAAAGGATAAAGTAAAATTGCTTAAGAAGCTGAAAAAAGCAGGCGCAGGAAAGAAGATAAAAGTAAAATAGTTATGGCGCTGTAAGATATGGCTGTATAAAGTGAAAAATGAGAACGGGGCTATTGCGAGGGCAGGCAGACAGCCTGCAGGAGCAGTGGCTCCGTTTTTTGAAAAAGCGGAGGATATGCAAAAAAGGATGAAATCCAATCTGCCGGATTTCATCCTTTTCTAAATACATTAATTTTCTTTCTGAGCCTCGACTTCCGCCATCTTCATGGCGCGGACTTTCAGCGGCAGGCCAAACAGAGTAATGAAGCCGCTGGCGTCATTGTGGTCATATAAATCTCCGGTGGTAAAGCTTGCCAGGGATTCATTGTACAGAGTGTACGGAGAAGTGGTTCCGGCTTTGATAATGTTGCCTTTGTAAAGCTTAAACTTTACTTCTCCGGTCACGTATTCCTGGGTCACGTCTACAAATGCCTGGATAGCTTCACGCAGTGGTGTGAACCATTTTCCTTCGTATACAATCTGAGCAAATTTGTTACCCATATCTTTTTTTGTTTCCATGGTAGCACGGTCAAGCACCAGCTCTTCAAGCTGTTCGTGTGCTTCCATGAGAATCGTTCCGCCTGGCGTCTCATAAACGCCCCGGGATTTCATGCCTACTACGCGGTTTTCTACGATATCTACGATACCGATGCCGTGTTTGCCGCCGAGTTCGTTCAGTGTGGTAATAATCTCAGACACTTTCATTGCCTTCCCGTTAATGGAGGTAGGAATACCTTTTTCAAAAGTCATTGTGACATATTCACCCTCGTCCGGGGCTTTTTCAGGAGAAACACCAAGTACAAGGAGGTGCTCGTAGTTTGGCTCATTACCAGGCTCTTCCAGCTCTAATCCTTCATGACTGATATGCCACAGGTTACGGTCGCGGCTGTAGCTGGAGTCAGCAGAGAAAGGCAAATCAATGCCGTGCTGTTTGCAGTATTCAATTTCATCCTCGCGGGACTGCATCGTCCATACATCTGTCATGCGCCAGGGAGCGATGATTTTTAAATCAGGAGCCAGCGCTTTAATGCCGAGTTCGAAACGGATCTGATCGTTTCCTTTTCCGGTAGCGCCGTGGCAGATTGCAGTAGCGCCTTCTTTGCGGGCGATTTCTACCAGGCGTTTTGCGATAACCGGACGTGCCATAGAGGTTCCCAACAGGTATTTATTTTCATATACAGCGCCTGCTTTTACGCATGGCATGATGTAATCATCACAGAACTCGTCGATGATATTTTCGATATATAATTTGGAAGCGCCGGAAAGTTTCGCCCGCTCTTCCAGGCCGTCCAATTCATTTCCCTGCCCGCAGTCGATGCAGCAGCAGATAACTTCATAATCAAAATTTTCTTTCAGCCACGGTATGATAGCAGTAGTATCCAATCCGCCGGAATAGGCTAAAATAACTTTTTCTTTCATATACAATTCCTCCTCATATAGTAAATGTTCAATTGGCATGTAACAGTTTGGTAAGCTTCCCATGCCTGACTATCCCTTACTATACAGCAATCGCCGGGATTATGCAAGTATAAATTTGGGAGAAATGAATAAAAATGCATGTATTCAGGATGAATACGGTAAAAAACATAAAAAACGAAAAAAAATATTGCATAATATACAAAGAAAATGTATAATTATTCTTGCGTGCGTAAAGCGGAATGCAAGAAATTAGAGTTCAGAATACAAACCGCAATTTTTGAAAAGAACTTTACTTGAACAGACGATTGTATTATGATGGTTACAGTTTGAAAAAAGGAATGAAAAAGGAGTAATGAAAAAATGAAGGTAGGAATTATCGGAGCGACGGGGTATGCGGGAGGCGAGCTTGTCCGGCTGCTGATGGGGCATCCGCAGGCAGAGATTGTCTGGTATGGCTCGAGAAGCTACATAGATAAGAAGTATTATGAAGTATTTCAGAATATGTTCCAGATTGTGGACAGTAAATGCCTGGATGATAATATGGAGGAACTGGCGGCGCAGGCTGATGTGATTTTTACAGCGACACCCCAGGGATTTTGTGCCTCTATTATCAATGAAGAAATTCTGTCGAAGGTGAAAGTTGTTGACTTGAGTGCAGATTTCCGCATCAAGGATGTGAAGGTTTATGAGGAATGGTATAAGATAACGCATAAGTCCCCACAGTTTATTGACGAGGCAGTTTATGGCTTGTGTGAGATTAACCGGGAGGACGTGAAAAAGGCAAGGCTGGTGGCAAACCCCGGCTGTTATCCAACTTGCAGTACTTTGTCTATCTATCCGATGGTGAAGGAAGGTCTGATTCATCCGAATACGATTATTATTGATGCGAAATCAGGAACTTCCGGCGCGGGAAGAGGGGCAAAGGTGGACAACCTTTACTGTGAGGTGAATGAAAATATGAAAGCGTACGGTGTATCTACCCACAGGCATACACCTGAAATTGAGGAGCAGCTGGGGTATGCGGCGGGAGAAAAGGTTGTGCTGAACTTTACTCCGCATCTGGCTCCTATGAACAGGGGAATCCTGGTGACGGCTTATGCGTCTTTGAAAAAAGAAGTTACTTATGATGAGGTTAAGGCAGTTTATGATAAATATTATGGAACAGAGAAGTTTGTGAGGGTACTGGATGAGGATGTATGCCCGCAGACGAAGTGGGTGGAAGGAAGCAATTATGTAGATGTAAACTTTAAACTGGACTTCCGTACTAACCGTATCATCATGATGGGAGCTATGGATAATCTGGTAAAGGGAGCGGCCGGGCAGGCAGTGCAGAATATGAATCTGATGTTTGGACTGGAGGAGTCTATGGGACTCTGCCAGGCGCCTATGTTCCCATAGGAAACCCTGTTTTGGATTGCGGCATTTGCCAAATGCTTGTGCGAGCACGGCGTTTGGCTCAGTGTTTGCGGAAATAAAGGAGGATGAAAATGCAGGTAATAGAGGGCGGCGTTACTGCGGCGAAAGGATTTCAGGCAATCGGCATTCATGCCGGAATCAAAAAGAACAAAAAGGATATGGCAATGCTGTACAGTAAGGTTCCATGTGCAGCAGCAGGAACGTTTACGACAAATGTGGTGAAAGCGGCTCCGGTGAAATGGGATCAGGAGATTGTATACAACCATCCCGCAGCGCATGCAGTTGTGGTAAACAGTGGAGTGGCGAATGCATGTACCGGGGAGGAAGGCTATGGGTACTGCCGGGAAACAGCCGGGAAAGCGGCCAAACTTTTGGGGATTGACGAAACAGAAGTGCTGGTGGGTTCTACGGGAGTAATCGGACAGCAGATTCCGGTGGATACGATAAAGCAGGGGATTGAAAGGATGATACCGCTTCTGGAAGATACGAAAGAGGCAGGTGTTTTGGCGGCAGAGGCGATTATGACCACAGACACTGTAAAAAAAGAGGCGGCAGTTCAGGTGGAACTTGGCGGTGTGACGGTTACCGTTGGCGGTATGTGTAAAGGCTCAGGTATGATTCATCCGAATATGTGCACCATGCTGAGTTTTGTAACTACAGATGCGGCGATTTCGAAGAAGATGCTGCAGAAAGCGCTGAGTGAAAGTGTGAAAGATACTTATAATATGGTATCGGTGGACGGTGATACATCCACGAATGATACGGTGCTGCTGCTGGCAAATGGCGTGGCGGGAAATCCGGAAATTACAGAGGAAGGGGAGGATTATCGTAAATTTGCAGAAGCGCTGAATCATGTTAACACAGAACTTGCAAAGAAAATAGCGGGGGACGGCGAGGGGGCTACGGCGCTGTTTGAAGTAAAAGTAATCGGTGCGGAGTCGAAAGAGCAGGCGGTAACGCTGAGCAAATCCATTGTGACGTCCAGCCTTACGAAAGCGGCAATTTACGGGCATGATGCTAACTGGGGACGTATTTTGTGTGCAATGGGATATTCCGGGGCACAGTTTGACCCGGAACAGGTGGATTTGTACTTTGAGAGCGCAGCCGGGAAGCTGAAGATTATTGAAAACGGTGTGTCTACGGGATACAGTGAAGAAGAGGCTACAAAGATTCTCTCGGAACAGGAAGTAACTGCCATTGCGGATGTGAAGATGGGGGATGCGCACGCGACCGCCTGGGGCTGTGACCTTACATATGAATACGTGAAAATTAATGCAGATTACCGCTCATAAACAGCGGAGCGAACAGCAATATATATTTTATGAGGAGATGAAAAGATATGGAATCAATGGAAAATTGGCTGCAAAAAGCAGGTGTCTTAATTGAAGCGCTGCCTTACATACAGCGGTTTCACGGGAAAACAATCGTGGTGAAATACGGAGGAAGCGCTATGGTTGACCATGATTTAAAGAAGAGTGTCATCCGTGACGTGGCGCTTTTGAAGCTGGTAGGATTCCGGCCGATTATTGTCCATGGAGGGGGAAAAGAAATTACGAAATGGACAAAACGCCTGGGGATTGAAACAAACTTTGTAAATGGGCTGCGTGTGACGGACAAGCAGACTATGGAAGTGGCAGAAATGGTTTTGAATAAGGTGAACAAAGGCCTGGCGTCTATGATGGAAAAGTTAGGCGTACATGCGGCAGGTATCTGCGGAAAGGACGGCTCCGTGCTCCGGGTGGATAAGAAGCTCTCAGGGGGAAAGGATATCGGCTATGTGGGAGAAGTAAAAGAAGTTAATGTAGGGCTTTTGAATACGCTGCTGGACAATGATTTTGTTCCGGTTATCTGCCCGATTGGCTCTGATGATAATTACCATTCGTTTAATATTAATGCGGATGATGCGGCATGTGCGATTGCTACGGCGGTAGGCGCTGCGAAACTGGCATTTCTGACAGATATTGAGGGGGTATACCGTGACCCGCTGGATAAATCCAGCCTGATTTCAGAGCTGACAGTGAAGGAGGCGGAAGAACTGCTTGCCAGCGGAAATGTAGGCGGCGGGATGCTGCCAAAGATTCAGAATTGTGTGGATGCTATCAAGGCAGGGGTTTCGCGGGTACATATCCTGGACGGACGCATTGCCCACTGCCTGTTGTTAGAGTTTTTTACGAACCGCGGCGTAGGGACGGCGATTATCGGAGATGAGGAGGAGCGGTACTATGAAGCCAATGAATGATTATATGGAAGCAGCGGAAGCGCATGTTCTGCATACGTATAACCGCTTTCCGATTGTATTGGAAAAAGGCGACGGCGTATACCTTTATGATACGGATGGGAAAAAATATCTGGATTTTGCTGCGGGAATCGCCGTTTTTGGACTGGGATACCATTATCCTGGTTATGACGAGGCTTTGAAGGAGCAGATTGACAAAGTCATCCATACATCCAATCTGTTTTATCATGTACCGCTGGCAGACGCGGCAGGAAAACTGGCCAAGGCAAGCAGAATGTCAAAGGTATTTTTTACAAACAGCGGGACAGAGGCCATCGAAGGCGCTATTAAGGCGGCGCGGAAATATGCATACCTGAAAGATGGGAGTACGGATCATGAGATTGTCTCCATGAACCATTCTTTTCATGGCAGAAGCGTAGGCGCGCTGTCCGTAACAGGAAATTTCCATTATCAGGAAGCGTTCCGGCCGCTGATGGGAGGCGTGAAGTTTGCAGACTTTAATGATTTGGACAGCGTTAAGGCGCAGGTGAATGAAAAGACCTGTGCGGTGATTCTTGAGACGGTTCAGGGCGAGGGCGGTATTTATCCGGCAGAAAAATCTTTTCTGGAAGGAGTAAAAGCTCTTTGTGAGGAAAAGGATATCTTGCTGATACTTGATGAAATCCAGTGTGGCATGGGACGGACAGGGAGCATGTTTGCGTGGCAGGAGTATGGCGTTGAGCCAGATATTATGACTTGTGCTAAGGCGCTGGGCTGCGGCATCCCGGTGGGGGCGTTTGTGCTGAATGAAAAGACAGCTGCCGCATCTCTGGTTCCTGGTGATCATGGGACTACTTATGGCGGAAATCCGCTGGCATGCGCGGCAGTTTCAGCAGTTCTTGACATTTTTGAGAAAGCCGGTATCCAGGAACATGTGAAAGCGTTGACGCCGTACCTGGAAGAAAGGCTGGACGCTTTGGTGGAAAAATATGATTGCCTGAGTGTGCGGAGAGGAAAAGGCTTTATGCAGGGGCTGGTGGTTACAGGGCGGTCTGTGGGGGAAGTCGTGAACCAGAGCCTGGAAAACGGGCTGATGGTGATTTCAGCGGGCAGCGATGTGCTGCGTCTGGTGCCTCCGCTTGTCATTGAAAAAGAACACATTGATGAGATGATTGAAAAATTGGAAAAGAGTTTGGCATAAAAGAACTCCCTTTGCAGATACTAACAAAAAATGCAAAGGGAGTTTTTATATGACAGGGATTTTAATCGCAATGCTTTCCGGTGCACTGATGAGCGTTCAGGGGGTCTTTAATACACAGGTTACGAAAAATACCAGCCTTTGGGTTTCCACAAGTTTTGTGCAGTTTTCTGCGCTGGCAGTGTGCCTGGTTATCTGGTTTTTTGCGGATAGGCACAGCTTTTCGAGTATACTGGAGGTACCGGATAAATATACGCTGCTGGGCGGCGTGATGGGAGCGTTTATCACCGTGACTGTGATAAAGGCTATGGGCAGCCTGGGACCGGCAAAGGCAGCGATGCTAATTGTAATTACTCAGCTGATTGTGGCGTACCTGATAGAGCTGTTTGGGATGTTTGGTATGGATAAGCAGCCCTTTGAGTGGCGTAAGGCAGGCGGGATGCTGTTGGCGATCATAGGGATTGTGATTTTTAAATGGTAAGGGCAGGTAATTTCTAATAGATTTTTACAAATTGATGCGAATGGGGAACGCCATAACGGAACTATGACAGAAATATGACAAAAAGTGAAAAATGTGTTGTAATTGTGGGGTATTTCCGTTAAAATAAAGTTGACTGTATAAGGGGACTCTTTGCCCAACGGGGAAAAGAGGAATGTACGGTATGAAAGGAAGAAAATATTTTGCGGTATTTGTTGTTTTGGCAGTGCTGTTTTGCGTTTCAGGATGTGAAAGAGACAAAAATGTGCAGATTTATGACCGGATTTCGGGCATAGAGTCAGAGAGCGTGACGCTGTCTGACAGGGAAACAGAAGTGGTGCCGTCTTCGGAAGAAACGGAGAGTTCCGTGCTATATGTGTATGTCTGCGGCGCGGTGGAACACCCGGGCGTAGTAGAGCTTCCGGCAGGTTCCAGAGTGTTTGAGGCGATTGAAAAGGCAGGCGGGCTGTCCGGGGAGGCGGCGGGTTTTGCTGTGAACCAGGCGGCAGCGCTGGAAGATGGGCAGCAGATTACGGTGCCAACGAAGGAAGAAGCTTCCGGCTGGGAGCCGGAGCGGGATGCACGGACGGCCAGAGCGGAAGAGAGTTCCGGAGAAAAAATAATTAATATTAACGAGGCAGCTGCAGAGGAACTGACGGTCCTTCCGGGAATCGGGAAGGCAAAAGCGGAGAGTATTGTGGAGTACCGGGAGTCCGCAGGCAGATTTGGCAGTATTGAAGAGATTAAGAATGTGAGCGGAATCGGTGAGGCTGTCTTTGAGAAGATAAAGGACAAAATAGCAGTATAAGGAGAATGGAAAATGGCGAAGAAGGTTTTGGTTGTTGATGATGAGAAGTTGATTGTAAAGGGGATCCGTTTCAGTCTTGAGCAGGACGGCATGGAAGTGGACTGTGCGTATGACGGTGAGGAGGCGCTGGAGATGGTGCAGGCAAAAGAGTACGATATTGTGCTTTTGGACATCATGCTTCCGAAACTGACGGGACTGGAAGTCTGCCAGCAGATTCGTGAATTTTCTACTGTGCCTGTAGTGATGCTGACTGCAAAGGGAGACGATATGGATAAAATCCTGGGGCTGGAATATGGAGCAGACGATTACATTACCAAACCTTTCAATATCCTTGAAGTAAAGGCGAGGATTAAAGCCATTATCAGGAGGACTACCCCAAAGGAAAATGTACAGAATAAAAGCCAGGTCATCGAGGCAGGGAATCTGGTTTTGGATTGTGAGAGCAGACGCGTGAATGTAGATGGAAAAGAAATTAATCTGACAGCAAAAGAATTTGACGTGTTGGAGCTTCTGGTGCAGAATCCGCAGAAAGTGTACAGTAGGGAAAACCTTCTGAATATTGTCTGGGGATATGAATACCTGGGCGATGTGCGGACGGTTGATGTACATATCCGAAGGCTGCGGGAGAAGATTGAGGCGAATCCCAGCGAGCCGAAGTATGTCCACACGAAATGGGGCGTAGGCTATTATTTCCAGTATTAGAGGTTAGCGGGCGGTGAAAAAGTTTCTAAAGAATGGATTTATTTTGACTCTTACAAAGAGCCTGCGGTTCCGTTTTTTTATCATCGTGCTTCTGGTAGGTATCCTGCCTATTTTTGCGGTAGAATATGGAATTCTGACGAACTTTGAAGATCAGTCTATTCTGCAGCGGGGGAACCTGGTACAGAGGCAATGTATGAATATTGCGGAGCAGCTGGTAGATTCCGGCTATATAGAGAAAAAGGGTTCCGAAATTATTGAAAATGAACTGAATCAGCTTGCGAATCTTTACGACGGGCGTATTGTAATTGTAAACAGCCAGTTTATGATTGTGAAAGATACGTTTGGGCTGGATGAGAATAAGACAATTATTTCAGAAGAAGTCGTGAAATGCTTTCAGGGAGAAGATATCCTGAAAGTGAATAAAAAGAGCCGTTTTATTGAGATGGCGGTTCCGGTAAAGAATCCGTCCACCGGGGAAGTAAAAGGCGTGATGATTGTGAGCACGCCGACAGAGGATGTTCAGGAAAGCCGCAATGCGCTCAGCCAGCAGGTGTTTTTATTGCAGGTCGGGATGGTCTTTGTGATTCTGGGTATAGCGTTTTATACTTCCCGTATGCTGGTAAAGCCTTTTGAAAAAGTGACAAAATCCCTGGAGGAAATGACGGGAGGCTTTGCGGAGCAGGATATTTCGATTTTGGATTATAAGGAGACGCAGCTTTTGTCGGATGCTTATAACCGTATGCTGAAAAGGATGAAAACGCTGGATGATTCCAGGCAGGAGTTTGTGTCGAATGTGTCGCATGAGCTGAAAACGCCGATTACTTCTATGAAGGTGCTGGCAGATTCTCTGCTGATGCAGGAAGATGTCCCAGTAGAACTGTATAAAGAATTTATGTCGGACATTGCAGAAGAAATCGACAGGGAAAATAAGATTATCAATGATTTGCTTTCCATGGTAAAGATGGATAGGAAATCAGCGGACGTCAATATTCAGGAGACCGGCATTAATGAAATCCTGGAAAGGCTTCTGAAACGCCTGCGTCCGATTGCGGCAAAGCGGGATATCGAGCTTGTGCTGGAGAGCTTTAAGCCGGTACGTGCGGAGGTGGATGAGACGAAGCTGGCTTTGGCGCTTTCGAATCTGATAGAAAATGCGATTAAATATAATAAAGAAGAAGGCTGGGTGCATGTGTCCCTGAATTCTGACCATAAGTATTTTTATGTGAAAGTAGAAGATTCCGGTATCGGCATCCCCCAGGAGGCGCAGGAGCATATTTTTGAGAGGTTTTACCGGGTAGATAAATCCCATTCCAGGGAGATTGGCGGAACAGGGCTGGGCCTGGCGATTACCCGGGGCGCAATCCTTCTGCACCGAGGGGCGATCCGTGTCTACAGCAAAGAAGGCGAGGGAACGACATTTACCGTGCGTATCCCGCTGGTTCATGTGGAATAGGGGGAGTGCGTATGGAAAAGTCAGGAAAAATCTTTTTTGTGCTTTTTCTGTCTCTGGTTTTGGCGGGATGCCAAAAAGAGCAGACAGAGATATCAGGATATCAGATTTACCGCGTAAATGCAGATGGAACTGTGCTGGAACCAGAGGATTACACGCCTCAGGCATCCGGGGGAGATGCGCTGATTCAGGAATTTGTTGACAAGCTGGGGGAGGTTCCTGCGCAGGTAGGACATAAAAAGGCGATTCCTGACGGGGTCGGGATTACTTCAGTGAAGCGCACGGAGCAGAATCTGAGAGTGGATTTTAACGGAACTTACAGTAAGATGGATAATATTACAGAAGTATTCTGCCGGGCGGCGGTTGTGAAGACACTGGTGCAGATACCGGGTGTGGAAACAGTGGAGTTTACCGTAAACGGACAGGAACTTGCGGATGTACAGGGAAATCCTATTGGCGTAATGGGTGACGACAGCTTTATTGACACAAAGGGAGAAGGGATAAATTCGTATCATTCCGCTTCCCTTGTCCTGTATTTTGCAGATAAGGATGGGAAAAAGCTGGTGAAAGAAATGAGGAATATTCATTATTCCAGCAATGAATCCCTGGAGCGGCTGGTTGTGGAGGAATTGGTGAAAGGGCCGGAAAATGAGAAACTTCGCAGCGCGGTTCCGGCCGACACAAAGATCCTGGACGTGACGGTAGAAAAGGATACCTGCATCATCAGCCTGGACAAAGCATATGGACAGACAGGCGCGGCGGCCGTCACTCCGGAAGCAGCCGTTTATGCGGTGGTGAATTCTATCTGTGAAAATTGCGATATTGACAAGGTACAGATAAAGATAGACGGGGAATCGGAAGTAAAGTTCCGTGACGCTGTGGATTTAAGCCAGGGGCTTACAAGAAATGAAGAAATTGTGGTTCAGCCGGAAGAGAACGGAACAATAACGCCGGGCGTCGGAGTGGATCCGGCGCTCAAAGAATAACGGCTGCGGGGGCGTCTGGTTAAGGCGCGGAGGGAAAGGAGAGGATGGATGGGCAGAAGGCCACTATGCCTGGCGGCGCTGCTCTTCGTGTTCTGGATTCTGTGCACACAGGTGGGAAACCTGGAGGAAAAAGGCGGGGGATTAGAAGCCCGCCTGACGGAATCCGGTGAAAGCCGCAGGATACGGGTGCGGGGAGAAGTTTACAGGCAGGAAAAGAAGAAAACAAATCAGATATATCTTAAAAACAATTCTATTTTATCAAAGGGAAATCAGGAATCGTTTGATTCAAATATCATTATTTTTCTAAAGGAAGAAATTTCCTTAAAAATTGGAAATATTGTGGAAGTAAGCGGCGAGTGGAAGGAACCGGAACGCGCGGGGAATCCCGGGCAATTTGACATGGAGAAGTGGTATCAGTCTCAAAAAATCGGAATGCTGATGATGAAATGCCGGATTGCTTTGCTTGACGGAAAGTGCAGCTTTTGGATGCAGTTAATTGTCGATATCCGGGAAAGGCTTAAGGAAAGTCTCTATGGAATTGCGGAGCCGAAAGAAGCTTCTCTGATGTGCGCGATGCTTTTGGGGGATAAGAATGACCTGGATGAAGAGGTGGAAAAACTTTATCAGGATGGAGGGATTTCGCATATATTGGCAATTTCAGGACTTCATATTTCTATGCTTGGGATGTTGCTTTTCGGGCTGCTTCGGAAGCTGGGGCTTTCTATGGGGGCAGGAGGAGCCATTGCCGGAGGCGTGATGGGTATTTACTGCATGATGACGGGACTGGGTGTTCCGGCTGTCCGGGCATTTGTGATGTTTTTGGTTTATCTGGGGGCGCAGGTCTTTGGGAGGACGTATGATTTGAAAAACAGTTTATCGCTGGCAGTGATTTTGATTTTATTCCAGAATCCGCAGCTTCTGTTTCAGGGCGGGTTCCAGCTCTCAGTGCTGGCGGTTGCGGGACTGGCGTATTTATATCCAGTGTTGAAAAAGCGTGTGAAAATAAAAGGGAAGGCGGCGGACGGGCTTCTAATCAGCATGTCCGTACAGCTTATGATTTTTCCATGTATTCTATATCATTTTTATCAGTTTTCATGGACCGGGATTTTTGTGAATCTTCTGGTTTTGCCGTTGATGTCCGTGCTGCTTCTAGCGGGGCTGGCAGGCAGTGCGTTGGGGATTTTCGTTCCGGCAGCGGGAATTCTTGTATTTGCGCCCTGCCATTATATATTGTGGTTTGTGGAGAGGCTATGCAGGCTGAGCCTGGAGATACCGGGGGCGGAGCAGATATGGGGGAAACCCGAAGCTGTAAGCATTTTTCTGTATTATGGAATTTTAGTTTTGGTATTTGCTGCGCTGCAGCGGCGGGACAAGAGTAAGAAAATTTTCGGGGCAGTGCTATATGGATGTTCTCTGTCTGCGGCTGCCTTTGGGCTTTCTGTCCATGACAGAAAGGGGCTGGAAATGGTGTTCCTGGATGTGGGGCAGGGAGACAGCATTTTTTGGAGAGCAGATGGAAAAAACTTTCTATGCGATGCCGGAAGCAGCGGTGTAGAACAAGTGGGGAAATACCGTATTATCCCATTTCTGAAATGCCAGGGGATTTCAAAGCTGGATTATCTGTTTCTGAGCCATATGGACGGCGACCATGTAAATGGAGCAGAGGAGATTCTGGAGGGGGATACCGGAATATCTGTAGGATGCCTGGTGATGCCGGAGATTGTAAAGCAGGATGGAAGATACTGTTCGGTGATAGCTGCTGCAGAAAAAAGAGGAATTCCGGTGGTACGGTTTCATGAAGGGATGGAAATTGACACAGGAAAATCGAGGCTGGAATGCCTGGCTCCGCGAGAAGGGGCGAGGGGAGAAGATAAGAATGCGGACTCTCTGGTGCTCGCCGTGCAGTATGGAGAATTCCGGGCGCTGCTGACCGGGGATGTGGAAGGCGAAGGAGAAGAAAGGTTGATAGAAAGCGGCAGGGCGGGAAAGGTGTCTGTCTTGAAGGCGGCGCACCACGGTTCAAAGAATTCTACGCCGGACTGCTTTCTGAGGCAGACCCGTCCCATAGTATCAATCGTATCCTGTGGACGGGAGAATCCTTATGGGCACCCATCGCCGGAGCTTTTACAGCGGCTGGAAGCCGCCGGGAGCGTGGTTTATAAGACGATGGAAAACGGCGCGGTCACAGTAGCATCAGAGGGAAAAGGATTCGAAGTGAGGTGCTTTTGGGATAATTTTTAAAGTTTGCCGGGGATTTTCGGGGCTGCCTGCCGTAAAAAGAGAAATCTGCTGAAAATCTGTAAAAAATAAAGGAAAAAAATGAATTTATGCAGAATATAATAATTAGAGGTGATAACAGCGCAGAAAGGGGGATTTTCAATGACGATACGTGAAAAGGCAGAATTGAGGGAGAAGCAGTTTTTCAGCCCTTATGCATCTTTCAGCACTGGGACAAAAGGGCGTGAGCGTGAGGAAGCGCTGTGTGATATACGGACGGTGTACCAGAGGGATAGGGATAGAATACTCCATGCGAAATCTTTCCGAAGGCTGAAGCACAAGACACAGGTGTTTCTCCGTCCTCAAGGCGACCATTACCGCACACGGCTGACGCATACGCTGGAAGTGGCGCAGATTGCACGCACGATTGCCAGGGCGCTGTGCCTGAATGAGGATTTGACAGAGGCGGCTGCACTTGGGCATGATTTGGGGCATACGCCGTTTGGACATGCCGGGGAACATGCTCTGAATGAAATCTGTCCTCTGGGATTTGCACACTACCGGCAGAGTGTCCGCGTGGTAGAGGTGCTTGAAAATAAAGGCAGGGGACTGAATCTGACATGGGAAGTCCGGGATGCGATTGCAAACCACAGGACGTCGGGAAAACCTTCTACCCTGGAGGGGAAAATCGTGCGGCTTTCGGATAAGATTGCATACATTAACCATGATATTGATGATGCGGAGCGGGCGGGGATACTGATGGAGTCGGAGATTCCGCTGCGCTATCGGGAAGTGCTGGGATTCAGCACGAAAGAGAGGCTGAATTCTATCATTCATGATATCGTGAGAAACAGCGAAGGACGGCCGGACATTGTGATGTCTCCACACATGGAACAGGCGATGTCGGAGCTGCGGCAGTTTATGTTTAAGCATGTTTATAAAAATCCCAGAGCAAAAACAGAAGAGGAGAAAGCGCGGAATATGATACAGGCTTTGTACCGCCATTATGAGAAACATCCGGAAGAAATGCCGATGGAGTATGTGAGCCTGACAGAGCGCGGGGAGCAGAGGGAACAGGTAATCTGTGACTATATAGCCGGGATGACGGACCAGTATTCCATGGACAGGTTTTCGGAATTGTATATCCCAAAGTCCTGGCAAGTAAAATAGAGGTGGTAAGTTGTGTTATATCCTGAAGAATTAGTGGAAGAAATAAGAGCAAGAAATGATATTGTGGATGTGGTTTCCGGCTATGTGAAACTGCAGAGAAAGGGAAGCTCCTATTTTGGGCTGTGTCCGTTCCATAACGAGAAATCTCCCTCTTTTTCCGTGAGCCCGGGAAAGCAGATGTATTATTGTTTTGGGTGCGGAGCGGGCGGAAATGTTTTTACATTTCTGATGGAGTATGAGAATTATACGTTTCCGGAGGTACTAAAAACGCTTGCCGACCGGGCAGGGATAGCGCTGCCGGAGCGGGAGTATTCCCAGGAAGAGAAGAAGCAGCAGGATTTAAAGTCCCGGCTGCTGGAATTAAATAAGATGGCGGCGCGATATTTTTATTACCAGCTCAGGTCGGAAAATGGCAGGCAGGGGCTGGAATATCTGAAAAGCAGGCAGCTTTCGGATGAGACGATTAAAAGTTTTGGCCTGGGATTTGCCAATAAGTACAGCAATGATTTGTATAACTACATGAAGAAGCAAGGCATCGGCGATGAGCTTTTGAGGGAGTCAGGGCTGATGAATGTGGATGAAGCGAAGGGGATGTATGACAAGTTCTGGAACCGTGTGATTTTTCCGATTATGGATGTAAACAGCCGGGTAATTGGCTTCGGGGGACGGGTGATGGGGGACGGAAAGCCTAAATACCTGAATTCACCGGAGACGCCGATTTTTGATAAGAGCCGGAACCTGTACGGGCTGAATGTAGCACGCACCTCCAGGAAGAAGAATATTCTGGTATGTGAGGGGTACATGGATGTGATATCTTTGCATCAGGCAGGATTCCGGAATGCGGTAGCTTCCCTGGGTACAGCGCTCACCACGCAGCATGCGGGGCTTCTGAAACGCTATACAGATGAAGTAGTGCTGACTTATGACAGCGACGATGCGGGAACACGGGCGGCGATGCGGGCGATTCCTATCGTGAAAGCCGCAGGGCTGTCGGCGAAGGTGCTTCATATGCAGCCCTATAAAGACCCGGATGAATTCATTAAGGCGCTGGGGGCTGAAAAGTTTCAGGAGCGAATTGACAAGGCAGAGAACAGCTTTATGTTTGAAATCTCCATGCTGGAACGAGAGTATGATATGAAAGACCCGGAGGGGAAAACAGCATTCTACAATGGCGTGGCGGCAAAGCTGGTGGAATTTGAAGTGGAGCTGGAGAGAGAGAACTATATTGAAGCAGTGGCGGAGAGATATCATATCGCTTTTGACAGTCTGCGTAAGCTGGTAAACCGTGCCGCCATGAAAGGTGCAGTGCCAGTGCGGACGGAGCCAAGGAGGGGAAAGAAAGCAGCCGGGAAAGAGGAAGGAATAAAGAAGTCTCAGAAACTTTTGCTGACTTGGCTGATTGAAAAGCCGAAGCTGTATGGGCAGATAAAGGGGCGTATCAGTACGGAAGATTTTACAGAGGGGCTTTATTATGAAACTGCCGAGCTGCTGTTTGCCCAGCTTGAGGAAGGCAGCGTGATTCCGGCAAAGATTATCAATCACTTTACGGAGCCGGAGCAGCAGCGGGAAGCCGCCGCACTGTTTAATGCGAGCCTTCAGACGGATACTCCGGCAGAGATGGAGAAGGCGCTGAGGGAAACAGTGTATCGAATCAGGAATCATGGGATTGCCCACAGGCGCGCGATGCTGGAGCCGACTGACATTGCAGGGCTGCAGAGAAGCATTGTGGAAGAGAGGGAATTAGCAGAATTGAAAAATCTGCATATTTCCATTGAATAAGGTAAAAATTGAAAAAGGAATTACGTTTATAGATGGATGAAAGGCAGGAAACCGGATGGGACAGAATGCAGCAGGCTTTGAAACGAAATTAAAGGAATTACTGGTATATGCAAAGACGAAGAAAGACGTTTTGGAATATAAAGAAATCGCCGATTTTTTCAAGAATGAGCCGCTCACGGAAGAGCAGTATGATGCGGTTTATGAATGTCTGGAGAAAAAAGGGATAGATATCCTGGATATGTCAGAGAAAGAGGATAATATTCTGCTCAGTGATGAGAATGAAGAGGATTTTACGCCGGATGATGGGGAAATCGACATCACAAAGGAGGATTTATCTGTTCCTGAGGGGGTGGGAATCGAGGATCCGGTCCGTATGTATCTGAAAGAAATCGGAAAAATCCCGCTGCTTTCCCCGGAAGAGGAAATCGAATTGGGCAGACAGATGGAGGAAGGGAATGAGCAGGAGAAGGAAGCAGCGAGGAAGAAGCTGGCGGAAGCGAACCTGCGCCTTGTAGTAAGTATTGCGAAGCGTTATATGGGACGGGGAATGGCTCTGCTCGATTTGATTCAGGAAGGAAACCTGGGGCTTATCAAGGCAGTGGAGAAATTTGATTACCGCAAAGGCTTTAAATACAGCACCTATGCGACCTGGTGGATACGCCAGGCAATTACAAGGGCAATTGCCGATCAGGCCCGGACAATCAGGATTCCGGTTCATATGGTAGAAACGATTAACAGAACCCACCGGGTATCCAGGCAGCTGCTCCAGGAGTACGGGCGCGAGCCGAAGCCGGAGGAAATTGCAAAAGAAATGTCGCTTCCGGCAGAGAGAGTACGGGAAATTTTGAAAATTTCCCAAGAACCGGTATCGCTGGAAACTCCGGTAGGCGAGGAGGACGACAGCCATCTGGGAGATTTTATCCAGGATAACAATATTCCTGTTCCGGCAGAAGAGGCGGCGTACACGCTGCTGCGGGAACAATTAGAAGAGGTTATGGAAACATTGACAGAGCGCGAGCAGAAGGTGATACGCCTCAGGTATGGACTGGGCGACGGGCGTCCCAGAACCCTGGAAGAAGTCGGGAAAGAGTTTCATGTGACGAGGGAACGTATCCGTCAGATTGAGGCGAAGGCGCTCAGAAAGCTGAGGCATCCCAGCCGGAGCCGGGTTTTGAAAGATTATTTGGAGTAAATGTATCATGCAGTTATCAAAAAGATTATTGGAAGTTTCAGGTCTGGTGTCTTACGGCTCCCGTCTGGCAGACGTGGGCACAGACCATGGATACATACCTATTTGGCTGACAGAACAAGGCGCAATCCGCAGCGCTGTCGCTATGGATATCAATCGGGGGCCGCTTTTACGGGCGCAGGAAAATATCCGGCGGCATAGGCTGGAAGAAAAAATCAAAACGCGTCTTTCCGATGGAGTGGCAGAGCTTCGCCCCGGTGAGGCGGACAGTGTAGTGATTGCCGGAATGGGCGGAAGCCTTATGGTGAAGATTTTGAAAGAAGGGAAAGAGGTGCTGGAGACAGTGAAAGAGCTGGTGCTTCAGCCCCAGTCGGATATCTGTAACGTGCGGAGATTTCTGCAGGAAAATGGATACCGTATTGATACAGAGCGGATTGTTTTGGAAGATGGGAAGTTCTATCCTATGATGCATGTGGTACATGGGAAGATGGAGCCGCTTTCTGATATAGAAGCTATGTATGGACCGTGCCTTCTGCGCTGCAGGGATGAATGTCTGCGGCTTTGTCTTGAGAGGGAGAGGCAGACACTGTGCCGGCTAGAAGAAGGACTGGCAAAAAACAGAACGGAGAAGGCGCAGGAGCGCCGGGCAGAACTTCAGGACAGGCTGCGGCAGATAGAAGAAGCGCTGTGTGCGGTTTTGCGAAAGCATAAATAGGGCAGTGCGAAAGGAGAAGCTTTATGAAGTGTGGGGAAATCATAGAAGAGCTGGAGAAGAAATATCCTCTTTTCATGGCGGAGCCCTGGGATAATCCGGGGCTTCTGGCAGGACGCAGGGAGAAGGAAGTGCAGAAAGTATATATTGCCCTGGACGCCACAGAGCAGGTTATCAGGGAGGCAGAAAAGGCAGGCGCAGACCTTTTGCTTACCCATCATCCGATGGTGTTTTCGGCATTAAAGAAAGTAAATACAGATGATTTTATCGGAAGAAGGCTTGTGGAGCTGATACGAGGTGATATTTCTTATTATGCCATGCATACAAATTATGATGTAGTGACGATGGGGGAGCAGGCGGCAGAGATGCTGCGGCTTCGCGATACGGAGATTATGGAAGTTACTTATGACGATGGCAGTCGGCAGGAAGGGCTTGGGCGCACGGGGGAACTGCCTGGTGAAATGAGCCTGGCAGAATGCGGCAGGTATGTAAAGCAGGTTTTTGGACTGGATACCGTGCGGCTTTTTGGAAATCCGGAACAAAAGGTTAGCCGTGCGGCTGTTTTGCCGGGATCGGGGAAGAGCCTGGTGGATGCGGCGCTGAGAACGGGCGCGGATGTGATGATTAGCGGAGACTTCGGGCATCATGACGGGATCGATGCGGTGATGAGGGGGCTGACAGTGATTGACGCCGGGCATTACGGGATAGAGAAAATCTTTGTTTCCCAGATGGCAGGGTATATCAGGGAAACGTTTACAGGGCTGACGGTGTATACAGAGAAGGATGAAAACCCGTTTTGGGTAGTTTAGATAGGAAGATATCATTTTATACAGGACAGGAGATTACAGATGGAAGAGGGTAAAATCGTTTCCGTACAGATTGGTTCAGAGGTGAGGGAATACCCGGCGGGCATTTCCTATGAAGAAGTTGCAAAAGACTACCAGGAAAGAATGACGCATAAGATCGTGCTGGCATGGGCGGACGGGCGTCTGCGGGAGCTGCAAAACTGCGTGGACAGCGACTGCTATCTCAGTTTTCTCACTACGGCAGATAAGATTGGTTTCCAGACATACCGGAGAAGTATGGTTCATTTGCTGATGAAAGCCGTATACCATGAAGGCGGCCATGAGAATATTGAGAGGGTAGGCGTGCATTTTGCAGTGAGCGGAGGCGTGTACTGTACAGTAAAAGGTTCCCTTGTGCCGGATGAGGAGTTTCTGAAACAGGTAAAAGGATATATGCGTCATCTGGTGGAAGAAAGGATTCCGATTAGAAAGAAGAGCGTAAATACAGATGACGCTATCATGCTGTTTCAGAAATATGGGATGAAAGACAAGGAAAAGCTTTTCCGTTACCGAAGGGTATCAAGGGTAAACATTTACAGCATTGATGATTTTGAGGATTATTATTATGGCTTCATGGTGCCGAATACGTCTTATCTTCAATATTTTGATTTGAAATTATATGACGAGGGATTCGTACTGTTGCTGCCTGCCCAAAAAGAACCGGAGGTGATACCGGAATTTGCTCCCCAGCGCAAGATTTTTGAGGTGCAGAGAGAATCCATGAAATGGGGGGAGATGCTGGAAGTTCCTACCGTGGGGGCTTTGAATGATTATATTGTCCATAAAGATATTCATGATTTAATCTTAATCCAGGAGGCGCTTCAGGAGCAGAAGATTGCAGAGATTGCCAGGAGAATTGCGGAAGACAGAGAGAAAAAGCTGATTCTGATTGCCGGACCGTCGTCGTCGGGAAAAACGACATTTTCCCATAAGCTTTCCATACAGCTTTCGGCGCATGGCTTGAAGCCGCATCCGATTGCAGTAGATGATTACTTTGTAGACCGGGAAGTTACACCAAGAGATGAAGACGGAAACTATAATTTCGAATGCCTGGAGGCTCTGGATGTAGAGCTGTTTAACCGGGATATGACGGCGCTGCTTGCCGGGGAAAGGGTAAGTCTGCCTACTTATAATTTCAAGGCAGGCAGAAGGGAATACCTTGGAAAATACAAACAGCTTGGAGCGGATGATATTCTCGTTATCGAGGGGATTCACTGCCTGAACCCTGCGATGTCAAAGGGGCTTTCAGATGAAAGCAAATTTAAGATTTATATCAGCGCGCTTACCCAGCTTAACATTGACGAGCATAACCGGATTCCGACCACTGACGGCCGTTTGCTCCGCCGGATTGTCCGGGACGCCCGTACAAGGGGGACGTGTGCGAAAAATACGATTGCCATGTGGGACTCGGTGAGAAGAGGCGAGGAGTCCTACATCTTCCCATTCCAGGAGGAAGCGGATGTGATGTTCAATTCGGCGCTGATTTATGAATTTGCAGCTCTGAAAATCTATGCGGAACCTCTGCTGTTCGGCATCGGAAAAAGCGATCCGGAATATCAGGAAGCTAAGCGGCTGCTGAAGTTTCTGGACTATTTCGTGGGGATTCCGGCAGACAGTATCCCGATGGATTCCCTGCTGCGGGAGTTTGTTGGAGGGGGATGTTTTCGGATATAGGAGGTAATGTTTTTGATATAGTGAAAGCCAGTCAGGATTACAAAAATCTGACTGGCTTTTATCAGTTACCCATCAAGGGATTGTTACTTGATTCTTACCTTCTTTCCTGCGCCTTTTGCTTTCAGCAGCTTGGCGTAGGCTTTTTTCTTACTCTTGGGTACTTTTACCGTGGCTTTTGACGAGATTCCTTTAAATGCTTTTGCGCCTACATTTTTAGAAGTCAGTTTGGTAGATTTTATCGTAATGGTTTTCAGCTTGCTGCACCCGGAAAATGCGGCTTTCCCTATTTTTTTGATTTTGGCCGGAAGCGTTATCTTCGTCAGTTTCTTACATTTAGCAAAGGCGTTTGCTCCGATAGAGGTTACGTTTTTGCCGATGGCTACGGACTTTAGGTTCTTGTGGTTAGTAAAAGCGTTGTCGGAGATTCCTGTTACCTTGTAAGTCACGCCGGAGAGAGTAACAGTATCCGGGACGCGGATGGAAGAAGCTTTCCTGTTGGCAGTTCCTGTGAAAATGACGCCTTTCCCTGATGGGTCGATGGTGTAGGATGCGGCTGTTCTAAAATCGGACAGGCGCGTACCGGGGGTATTGCCATGCGCAGGCGCTGTGGCAAGCATGGAATCCGGGATGCTTTCGGGGTAGGCAAGATAAACAGTGACCTTTAGAGGAATATCTTCTGTTCCGTATATTGGGGCGCCGTCAGTATCATAGCCTGTGATAACATCAGATTTCCGAACCAGACCGGCGTCGTATAGATAGGATAAAGTAGCGGGCTTTTCTTCGCTCTTAAACAGGACGATTCCGTTCGAGAGCTGGGCGTTATCTGATGTGATTGTGATTTTGTCAAGGTTCTCTGGTCCAACGATACCGGACAAATTTAATTTCCACTGGGTGTCCTGCTGGTATGGACGGGCTCTTACCGATTGGATGCAGGAAGAATCAGAATCATACAGGCATCCGTCGGGCACGCTGAGGGTAGCTAAAGCATTTTCATAGCAGGTTAATTTCTCAAGGCCGGGATTCAGGGTAAGAGACTCCAAAGAGGAATTATAGGTGCAGTTTAAGCTGTGGAGCTTCGTATATTTGCTGACGTCAAGAGAAACCAAGGAACTGTTTACACAAGATAATGTGCGGAGTTCAGGACAGCTGCTGGCGTCAAGAGAAATCAGGTAGAAATTTTGTGTAACATTTAAATTCTGCAAGGACGGGCAATGTCCCAGGTTAAAGGAAGTGAGTCCCATGTTATGGATAATGTCCAGCTCTACCAGGGAAGGACAGTTCAGAGTAAGGGAAGTCAGGGCGTTCATATCTGAAACTGTCAAGTCCAGCAGAGAGGAGCAGCCGCTGAAATCAAGAGAAGAAAGGCTTATATTGGATGAAATTTCCGCGTCCAAAAGAGAAGAACAGTCAGCTAAATTGAGGGAGACAAGATTATCTAAATTCAGGATACTCAGGGACTGCAGAGCAGTATTGTTTTTCAGGTCAAGGGAACTAATGCCTGTAAAGGAGAGCGACAGGGACTGCAAGGCAGTGTTGTGGCTCAGGTCAAGCTCTGAAATCTTCGCGCCGTGGCACTCAAAGGACTGTAAAGCGGTACAGTTGCTCAAATCAAGGGAAGAGAAAGATTCGTATGCATCATAAGCGGCCTGGGCTTCAGCGAACTCTTTTTTAAGCTGCTGCAGCTCAGCTTCAGAAAGCGTATCTCCAATAAGAAGATAAGGTAATACCTGAGAAAGTTCTTCCGCCGTTGGACCCGGAGGGTCAATCCGAAACCTTGCGCGCAGCCCCCACTGCAGGTCTGCGATTTCATCGTTGGTGATGCGCAGGGATAACAGGGCGGTATTGCTGCTTAAATCAAGGGAAGTTAAATTTGTTTCCATGCATTCCAGGTACTGGAGAGAGGAACATCCGCTCAAATCGAGAAAAGACAGGGGAGCATAGACGCAAGTGAAAGACTGCAGGGAAGAGCAGCCATTGAGGTTGAGGGATTCCATGTTTGAGTGTGAGACAGACAAGCTTTTCAAAGAAGAGCATCCGCTCAGGTCAGCGGAAATCACATTGCGGCTTATGAAAAGTTCTTGCAGGGAAGAACATCCGCTGAGATTGAGAGAGGTTAAAATTTCTTTATCTGCCAGGCGAAGCCCTAACAGGCTGGTGAAGTTGCTCAGATTAAGGGAAGTTAAAGTTGTCCCGTCACAATCCAGGCTGGCCAGGGGAACGTTAGGGGTTATATCAAGAGAATTTAAGCTTGTGTCATATAAAGTCAGGCTGCCCAGGGAAGTGTTAGACCTTAAATCCAGGACATCGAGTTTTGAGTCTTCGAACATTAGTGTTGTTAGGGCAGTATTATCACTTAAATCCAGGGAAAATGTGTTTAATCTGGAGATAAGTAAATCGGTCAGTGCAGTGCAGTTACGCAGGTTAATGGAACGGAGGTATATATCTGAGGAGTAGTAATTTAAATGCTGCAAAGCAGTGTTATGGCTTACATCAAGGGAGAGAAGCCCACAGTTGTCAAGCTGGAGTCTTTCCAGGGCGGTATTGTCGGACAGGTCGAGGGAAGCAAGCTCTGCTTCGTGAACAGTTAATTCCTGCAGGGAGGTATCGCCGCTCAGGTTCAGGGAGTTCAGGTGATAAGCCGACCAGAGAGATAACTTCTGCAGAGAGGTACATCCGCTTAGATCGAAAGAAATCACGTCACTTTCTAAGAAAAATACTTCCTGCAGGGAGGTACATCCGCTTAGATTGAGAGAAGTCAGGTTTGTAACGTAGTAGAGGGATACTTCCTGCAAAGAGGTACAGCCGCTTAGGTTGAGGGAAGCCAGGTTCGTGACTTTCTCAAAATCTACTGTTTGCAAAGAAGTGTAGCCGCTCATATTAAGGGAAGTTATATTCACGCCGGAGAGCGTTAAAGATTGCAGGGCGGCGCAGTTTGGCAGGTTAATGGAACCTATGGTTGAAGCATAGATCGCTAGATGCTGTAAAGCGGGGGTATCCTCCAGATTCAGGGAAGCCAGAGTTGAGGTCTGAATATTCAGTTCTTTCAGGGAAGAACATCCGTTTGATTCAACGGAGGACAGTCCGTCCATATGATAAAGCTCTAACCTTTGCAGGGAAGAGCAGCCGTTCAGATTGATGGAAACCAGGTTGGGAACTTTTGAAAGATATAATTTCTGCAGAGAGACGAAATCGCTCAGGTCAAGGGCAGAGAGATTGTCATTGAGACAGACGCTTAAATCTTCCAGGGCAGTAAAATATTCCAGTCCCTTTACTGTGGAAGTTTCATTGGGGATAGAAATCATGGTGGCTTTTGCGATTTCCGCCTCATCCAATACGCCGTCCCTGTTAAGGTCAAATGATTGGATATCTTTTCGGAGATATTCATCCGGGAAGTTTTCAGCATCAATAGCGACGTCGGCGGATTCTGTTGCAGGCGTTGTTTCCGCCGCGTTTGCTGAAAAGGATTTCAACGAGAATGCACTCAGGATGATTCCGAACGCAAGTGTAAATAGCATGAATTTTTTCTTCATTTTTACTCCTCCCTCTTTATAGGTTTGCATATTTTTGGATGTAGTGGTAATGAAAGCTTGAAAATATTATCTTTGGTAATATTTTATCATGAGCCGGACGGAGAAACAAGGAATTATTGAGCGAATGTTGGACTTTATTCAATAAAAAGAGGGCATAAAAGTTGGAAAATCAATATACTTTTTCCAGGGTTTGTAGTATAATCCTTATGAGAGTCTGGTCTTGTGGACTGGAAGAAGATTTCTTCAGGGAAATACTATAAATGAAACAGAGAGGTGACGGAATATGGAGATTACAAAGGACATCCGTTATGTGGGTGTGAACGACCATGAAGTGGATTTGTTTGAAGGGCAGTATGTGGTGCCAAATGGCATGGCTTACAATTCCTATGTGATTCTGGATGAGAAGATTGCGGTGATGGATACGGTTGACCGCAATTTTACGCATGAATGGCTGGATAACATAGCGGCCGTACTTGGCGGCAGGAAGCCGGATTATCTGGTTGTACAGCATATGGAACCGGATCATTCTGCGAATATCGCGAATTTTATGAAAATTTATCCGGAGGCAACGGTTGTTTCCAGCGAAAAGGCGTTTGTGATGATGCAGAACTTTTTCGGGACGGATTTTGCCGACGGGCGTATCGTGGTGAAAGAGGGCGACACGCTGAATCTCGGAAAGCATACGCTTACGTTTGTAGCGGCGCCGATGGTACACTGGCCGGAGGTTATCGTGACGTATGACAGTACGGACAAAGTATTGTTTGCCGCAGACGGATTTGGAAAGTTCGGGGCGAACGATGTGGAAGAAGACTGGGCGTGCGAAGCGAGAAGGTATTATATCGGCATTGTTGGAAAATACGGCGCGCAGGTGCAGGCGCTTCTGAAAAAGGCGTCTGGTCTTGAGATTGAGAAAATCTGTCCATTGCACGGCCCGGTGCTGACAGAGAACCTGGGATATTATTTGAACCTGTACAATACCTGGTCATCATACGGTGTGGAGAGCGAGGGCATCGTGATTGCCTACACTTCGGTTTATGGAAATACGAAGCGGGCAGTTGAAGTCCTGGAGGAAAAACTGAAAGCGAAAGGCTGCCCGAAGGTAGTTGTGTGCGATCTGGCGCGGTGTGATATGGCGGAAGCGGTAGAAGATGCATTCCGTTACGGCAGGCTTGTTCTGGCTACTACTACTTATAACGCAGATATTTTCCCATTTATGAAAGAGTTTATCCATCATCTGACGGAGCGGAATTTCCAGAACAGGACAATCGGCCTGATAGAAAACGGTTCCTGGGCGCCGCTTGCCGCGAAAACGATGAAAAATATGCTCTCCGGCTGCAAGAACCTGACGTTTACAGATACGACAGTGAAGATTATGTCCGCGTTGAATGAAAGCAGTTCTGCACAGTTGGAGGAGCTTGCGGAAGAGCTGTGTAAAGATTATCTGGCGCAGCGCGATGAGACGGCGAATAAGAATGATCTGACTGCGCTTTTCAATATTGGTTATGGCCTGTATGTGGTGACGTCCAACGATGGCAAGAAGGATAACGGGCTGATTGTCAACACGGTATCGCAGGTTACAAACACGCCGAACCGGATTGCAGTGACGATTAATAAGCAGAATTATTCGCATCATGTGATTAAGCAGACAGGGTGCATGAACGTGAACTGCCTGTCCGTGGACGCGCCGTTCAGCGTTTTTGAGAGATTCGGCTTCCAGAGCGGAAGGACGGTGGATAAATTTGCGGACGAAACGCCGCTGCGCTCGGATAATGGACTTGCTTTTCTGCCGAGATATATCAACTCCTTTATGTCGCTGAAGGTGGAGCAGTACATCGACCTTGATACGCACGGCATGTTCATCTGCGCCGTGACAGAAGCAAGAGTGCTTTCCGATAAGGAAACCATGACATATACCTACTATCAGAACAATGTAAAGCCGAAACCTGATACAGAAGGGAAGAAAGGCTTTGTCTGCAAAGTGTGCGGTTATGTGTACGAGGGAGATGAACTTCCGGAAGATTTCATCTGTCCGCTCTGCAAACACGGAGTTGCGGATTTTGAACCGATAGCATAAAAGAATAGAAAAACTGGCTGACGGAAAAATACCGGAAGCCAGTTTTTTTGTCTGCAGATAAATGATTGTACATTTGGGAGAGATAAAGTATAATAAAAATTAAGTGGGCGCAGAGGGAAGATAAGCAGGTATTTCAGATTATAGTGGAGGTGGCTGAATGAAAAAAGTTTTGCCAATTGGCGTAGATAATTTTGAAAAATTGGTATTGGGAGGTTATTGTTATGTGGACAAGACGATGCTTGTAAAAGATCTTCTAGATTTGAAATGCGAAGTAAATTTATTTACCCGTCCCAGACGCTTTGGAAAAACGCTGAATCTCAGTATGCTCCGCTATTTTTTTGAGGACACTGGAGACCAGGAGAAAAACGCGCAGAACAGGACGCTTTTTCAGGGGCTTAAGATTATGGACGCGGGCGGGGAATATGCCGGGCAGATGGGGAAGTATCCGGTTATCAGCCTGACCTTAAAATCAGCGAAACAGCCCGCTTTTGAATCAGCGTACGTAAAACTGAAAAGGGAAATCGCGGAGGAATTCAAAAGACATAGTTTTATTCTGGAGAGCGAAAGGGTTGACGCCGGGGATAAAGAAATGTTTCAGAAGCTGGCAAATGAAGAAGCGGGATATGATGATTATTCCGGCTCGCTGAAATTTCTGAGCAAATGCCTTTATCAAGCGACAGGGAAGCATACGGTAATTTTACTGGATGAGTATGATGTTCCACTTGAAAACGCATATTTTCAGGGATTTTATGAAGAAATGGTCAGCTTTATCCGCTCTCTTTTTGAGTCGGCATTAAAGACAAATGACTATCTGCAGCTGGCGGTGATTACAGGATGCCTGCGGATTTCTAAGGAGAGTATTTTTACAGGACTGAATCATTTAAAGATGATTTCCGTGCTGGATAAGCAGTACAGTGAGCATTTTGGCTTCACGGAGGCGGAAGTGCTGGGGATGATGGAATATTACGGAGTGGAGAGCCGGTTTGGTGATATGAAAGCATGGTACGACGGCTATACCTTTGGCGATACGGAGGTTTATAATCCCTGGAGCGTGATCAATTTCCTGTATGATTTGCGGACGGATGTTCAGGCGTTTCCGCGCCCATACTGGATCAATACCAGTTCCAATGACATTATAAAGGATCTCATCCGCAGGGCAGATATGGAAACCAGGGAGCAGATTGAAATGCTTCTTGCGGGAAAGACTATGGATATTCAGGTGCATGAGGAAGTAACCTATGGGGATATGTGCAGCAGTGGGGAGAATTTGTGGAACTTTTTGTATTTTACTGGATATTTGACGAAGGAGAGCGAGTATTTTAAGGAGCTGTCAATTTTCCTGCGGGCGCGGATTCCGAATGCGGAAGTAAAGACCATTTATCAGAACACCATTTTAGGGTGGTTTCGGGAGACTGTCAAAAAGCAGGATTTCCGGGATTTGTACCGTTCTATGGAAGAGGGAAATGCGGAAAAAATGGGCGAAATCCTGAGCAGGCAGCTTTTTTCTGTGATCAGTTTCTATGACAGCGCAGAAAATTTTTATCACGGCTTTCTGACTGGGATTTTAAGCCAGAGCGATAAGTACCTGGTGAAATCAAACAGGGAGACTGGGAACGGCCGGTCGGATCTGGTAGTGAAAAGCCCGTCGCTGCGGGGGAGGGCATTTATTTTGGAAGTCAAGGTTTCTGATAAGATTGACAATTTGGAATCAGACGCAGAGAAAGCGCTGGGGCAGATTTCCGATAAGAAATATGCGGAGGAGCTGCGCGCGGAGGGGTACAGGAACATTGACTGCTATGGAATATCGTTTTACCGGAAGGACTGCGAAGTGCGGTTTGGGATAAAAGGTTAGCGGTGTATATCGACGGTACAAAAATAGGGGCAAATGCAAACCGCTACAAACATTCCTCGTATCTTCCCGTTGACTTTTGCAGTGGGAAATCATATAATGAAAAAAGTGAAAGAAAACTGAAACTGAAAATGACTTATGGAAGCAGGTGAAATTCCTGCGCAAGTCCGTTACTGTAGAGCCAGATACATAGTATTTTCAGAGAATCATGAAAGCAGTCTGCGGCAACCGGATGTTTTCATAAATCATAAGATGAAAATCCGTTGTCTATAGGACTGCGGATTTTTCTTTTTCTGTTGATTCATGTTGGCAGGGGAAATGATTTGTGACATGCCGCACTATGAAGAAGTGGGGGAGGAGCCCAATGGCCGGGAAGCATACAGGTCTGGAAGGGTATTACAGCATTAAAAATAATAAGAAAATGAGGTTTGGCTATACGACCGGGTCGTGTGCGGCCGGGGCGGCAAAGGCGGCGGGCAGGATGATTCTGCTGGACGAGAGCTGTCGGTATACGGAGCTTATGACGCCGAAAGGGATTTCGCTGAATCTGGAAATCCTGCATATGACGAGAGGAGAGAATTGGGTTTCCTGTGCCGTCCAAAAGGATGCGGGAGACGACCCGGACAGGACGGACGGGCTGGAAATCTATGCAAAGGTTGAAAAAAGGAATGCGCCGGGTATCTGCATTGACGGAGGAGAGGGCGTAGGCAGGATTACGAAAAAGGGACTGGAGCAGCCTGTGGGGAGCGCGGCGATTAATAAAGTACCCAGAGCCATGATAGAGAAAGAACTGGAAGAAATCTGCGATGCGGCGGGTTATGATGGAGGTCTTTTCGTGACGGTGAGCGTGCCGGACGGGGCGAAGACGGCGGCCGGAACGTTTAATCCAAGGCTTGGAATTGAGGGAGGCATTTCGATTTTGGGGACTTCCGGAATCGTAGAGCCCATGAGTGAGGCGGCGCTGGTTCGGAGCATTGAAGTGGAGATGCGTCAGAAGGTGGAGAATGGCGCGCAGTATCTTCTGGTAACGCCGGGGAATTACGGCGCGGCTTATTTGAAGGAGCATATGGAGCTGCCTTTTGCGGACAGTATGAAGTGCAGCAATTATGTGGGAGAGACGCTGGATATGGCGCTGGATATGGGAGTTAAAGGGATTTTATTTGTCTCTAATATCGGAAAGTTTGCAAAGGTTGCGGCGGGGATTATGAATACGCATTCGCGCTGCGCGGACGCCAGGGCGGAGGTGCTGGCGGGCAATGCCCTGCGGGCGGGAATCTCTCTGGAAGGGGCAAAAGAAATCCTGGATACAGTTACCACAGATGAGGCGCTGGGAATTATAAAGAGGGAGAAGCTTTTAACGGAAACTATGAAGGAGATGACAGGGAGGATTTTGTATTACCTGAATCACAGAGTTTACGGCAGGATGCTTCTGGGAGCCGTGCTTTTTTCGAATGAATATGGTTATCTGGGAGAGACGGAGAATGTACAGGAGCTGGCACAGTTTCTGAGAAAACAGCATGGAATACCGGAGTCCGGGACATGCCGAACGTAGCCAGACAGCGCTTGTCCGACTCAATGCCCGTGGGAAAAAGAAATATAAGGAGATATGAAAGATGAGTGGAAAACTGTTTGGATTAGGGGTAGGACCGGGAGATGCGGAGCTTCTCACGTTAAAGGCGCTGCGTTTGATAAAGGAAAGTGAAGTGATTGCAGTACCGGGAAACGATACGGAGAATAGTGTGGCGTACCAGATTGCCAAAAGCGTGTACGGCGGGCTAGATGAGAAAATCCTGCTGCCGGTTGCCATGCCTATGACAAAAGACGCCGCCGTGCTGGAGGAAAACCATAAAAAGGCGGCGGACGATGTGGAAGTTCATTTGAAACAGGGACGGCAGGTAGCTTTTCTTACGCTGGGGGATCCGACGGTGTATTCCACGTATCTGTATGTCCATCAAAGGATTCTGGAAAGAGGATATGAGGTGGAGATTGTCAGCGGAATCACTTCTTTCTGTGCCGTGGCGGCAAGGCTGAATATGGGGCTTGTGGAGAGGGCGGAGCCGCTTCACGTGATTCCGGCTACCTACAAAGCGGAAGAGCTGGAGGGGATTTTAAAGCTTCCGGGTACGAAAGTTCTGATGAAAACAGGAAAGAAAATGAAACAGGTCAGAGAGAGTATTTTAAAAAGCGGGCAGCAGGCGGTGATGATTGAAAACTGCGGAATGGAATCAGAAAAAATTTACGAATCAGCAGAGGAAATCCCGGAAGCAGCGGGGTATTACTCCCTGATTATTGTAAAAGAGAGTAACTGATTCAGAACAGGTCGAAGCACTTGCTGCTGAGACCGTGAAAATATGATTCAAGAGTGCAAAAATTCCATCGTTAAAGACGATTTTTATGGATTTTTGCATCGGAACTGTGAAGGTACTGAACAGTTATAAAAGAGAAAAGAAATGAGGATACGATATGATACATTTTGTAGGTGCAGGCAGCGGGGCGGCAGATCTGATTACTGTCCGGGGGAAAAAGTATCTGGAGGAGGCGGATGTCATCATCTACGCGGGCTCGCTGGTAAATCCCGCGCTGTTGGATGACGCAAAAGGCGGGTGCCGGATTTATAACAGCGCCAAAATGACGCTGGAGGAAGTGCTGGAGGTGATGTTCCAGGCAGAGAAGGAAGGGAAAATGACGGTGCGTCTCCACACAGGAGACCCCTGTCTCTATGGAGCCATCCGGGAGCAGATGGATGTATTGGATGAGAGAGGAATCGCGTATGATTACTGTCCGGGCGTCAGTTCTTTTAGCGGCGCTGCATCAGCCCTGAACTTGGAGTATACGCTTCCGGGTGTGTCGCAGAGCGTGGTGATTACACGTATGGCGGGACGGACGCCTGTGCCGGAGAAGGAAAGCATTGAGTCTTTTGCTGCGCACCATGCCACGATGGTGGTGTTCTTGAGCGCCGGAATGCTGGACGAGCTTTCCGGGAGGCTGATTGCCGGGGGATATGCGCCGGATACCCCGGCGGCGATTGTGTATAAGGCCACCTGGGAGGATGAAAAGTCTTTTGTCTGCACCGTGGAAACATTGGCGCAGACTGCAAAGGAAAATAATATCACGAAAACGGCGCTGATGATTATTGGGGATGTGGTCGCCCATCATTCTTATGAGCGTTCGAAGCTGTACGACCCTGGATTTACTACAGAATTCCGCAAGGGAAGCGATATAGTAGAATGAAAATTTCAATCATTAGTTTTAGTCGGACAGGCTGCTGCTTAGGAGAAAGAATCTGCGGGGACTTACAAGAGCGTTTCTATGAGGTGAAGTCTTACCGGAAGAGTAAATATGTAAAAGAAATGCCGGAGGAATCTGAATGCCGGGAGAAAGTACAAAATCCGGCGGAGGAATCCGTATGCCGGACGGAAGTACAGAATTCTTCAGAAGAACCGACATGCCAGAAGAGTGTGAAGGATTTGGGAAACGTGGAAACGTGTTCGGAGCCTGTTACGGAATCGGTAAGGGAATGGACGGGAAAGAGATTTGCCGACAGCGACGCCATCGTTTTTGTAGGGGCCTGCGGGATTGCAGTGAGGAGTATCGCCCCGTTCGTAAAAAGCAAGAAAACAGACCCGGCGGTTGTGGTTGTGGATGAGAAAGGGAATTATGCGATTTCTCTTCTGTCCGGGCATCTCGGAGGGGCGAATGAGCTGGCATGGGAGATTGCGGAACTGGTCGGTGCCGAGCCGGTTGTGACGACGGCAACCGATTTAAACCGGAAATTTGCCGTAGATGTTTTTGCTAAGAAAAACGGATGCCGGATTTCTGATATGAAGCTGGCAAAGGAGGTTTCTGCCGCGCTGCTTGCAGGGGAAGAAGTCGGTTTCGGCACAGATTTTTTCTGCGAGGGGGAACTGCCGCGCGGACTATGTCTCTGTAAAGCGCAGGAAGAAAAGCCGGAGCTTGGGATTTTCGTTACGCTTAATGACAGGGAACGCCTTTTTACAAATACGCTTTATCTGGTTCCGGAAATTATCACGGTGGGCGTGGGCTGTAAAAAGGGAACGCCAAAAGAAACAGTGGAAAATGTAATCCGCAGGGCATGTGAGGAGATTTCTGTTTCTCCTGCAGCAGTGGCGCAGGTAGCAAGCATTGATTTGAAAAAAGAAGAAAAAGGAGTCCTGGAATACTGCAGGGAGAGAAACCTGCCGTTTTTGACCTATACGGCGGAAGAGTTAAGGCAGGCGGAAGGTACGTTTACGGCTTCCGGATTTGTGGAGAAAGTGACCGGGGTGGATAATGTATGTGAAAGAGCAGCGGTTTTGGGAAGCAGCACAGACGGAAAAGCAGGAAGATTAATCGGCAGAAAATATGCGCGGGACGGCGTTACTGCTGCGCTTGCCGTGAAAGACTGGAGGGTGGAATTTGAATAAATTGTATGTGGTAGGCATCGGGCCGGGAGCCTACGAAAAGATGACGATAGAAGCGGCGGAAGCATTGAAGAAGAGCGATGTAATTATCGGCTATACGGTGTATGTGGATTTGGTAAGGGAACATTTTCCCGAAAAAGAGTTCATGACGACGCCGATGAAAAAGGAGGTCGACCGCTGTATCCTGGCGTTTGAGGAAGCGAAAAAGGGAAAAAACGTTTCGATGATTTGCAGCGGGGATGCGGGCGTTTACGGAATGTCGGGGCTGATGTATGAGACGGGCGTAAACTATCCGGAGGTAGAGCTTCAGGTGATACCCGGCGTTACTGCGGCGACAGGCGGGGCGGCAGTGTTGGGCGCGCCGCTGATTCATGATTTTTGCCTGATCAGCTTAAGCGATCTGCTGACTCCGTGGGAGAAAATCGAGGCAAGGCTTCTGGAGGCTTCCAAAGCAGACTTTGTGATCTGCCTGTACAACCCTTCCAGCAAAAAGCGCCATGACTATCTGGAAAAGGCATGTAAGCTGATGATGGAATATAAAGCGCCAGAGACTGTCTGCGGGATTGTCTGGAACATCGGAAGAGACGGGGAAGAGAGCAGGGTTCTGACGTTAAAGGAGCTGAGGGATACGAAGGTGGATATGTTCACCACGGTATTTATCGGTAATTCCCAGACAGTGGAAATCGGAGGGAAGATGGTTACTCCGAGGGGATATAGGATTTGAAACAAAATTTGCGTGTAGCAGGCCGCCTTATCTGATCTGCTGCCCAAAAAGGGGGAAGCATGTGTAAAGTAATTGTTTTTGCAGGGACAACAGAGGGAAGGCTGCTCGCAGAGTTCCTCAGTAAGCGGAAGGTTCCCGCATATATATGCGTGGCTACGGAATACGGGGAGGAGTTATTGCCGGAGGGTGGATGCCTGGAAATTTCTCATGAGCGGCTGGATGAGGAACGCATGGAGCTTTTGATGAGAGAAAAAAATCTTCCGCTGGTGATTGACGCTACGCATCCCTACGCCGTCGAGGTCACGGAGAACATAAGAAAAGCATGTGAGAGGACAGGGGCTTCTTATGTGAGGGTGCTGAGGGAAAATCAGGGAGATCTGGAGGACGGGAAGTGCATCTTTGCTGACAGCGTGGAGGCGGCGGCTGCCATTCTGGAACAGACGGAGGGCAATGTTCTTGTAACCACGGGAAGCAAGGAGGCGGCGAAGTATACGGCTTTACCGGATTATCAGAACAGGGTCTTTTTAAGAGTGCTCTCGCTTCCGCAGGTGGCGGAAGAATGTACGCGGCTTGGATTTAAGGGGCGGAATTTAATCTGTATGCAGGGGCCTTTTTCGAAAGAACTAAATGCGGCGATGCTGCGTCAGCTGGATTGTAGATATCTGGTTACCAAGAGGTCGGGAAATACCGGGGGCTTTCAGGAAAAGCTGGACGCGGCAAGGGAGTGCGGCTGTATTCCGGTAATTATCGGAAGACCTTTGAAGGAAACAGGGATTTCCGTGAATGCATGTAAAAGGCTGCTGTGTGAAAAGTTTTCACTTCGGTCCGCGGCTGAAGTCTCTCTTGTGGGAATCGGCATGGGAGGCAGGGAAAGCCGCACGGAAGAGGCTTCCCGGGTTCTGCGGGAAGCAGATGTAATCATAGGGGCGAAGCGGATGGTGGAAGCCTGTGCGGAGGCCTGGCAAGACACATATCAGGAGTATGACAGCAGGAAGATTGGGGATTACATAGCGCGCCATCCGGAATATGAGAAAATCGCAGTGGTTCTGTCGGGAGACGTTGGCTTTTACAGCGGGGCAAGGAAACTGCTTGAAGTGCTTGGAAAGCAGGCGCGCATCGTATGTGGGATTTCGTCAGTCGCGTACTTTATGAGCCGCATCGGAAAGCCGTGGGACGACGCGGTCATCACCAGCGCCCACGGGAGGAGCAGCAATCTGGCGTCCCTTGTAAAACATCATCGTAAAGTATTTTCTATTCTCGGAACCACGGACGGGATTGCGTCTGTGGCAGAAAAGCTCCTGGAATATGGGCTGGGAAATGTGGACATGTATACCGGGGAGCGGCTTTCCTACCGGGAAGAAAAAATCCTTCATGGGAAGCCGCAGGACTTTCTGGGCTATCAGGCAGATACGCTCAGCGTGGTGTATATGGAAAATGAGGACTATGAAGAGCTTCCGGCGACGCATGGAATCCGGGATGAGGAATTTATCAGGGATCAAGTGCCTATGACGAAAGAGGAAATCCGGACAATTTCCCTTTCCAAGCTGGGATTGAAAAGTGATTCCGTGTGCTACGACATCGGCGCAGGCACAGGCTCTGTCGCTGTGGAAATGGCGGTGCGGATGCCGGAGGGAAAGGTTTATGCCATCGAAAAGAAACCTTTGGCCGTGGAGCTTTTGAAGAAAAATAAGGTGAAATTTGCAGTAGATAACCTGGAAATCGTAGAGGGCGAAGCGCCTTTGGCGATGGAGGATTTGCAGCCGCCGACCCATGCGTTTATCGGCGGCTCTTCAGGGAAGATGAAGGAAATCATGGAGCTGCTTCTTGGGAAAAACCCGAAAGTAAGGATGGTGATAAACTGCATTGCCCTTGAGACTGTTTCGGAGACGCTGCATTGCCTGAAAGCGTTGCCTGTGGAAGATACGGAAATCGTTCAGGCGGCGGTCAGCAGGGCAAAAACGGCGGGAAATTATCACATGATGACAGGGGAAAACCCGATTACGATTATTTCGTGCACAGGAAAAAGACGGCAGGAATAGGAAAGAAGGAATAGTTATGAAAATACCCCGTTTTCTTTTGGCGGCAGGCGCGAGCGGCAGCGGAAAGACGCTGCTTACCTGTGGGATTCTCCAGGCGTTTGTAAACCGCGGGCTGACTCCGGCGTCCTTTAAATGCGGGCCGGATTACATTGACCCGATGTTCCATACAAAAGTTATCGGCACAAAGTCCCGGAATCTGGACACCTTTTTTGCGGATGAAAAGACAATAAGACATCTGTTGGCGAAAAACAGTAAGGGCTGCAGTCTGGCGGTGATGGAAGGAGTCATGGGCTATTATGACGGAGTGGGAGGGACAACCACAAAGGCAAGCGCTTACGATCTGGCGCGGGTTACGGATACTCCCGCTGTCCTGATCGTAAACTGCAAGGGTATGAGTGTTTCCATACTGCCTTACATAGAAGGTTTTATCCGGTTTCGGAAGGACAGCGGGATAAAGGGCGTGATTTTAAATCAGATGTCCCCTATGCTTTATCCACGGGTGAAAAAGATGGCAGAAGAGGAACTGGGAATCCGGGTGTACGGTTATGTGCCGAAGGTGGAGGAGTGTGTGATTGAGAGCAGACATCTGGGGCTGGTAATGCCTGAGGAGGTGGAGGGATTTCGGGAAAAGCTCTGCCGTCTGGCACAGATTCTGGAAGGGACATTGGATCTGGACGGGCTTTTGGAACTGGCGGAGAGCGCGGGAGAATATGAGGAAACAGACTGTGCTGAAGCGGGGAAAAGCATGTTAAAGGGACAGGAAAAAGTGCGCATCGGGTTTGCAAGGGATGAAGCGTTCTGTTTTGCGTATGAGGATAATCTGGAACTCTTAAAAGAGCTGGGGGCTGAGTTAATACCGTTTTCGCCGCTCAGGGACGGCAGGCTGCCTGAAAATCTGGACGGGCTTTTGCTGTACGGAGGCTATCCGGAACTTTTCGGCAGGCGGCTCGAAAAAAACGCCGCGCTCCGGGAAGAAATCAGGGAGAAGCTGGGGCAGGGAATGCCTGTGATGGCAGAGTGCGGAGGCTTTATGTACCTGCATGATACGTTTGAAGATGGAGAGGGAAATCCCTGTAACGGTGTGGGCGCTATTCATGGAAGGGCATATAAAACGCCAAAGCTTTCCCGTTTTGGATATATTTCTGCGAGCAAAAAGGAAGGGACAGTATTTGGGGAGGAGATTGGCGCCTGTCCTGCCCATGAGTTTCATTATTTTGACTCGACAAACTGCGGGACGGATTTCTATGCACAGAAGCCGGAGAGCAGCCGGGGATGGGAATGTATGCATAGCACCGATACGATGCTGGCGGGCTTTCCCCACTTTTATTACTATGGGAATACGAAGCTCGCAGAAGCATTTTTAAATGCGTGCCGTAAGTTTTAAAAGCGGAAGTAAGGAGGAGAGACACATGAATTTGCAGGAAACGTTAGAGAAAATCGTACCTCTTGACGAGGCGGCGATGGAGTACAGCAGAAAGCGCTGGGATGGCATTGCGCATCCGCTCCACAGCCTGGGAAAGCTGGAGGATATGGTGGTGCAGGCAGCGGGGATGACAGGAAATCCGAACGTCCGCCTGGAGAAAAGGGTGCTGGTTCCTATGTGCGCGGATAACGGCGTGGTGGAGGAAGGAGTCACACAGAGCGGGCAGGAGATAACAGCTCTGGTAACAGAAAATTTTCTTTCGGGAAAGGCGGCCTCCAGCATTATGTGCAGAAGCGTGGGGTGCGATATGTTTCCTGTGGATGTGGGTGTTGCCGCAGAGGTTGGCATCCTGAACCGCAAAATCGCCTATGGGACGAAAAATATGGCAAAAGAGCCCGCCATGAGCCGGGAACAGGCGATACGCGCCATTGAGACGGGAATCGAAGTAGCGGAGATGATGAAGGAAAAGGGATACCAGATGATTGCTACCGGGGAGATGGGAATCGGAAACACTACGACCAGCAGTGCGGTGGCGTCTGTGCTTCTGGAGCTTCCGGTTGAGCAGATGACCGGGAGGGGAGCTGGGCTTTCCACCGAGGGGCTGATGCGGAAAATCAACGTGATAAAAAAAGCGGTAGCGCTTCATAAGCCGGACAAAAACGATGCGGTGGACGTGCTGGCAAAGGTAGGCGGTTTTGACCTTGCCGCCCTTGCGGGACTCTATCTGGGAGGAGCCGCGCTCCATATTCCAGTCGTGATTGACGGAGTGATTTCCGCTACGGCGGCGATGGCGGCGGCGGCAATGTGCCCGCTGGCAAAGGACTATATGCTGGCGTCCCATGTGTCAAAGGAACCGGCGGGCGCGCTGCTTCTGGAACGGCTTGGAAAGGAAGCGCCTCTGCACTGCGATATGTGTCTTGGCGAGGGAACGGGCGCGCTGAATCTCTTCCCGCTTCTGGATACGGGGCTGGCGGTTTATCACAGCATGGATGACTTTGGAGACTGGGGAATGGAGGCTTATCAGCCGCTGGATTAGGAGAAGCCGATGATAACTTTGATTACCGGGGGAAGCGGGAGCGGGAAGTCTGCCTGTGCGGAACAGGCCGTTCTGGACTTTGGCGATAAGCAGAGGATTTACCTTGCAACCATGTTTCCCTTTGATGAAGAAAGCCGCCGGAGGATTGAGAGACACCGCAGGATGCGGGCAGAGAAAAACTTTACGACGATTGAGTGCTATACGGGATTGAAAACTGTGGAAATACCGGAGGGCGCCTGTGTGCTTTTGGAGTGCATGTCAAACCTTACTGCAAATGAAATGTTCCGGGAGGACGGAGCAAAGGAGGATACGGTTTCCGAGATTCTGGAAGGCATCAGGAAGGTAGATGCTCAGGCGGAACAGCTTGTGATTGTCACAAATGAAATCTTTTCCGACGGCATAGATTACGATGCGGAGACAACCCGATACCAGGCATATTTAGGAGAGATGAACCGGGAGATTGCAAAGCTTGCCTCCAGAGTGACGGAAGTGGTATACGGGATTCCTCTGGTGCGGAAAGGATAGAACGATGGGAAGATTATGGAACAGTTTTAAGATTGCCTTTTCCATGTATTCAAAAATACCGGTGCCGAAAAGCGAGTGGACAAAGGAAAATATGCGGTATGTCATGTGCTTCTTCCCACTGATTGGCGTTATCATCGGGGGGCTTTCCTGGATGTGGGGCTTTTGGGGAATACAGCTTGTGAATAGCCGTACCTTTTATGCCGTAATACTTCTGCTGATCCCCGTTATAGTGACGGGAGGGATTCATCTGGACGGGCTTCTCGATACCTCGGATGCCCTCCACTCGTATCAGCCTAGGGAGAGAAAGCTGGAAATCCTCAAGGATTCCCATGCGGGAGCCTTTGCAATCCTCACGGCTATCGTGTATTTTCTGGCGTATCTGGGCGTTTACCATGAGCTGACGCTTGCCGGGCTTCCGGTGGTGTGCCTGGGGTTCGTATTGTCCAGGGCGTTGGCGGGCTTTTCGATTGCCGCTTTTCCGATGGCGAAGAATACCGGGCTTGCGGCGACGTTTTCCGATGGGGCGCAGAAAACCTGTGTGAAGGTGGTCTCTGTGGTTTATGCGGCTGCCTGTACCGCCCTGATGCTGTGGTACAACCCGGTCATCGGGGGCTGCGCCGTGCTGGGGGCGGCTCTGGAATATCTGTATTACTATAAGATGTCGATGAAGGAGTTCGGCGGCATCACGGGAGATTTGGCAGGATTCCACACGCAGATGTGCGAGCTGGTGATTGCGTTTTCCTGCGTGGTAGGAGAAATGATTACAAGAATGTGACAAGGAGAAACAGGACTTATGAAGCTGGTGACAGGCGGCGCTTTTCAGGGAAAAAAGGAATATGCAAAGCTCCGGTTCGGGCTTAAGGATGAAGATATGACGGATGGGGCGCTGGCGTCTTTTGAAGAAATTTTCCAGTGCAGGTGTATGTATCATTTTCATGAATGGGTGAAAAAGGGATTGAAGGAAAACTGGGATTTTGGGGGGCTTGAGGACAGGCTTCTTGCTACAAACCCCCAGATACTGCTGATAACAAATGAGCTGGGCTACGGCGTGGTTCCCGTAGATGCGTTTGACAGGAATTACCGGGAAACGGCGGGACGCGTCTGCACCCGGCTTGCGGCAAAAAGCAGCCAGGTGATACGGGTGGTGTGTGGAATCGGGACGGTGATAAAGGATGCTTAAGATGATTCTGATACGCCACGGAAAGACGTATGGCAATACGCTGGGCAGATATATCGGAAACCGGACGGATGAATCCTTATGCGAGGAGGGAATCGGCCTGCTGAGGGAAAGGACATACCCCCCGGCGGAGTATGTGTATGCCAGCCCGATGCGGCGGTGCCTGGAGACGGCGCGGGAGCTTTATCCGGGCGTTCCGTGCGAGAGCAATCCCCTGCTGACGGAATGTGATTTCGGGGCGTTTGAAAATAAGAATTATAAGGAGATGTCGGGGGACGCCCGCTATCAGGCGTGGATTGACAGCGGCGGGACGCTGCCGTTTCCCCAGGGAGAGAGCCAGGAAGCGTTTCGGAAGCGCTGTGAAAAAGGGTTTGAACAGTGTGTGGAGGATGCGTGGGCGAAAGGGAGACGGCAGGCGGCGATGGTCGTCCACGGTGGCACGATTATGAGTATCCTGTGCAGGTTTGCCGTTCCTGCCGGGGAGTATTTTGGATGGCAGATAAAAAACGGAGAATATTATGAACTGACGCTGGAGCGCGGACTTTGGGATAAGAAAAGACAAATCCGTTCGGTAGAGAGAGGACAGTTTTAAATGGTGAAGTGGACAGTATGGGCTCTGATTCTGGGCTTTATAATAGATTTGCTTGTGGGAGATCCCCGGTGGCTGTACCATCCGGTGCGGATGATTGGAAACGGGATTTCCTTTTTGGAAAAAGGATTGCGGAAAATCCTTCCAGACACGCCCGGCGGAGAGCGGACGGCAGGATTATTTCTGGTGATTCTGATTTGTGCGTTTGGCGGGGGAATTCCGTTTCTGGTTTTGTATGGGGCGTATCAGGTACATACAGGGCTTGGCCTGGCGCTGGAAACTTTCTGGTGTTATCAGATGCTGGCGGCGAAATCTCTGAAAGAGGAGAGTATGCGGGTTTACAGGGAGCTGGAAGAGGGGAATCTGAAGGGAGCCAGATACGCCGTTTCGATGATTGTAGGAAGGGACACGGAAAACCTGACAGCGGAGGGCGTTACGAAGGCGGCCGTGGAGACGGTTGCGGAAAATACTTCGGACGGGGTGATCGCGCCGCTGTTTTATATGGCGCTCGGCGGCGTGCCCCTGTTGTTTCTTTATAAAAGCATAAATACAATGGACTCTATGGTAGGGTATAAGAATGAAAAATATCTGAATTTCGGGCGGTATGCGGCAAAGCTGGACGATGTGGCGAACTACCTTCCCGCCAGGATTTCCGCATGGCTAATGATTGCCGCTTCTTATATGGGAGGATTTGACGGAAAACACGCCGTGAAAATCTTTTTCAGGGACAGGTATCACCATGCAAGTCCCAATTCCGCCCAGACAGAGGCGGTGATGGCGGGGGCTTTGCATATACAGCTTGCGGGAAACGCCTGGTATTTTGGCGAGCTCTATGAAAAGCCGACGATTGGGGACGCAGACCGCCCGATAGAATATGAAGATATCAGAAGGTCAAACTGCCTTTTGTATCGAAGCGCCGCGCTGGGAGCTTTTCTTTTTGCGGCGCTGCGTCTGGGAATCATGGCGGTCATCGCTATGTGCTAAAGGAGAAAGGACATGACAAAGCTACATATTCACGGGGGAGATGTTTACCGTTATCCCCACGCTATTGATTTTTCGTCAAACTGCAACCCTTACGGCACGCCGGAGGGAGTGAAACGGGCGGTAGCGGAAGCGGCGGAATTGATCTGCCATTATCCTGACGTACAGTGCCGGAAATTGCGGGAAGCGCTGGCAGAGGAAGAGGGAGTTCCGGCTTCAGGGATTATCTGCGGAAACGGAGCGGCAGATTTGATTTTTGGGCTGGCCCTGGCAAGAAAGCCCCGGAGGGCGCTGCTGCCTGCGCCTACGTTTGCGGAGTATGGGCAGGCGCTGCGCGCTGTCGGGTGTGAAATCGTGCACGACTATTTAAAAGAGGAGCAGGGCTTTGTCCCGCAGGAAAGTCTGCCGGATGCGATTACGGAGGATGTGGATATCGTGTTTTTCTGCAATCCGAACAATCCCACAGGAGTTCTTACCGAGGCGGAGTTTCTGAGGAAGCTTGCAGATCAGTGCAGAGAATCACATGCGCTCCTTATCGTGGATGAATGCTTTCTGGATTTTGTAAAAGAGCCGGGGTGGTATACGCTGAAGCCCTGGCTGGATGTGTATGACAATCTGTTTGTGCTAAAAGCGTTTACCAAAAAATATGCGATGCCAGGAATCCGTCTGGGGTACGGCTTGTGCAGCAACGGGGAGCTGCTCGCGCAGATGCGGGCAGTGATGCAGCCCTGGAATGTGTCAGTGGCGGCGCAGGCGGCAGGCATCGCAGCCTTAAAGGAGAAGGAATATGTGCGGGTTACTATGGAAAAAATTGCCAGGGAGCGGGAATATCTGCTGGAAAAGCTTAAAGAAACAGGTGTTTTGGTTTATGGTTCCAGCGCAAACTACATTTTTTTTAAGGCGAAAAAGGGGCTTTGGAAGGAATGCCTGGACAGAGGAATTTCCATCCGGGATTGCGGCAACTATGAAGGTCTTGGAGAGGGATTTTACAGAATTGCCGTGCGCACACGGGAGGAAAATGAAAAACTTTTAAAGACGCTCCGTGAAATCATGGAATAGAAAGAAAGGAACATCGTTATGGCAAAAGCGATTATGATACAGGGCACGATGTCCAATGCGGGAAAGAGCCTGATTGCGGCGGGGCTGTGCCGGATTTTTAAGCAGGACGGATATCGTGTGGCGCCTTTTAAGTCCCAGAATATGGCTCTAAATTCGTTTATCACAGAGGAAGGGCTGGAGATGGGAAGAGCGCAGGTGATGCAGGCAGAGGCGGCAGGCATCAAGCCCTCGGTTCTGATGAATCCCATTTTATTAAAGCCAACGAATGATGTGGGAAGCCAGGTGATTGTAAATGGGGAAGTCCTCGGCACGATGAGCGCCAGGGATTACTTTCAGTACAAAAAGCAGCTTGTTCCTAAGGTGATGGAAGCTTACCATAAGTTGGAGGAAGCGTATGATATTATTGTAATCGAGGGAGCTGGAAGCCCTGCGGAAATCAACCTGAAAGCGGAGGACATTGTAAACATGGGCATGGCGAAAATGGCAAAGGCTCCGGTGCTTCTGGTAGGGGACATCGACAGGGGCGGCGTGTTTGCACAGCTTGTAGGAACCCTGATGCTCCTGGAAGAAGATGAGAAAAAGCTGGTAAAAGGAATGATTATTAATAAATTCCGTGGGGATAAGACTATTCTGGAGCCGGGGGTGAAGCTGCTGGAGGAAAAGACAGGAATTCCCGTAGCGGGAGTAGCGCCCTATCTGAAAATCCAGATGGAGGATGAGGACAGCCTGACGGAGCGTTTTTCGGGAAAACAGGACGTAGAATTGATTGATATTGCCGTCATCCGGGTTCCGAGGATTTCCAATTTTACGGATTTTAATGCGCTGGAAGTGATTCCGGGGGTTTCCGTGCGCTATGTAAAAAGCGTGTATGAGCTGAAAAACCCGGATATGGTGATTCTTCCGGGCACGAAAAATACGATGGAAGATTTGCAGTGGATGCGTCAGAACGGGCTGGAGGCCGCGGTGCTGAAAGCGGCTGCGGACGGAAAGATTGTGTTTGGAATCTGCGGCGGCTACCAGATGCTGGGAGAGACGCTGAAAGACCCGGAGCATGTGGAAGCCGGAGGGGAGATGAGAGGCATGGGGCTTCTCCCGATGGATACGGTGTTTCAGGGGGCAAAGACGAGGACGAGGGTTACCGGCGTCTTTGAGGCGGAAGAAGGCCCGCTGGAAACGCTGGCGGGGACAGCGCTGGAAGGCTACGAAATCCATATGGGAGAGAGCAGGCTGCACGAAGGGGCGCGGCCGTTTACCGAAATCACGGACGGGGTAAAAGGAGAGAAAAAGCAGGACGGGGCCTTCTGTAAAAATGTGTACGGTACTTATGTCCACGGTATTTTTGACCGGGAGCAGGTGGCGAAGAGGGTAGTAGAAGCCATCGGAAAGGAAAAGGGCATTGACGTTTCTGAAATGACAGGCGTGGACTTCGCGCAGTTTAAGGAAACCCAGTATGATTTGCTGGCGGACGGTTTAAGGAAGCATCTGGATATGAAGAAAATTTATGAAATTCTTGAGGAGGGGATTTAGATGAAAGCGCCGCTTGAAAATGTAAAACCAAAAGAGATAGAAACCAGGAGCTTTGAGATTATCACGGAAGAATTAGGAGAGAAAAAGCTGATTCCCGGAACGGAATTAATCGTAAAGAGATGTATCCATACAAGCGCAGATTTTGAGTATGCGGACAGCCTGTGCTTTTCAGAGGGCGCAGTGGAAAAGGCTGTGGATGCAATCAAAAACGGGGCTTGTATCGTGACGGACACCCAGATGGCAAAGGCGGGGATTAATAAGAAAGCGCTGGCGAAATACGGGGGCGAGGTGTACTGCTTTATGTCAGACAAGGATGTGGCGGCGAAAGCAAAGGAGCAGGGCAGTACCAGGGCAGTTGCCAGCATGGATAAGGCGGCCAAAATGGGAAAACCCCTGATTTTCGCCATAGGAAACGCGCCGACGGCTCTGATCAGGCTTTATGAACTGGTAGAAGAGAAGAAAATTTCCCCATATTTGATTATAGGAGTTCCCGTAGGCTTCGTAAATGTTGTGCAGTCGAAGGAGCTGATTATGGAGACCAACGCGCCTTACATTGTCGCCAGGGGAAGAAAGGGCGGGAGCAATATCGCGGCATGTATCTGTAACGCCCTGCTGTATATGATTGACAATGAGAGAGATTACTGGAAGTAACCTTTCGTAAAAAAGGGCTGTCATTCTCCGACAGCCCTATATTTAGTAGAGAAAATTCCGGTCATACAAAAGCGCGGCGATCAGCACGACAAGGCAGGAGCCGCAGTTGTGCACCAGCGCGCCTGTGGTCGGCGTCAGCAGTCCCAAAATGGAGAGCGTGATAGCAAGGAAATTAATGCAGAGGGACAGAAAAATGCTGAGCTTGATGGTTTTCACACAGGCGTCGGACAGCCGTTTCAGATATGGGATTTTCGCGATATCATCGCTCATCAGGGCAATATCTGCCGCTTCTATGGAAATATCGCTGCCCATTGCGCCCATAGCGACGCTGACGTCGGCGGTCTTTAGCGCGGGAGCGTCGTTTACGCCATCGCCAATCATGCAAATCTTTCGTCCAGCCGCCTGGAGAGCTGTGATTTCCGATACCTTCTGTTCAGGCAAAAGTTCTGCGCGGACATCTTCAATACCAGCCTGCTTTGCAAAATATTCTGCCGTTTGTTTATGGTCTCCGGTAAGCAGAACAGCGTGCGTGCCTGTTTTGCGCAGCTTCTTAATCGTATACGCTGCCGTATCACGCAGCGTATCAGAGAGCGTTACAGCGCCGAGCAGCCGTCTTTGATCTGCCGCTAGAATGACCGCTTTCCCTTCTGTTCTGAATTGTTCCAGTATCTGTTCTGCCATAGCGCAGATTTCGATTTGCTGTTCCTTAAGAAAAGCCGCGCTGCCGCAGAATATCTTTTCTCCCCGGATAACTGCCGATATCCCTCTCCCAGGAAGCATCCGGAAATCTGCTGCTTCGAGCAGCTCTGTATTTCGCTGTCTGGCATAAGCGGTAATGGCTTTGGCAAGAGGATGCTCGGAATAACGTTCGGCAGAAGCGGCGATGCGTAAAAGCTCTGTCTCGTCCAGCGTATCTGAAAGAGGAGAAATGTCCTTAACGGTAAGATTTCCATTCGTAAGCGTACCTGTTTTATCAAAGGCAACGGTATCAACTTTGCCCATTCTTTCCAGGGCTTCGCCGGATTTGATGATAACGCCGTGCTTTGCGGCCTGTCCGATAGCGGCCATGACCGCCGTAGGCGTGGCAAGCACCAGCGCGCAGGGGCAGAATACGACGAGTACCGTCACTGCGCGGACGATATCTTTTGTGACGGCAAAGGCGGCTATCGCTATCAACAGAGCCACAGGGACAAGCCAGCTCGCCGCCCGGTCGGCAATGCGCGCCATCGGCGCTTTTTTCTTTTTCGCTTCCTCTACCATACGGATAAGCTTTTGCAGCGAGCTGTCCTCACCGACTTTAGAAGCACAGATGTCTACCGTTCCAAAACGGTTGATCGTACCGCCAAAAACGCTGTCCCCCACAGTTTTATCGACGGGTAGGGATTCGCCCGTCATAACAGACTGGTCAACAGAGGTCGTCCCTGAGAGGATTTCACCGTCTACAGGAATGGTTTCGCCGGGAAGAACCCGCAGGAGATCGCCCGGCAGGATGGACTCTGCGGCAATCATTTCTTCCTTTCCGTCCGATAACCTGCGTCCCTGCCGCGGGGCGAGCTGGATAAGGCTGTTTAACCCTTTCTTTGCCCGCTGGGTGGTCTTTTCCTCTAAAACAGCGCCGATAGCCATAATAAAAGCGACCTCTCCGGCGGCAAATAAATCCCCGATGGCAATTGCCGCCGCCATAGCGATAGAAATCAGCAGGGCAGAGGAAATCTTGCTGATTCCAGGGTTGTAGAGGATCCGCCAGACAGAGAGGTATACAAGCGGTATGCCGCAGATTATGACCGTTCCCCAGGCGGGGTCAAGCGGAAGCGTTATCCCCGTAAGCGACAGTGCAAGGCTGATAACAAGAAAGATACCGCCTGCGGCCGTCATGGGCACTCCCGCGAGAAAATCATTGATTTTTTTCAACATAATAGAAAACCTCCCGGTTTACTCAGAATCCGCAGCTTTCAGGTGCTCCACCAGGAGACGGCGGATACCGGGATACTCGCCAAGCCCCTTTAATGCAGCTTCTACCTCAAAGCCTGCCGCCGCGAACTGGCTGTACCAGGAGTCCGGGTCGTCGCCGGCCATATCGTTTTTGGCGTGGTCTCCGGCTACAATCATAAAAGGCGCCAGAATGACTTTAGACGGGTGGTAATCTTTTACCATTTTCATCAGCGTTTCCATAGAAGGATAAGCTTCTACAGTGCCGAGAAAGATATTTTTGTGGCCTTTGTCTTTGAATGTGTAGTCCAGGGCTGCATAGATGGAATTGGCATAATGGGTGGTTCCGTGCCCCATCAGCACAAGCGCTTCCTCCTGCTTTAAATCAGGAAATTCTTCTACGACAGCTTGAATGACCTGGAGACTGTCCTGTTCACTGGTAAGAAGAGGGGCTCCGAAAGAGATAGAGTGAAAATTCTCACGGAAGGAAAGGACGTCTTCCTTCATCAAATCATTTTCGATCCCATTGATGACATGGGTAGGCTGTACCACGACATCTGTGATACCGTCTGCAAGAATTTGTTCCATTGCTTCTTTTACAGTATGGACATGGATGTTGTCACGGCTTTTGAGCTTTTTAATAATCATTTTGCTGGTCCATGCCCGGTACAGTTTGTAGTCGGGAAAGGCGTTCTGCATATCCCGCTCAATGGCGTCAATGGTGACTTCTCTTGTGTCGTTGTGGCTGGTTCCGAAACTGACAGCCAGAATCGCTTTTTTTGTTTCTGTAAACAATGTTTTCTTTCCTCCGTAGTGTGGGTTTGTTTTAATATCTGCAATGTAGGACTCCAGGGTATGTAAATCCTTTGGGAGCGGCAGGGAAGCTTTGAGGATTCCCTTTTTGCAAAGGCTTTCAAAAAGCTCCAGAACCGCGGGCTTTTCCAGGTTGGTCGCGTGAAGCGCGGCCTGGTTTCCGAATACCTGGGAGGGTGTTCCGTGCATCAGGACTTTTCCTTCGTGAAACAGCATGACTTCATCCGCCCACTGGTAAGCGTAGTTTACATCATGGGTGGCCATTAAAACCGTGATTCCATTCTCAGTCATCTGGTCTACGATTTGATTTACCATAGCAGTATGTTTGGGGTCCAGGGCTGCGGCAGGCTCGTCCAGAATAATGATTTCCGGGTGCATGACCAGGATATCTGCAATGGACACCTGCTTTTTCTGTCCGCCGCTTAATGCATGGGTGGGTTTGTGCCGGAATGGGGTGATTTCCAGAGTTTCAATCACATGTTCGACCTCCCGTCTGGCTTCGTCTTCCGAAACGCCAAGATTCAGGATTCCGAAAGAAATTTCCTGGTAGACGCTGGCGGAAAAAAGCTGCCGGTCAGGGTCTTGAAACACAATTCCCACCCTGCTTCTTAAATCAAGCAGGCCTTTTTTGGTATAAGATATCTCCTTCCCGTGGAAATAAAGCGTTCCAGACTGCGGTTTGTGGATACCTGTGCAGCAAAGGAAAAAAGTTGATTTTCCGCTGCCATTTGCTCCCATGAAAGCAATCTTCTGCCCCCTCCGGATTTCCAGGGAAAGCCCGTTTAGGGAATGGGAAGCTTCACCGTCATAGGAAAAATACAGGTCTTCGGCTTTTAAAATAATATCGTCATTCGTTCTCATAAGAAAAATCTCCTCCACAGGGAAAATACAAACAGTGCGGTGTCAAATAAGATAATAGCCGCAATTACTTTTTTCTTTGGGGGCCTATTTTCGGATAAAATCCGGATGGTACCGTCATAGCATCTGGCTTCCATAGCGTCATAGAGCTGATTGGATCGGCTGACCGCCCGTATCATCAGGATAGAGCCAAGCATACCAAAGGATTTCAGGGCTGTTTTATAATCTCGGTTTCCGAGACGGCAGTCCTGGGAAGTGCGGATGGCCGAGGCAGTTTCCAGGAGTACAAAAATGAAACGGTAAATGAGAAGCATCAGTTCAATCAGCAGCTTCGGGCAGCGCAGCTTACGCAGCACCTCGAGAATGTCCGGCATTGGCGTTGTAAAAGAAAGAAAATACAGGCAGGAAACGGCTGACAGGGCGGTGAGAATCAACTGCAAGGCATACAAAAAAGAATGCACGCTGGAAGTGAGATACCAGCTGCCGATGGGAACCGCGAAGAAGTCCATAGGCGTGCGCCGGATATGCAGCATAATGGCAAGGGTGCTCATCAGTAAAAATGCCAGGGGAACCGTTAAAAAGTGGAGATAACGGGAAACAGGGATTCCACCCTTGCAGACGGTAAGAATCCCTGTAACGGATAACACAATACATGCCACGGCAATGGAACGACTCATTACACAGATGAACAGTGTAATCATTGCAAAGGCAAACTTTTCACTGGCATTTTCATATCTAAGCCTGGAATTGTAACAAAGCTTGTCAATGATCATCATAGGAAACTCCTTTCACCAGGAAAATGCGGTTATTCTTTCATCCATTTCTTACGTTCAACAAAACGTCCCATGACAAAGGCGATAATGCCCACGCCGATACCCGTCTGCACGCAGAAGAGAAGGCTCTCTACTTCGCCCGGAAGCTCGCCGCCGAGAATCCTTTCAAGAACAGGCGCCGCCCACGGCTCATAGGAAGAATCGACTTCTTCTACCACCTGGCTTCCGGCGTCGTCGGAGCCGCCGAATTCGGCGTCCTTCAGTGCAAACAATGGCACAAACGCAATTAAGAGAACGGCAATGATTGCTGCGATAACGGTTTTCTTCATTTTATTTCGCCTCCTTTATATATCCGATTGCACGAAGCTCCGGTTTTGCATAAGTTTCCAGTCCCATAACGATGATGACTGTGAGGATTCCTTCAATAATGGCAAGAGGAACCTGTGTCGGCGCAAAAACGACCAGAAATTTGCCGAGAGCCGCGCCGAACGTCGTGTCCGCATTGTGTGCCAGCGCCATTTGGCAGGCGGTTACGCAGTATGTAAACAAATCGCCGAGTGTAGCGGCAAGAAAGACGCCGGCTTTTTTATTGATGTTCATCTTTTTACACAGAACATAAATCCCATAGGAAACAAAAGGTCCGGCAATCGCCATCGAAAAAGTGTTGGCTCCAATTGTGGTAAGCCCGCCGTGCGCCAGAAGGATTGCCTGGAAGAGCAGGACGATCAGGCCTAAAATGGAAACTGCGGAAGGCCCGAATAAAATCGCGCCAAGACCTGTTCCTGTCATGTGGGAGCAGCTACCTGTCACAGACGGAATTTTCAGCGAGGAAATGACGAACACGAAAGCGCCGGACATAGCCAGCAGGGTAATCAGGTTTCTGTGTTCGTTTAAGGTTTTTTTAATAGATAGAAATCCTGCCGCAAGGAAAGGCAGGCAGAGCGCGCCCCATGCGATACAGAATCCTCCCGGAAGGTAGCCCTCCATAACGTGCATGGCGTTTACTTTGGGGACAATGCCGAAGGTGAGTGCGAAAACACCTGCCAAAGCGATGATTTGTTTCTGTTTTTTACTCATTTTCTTCTCCTTTCTGATTTTACAAAAATAGTTTGAATAGAACAAAAGTGTGCTTTGTATACTTTTGTTCTGCGCGCGCAGCTGCGCATCGCTTTTGTTTCATAGGAAAATATTTTTCTATGAAACAAAAAAACCTGCAGGATTTCTCCGACAGGCTATCAGAAGAACAAGAGGTTCCATCAGTTTTCCGACACGACAAAACTAATGCTATGAGCCAGCATGTTCTTACACAAGGCCATCGTTCGTAACCTGTGTAAATCGCGTGCACAGGGCAGGTCTTCTGACTCGGCATCAACGCTGCATCCCGCCTTCCCAGTTTCCCAGTGGCGTAAATGAGATGCAGCTCCGTCCATACAGCGGCGTGACCGTGTGAGCTTTTCACTCAACTTTCCTATTCTCCCGGACTTCTTTATAGAAGTGCAGGCACCCTATACATTCAATTCTTTTTTCATTGTAGCATACTTGAGGGTTTTGTCAACTGGGATTTGGCGCTCGATTCCGTATCCATAGTTGAACCCCAAAGAATTCTATGCTAAGATGGAAAAAGCAAAATCCGGGCGCAGGTAAGCGTATGGGCGCGCGGACGGAGAAACGAAAGATATGGGAGATTGAAAACGATGGGTATTTCCATGATTGGAATTGACTACAACAGGGCTTCCGTGGATGTCCGGGCGGGTTTTTCTTTTACGAAAAAGAATGCGGCCACGGCTATGGAACGCCTGAAAAGCGAGCAGGGTGTCCTGGGATGTATTATTTTGTCGACCTGCAACCGGATGGAAATCTGGGCGAGCACACAGGAGGAGTGGCAAGGCTCCCTGTATGAGTTCCTCTGCCGGGAGAAAGAGAAAGCTCCGGCGGATTTCCGGGAGTATTTTGTGCAGAGGACAGGAAGAGAAGCGGTAGAGCACCTTTTTTATCTTGCCAGCGGGCTGAAATCCCAGATTCTGGCGGAGGATCAGATTCTTACACAGGTGAAGGACGCCCTGGCGCTTGCCAGGGAAGCCTATTGTACGGATAATGTACTGGAGGTGCTGTTTCGCATGGCAGTGACGGCCGCAAAGAGGGTGAAAACAGAAGTAAGTTTTTCCAGGGGAAATATTTCGGTTATCCATCAGGCGCTGGATTGTCTGGAAAACCAGGGTTTTTCTCTGCGGGGAAAGACCTGTATGGTAATCGGGAACGGGGAAATGGGAAAACTGGCGGCGCTTGCACTTAAAGAAGCGGGGGCGGATGTTACCGTAACCGTGAGGCAGTACCGAAGCGGTATCGTAAGCATTCCGAAGGGCTGCGACAGGATTAACTACGGGGACAGAATGGAATTTCTGCCGAAGTGTGATCTGGCGGTCAGCGCGACGGCAAGCCCGAATTATACGTTGACGAGGCAGCTTTTGGAGGAAGAGGATATTCCGGGACATATGGTTTTGATTGATTTGGCAGTCCCCAGGGATATCGAGCCTTCTGCAGGGACGCTTCCGAATGTCACGCTCTATGATATAGACAGTTTTAAAATTAACACACTTTCTCCTAAAATGCAGGCGTCGATGGATAAAGCGGGCGTGATCCTTGCGGAACAGCAGGAGGAATTTTACAACTGGTATGACGGTCATGATTTGATTCCCAGAATCCGGGATATTAAGAAAGAAGCTGTGGAGGATCTGAACCTGCGCATTATGAAAATTCTTCGGAAAACCCCGATGGAGGACGCCGACAGGGAGAAGCTTTTAAATGCTATTGATACGGCTGCCGCAAAAGTAGTGAATAAAATGATTTTTGGACTCAGGGATTCGCTGGAACAGGAAGCGTTTAAAAACTGTGTGGAAGGACTGGAACAGCTGTATAGAGAATAAAGATAATCATGAAGGTAACTGAATCGTTAGGAATAGGGATAATAAACCGGGAAGGCGGCAGGGAGGCATCGATGAGAAAAATTGTGATTGGAAGCAGGGACAGCAGGCTGGCAGTCGTACAAAGCGAGATGGTGCGGGATTTTATTTTGGAGAAGCATCCGGATATGGAAGTGGAAATTCTGACCATGAAAACGACCGGGGATAAGATTCTGGACCGAACGCTGGATAAAATCGGGGGAAAGGGGCTTTTTGTAAAGGAGCTGGATAAGGCTCTTTTGGAGAAACATAGTGACCTTTCCGTACATAGTTTGAAGGATATGCCCATGGAAGTGCCGGAGGATCTCCCTCTTGTGGCATTTTCAAAAAGAGAGGATCCAAGAGACGTTCTGGTTCTGCCGGAGGGAGAAACGGAGCTGAACCCGGAAAAGCCGCTGGGATGTTCCAGTTTAAGAAGGACGCTGCAGCTAAAAGAACTGTATCCGGATATGGAATGCAAAAGTGTCCGGGGAAATGTGCAGACACGGCTAAGGAAACTGGAGGAGGGGCAATACGGCGCCCTGGTTCTGGCGGCGGCGGGACTGAAACGGCTGGGGCTTGCCCACAGGATTTCCCGATATTTTGAGCCGGAAGAAATGATTCCCGCCGCGGGGCAGGGGATTCTGGCGGTACAGGGCAGGGCTGGCGAGGATATTTCTTTTCTGGAGGGCTTTCAGGATGCGGATGTAGTGTGCGCGGCGCTGGCAGAGAGGGCTTTTGTAAAATATCTGGATGGGGGCTGTTTTTCTCCGGTGGCGGCACACGCAGTAGTGGAAGAGGGGACGCTTACCCTTTTGGGACTCTATTATGAAGAAGAGACCGGAAATTATAAAAAAGGCAGGGTTACCGGAAAGACAGCGGAGGCAGAGAGGCTTGGCATTGCGCTTGCGCAGAGACTGCGGGAAACATGCAGAGCGAGAAAGGAGGAGCAGGCAGAATGAGCACAGGAAAAGTCTGGCTGGTGGGCGCCGGGCCGGGAGACGTCGGCCTGTTTACCTTAAAAGGGATGGAAACGCTGCAAAATGCAGAAGTAGTTGTTTATGACAGCCTGGTGGGGCATGGGGTACTTTCAAAGATTCCCGATACAGCCAGGTGTATTTATGTGGGAAAAAGGGCTTCCAATCATACGATGCCCCAGGAGCAGATTAATCAGATTCTTGTAGAGGAAGCAAAGAAAGGATACCGGGTCGTGCGGCTGAAGGGAGGAGATCCCTTCCTGTTCGGCAGGGGCGGGGAGGAACTGGAGCTTCTGGCACAAGAGAAGATTCCTTATGAAGTCGTGCCGGGAGTCACTTCGCCTATCGCTGTTCCTGCATACAATGGAATTCCGGTAACGCACCGGGATTTTACGTCGTCTTTGCATATCATTACAGGTCATAAAAGGCAGGGGCAGGCGTATGACATTAACTTTAAGGCGCTGGTACATACGGAAGGAACGCTTGTCTTTTTGATGGGCGTAACCGCCCTTGGAGATATTTGCGGTTCTCTTGTAAAAGCCGGAATGGATAAAGATATGCCGGCGGCGGTTCTGCAGAAAGGAACGACAGCCGGACAGAAAAGGATTGTGGCGACAGTATCAACGCTGGAAGAGGAGGTAAAACGCCGGGGGATTGAAACGCCTGCCATTATCGTAGTGGGAAAGGTCTGCGCCCTTGCAGAAGAGTTTGCATGGTATGAAAAGCTTCCACTGGCAGGATGGAAAGTGCTGGTGACACGTCCAAGGGATTTGATTTCTACGATGGTTTCCAAGCTTCGGCTCCTGGGCGCAGAAGTGCTGGAGCTTCCGGCTATCCGCACGGAACCTCTGGAACAGCAGGAGGCGCTGTATGATGCCCTGAGTCAGTTGGAGCGTTACCAGTGGATTGCCTTTACCAGCCCTACCGGGGTGAAGGTTTTCTTTGAGGAGATGAAAAAATCAGGTACGGACATCCGGAAGCTGGGCGGGGTGAAAATCGCCGCTATTGGAAACGGCACGAAAAAGGCGCTTCTGGAGCGCGGGTTGTATGCGGATTTAGTGCCGGAAGTCTTTGACGGGGCGTCTCTTGGAAAAGCGCTGCGTGAGGCATGCCGGGAGGGAGAGCATGTTCTGGTTCCAAGGGCGAAAATCGGAAATAAAGAAATTCTTGATGAACTTTCGAAAAAACCGGGACTTAAGATTTCCGATATTGCTACGTATGATACGTTTTATGAGACACAGGAAATCATTGACCAGAGAGAGGAATTTGAGGCAGGAACGATTGACTGTGCAGTGTTTACAAGCGCATCGACTGTGAGAGGATTTGTGGAAGCCACACCAGGGCTTGATTATACGAAAGTGCGTGCAGCCTGTATCGGAAAGCAGACAAAAGCCGCTGCAGACGCGTACGGCATGGAAACTTATATGGCAGAAAAAGCAACGATAGACAGTGTGCTTGAGCTGGTGATAAAGTTAAAGAAAAAGAATAAATTTTAAAGAGGGGTGTTAGAAGATGGATATGAATATCAGACCCAGGAGATTAAGGGGAAGCCAAATCCTGCGTAAGATGGTTCGGGAGACAAGGGTAGATAAAAGTTCTCTGATTTATCCTATTTTTGTAAAAGAAGGGGAAAACATTAAGGAAGAAATTCCTACGATGCCGGGACAGTACCGCTATAGCCTTGACACGTTTCCAAAGGCGCTGGAGGAACTTCTGGATGCGGGAGTCGATAAAGTGATGTTTTTTGGGATTCCCGACGATAAAGATGAGGTGGGAAGCCAGGCTTATGCGCAGGATGGAATCGTTCAGCGGGCGTTGGAAAGAGCAAGGGCAGAGATAGGAAGTGACATGTATCTGATTACTGATGTGTGCATGTGCGAATATACTTCTCACGGACACTGCGGCGTTCTGCGCGGTCATGATGTGGAGAATGACGGAACCTTAAAGCTTCTGGCAAAAACAGCGCTTTCCCATGTACAGGCAGGGGCAGATATGGTAGCGCCCTCCGATATGATGGATGGGAGGGTGCGGGCTATCCGCACGCTGCTGGATGAAACCGGACATAAAGAAACGCCGATTATGTCCTACGCGGTAAAATATGCGTCTGCTTTTTACGGGCCTTTCCGGGATGCGGCAGGTTCCGCTCCTTCATTTGGCGATAGGAAGAGCTACCAGATGGATTTCCATAACCGTAGAGAAGCGATAAAAGAAGCATTTCTGGATGTGGAAGAGGGCGCGGATATTATCATGGTCAAGCCTGCCATGTCCTATCTTGATATTGTCCGGGAAGTGAAAGAAAGGGTACAGCTTCCAGTGGCTGCTTATTCTGTAAGCGGAGAGTATGCAATGGTAAAAGCCGCAGCCAGGCTTGGGTATATTGAGGAAGACAGAATCATTTGTGAAATGGCAGCAGGCGCATACCGGGCGGGAACCGATATTTATCTTACTTATTTTGCAAAGGAAATCGCCCGTTTCATAGAGGAAGGGAGAATAGGATAATGATGAAATCAGAAGAATTGTTTGAAAGAGCTGTAAAAAGGATTCCGGGGGGAGTGAATAGCCCGGTAAGAGCTTATGGCTCTGTGGAAGAAGCGCCCCGTTTTATTCAGAGGGCTGAGGGATGTAAGGTTTTTGATGCGGACGGAAATACCTACACAGATTACATCGGTTCCTGGGGACCTATGATTCTGGGACATAACCATGAGAAAATCAGGGAGGCAGTGATTCGTGCCAGTGAAAATGGCTTAAGCTTCGGATGCGCCACAGAAAGAGAAGTGGAAATGGCGGAATTTATCTGCGAAAGGATTCCACATGTGGAGATGATCCGTATGGTAAATTCCGGTACAGAGGCAGTTATGAGCGCTATCCGTGTGGCAAGAGGCTATACAGGGAAGACGAAAATTATCAAATTTGCGGGCTGCTACCACGGGCATACGGACGCGATGCTGGTAAGCGCAGGAAGCGGCGTCATGACCAGCGGCGTGCCGGACAGCGCCGGAGTACCGAAAGGATGCACACAGGATACGATGATTGCCGTCTACAATGATTTAAATAGTGTAAGGCAGCTTATGGAAGAGAGCAGGGACGGGGCAGCGGCGGTGATTGTCGAGCCAGTGGCCGCCAACATGGGTGTGGTTCCTCCAAAGGAGGGATTTTTGCAGGGACTTCGTGATTTGTGCGACGCTCACGGCGCGCTTTTGATTTTTGATGAGGTCATCACGGGATTTCGTTTAGGTTTCTGCGGCGCGGCAGGCTTTTATGGTGTTCGTCCGGATTTGGTCACATATGGAAAGATTATCGGGGCAGGTATGCCCGTGGGTGCATACGGCGGAAGAAAAGAGATTATGGAAATGGTAGCCCCGGCAGGAGCGGTCTATCAGGCGGGCACCCTGAGCGGGAATCCGGTTGCTATGGCGGCGGGGCTTGTTCAGCTTCGAACTCTCTGGGAGGATCAGGAGATTTATACCCGCCTGTGCCGGAAAGGGGAAATGCTGTTTGACGGCATCCGGAAAATACTCATGAAAAAAGGAATCGAATATCAGGTTAATTCTGTGGCGTCTCTCGGATGTATGTTCTTCACGGAGCATCCCGTTACCGATTACGCCACGGCAAAACAGTCAGATACAAAAGCGTTTTCAGAGTACTTCCGGTATATGCTCAATCAGGGAATACATATGGCGCCGTCCCAGTTTGAAGCGATGTTTCTGTCAGACGCGCACACAGAGGAGGAAATCGGGGAGACGCTGGATGTGATTGAGGGGTATTTTTCAGGTATATAAAAGAGCCGGTTTAAAAACGTATTCAGAAATCATGTCAATGTTCGCTTAGTGTTCTTCTTTGTCAGCGGCTTTTCATAACAGAGGAAAAGCCGCTGTAAACTTTCTTTTTGTTCACGGTGTTGTAGCACCGGACTTTATAGTAGTAGGCGCGTTTTTTCGAAGGCTTATCGGTGAAAGAAGTCTTACCCAGTGTCTTGACTTTTTTAAACCCTCGCTTTTTGGAAGTGGAGCGGAAGACTTCATAACCTTTGACGCCGGAAATTTTCGTCCATTTCACTTTTACATTCTTTTTACCGGAAGCTTTTGCAGAAATCAGGCGCGGCGCTGAAAGTGTCAGCTTGACGGATTTCGCGGAACTGTGCTTGCTGTATGCAGGCGCCCCGTTTAGTGTCCGGCGTGCGCGTATCTTATAGTAGTAGGTAGCTCCGGGCGTCAGTTTGGAATTAGTGAATGTGGTCTTTGATGTAGTGGCAATTTTACGATAGCCGCTGTTCTTTTTCGTGCTGCGGTATATTTCATATTTTTTAGCATTTTTCACGGAGCGCCATTTCAGCCGTACTTTGCTGCTGCTCACCCGCTTCAGGTAAGAGAGAGTGGGGCGTTTCAGGGTATTGGTAATCAGCTCCACTTTAGTGACGGGTTTTGTGGTGTTTACGGTAAATGCCTTGATGCGGGCAGTTTTCCCGGAACCAAGGGAGTGGTGGTCAATCCATTCATCGTCGGTAGCGGCGGATTTGTAAAAGCTCTGGTTCTTTGAAGAATTTGAAACAAACTGCAGCTCAGCGTTGGAGGCAGACGTCTGGTCTACAAAGTAATCGATACTTCCTCCGGATGTGGATTTCAAGGTAATCACTACAGAAAACGTATCTCCCTGATTAAATACAGGCTGTTCTTTTAACGGAATCGTATAGTAGCCGCTGTAGGTGGTAGTTCCGGTCTGAGGGCTGGAGAATACGGGGCTTCCTGAAGAAGGATTGCCTGAAGAAGGGTTTTTGTATATTTGGATGCTGTAGTTCACATTTTGAGAGAACAGGGAGAAAGAGACGGCTTTCAGCTGTTCATTCTTTCCTGAATTTGCATTTATCTTATAAACATTGGCGATGGAAGTACCGTTCATAGCTGAAATATAGCCGGAGCCGAAAGAACCGTCATACTGGTAGTTGTGGTCGTAATTGTCAGCACGTTCCATATCGAAAGCATAGCTCAGGTAGTCTCCGCTGGTCTGCATACAGGAAGCATCCTGGTAAGAGATATACAGATATCCCTGGTCACCGCCGGAAGTGCCGTAGCTGTTTTTCACAATCCAGGCGCCGTTGATAGAAGGCTTGATTTTCCGCCCCTGGAAAACTACTTCAAAGTTGTCGCGGGAATAGTTGTCATCCCAGCCGACGATGCTCACGATGTGGTTCGTGGAGAAATTGGAAACCGGAAACAGATATGCTCCGTTATCATTTTCAAAAGTCGGATGGTAGTAAATGGAGGTGGAAACTGCCCCATATTGCATAATCAGGTTCTTAACGGAGTTCATGTCTGCAGTGTTTACGAAACGGGCATTCTGAAGATGCGCCGTATCCTGGTAAGCATATGCCGGATTGATGGAAGCCGTGTTGGAATAAGGCACCAGGGATTCCGGCGCGGCTCCCAGCCACTTTGAAAGGGCGAACATGGTAAATAAGTTGTTTCCTCCGGTATTAAGGAAATTTTCTCCGGTGTTGTTGCGGACGGTATCGTTTTTTGTCAGTCCCAGAGGATCGGCAGGGCACTGAAAAAAGAAATAGGTCAGGTGCATTTCGGATAAATCAATGCTGGTGTCCGCCAGTTTTTTCTTAATCAGGCTGGATTCCCCGGCGGAAAGCGTACCGAAAGCCCAGCAGGAACCCCAGGGGTCCTGGTTCTTGACCGGGGTTACCAGTCCAAGGCTGCGGGAATCATACCGGGTGGGAAGGCTGGCACGTGCCAGAGGATACTCCGCACTGTTTCTGTAGGAAGGCAGCGCCGGAAGTCCGGAAGAGGGCAGCACGGGATCTGTGGATTCAGATAACAGAGCGGCCGTCTCTTTGTCGAGGCTGTTTATGGAAGAAACAGTCTCTTCCGGTGAATGAGACTGTTTCGGCGCCGCAGGCTGTGAGGCCAGGGCGGTTCCCGGAACCGGCAGAAAAGTAAGGGCAAAAACAAGAGATATTAAAATCCGTCTTCCAAAATTTTTATGCAAATTCATAAATTACTCCTCATCTATATTAGAATCATAGAACTCACTGTTTTAGGCCTGGTTCTTTGGAAAACGCAGGTTTAGAATTTAGAACAGCTTTTCGGGATAAATCCCGGCGTCAATTAACTTGCGCAGGGATTTTACTACATTTTCTTTATCCTCGCGGTAGGTAACACCGAACCATTTGTCGTTTGTTTCCAGCATAGTTACCTGCGCAGTTCCGTTTTTAATGAGTGAGTCCACGACAGTAGGAATCAAATATTCGGCTTTCAGCCCATCTCTGGTGATATCTGAGAGAAAATTAGAAAATCCTTTTTCCAGGATATCAAAGAGCTCAGGGGTGAAGCCCCACATGTTCATAGATACGATGCTTTTAGGGTCAATAGGGGTGAAACCGCCGGTTCCGTTAGGAACCCCGGCGCCATTTTCTGTTTTGTAAATATCGTGGGTCTCTTTTACGCCCAGAAGGTGCTTTTTACTATTTACATGGCAGATTCCCCGGGTCACAGATCCATTGTCGCTTAGGGTATTGCCAAGAATAAAGCCGGCCATGCAGAAATTTAGCGCTTCGGAAACGGGCGCAGGGTTTATCAGGTAATCATGGAGTTTGACAAAGGCTTCCTTGCCATAGTAGTCATCGGCATTGATTACGATAAAAGGCTCATCTACAATATCCTTGCAGCACAGGATGGCTTGTCCGGTTCCCCAGGGCTTTGTGCGTCCTTCGGGAACAGTAAAGCCTGCCGGAAGATCGTCAAGTTCTTGATAAGCATAAGCCACATTTGCGATTTTCTCAATGCGGTTTCCGATGACTTCTTTGAAATCTTTTTCCAGGCTGCGCCGGATAATAAATACAATCTTATTAAAGCCGGCCGCTAATGCGTCATAAATGGAATAATCCATAATAATCTCGCCGTTGGGGCCGAAAGGCTCGAGCTGCTTAATGCCGCTGCCAAAACGGCTTCCGAGTCCGGCAGCCATAATCACCAGGGTCGTGTTTTTCATAAATAAAATTCTCCTTGTACGTGTTTTGATACTTCATAGTATAACACAAAATATAAATATGTGACAACAAAAGAATCCACGCCATTTTCTTTTGAAGAATGGCGTGGAACTATCAAAAATCTTTTCGTGGAGAAATACTTTTCAGGAAGTTTTTACTTCATTATAAGTGTTTCCAAAATAGTATCAATATCCTCCCGCATTTTGTAGTAAAGGTTTGTGTTTTCTTCATTGTCCATATCAAACTGAACATCTGTAGGAAAATCGGCGACATAATAAATGCCGTCTTTTTCGCCAAGGAAAAGGTATTCCGGAAACTCTATATAAAAAGTTTCTGCAGAGAATGGCAGGGGTTCAGGGGACACCGGTTTGTCATTGGAATGATTGGAAGGTTTCCCGGATATACTTAAAAATATCAATATAAGGATGACAAGAAGCCTGTTATGCCTATTGACAAAGCAAAAGAATGACCATATATTTACAAGGAGAAATATATCAATAACTCAAACTTCCCACATTAAAAATGGGATTTGCTCCCTGAAAAATCAATACTTTA
>SRZB01000119.1 GCA_004793585.1 Hominisplanchenecus murintestinalis | reverse complement strand
CTCCTTTGAAAGGAGTATACTACAGAAATGGGAATTAAGAAAGTCATGCAGAAGACCTTTTTCCACGAGAACGGGACATGACTTTCTCGTACAATTCTTCCAGAGAAACGCGCTTGTGGTTGAAATAGAGTTCTAAAAACAGCATAGTTGTGCCACATTCACATTTCAGCGGGTCATAGCCAAAAGCAGAGAGAATGGCCGTGCGCCACTGGTTAAAGCTTCTGAAAATGCGGTGTTTTTCACGGGAAATGATTCTATAAAGTTTTTTATCAATCTCCCGGTGGCGTGCATAAATGCCGCCATAGCGGATCATTTTGAAATGCTTTTCCGGGATATGGCGGATCAGGCGCTCTATGAACTCCATAACAGGAAGGGTCTCTTCCACATAGGCGTCATCTTCGTGGCGGTTGTAGTGAAAGGTGACAAAGTCACCATCATAGCTGTCAATCCGGGATGTGGCGATAACAGGCCGCCCCAGATAGCGTCCAATGTATTTTATGGCAGTTTTTGGGTCACATTTATTAGGCTTAGCATAGACATAGAAACCGTCTTTGTGATCCCGGTAACAGCGTGACTTAACCCTTTTGAAAGAAGGGCCGATTTTGGAGTCCATTTCATTGAGCAGGGCAGTGCGGAAAGCATTGCGGAGATAGGTATAGTTGAAGTGTCTGGTATTGCGCCAGAAACCATTATCGCTGTAACCACCCTCAGAAATAAGGCAGTGTATATGGGGGTTCCATTTTAAGTCCCTGCCAAAAGTGTGGAGGACCATGATAAAACCGGGAGTAAAGTTCATGGACTTATTCTGTTTAAAAAACATGCGTGAAACAACATTGTTTACGGCATGAAAAAGGCAGTCGAGGAGGGAACGGTCATTGAGGAAAAAATCCCGGAGCTGCTCATCAATTGTAAAAACACAGTGGCGATGACGGACATTTACCAGTTTAAAGGACATACTGGTAGTGCGTTCCATGGCATATTTATTGCCACAGGTGGGGCAGAAACGGCTTTTACAGCGGAAAGGGACAAACTTAAGCTTTCCGCAGTGTGGACAGCCATACATGGCGCCACCAAAGGAGGGATCGCCGCAGTTGATCATTTTTTCAACATTTTCGATGACAGAGTCACGGGGATGTAGGATATAAACCATTTCTTCATAATGATCTTTAAAAATGTCTTGTAGTATGCTCATAAGACTATTATGCAGGAAAACAAAAGAAAAAGAAACCCCTAATTCCCCCATGAATGGGGGCTAGGGGGTTGAAGTGTCGAAGACACTTTTTTA
>SRZB01000118.1 GCA_004793585.1 Hominisplanchenecus murintestinalis | reverse complement strand
CTATAAATGAGCAAATTTAAAAAATTGCACAATAAGCCTATGCCACTAAAGCTTTAACCTGCTCAAAGCCAATGTGCCTTGCGCCGCACTGGTAAACGAAACGGATCCGTTCTTTCTGGATATGGCTGTAAATATATGCATAGCCGTCTTTGAAGGACATGGTTTCATCGCAGCCGATACACGCAATCAGATAGGCCAGCGACATCAGCAGCCAGTACCTCCTGATTCCCTGCGATGAACGAACCTGGTATCTGTCAAACGCCAGCTTGTCCTTTGCCTGGCGGAAAAACACCTCCACTGGCCACCGTTCCACATATATGTCCAGGATCTCCCGGGTACTGAGAGAGGCATCCGTGCTGATAAAGGCCCGCAGGGCTTTGGGGACATGGAACGCATCCTTTGGATAGCTGATCAGGACCACGGCATTTTCAATGCCGTTGAGGCTCCCTTCATACCGGTAGACATAATAGCTCCGGCTGCCAACGGTCACGAGGCTGACAGCAGCATCTGTCTTACGTAAATGAAGGGCGAACTCACTTACCTTCTGCTTTATGCCGCAGGGGTACAGCACCCGGTTCGTCTTCAGCGCGCCAATGGTATAGAAGCCCTTTTTGATAAAGGCATCCATGATGTCGCCACATGTATACCAGCTGTCGCAGAGGAAATAGGAGACAACCGGCGGTACGGGCAGTTCCTCCGCAATCTCTTGTACAATCTTCACCTTTGATTTGGACTTGTCGTACATGACGATGGCATAATTGAGGACGATGCCGTTGCAGGAAAGCATGACAGCTACGGCCTGGTGCCCATAGTCCTGCTTCCCTTTGAGGTGGGACTGGTGGAAATACGCATCTTCAATCGGGTGCAGAGCCCGTGACGAAGGCTTTGTCTTTGACGAGATGGTATCGTCCACGATGCAGAACACAGGCTTTCCAGACTGTTGGGCTTCTTTATAGATGAACTGGATGACGGCGTGCTTCAGTATGTCTTCCAGTTTGGCGTCATCCCATTTCCCCTTATTAAGAAAATGCGCGACCGTGGTACGGTGGCAAGGGCTGTACTTTTCAAAATCGATAGTCTTCCCATGATATCCAAGGGAAAAGACGGATATCAGTATGGCCATGATATGCTTCATGACGGTCTGGGGAAAGACACGGCATAAATTTAAGTTCTTAAAGCAGTTGTAAAGCAGCGTTGAATGGTATATACTGTTTTCTATAAGACATCATCCTTTGCAGGTTATTGTTTTCTAGACAAAAACAGTATACACCCAAAAAGGTATGGTGTCTTTAGTTTTAAAGCATTTATAGCAGTTTTGG
>SRZB01000117.1 GCA_004793585.1 Hominisplanchenecus murintestinalis | reverse complement strand
CAGTAACTATGTGGCTTTCAGCCACTTTCACGGCACAGCTGTGAATAATTCAGGTTAAATAACAAAAATATTAAGAAGATATGAAATACTGTTATCTCTGCAAAGGAGTACATTGCTTTTGTATAGTACTTTCCGAGACAGATGTGCCGGGAGAGACAGTACGTACCGGGGACGATACGCAGATAGGGAAATATATCCTGGTTCTGGTGGTATCGGGTCTGATGATAGGGCTCCTGGACTTCTTCAAAAAGCGTAAGAAAGAGGGCGAAGAAAGCTAAAAAGTGAAAATGTCCCTGGCATTTTTCCAGGGGCGTTTTTGCGGTACACCGTTTTTGGATGTAGAAAATGTGAGCTTTGGTGATAACAGATTGACAAAAACGGCTGGTTCTGCTAAGTTATATTAGCAGAAGGGTTAAGACAACTATTTAAAAGAAAGGTATAAAAATGAAATTTTTAAATAAGATGGAACGGAAATTCGGCAGATACGCAATCCGAAATCTGACATGGTACATTATCGTTACTTATATTATTGGGTTTTCGCTGGAGCTTTTGGCGCCCCAGATTCTGGGATATATTACACTGGAGCCGGCGCTGATCATGAGAGGGCAGATTTGGAGGCTTGTGAGCTGGGTTCTGGTTCCGCCAACGGATTTAGGATTTTTCACGATTGTGATGCTGTTTCTGTATTTTTCACTGGGATCAGAGCTGGAACATGCCTGGGGGGCGTTCCGATATAATCTGTATATTTTTATGGGAGTGTTCACATCTGTTATCGGTGCGTTTATTCTGTATTTCAGCGGAATAAATATACTGGGATATACGTTTAGTACATTTTATTTGAATATGTCCATTTTCCTGGCATATGCGGCAACCTATCCCAATGAGCGTTTGTATGTATACTTTTTGATTCCGATTAAGATAAAATGGCTGGGAATCATTGATGCGGTGTTTTTGTTATATGCGATGGTTCAGGGCGGTTGGGCAACCAGAGTGGTTGTTCTGGCTTCATTGGCAAATTTTGTTCTTTTCTTTTTGATGACGCGAAATATGCGCCGCGTATCACCGCGGGAAATCCGAAGGAAACAGAATTTCCAACGTCAGGTCAGAAGTAATGTGCCGTCTGCCGGGGTAACAAAGCACAAATGTGCTATATGCGGGCGCACGGAGCTGGACGGTGAACATTTGGAGTTCCGTTTTTGTTCGAAGTGCGACGGGAACTATGAGTATTGCCAGGATCATTTGTTTACACACGAGCATGTGCATAAATAACGTTTGAGAAGATAGAAGGTAGATAAGATGAAAAATATCATAACTCAAACTTCCCACACCGATTGGTGTGCTGAACCTTGAAAAATCAATACTTTAG
>SRZB01000116.1 GCA_004793585.1 Hominisplanchenecus murintestinalis | reverse complement strand
TGATTTTGTCAAGATTAGTTGACACATTTTCCTCAAGGATTTTGTATCCTATGCTGCTTCTTTCAGGGAATCATAGTATTGCTGTCGTTTAACCATAGGAGGAAGCCCTCCGTTGGCAGAGCAGATTCTTCGGTTATTCCAGTAGCTGATGAAATATCTCCAGATAATCGTCCTGAGTTCATCTGTGGTCATTTTTTCCGTATCATAACGGTCGTACAGCAGTTCTGATTTCATCCTTGCCCACATACTTTCACAGCGGGCATTATCATGGCATCTTCCGCCTGCACTGTTCATACTTTGCTGTATGCCGTACTGCCGGACCGCATTGCGGTATAGCTGGCTGGTGTACTGGCTCCCTCTGTCACTATGGATAATGGCTCCACGGATACCGGGGTACGCATTAAAAGTATTTTCCAGTGTCTGAACACATAACGGTGCCTTCATGTTGGTATCCATTGCCAGACCGATCACGCTGGAATCAAAACAGTCAAAAACAGCAGAAACATACAGTTTTCCATTACTAGCTTTGATCTCTGTTATATCTGTAACACATTTTGTCAGCGGCTCCTCTGCATGGAAATCACGTTTTAACAGATCGTCTGATTTTCTGGCTTCCCTGTCCGCTTTTGTGATCCCCTTTGGCTTGCGTCTGGGAGGATGACTGATTCCGATCTCTTCCATGATACGGTAAACAGTGCGTTCACTGGGAATATTCACATTTTCTGGCTGCTTCAATGTCAATGCCTGATACATGCGGATACGGCCATAAGTATCATTGCATTCATCTTCCGTAAGAATCTCTTTCATGGCCTCCGCCAGTGGCTGATATTTCCATGGGCAGTCTTTGTTTGCAAGATACTGGTAAAACCCTTGTCTGCTGACATGGAGGGCTCTGCAGAAAAAAGCGATATCCCCTTTTAATTCGCCGTCTTTCGTTTTTAATGCAATAAACTTCATTCTTTCGTTTTTGCTGACTTCAGACGGCTCGCAGCGAAAAAAGCGCTGGCCTCCTCCAGAAAATCATTTTCTTTCTTCAAACGGCGGTTTTCTTTCTCCAGTTCTTTTACCTGTCGGCGAAGCTTTAGGAGTTCCTCGTTAAGCGTCATAGCGCTTTGTGGAGTCTGTGAACCAGCTCCAAGGTCAAGATTGCCAAGACGGTTAGCCCGTACCCAGCCATACATGGTGTTTTTGGGAACTCCCAGTTCTTTAGCAGCTTTAGCTTGTCCGATTTCTTTAGCGAGCTTCACTGCCTGTACTTTGTATTCGTGGTCATATTGTCTGTTTTCTGCCATTTTGTTCACTCCTTATTCTCTTGATTATATCTCAAATCCTTGGGAATATGGTGTCAACTTTTTTTATACCACATCA
>SRZB01000115.1 GCA_004793585.1 Hominisplanchenecus murintestinalis | reverse complement strand
TAATTCTAAACATCCTTTCCGAAGATTCTTCTTCAATCATGCTGGTTCATCCATTCTCTGTCTATTGGTTATTAAGTTACTTTATATTCATGGTCCCAGATGTTACAATAAGTTCTATAAGAACTGTAGCTATGGTCATTGCTTCATCACTCCTGCAAAGCATTTGCTATTGCTAAGAAAGCATGCAACCCTAATGCTGCCCTAAGACTTATTACACAAATGCTGCATCCTGGTATCTAGCCACCAGCAGGGTATTTCTGCCAGGTATTGCTCATAACGCGAGGTTTAGGCCGGCGCAGTGATCTGGGATAAGCCATGATTACACTTCTTCATTTTTATTGAAAGGTGGTGATGAATCCGTGAAAGAACATATTGATTACCTCTCAACACTGTTTGTTGGGATTGACATTGCATCCCGTATCCATGTTATTTCTGCACTTGATTTCAATGAGAAGTTCTACATCAAGATGAAACCCGTAGAAAACACTCGGGAAGGTGCTGCCCTTATGGAACAGATGATTTCTGATGTGCTAGAGCATAACCATCTGTTCAAATACGTTGTTATCGGTATGGAAGCCACTGGTTTCTATGGTGTCCATCTTGCTAATTATCTTTCTGCCAGTGACCTGCTTGCACCATTCTCTGTCAGGGTTTACTGTCTCAATCCAAAAGAAGTTAAGAACTACAAGAAGTCCTTTAACGACATCGGGAAGAATGATGGCATAGATTCCTATGTGATTGCTGATTTTGCCCGTGTAGGACGTATTGCAATCAAACCGTGGCGCGGCTCCCAATACCTTGCCCTGCAGCGTCTTACCAGACACCGTATGCACATCACTGAATGTATCGCAAGGGAAAAGACTTACATGCTTAACAACATTTATCTCAAGTTCAGTGAATACGCATTACTCCGCGATGGGCAGCACCCATTCGCAAACAAATATGGTGCCACAGCTGAAGCCATTCTTACTGAGTACACAACGAATGAAGATATCGTAAACTCATCAGTAGAAGACCTCGTCGCTTTTATTAACTCTAAGAGCAGAGGCCGTATTGCTGATCCGGAAGAAACAGCAAAAATCTTACAGGCTGCAGCCCGCAACTCATACCGGCTTGATAAATGCCTCTATGAGCCGCTCACTATCTCAATCGCTTCTTCCTTTAACTGTATCAGTTCCTTCGAAAGAGAACTCAAGGCGATTGATAAGGCAATCCTTCAAACAGTTCAGGGACTAAACCCTGACGAGTATACAGTACTGAATTCCATTCCCGGAATCGGTAAAGTTTATTCAGCCGGTATCTTAGCCGAAATGGGTTCCATTAAGGCTTTTCCTAATGCCAATGCCCTCGCAAAATACTGTGGTATCGTTTGGAACGATAAT
>SRZB01000114.1 GCA_004793585.1 Hominisplanchenecus murintestinalis | reverse complement strand
CAGTAATCTTATTTTACTCTGAGGTATTTTTTTCTCAACCTTCTTTCTTGGAATTCCCTATACTTGAATTATACAGGAAGCTCCTTTTGTGCCGAATTATCAAAATATCGCTCATTATTGGAATTCACGTTGATTCAGCATATATGTACTCTAGTTATAATATTTTCTTAAGCACATACAGTAACGCATCAATATGCTCTTTCTCTAAAATCAACGGAGGCAACAGGCGAATCACATGTGAACCTGAAGGAATTACGATAATTCCCGCTTCTTGTAAAGCATTTATATAGTATGCGGCAGGTACAGACAGTTCAATTCCTTTCATAAGCCCCAGTCCGCGCACCTCTTTGATCACAACTTTTTGAGCGGCCAATTCGGACAATGCCTTATCTAAATAGGTCGTCATAGCCCTGACATTCGCCAATATGTTATACTGTTGATAAAGCTGGAATACAGCAGTAACGGCTGCAGCGGCCAGAGGATTGGAGCCGTAAGTTGTGCCATGATCTCCTACACACAATACACCGGTTGCTGCCCCTCTGGTTCCAATTGCACCTACCGGAATTCCGCATCCCAAAGCCTTTGCCGAAACCACAATGTCGGGAGCAACGTCGTACAGCTGATACGCAAACATATTTCCGCTTCTGCCCATACCACATTGAATCTCATCCAAAACCATCAAAATTTTGTTCTCATCGCAAAGCTTTCGGACTCCTTTGATAAAGTACTCAGTGGTAGGATAAATTCCGCTCTCACCTTGTACTGTTTCCATAAAAATTGCACAGGTATTTTTTGTAATCAAGCGTTTAACGCTGTCCAGATCATTGAAATCGGCAAATTTAACATGAGCAAGCATAGGAGCAAAAGGTTCCTGATAGGTTGCTTTCCCTGTTATGGATAACGCCCCCATAGATCTGCCGTGAAAGGATTTTTTCATGGCAATGATCTCTCCATTATGATTATTATGCTTCAAAAAATGATATTTCTTAGCAATTTTAACCGCACCTTCGATTGCTTCCGTTCCAGAATTGGTGAAAAACACCTGCTCCATGCCAGATGCCTGATTGAACAGCTTTGCAGCTTCAATCGCAGGAACATTATAAAAAAGATTAGAGGTGTGTAGCAGCTTCTCCATCTGTTCTTGCAGTGTACGTATGTAATTCTGATCGTGATATCCCAAAGCACACACACCGATTCCAGACCCGAAATCCAAATACCGTTTTCCCTCTGTATCATAAAGGTACATACCTTCGCCATGATCCCATACAATGGGATAACGATTATATACAGGAACAAACTGCTGATTTGCTTGTTTGATATAAGGATTCATTTCAGTTCTTTTCCTCCTAGTATAATAATGGTGTAGTCAATCAAGACTACTTGGTTAATAAATTTCT
>SRZB01000112.1 GCA_004793585.1 Hominisplanchenecus murintestinalis | reverse complement strand
AAGCTGATCTGCCCTGGGTAAGTCGGGGCCTAAGGCGAGGCCGAAAGGCGTAGCCGATGGACAACAGGTTGAAATTCCTGTACTGCTGTATGACAGAACTGTGGGGACACGTGTGGAGAGCATAGCCGGGGAATGGAAAGACCCGGGCAAGCGGGGTAGGAGTCCTGCCGGAAAAACCGCAGGGCAATCCGAAGACGTGATGCGGACCGAAAGAGAGTAGGGAAGTATGCGAGCCATGCGTCAAGAAAAGCCGCTATTGTTCATAGAGCACCCGTACCGTAAACCGACACAGGTGGATGAGGAGAGAATCCTAAGGCCGACGGAAGAAGCATTGCCAAGGAACTCGGCAAAATGACCCCGTAACTTCGGGAGAAGGGGTGCCCCAGAGATGGGGCCGCAGAGAATTGGCCCAAGCAACTGTTTAGCAAAAACACAGGTCTATGCAAAACCGCAAGGTGAGGTATATGGGCTGACGCCTGCCCGGTGCTGGAAGGTTAAGGGGAGGGGTTAGCGCAAGCGAAGCCCTGATCTTAAGCCCCAGTAAACGGCGGCCGTAACTATAACGGTCCTAAGGTAGCGAAATTCCTTGTCGGGTAAGTTCCGACCCGCACGAAAGGCGTAATGATTTGGGCACTGTCTCGGCAATGCATCCGGTGAAATTGAAGTACCAGTGAAGATGCTGGTTACCCGCGCCAGGACGGAAAGACCCCATGGAGCTTTACTCCAGTTTGGCACTGGGATCCGGTATTGCATGTACAGGATAGGTGGGAGGCATGGAAAGGGTTACGCCAGTAGCCCCGGAGCCGATGTTGGGATACCACCCCTGCAGTATTGGGTTTCTAACCTGCCGCCGTGATCCGGCGGGGGGACAATGCCAGGCGGGGAGTTTGACTGGGGCGGTCGCCTCCGAAAGGGTATCGGAGGCGCTCAAAGGTTCCCTCAGAATGGTTGGAAACCATTCGGAGAGCGCAAAGGCAGAAGGGAGCTTGACTGCGACACCGACGGGTGGGGCAGGTACGAAAGTAGGACTTAGTGATCCGGTGGCATAAAGTGGGATTGCCATCGCTCAACGGATAAAAGCTACCCTGGGGATAACAGGCTTATCACTCCCAAGAGTTCACATCGACGGAGTGGTTTGGCACCTCGATGTCGGCTCATCGCATCCTGGGGCTGTAGTAGGTCCCAAGGGTTGGGCTGTTCGCCCATTAAAGCGGTACGCGAGCTGGGTTCAGAACGTCGTGAGACAGTTCGGTCCCTATCCGGCGCGGGCGCAGGATATTTGAGGGGAGCTGACCTTAGTACGAGAGGACCGGGTTGGACTGACCACTGGTGCACCGGTTGTCCCGCCAGGGGCATGGCCGGGTAGCCAAGTCGGGAAGGGATAAACGCTGAAGGCATCTAAGCGTGAAGCCCCCCCCAAGATGAGATATCCCCCGCAGAAGCGGTAAGACCCCTTGAAGACGACGAGGTTGATAGGGCAGGGGTGGAAGTGCAGCAATGCATGGAGCTGACTGCTACTAATAGGTCGAAGGCTTGACCA
>SRZB01000111.1 GCA_004793585.1 Hominisplanchenecus murintestinalis | reverse complement strand
TCCTAGTATAATAATGGTGTAGTCAAGAATGACTACTGGTTAATAGTTACAAAGTCCAATCTAATAAATCTATATAGATATAACGGAAGGAGGAATCCCCCTCCATCAGAAGTTATAAGACAACATTATTTACCTTGTCTGAGGTTTCCTTCATGCGCCAGACAAAATATAGAGGTATAATCACTGAGGGCAGGATCATTGACGTTCACTCCTTGGGAACCAGCCTTTCCGGCTGGCGAAACCTCTTAGAAAGTCTGTCCGTCCATTCGGTGGTGATTTATGTTTTGGCTGGTTGGGAAGCCCCAGGCTATACCTGTATAAGCCGCTAGGTTGTGTATCCACCTTCTGGAAATGGATGCCTGCCGGAAAGGATAAAACTATGAAATATCAAAATGTACTCATGATGCTCCAAAGCATCCCTTACCTCTCAGTCGGGCTTGATGCTGGCGCAGATTTCACATGGATGTCCATCATGCTCCCCAATGGCATCCTCACAGGAAAACCTTTTAAGATCATCCACTCGGATCCTGCGTCCCGTGAGCTTGCCGTCACAAAAATAAAGGAAGCGCAAGAGGCGTATTCTCTTGAAAGCCGCTGCTTCCTTGAGTCCACCGGGATCTACCACATCCCGCTCCTGTGCTTCCTTCGTGATAAGGGTTTTGACTGCTCCGTCATTAATCCTATCATTACTAAGAATAGCACAAATATGAACGTTAGGAAACTGCATAATGATAAATTTGATTCAAAAAAAGCTGCCAAGGTCGGGCTGGATGCGTCCCTTAAGACTTCCATCATCCCAGATGATGAGGTCATTGACCTGCGCAATCTCGTGCGTGACTACTATTATTTCAAGGATTTGCAGTCTGCCATCGTGTTGAAGCTTCATGCGGAACTCAAAGTGTCCTTCCCCGCGTACCAGAAGGTGTTCAGCAAGATCACAACGCAGACTTCCTTAAAGCTTCTGGAAGCTTACCCCCTTGCAGCAGACATGCTTGCCGCACCAAAGGACCGGATTGTGGAAACCATACGCAAAACAGCACGTTTCGGCGAAAAATACGCCCTTGCCAAATATGATGCCATATGCACTGCCGCAAAGGATGCCGCTGTTTTCGGACGTGCGCTTCCAAGCAATGCGCTCCGCATCCGGCTGTATATCAAAACTTACCGGGAATACCAGGAGCATCTGGATGGCATACTGGAAGAACTGCATAAGGCTGTTGATAAGCTGGAAGGGACACCGGCCTATGACCGCATCGCCCTTCTGCAGTCCCTGCGGGGCGTTGGCTTCCTCAGCGCAGTTGTCCTGATTGCTGAAATGGGTTCCTTTGACCTGTTTTCCTCCCCAAAGAAGCTTTATGCCTACTTCGGTTTGGATCCTGCCGTAAAGCAGTCCGGCAAATTCAACGGTGACAAAGTCCACATGTCCAAGAGAGGTTCCAGCCTTGCCAGGCGTATCCTGCATATGGTAGCGCTCAATAACCTTAAGATAGATAAAGGGACAAAAACACCAGTAAATCCGGTGATCCACAGTTACTATGCCAACAAATGCAAAAGCAAGAAGAAAAACG
>SRZB01000110.1 GCA_004793585.1 Hominisplanchenecus murintestinalis | reverse complement strand
ACTCAAACTTCCCACACCGATTGGTGTGCTGAACCTTGAAAAATCAATACTTTAGTCTATAAAAAAGGCACAAACCTCCACTTGATGGTATAATTGAATTGCGAATAACAATCACACAGCAAGGAGATTTATGCCATGTCAAGTATACCATATAATGCTGAAAACGGGAATGAGATTTCTAACTCTGTCACAAATTTTATGACCCAATTCCAAATTGGGAAACTTCTTTTCAAATGTAATGCCGGAAAAGCAAAAGGGATTCCGGTAATCGAAGTGTTTCGATACCTGTTCTGTCTCATTTTCTCGGATAGAAGCATGTATATGCAGCGGAAAACAGGCATATTTGATGGTTCATTCTGCAAGAACACCGTTTATCGCTTCCTCAATAATGCGAAGATTAACTGGTTTCGGTTCACAACCCTGCTTTCAAGCCGGATCATTAACGATTTCATGAAGCCGCTTACGGATGAGAGCCGCAAAGATGTCTTCATTATTGATGACAGCCTGTTTGACCGTTCCCGTTCAAATAAAACGGAACTTCTGGCGAAAGTCTTCGACCACTGCTCTATGAAGTACAAGAAAGGTTACCGTATGCTGACACTTGGATGGTCCGATGGCAACTCCTTTGTTCCGATCAACCATCGTCTTCTGTCGGCAGCCGACGATAAAAATCTGCTCTGCAAAGCCGCAAACTTCGATGGACGTTCTCTTGCCGGGAAAAGGCGGAAAGAATCCAGACGAAAGGCAACAGAAGTCTTGATTGACCTGATCAAAGCAGCACAATCATCTGGCGTTTCTGCAAAATATGTGCTGTTCGACAGTTGGTTTTCATCACCGAAGACCATTAGCGCATTAAAGACAGACTGCAAATTAGACACAATCGCAATGGTTAAGAAAAGCAGTAAAATCAAATATGGCTATCAGGATGGCAGATACAACATCAAAGAAATCTATAAACAGTGTAAAAAACGCAGGGGCCGCTCCAAGTACCTGCTTTCTGTTGACGTAACCGTTGGTGATGAGGCAATTCCGGCAAAAATCGTCTGTGTCCGGAACAAAAGCAAGAAAAAAGACTGGCTTGCCATCATCAGCACGGACACAGCTATCTCAGCGGAAGAAATCATCCGTATCTATGGGAAACGCTGGGATATAGAGGTGTTTTTCAAAACCTGCAAATCCTATCTGCATCTGGTAAAGGAGTGCCGGAGCCTGTCCTATGATGCTTTGACTGCTCATGTATCCATTGTCTTTGCACGATATATGATGCTTGCAGTTACACAGCGATGCAATACCGATGACAAAACGATATGTGAACTGTTTTTCCGTCTCATGGATGAACTGGATGACATCACTTTCAATCAATCCATGAGGATTATCATGGACGCACTAATGGATGCCGTTATGGAATATTTCCACATCACAGAACAGCAGCTTGAGGAATTCACTGCCAGCTTTGTTCAGAGACTGCCGAAGTACATGCAAAAAGCATTGGAGTGCAGTTCAGCGGCTGCCTGAGCGCTATTTTGTGAGCTAAAGTATTGATTTTTCAGGGAGCAAATCCCATTTTTAATGTGGGAAGTTTGAGT
>SRZB01000010.1 GCA_004793585.1 Hominisplanchenecus murintestinalis | reverse complement strand
TTTGTGAAACAGATTCACTTGATCGAAACATTCAAAGGTGCTGGTTTCTTATCTGCCATATCCCTCATGGGAGAGATTGGTGATTTTTCTGCATTTTCAAAACCAAAACAACTTTTTGCTTACTTTGGTCTTGATCCGTCAGTAAAACAATCCGGCAAATTTGAAGGTACCAAAATCCAAATGTCCAAAAGAGGCTCTGCCATAGCCAGGCGGGTTGTTCATACACTAACTTTACAAAGCATCAGTGTATCCCGTACAGGTGAAGCTAAAAATCCAGTACTCCGGGATTACTATCTCAAAAAATGTGGAGCAAAACCCAAGCTTGTGGCAATGGGTGCTGTTTCACACAAGGTATGCAACATAATATTTGCAATGCTCAGAGATAACAAGCCTTTTGAAATCATTACTCCGCAGGAACATATCAAACAATACAATGCTGCTAAATGCGACATAGCTGCATAAAACACTGCAAATCCAACGAATCAATATCTTTTTAAAAAATGATATTTTCACCAAGGGGAAAGTCTGCCCTTTTTTAGAAGAAAAATATTTTTCATTTACCTATTGACATTTATTAGCTGGACTCTCTTATGCCATTTTCTTTTAGTATAACGAATATCACAAAATATTTCCATGTTCTTTTCCAGTTTTTAACCTCCCGTCCCGGCGCCTCATCCACACAAACGCTATCACGCATACAGCCACCGACAACAAAGACCCTCCCGGCGCCGCCATCCCCATCGGGAACAGCGTGTCCGCAAAATATTTCGACGCCAGGTACGCGCCGGGAATGCGCACACAGACAATGGACAAAAAATTATGTAAAAAGGAAATCCCCGACATACCATAGGCACAAAAATACCCGCTGAAGCTAAAATGCATCCCGGCAAACATACAGTCCCAGATATAGCTCCTCAGATACTGACCGCCCAGAACAACCGCCTGCGCTTCATCGGTAAACATCCCGACAACCGGCTCGGCAATCCACTGTACCAGCACCGATACCGCCAGCCCGAAGCCCGCCGCCAGAAAAACCGCGTAGCGCAGTGTAAGAACCGCCCGCCCATGCTTCCCCGCCCCGATATTCTGTGCGGAGAGCGCGGAAACTGTAGAAAGCATAGTCGATGGCACCAGGAACACGATTCCTATGATTTTTTCCACAATCCCGACAGCCGCCGCGTCATTCAGACCCCTGCGGTTCGCTATGACTGTAATTACGATAAACGCAATCTGGATAAACCCATCCTGTATGGCAACCGGAATGCCGATTTTCAAAATCTGCCCCATCATTCCTGCCTGCGGCCTGAAATACTTTTTCTTCAGCGCCAGCCCCGTCTTCTGCCTCCGGATAGCGGCTAATGCAATCATCACACTGATTGTCTGGGACAGCGTAGTTCCCAGCGCGGCTCCCGCCGCCCCCAGCCTAAACACGCCGATAAACAGATAATCCAGCGCAATATTCGCCGCACATGCAACGGCAACAAAATACATCGGGCTTTTTGAATCCCCAAGCCCGCGGAAAATCGAACTGATAATATTGTAAGCCGTAATAAACGGAATACCCACAAAACAAATCGTAAGATAAAGCGCTGTACCGGAAACTGCCTCCTCCGGGGTAGACATCACCGCTACAATCGGCTTTACCAGAAAAAGCAGCAGCACCGTAGCCACAGCCGACACTCCCATAAATAGGGACGCCGTATTCCCCACTGCAAGGGATGCCTCCTCCTGCCGCTTCGCCCCGACTGCCTTTCCTATCGTTACGGTAGCGCCCATAGCCAGCCCCACTATCATAACCGTCAGCATGTGCATTACCTGGCTTCCCACCGAAACCGCCGTTATATCCTCAACGCCATGAAATTGCCCCACAATAAACAAATCTGCCATTCCGTACAAAGTCTGCAAAAAGTATGATAGCAGATACGGTAACGAAAAATATACAATATTTTTAAATACACTTCCAGATGTCAGATTCTTTTCCATAATACGATTCCTGCCTGTTTCCGCCCTTTACAGCATAGTTTTCTCCATTCAAAAAACAGGCATTCCACTCCTTCCGGGGTTATTATAAACCCTTTTATAGAGGAAGCGTCAAGAAAAAACAGAAAACTTTTTATCTTGGAAAATCTTGTATTCATGAAAAAATTAATTTAAACTGATAAAAAATGAGCCTGTGGTTTCCCTTTGGACTGTATAGACATGAAAATCACCGGAAAGGATAAACACATGAAACGAATACTGATTGTTGAAGATGAACTCTATTTACAGAAAACCATAAAAGAACTTCTGGAAAAGCATGGATATCACACCATAACGTCTTCCAGCCTGTCTGATGCCATGCACTATATGCTGAACATAGATGATATTGATTTATTTTTGCTGGACATCTGGCTCCCGGACGGAGACGGCTTTCAGCTGTGCCGCCATATCCGGCAGCGCAGCCTGAAACCCATCCTTTTCCTTACAGCGTGTAACGACGAAGAGTCCGTAGTAAAAGGGCTGAACCTGGGTGGGGACGACTATATTTCAAAGCCTTTCCGTGCCGCAGAACTGATTTCCCGCATACAGGCAAACCTGCGCAGGCAAAATCCTTTAAACGCCGTAAAAATACTGCGGGGCGGAGAAATCAAACTGGATAAACAGCAAGGCTGCGCATATAAAAACGAGGAAAACCTGAATCTGGGCACAATGGAATATCAGCTTCTGCTGGTTCTCATGCAGAATCCCCGCCGCATTGTAAAAAGAGAACTTCTATTAGAAAAACTGTGGGATAATTCAGGAAAATTTGTAGAGGACAATACTCTTTCTGTAAATATGAGCCGCCTGCGAAGAAAGACCGGCGCTGAGTATATCGAAACAATCAGGGGGTTTGGCTACCGCTTTACAAAACAGACAGAGGAAGGTTTGGACTATGTTTAAAAAAAGAGATTCTATCTGGATAACAGGCTTTGCAACTGTAATGCTCCTGATTCTTATTCTCGGATTTCTTTCCCTGTTTTTTATAAAAAATTCTTTTATTACAATGCAGCAAAACGTAATCGGAAAACTGTATGAAAGAAACCCTGAACTATGTGCCGAAACCCTGCAATATATGTTTCATGAAGATATCGCCAAAGAAGCTTCCGAAAAGGGAACGCAGGCTCTTATTTCCCTGGGATACACAGAAAAAGGCGGATATTACCTTTACCGGCACATGGGCTGGCATAAGGCCTTCCTGGGTATTTTTTGCCTTCAGGGAATCCTCGCACTGCTTCTCCTCTGCCTGTTTTTTCACTTAAAAAGGCAAAATCACCGCGAGGAAGAACTTTTGATTCAGGATATCCGAACCGAAAAACTTCAACTTCCAACATATCGGTTTTCGAATAAGAACGTTGTATTAGAAATCGCGAAACTGTTGGACATGCTTCATGCAAAAGAAGCATATCTGTCCGAAAAAAATAAATCCATACAGGCGTTTATCGAAAACATTGCACACCAGATTAAAACGCCCCTGAGCTGTATTTCTATTTCTATGGATTTCATGCTGGAAGAATCAGGTGGCAGCCAAAGCGAACGTATCTCTTCATGCTTTTTGTACTTAAACCGTATCGAATCCCTCCTAAAAATACTTCTTGATATTGGACGCCTGGAATCCGGCAAAACCATCATGCACCGTGAACCTTTCTATATAAATCACCTTTTCATGGAATGTAGGGAAATCCTTCCCGACGGAGAACGCCGGATTTCCATTTTAACGGAAACACCTTCGGAAAACAGTATAGAGTATCACGGTGATTACGAATGGTTAAAAGAAGCTTTTTTAAATATCCTGAAAAACTGTCTGGAACATGACGGCACAAAAGAACCTGTTTTAGTTTCCCTTTCCCAGACGCCTGAAGGTATCAAGATTCTAATACGTGATCATGGAAAAGGTTTTTCCGAAAAGGATCTTCCTCATATTTTTAACAGATTCTATATCCCGGAATCCCTGAAAAATTCCCATACAGGGATTGGGCTGAATCTTGCAAAACTGGTTATCGAAAAACATTTTGGAACCCTAAAAGCCGAAAACCATGAAGATGGAGGCGCGGCATTCTCCGTTATCCTCCCCGAATATTCTTTAAAAAGAAAAATATAATGCCTGTCACCTTCCTGTAAGGTTCCTGCTGTAAAATAGAACCATCGAAAGGGGGCGTAAAAATATGACTATATTTCTCAAGCTGGTTTTAAAAGGTTTAAAGAGAAGAAAGCGAGAAATGCGCTATGTTTCTGCCGTGACTTTTCTCTCTGCGCTGTTTATTTCCTCCGTGATTTTATTTCAGAACATCATGGATAACTACCTGATGGAGACAAACTACCAGAACTATGGGGACTGGATACTGTCCTCCGTAGAAGACTTCCAGGAATCCGGCGTCCTGTTCTCTGAACTCAGGCATCCCTATCTGGCGGCGTCTGGCGTCTGCCAGACTGGCGGGGAACTTTTAGACAGGCAGAATGAACCCAGCGGCGTAAATCTTGGAACTCTCGACGCTGCAGTACGGAATTTTGGAAATATCTCACTTTATGAAGGGAGATTTCCCAAGTCTCCAGACGAAATTGCAATGGATTTGTCCTCTCTCTCCACCCTGGGTTACAGCTATGAGCTTGGACAAACCATACGAGTCGCTGTCCAAAATGAAAAAGGCATCCATGAAACAACGTTCCGCCTTACGGGAACGATAAAAAGCTTTGCTGAAAGTTGGAAACACCTCAGCAGATACCCGCTTCCAAACGGCATTGTAACGGAAAAAGGGCTGCAAAAAACAGGGACTCCTCTATATTCCACACATTTCTACCAGTTGGACAAGCTATATGAAAATCTCGACACGGAAGAGTTCGCATCCGCATTCCTAAAACAAAGCCAGGCGCTGGTATATAACAGCTATACTTATGAAAACAGGGTCTGGGGTTCCCGAGATATGTTCCAGGCAGCCAAATTTATCTTACTGCTTACCGGAATTTTATCCATCGGATATTTGATGATGTCTTATGTTACCCAGCGGAAGAAATGGTATTACCGCCTCCGGTGCACCGGGGCTGACAGACTGCAGATACGAATTATGATTTTAACAGAGACTATATATGGTACATTTCCCTATGCGTTTCTCGCCATGATTCTCCCTTACCTCGCAGGTGCAGCAATCTGCTGTGCAGTATCCGCAGGTTCCCGGCTCCCTTATTTTTTCGAATTTCACCCTGCGGATTTTCTTTCACAGCTGGGAGCTGTCCTGGGCGCTATTTTATTCGCAGTCCTATGCGCATGCCTTGCCAGCCGGGATAAACATCTGGAAAGAAACCGTGCGGAAATCACAAAACGTCAAATAAAACGTCTGCGGAAAGACAGCCGAACCGCAAAAAATACGGCGCGCATCTTTCTTCGCCGCCAACGAAAGCTTCACCCATTCCAGAAGACAGCATCTATCCTTTTCTCTGTCACAACCTGCCTGATTCTCATCCTATGTCTCAACAAAATCTATCAGGCTTCACAAAAATACGCAGAATTAGCAAACAACGCTTCCGATTTTCATGCATCTTACAGGAAAGCTCTCATAGAACGAACCGACTTTTCCAACGCTCCCTATAGTTGGAGCGCTGCTTCCTCTTATATGTATGACATGTATGACGGGATGAGCAAACAGGCAGAAGAAGAAATCCAGCCGCTTATCGGCATCCGCCGCATTGACAGACAGATTTGGGATGAAACACACTGCCTGCAGTGGAGGACTAAGAATGACAACAAAACACTGACCCCACTGTTTTGTTATCAAGATACAGACAGCAAAACTCTGAAGAAACTGGAAAAAGAATATAACCTCCCGGAACTGGATAAAGCAGCTTTCCAAAATGGAGAGCAAATCATTCTGCTAGCGTTCGGCCAGGAAGCTTCCGCAATAATTGAAAAGCCCATAGAAACCCCGCCACATATTGGAGACACAGTGGAAATCGTCGGCCGGGAATCTCTTTTTTATCTGCCAGAGGAAAATACCAGCAGCAGCTTACAGGCCCCTGATTTAACGGAAATGAAAGAATATGCCCTGTCAGGACTCACCCCTGTAACAATAGGGGCCGTTATTGAGAATCCTTCTTTTGAATGGAAAGCGCTTTTCGGATATAACTTTGCCTATGGAGTTATTGCATCCCGGGAGCTTGCCGCCCGCGTAGCAAACGCGGACAGCAAGACTTTACAGAATAACAGGCTTTTCATCGATTTAAATAAAAATCAGTCTTTTGAATCCACACAAAAGCGCCTGGCATCTATCTTTCAAAAAAATAATATAGAATATGTTTCGTACACTGAAGAACTGCGGGAAACCTGGAATTCTTACATTCGACAAGCATGTATTTATGGTATCGTGTTCTGTACAATACTGTTTATTTTTCTTTTGCTGGAGCTGCGTTTCCACCAGATACAACATCAATACCGTGAACGGAAATATCTCCTCCTAAAACAGCTTGGCATGGAAGATATGATGTTCCGTCACATGCTTATAAAGGAATCTTTGGGGCAGTCCTTATGGATACTCATCAGTATCCCATGCAGCTACGCCGTCATGGCAGGAATCTTTTATCTGAAAAATAAAAAACTATGGAACACAGCCGGGCTCTGCCAATGGTCGGAATCCCTGGGGGATTATACTTCTGATTTGTACTGGCTGACTCTGGATAACCTGTATTCTTATACAAGTCTGAGTTACACCATAATCTTTGTAATCCTGCTGGCCTTTATCCTGACCCTGGCTGGCTGGAAATCCGCGGAAACGCACAAAAAACGGGAGGAAATACTATGAGCTATGTTTTACAAGTTTCAGACATATCAAAAACTTACGGAAATGACAAAATTAAGGTACATGCGCTGAAAAAAAGCAGCCTGACATTTTCCCAGGGAGAATTTACTGCCATTATAGGAAAAAGCGGCTCCGGAAAATCCACCCTGCTCCGAATACTGGGTACTCTGGAACGGCCGGATGCCGGTGAAGTGCTGCTGGATGGCGAAAATATATGCAGGCTCTCTGACAAGAAATTATCGGAAATCCGGCGCAGGAAAATCGGATTTATTTATCAGGATTACAGCCTGTTTCCTGAATATACCGCTTACGAAAATATTGTAATGCCAATCCACCTGGATGGACGGACGGAAAACAAACACATTATAAAAGATATCATGAATACGTTGGGAATCCTCTCCTGTGGGGATAGATTTCCTGCTGAAATGTCAGGAGGGGAACAACAGCGGACAGCCATTGCCCGGGCGCTCTGCATCTCTCCGTCTGTCATCCTGGCGGATGAGCCAACCGGAAACCTCGACGCAGAAAATGCCAATGAGGTCGTGATGCTTATGAGTAAAGCCGCCAGGCTATATAACCAGACAATTATCATGGTAACCCATGACCGCCAGATGGCGGATTATGCAGACAGGGTTTTGAAAATTTGCGACGGAATGTTCGTCTAAATTGCGGGGACTGGCTACACAGTCCCCTATCGCTATTTTATCTATTTCCGGTTTTCCCTCAATCTCCCCATCCTCTTCATACACACCCAGTAATTCCTCTCCCTCACTCTCCCTGCGTCCTGAGTCTTCCCCTCTATCTCCTCCTGCCCCATCATCCAATCCGCCCTTACCTGCCCTATCTCCAGGCATCGTTTGACTTCCTCCACTTTTTCCCTATCCATTCCTGTATTTTCCGCATCTTCAATCAACTCCTCTGCCGCCACGTCGTAAATCGGATGTGAAAAACCATGCCGCCCCGGCTGGTATTCTATTTCAAAAATGCGGCTCTCCTTTGTCTCTGGCAGAAAGCAGGAATCCTCGGAAGTGTCTGCTATATGCAGATAATACAGCGACGCCCTGCCTTTCCCTTCCTTCTTTCGGATAATCCTCCCCAGCCGCTGCACCCGCTGCCGTTTTGAGGCCGTTCCGGACAGAACAATCCCTACAGACGCCTCCGGGATATCCACCCCCTCGTCCATAGCCTTACATGCAATCAATATATGTATCTCTCCTGTGTAAAACCGCTCCAGGACATTTTTATTCGCCTGCCGCCCCATTTTCGAATGATACCGCCCTACCCGGCCGGGATACTTATTCTGTAAAATCCCATACAGTTCTTCCGCCTGGCTGACACGTTCCCCAAAGATCAGGATTCCTTTCTTTACATCCAGGCGTTCTATCAAAGCACATACGCAGGAAACCCTCTCGGACGCCAGGCAGACCACGCTCTTTCGTTTGTAGGAAAGCGCCAGATAGCGCGCTGCCGCCTCTGCTGCCCTCTTATCCCCGCCGCCGGTAATCTGCGACAGCATCGCATAGCGTTCCCTCTGCCCCAGCTCTCTCAGTGCCGGGTACATCTGCTGCAGCTTATGGGAAAGCCTGGACATCTGCTCACTGATTTCCTCATACTCTTCCCTCTCTTCCTTCCGGAACTCCAGGCCGATATGGAAGATATCATATCGGCACACCGTACGCATCGCCCCTGCCTCCTCCATCCCATAACTGTAGATTTCCCGCCCCAACACCGACGAAAGGTACTGTCGTTCTTCTCCGGCTGGGAGAGTGGCCGAAAGCCCCAGCGAGAAAAAGTTCTCCCCACATGGCTTTATATAAGGAAGAAATTCAAAAATAAGACTGTTCTGTCCGCTCCCATAATGATGGCATTCATCCGCAATCAGCAACACTGCCTCTCCGCCCCGCAGCTCTGCCAGAATCTTCCTGGCCAGTTCATACCGCGCGGAATTAATCACATAAATCATATACCTGCGGCCATTTTCTCCCTTGTGACCGCCGCCCCGCAGGCCGATTTCTCCCCGAATGTCTCCCGAATTCCCCTTATCCCCGCATGAATCCGTCAGAAATTCCCGCAAAGCCTGATTCCACTGCCGCATCAGCGCTGCCGTCGGCACGACGATTTTCACACGCAGCCTCCTGCCCAGCCGCTTCTCCAGGCGCGCAGCCGCAGTCAAAGCCAGAAATGTTTTTCCCGCCCCGGTCACTGCCTGCACTATCCCTCTTCCGTTATTCGAAAACCATCGCTCCAGACACTCCTCCTGCCATTGATAAAGCTCTTTTTTCATAGCGGCTCCTCATTACGCAAATTTTATAACTGATTTTATCATACCCTGTCTGTTTTTGGAACAAATTGTTGAAAACCTTAACTATCTCGTTTATACTGTTACTATTCAAAGTCAATAAGGTTCTTGCCAGACATAACCGCAAGAATGCTTATGGAAAATTAAACTCAGAAAGGACGCCATCTATGAATTACGAAAATCTCTACCAGGATATGCAGCCCCTTGAAAAATCCCTGAAGGACAGTATCGCATCCATGCAGAAACTTTTTAAAGCCATTCATAAAGAAAATGAGAATGGAGATATCAAAAGCCTTGCCCGGGATTTAAACGCCATGTCGGAGAGCGCCGCTTCCGTATCTTTCACCCTGGAGAATATGATAGGATTCGTTAATGGCTTTGATACAAAGTCATATTTTGAGAACGGTGATTTTGCTGAACAGATGCTGCAAATCTGCCAGGAAAAGGGCGTAGACGTCCGGGGTGATTTCCCTGTCTACGAAATGTTCCCTTACCGTGTGAAACTGGATACGGAAAACCAGGATTTATATCTTGACAGAAAGAAAATACAGTGCGTACGTCCTCAGAGCTTCGTAGAAATCGTACGCGGCGGACAGGAAAAACTGAACAAAGCTTCTTTCAATGCCCTTACTTTTGTCAACGAACTGGCCGACGCTTATGACATGGCCATCCTGAAGCAAAACAAGCAGCCCCAGGCCGATATTTACTTAACCAGCCTGTACAAATTCCTGGCTCCTATGGGACGCTTCCGCAGGGACTATGACCAGCAAAGCTTCGCCTTTGATTTAGCCAGGCTGTACATGTCTGAGGTAGAAGAAACAAAGAACGGAAGAAAGTTCCAGTTTGGCCCCAGTCGAAATAATGGCAAGGCCATCCGTATCCTGGACAGGGATGGGCAGGAGCAGTTTCTTGCCACCATCCGTTTCTATGAATAAAAAGGAGACTTATGAAACCAGAATTCAACGAAATTCCGAAGACTGCGGATTGTTCCTCCGCTCTTCCGGCTGAGAGCCTTACCTGCGGCGTCCGCTTTCTCACGGACTTTTGGACAGAAAAATATCTCCGTGAATATATCCGGTATGGCGGCAGTAAAATCAAATTTATCACCGGGCGGATGGGGAGCGGCAAAACCCATTTTCTGCGTCTGATGACTTCTATCGCCCAAAAGGAAAATTATAAAACCGTCCAGTTTTCCGCAAAAAATATCTGGATGCACGATTTTAAAGAAATCTACGTAGAAATCTTCCGTCAGTGCGGCATTATGGAATGCCTGGAAGGAATCAGCCGTCATCTGATACAGGAAATGGGATTTGATTACCGCGACATTCCGGAAGGCATGAAATTTATTGACTATCTTTCTCAGAACGGCCTTGGCGACGCGCTGACTAAGCGCGAGATCCGCTCGCAGCTCCGCCAGATGTTCCTGAACAATCCCATGCTGGACAATAATTTTGCCCTGGCCTGCAGTATGCTTACAGGCAGCATCCTCGGTTATCCTGTTCTCGAAGAACAAAACCGTGATTTGCTTCTGGCATGGCTGGAAGGCGACCGCACTATAAAGCTTTCCCAGCTTAGGGCTCTGGATTTCTACCCCAGCCGCATCACCCGGTACAACGCCCGGCATATGCTGCGCTCACTGGCTGAAATTATCCGTATGGGCGGTTCCTCCGGGCTGTTTATTGCCATTGATAATCTGGAAATCCTCATCAGCCGTTCCAGCCTGGAACCGATACACTACACAAAAATGAAACGCGAAGATACTTATGAGAGCATCCGACAGCTTATCGACGACATCGACAGCATGAAAAATATCATGTTCGTATACGCTTTCGACCGGGAGCTGATTGACAATGAGAATACCGGGCTAAAATCCTACCAGGCGCTATGGATGCGGATACAAAATGAAATCGTGGGGGAACGCTTCAACCGTTTCTCCGATATGGTGGACATGGACAGGTTCGCGGCGCAGGAATATACCCCGGACATCATTGTTTCTATCTCTGAAAGCCTTGCAAGCCTGCAGAACCAAAACCCTCTTTCCCCACTGAACCAGCAAACCGCCCGAGAAATTACAGAACAGGCACGGACAGGCTCTATAGGCATTCCCCAGCTTATCCAAATCGCTATGCAGGAGGTGAATCCCGATGTATGATATCGAAGCCAGACATATAATAGAAGCATTACGTTCCGGCATTCCCTCACGCGCCGTCGGTCAGTATTTCTCCGAAGCACGCCCAAAAATCATGAAAGAAATTTCCGGACGGCTCGATATGGTCTGCGACTCGCACAGATCAAGTGGTATGGTAATCTGCGGAAAATACGGGGAAGGGAAAACCCATCTGCTGAACACAGTATTCAACCTGGCGCATTCAAACAATATGGTAGTTTCCTATCTCTCCCTGAGTAAAGAAACCCCTATGGATAAGCTTTACCTGGTCTACCAGAAAGTTATCCAGAACACTTACCTTCCCAAGAGACAGCAGCCGGGCTTTATGCATGAACTGGAAAAAATTTCTGCCAACAGCCCCATTGCCAACGAGATGCTGCTCTACGCGGCAAAGCATCTGGAAACGGACAAGCTATACTATCTGTTCCGCTCTTACCTGAACACAGAAGATTCTGATGAAAAGTTTCTGCTGCAAGCTGATATGGAAGGAGATTTTGTGGCAAACGCGCCGCTGAAAAAGATTTACCGCCGTATTTTCGGCCAGCCTGTAAAATACAATGTGAACTTTACAAAAACCCGGCATTGCGGGGATTATTTCTCCTTTATGAGCCGCCTGTTTACCCAGATGGGCTACCACGGCTGGGTAATCCTGATTGACGAGACTGAGCTCATGGGACGCCTGGGAAAGAAAGCCCGCCTGAATGCCTACCGGAATATGGCGCGCTTCCTGCTGCCTGAATTCTGCCCGGAAAACACGTTCAGCATCTTCGCTCTCAGCGCTTCCTATGTGGAAGATGTAATAGAAGGAAAGCATGAATACGAAAACCTGTCGGCAGTCTATCCTGAAGAACAGGAACCCGCACGGACCGTCCTGGACATCCTTTCAAGGGCGCCCCAGCTCCTGCCTCTGACACGCCTGGAAATCCAGGAAGTATTGTACAAGATTCAGGATTTCCATGGGAAAGCTTATGAATGGACGCCGAACGTTTCCCTCTCCTCCCTCGTAGAATCCACGCAGGCAGGAGGATATCTGCTCCGCACCAAAATCCGGGCGGCTATCGAATTCCTCGACCAGTTGTACCAGTATGGGAAAGCCGGTCAGACAACCGTCAATGAACTTGGTGAAGAAACTTTTACTGAAGACGTTCCCTCTATCGAGGATTTTGACTAAAGAACTATAAGGGCTGTGCCGCACATGCACAGCCCTTCCTGAATATTTAAGGAGGCCTTACTCTTGAAACAAAACCTGAAAAACGAATACCTTTCCATCCCGAATCTGATGGGATATTTCCGTATTCTCCTGATTCCCCTGTACCTTTATCTCTATATCTGCGCAAAGTCTTATCGCCTTGCCATTTTTATTATGCTCTTATCCTTTTTGACCGATTTTCTGGACGGAAAAATCGCCCGGCGCTTCGATATGGTCACTGAATTTGGAAAAATCCTGGATCCCGTAGCAGACAAACTGACGCAAGGCGCTCTCGCACTAGGGTTTGCCCTCCGTTATCCTGCCGTCGTCATCCTGCTTCTGGTGTTTCTTATAAAAGAACTGTGTATGGCAGTTCTGGGAATCTATATGATGAAGCGCGGCTACCGGATGGACGGCGCGCAGAAGCACGGAAAACTCTGCACTGCAGTCCTTGATTTCACCATGCTCCTGCTTTTGGTATTTCCGGACACCTCCTATTTTACTGTCAACCTGCTGTCCGCTCTGGCAATCTTTGTCATGCTTTTTTCCCTTGTAAAATATCTCAGGATGTACTGGACAGCTTACCGTAACCTGAACAATTATAACTCTGAAAAAAATAATACAAAAGCCAAAAAATTATGGAAAATGTTATTAGCCGTAATTCTTCTGACACTGCTTTACGCATCCGCTGTCATTCTTCCATATACCAGGCAGCCAACCGTTTCAGAAGAAACGGTACAGAGTTTCCAGGCATCTGACTTTTACAGTGAATCCGACGGCGTGGAACGCGCAAAAGTAATTTCCGACAACGGAGAAGCCCTCGCGGAACGCGTGCGCCTGATTTCCCAGGCAAAAGAAGAAATCATCCTCTCTACCTTCGATTTCGACGCCGATTCCAGCGGAAAAATCCTTCTCTCCGCACTGCTCGACGCCGCAGACCGGGGCGTGCGTGTAAACATCCTGATTGACGGCCTGGCATACACCACAGGAATCCAAGGAAACCCCTGGTTCCTGGCTCTAACGGAAACTGACAACGTAAACCTCAGAGTATATAATCCGATAAACCTTCTGAAACCCTGGACGCTTATGGGCAGGCTGCATGACAAATACCTGATTGCCGATTCCACAGCCTATATCCTCGGCGGCAGAAACTCTTATGACTATTTTCTCGGAGATCAGGAAGGCTACAAAAACTATGACTGGGACGTGCTCGTTTCCACAAAAAACTCTCCGGGCTCCGGCTCCATAGTCCAGCTTCAGACCTATTTCCATTCTATCTGGGAACTGCCCGACTGCCGTACCGCAGGAAAACAACGCTTATTTAAAAATCATCCCGCCGTACAGGAATGCCGCCAGGAACTCCGGAATCTTTATCAGCAGACACAATCAGGGCACAAGGACTGGTTTGCCCCCCTGGATATTCTGACAGCCACTGTTCCCGCCCGCAGCATCCGGCTTGTCTCCAATCCCATCCATGTACGTGCAAAAGAGCCTGTTGTCTTTTACACCATCACGGAGCTGATGAAGAATGCAGACGAATCCGTCATTTTCCATACTCCGTACATCATCTGCAATGACTGGATGACAGAGCGGCTCAAAGAAGTCTGCACACATGTTCCCCGCGTACAAATGATGACCAACTCCATAGCCAACAATGGAAATCCCTTTGGCGCTATGGACTACCGTGAAAACAAAGCACGGCTTCTGGATACAGGGCTGCAGATTATGGAATATGACGGCGGCATCTCCTACCACGGAAAATGCTTCGCCATCGACAGCCGGATATCCGCCATCGGCTCCTTTAACTGGGACATGCGCAGCGCCTACCTGGACACAGAACTGATGCTAATCATAGACAGCGAAGAGCTGAACCGCCAGCTGCGCAAAGAAATGCACAAATATGAAAAAGACGCCCTGAAAGTTAAAGATGCTGATTCCTACGAATTGGCGGACGGCCAGTCGCCCCAGCTGATGGCTTCGCAAAAAAAGTTCAGCATCGATATGATTCGGCGCTGGGCTTATTGGGCAAGATTCCTGATGTAAGACATATTTTGATTTGATTTTTAAATTTTGTATTGACAAACCTCCAGACTTGTTGTATTATATAACTCGTGAGTTGCAAGCGCAGCTTCCCAACATATCAAATCAGATATTGATTTGGATGCGGAAGTGGCGGAATTGGCAGACGCGCAGGCTTCAGGTGCCTGTGGTAGCAATACCGTGTGGGTTCAAGTCCCATCTTCCGCATGAACAAAGAAGAAACTTCGGAAATCGAGGTTTCTTTTTTTGTTCTTTTAATTGATAGAATAAAGCAGTATGAAAACATCTCTAAAGCTCATACCAACACACAACAAAGCGATTCGTAAAAAAGGAACCGCCCACCGCGGTTCCTCTTCAAACTTTATTATTAAATTTACGCAACTTTGCTCTTTGCCAGCTCAGCCAGTGTTGCAAAACCTTCTGCGTCATTTACAGCCATATCAGCCAGGACTTTTCTGTTCATCTCTACTCCGGCCAGCTTCAGACCATACATAAACTTGCTGTAGGATAATCCGTTGATACGTGCGGCAGCGTTAATACGTGCAATCCACAGACGTCTGAACTGACGCTTTTTCTGCTTCCTTCCTGCGTAGGAACTTGCCAGCGCCCTCATAACGGACTGCTTTGCAATCCTGTACTGTTTGGAACGGGCACCTCTATATCCTTTTGCCAGCTTTAATGTTCTGTTATGTTTTTTCCTAGCGTTCATTCCACCTTTGATTCTTGCCATTTCTCAAATCCTCCTTCGCCTGATTTTATAAATACGGTAAAATCTTCTTCATGTTCTTTACGTTTGTAGCATCGGTAATCGCTGCTTTCCTCAGGTTCCTCTTCCTCTTAGAAGATTTCTTTGTTAAGATATGGCTCTTATAAGCTTTATTTCTTTTTAACTGTCCTGTACCTGTCTTTTTGAAGCGCTTTGCAGCAGCTCTGTTTGTTTTCATTTTTGGCATTGTATATGTTCCTCCTTATTTGTATATTTATCTATATACAGCCCTCTCCAGCTTCTACAGCGCTGGAACCTGCCGTACCCTTTTAACACGAAACGCCCTTATGAACGTTTCTCCGTTAAAAACATCACGATGCTTCTGCCTTCTACTTTCGAAGGCTTCTCTACAACAGCGATATCTGCCAGCTCCTTTGCGAAATCATCCAGGATATGGCGGCTGGCATTCATATGCGCCATCTCACGTCCGCGGAACCGCAATGTAATCTTAACTTTATTCCCCTTCTGGATAAACTTCCTGGCAGCGTTTATCTTTGTACTCAAGTCGTTGCTGTCAATGTTCGGTGAAAGACGCACTTCCTTCACTTCAATGATTTTCTGCTTCTTCTTTGCTTCTTTTTCTTTGCGCGCCATTTCATAACGGTACTTTCCATAATCAATAATCTTACATACCGGCGGCTTCGCTGTGGGAGCAATCTTTACCAAATCCAGCTCCGCTTCCTGCGCCCTTTTCATCGCTTCTCTCGCGGACATAATACCTAACTGCTCTCCATTCTCTCCAATCAGACGGATTTCCCTGTCCCTGATCTGCTCGTTAATCATTAATTCGCTAATAGTCGTGCACCTCCATCAACACTTTCAATCTCTCCATCCAAAAAAGTGGATAGTCAGACTATCCACTCTAAATATCTACACAGAAAACTCTCGTCCGAAAGCCCTATGTTCCATATTAACCGACAGTCGCCTCCTGCGCTGCGGTGAGAGCGGATACTCTTCTTTATTTTCTAACCTCTGCTACTTTACCACAATTACATTTTTCTGTCAACGATTTTTGCAAGTTTTACCTGCCTTCCCTTAAAGTCTCATTGCCCTCTGGAACAAACGGCAGGTCATCCTTAGCAAACTCCAGGTTTACAGCTCCTGCCGTAAACCTGGGATTTCCCATCTCTTTACTTTCTCACCTTTACTTTTGGTGAAAGACCCTTTTTCTTTAACAGTTTCTTGTAAGCAGACAATTTCTTTGCCGGCACTTTAACCTTCAGCTTTTTATAGCTGCTGCTTCCCGCCTTGGTAAATGCCTTGCTTCCGACTTTCTTTGTCGTAAGTTTTGTAGTCTTTATCGTGATACTTTTCAGCTTCTTGCAGTTATAAAACGCCTTTTTCCCGATTTTGGTTACCTTCGCCGGAATAACCACAGAGGTCAGAGATGTACAGTTCATAAACGCATTATCCCCTATGGTCTTTACAGAAGCCGGGATTTTAACCTTTTTCAGTTTTTTATTACCTTTAAAGGCATTCGCTTTTATCGCTGTTACCTGATATACCACCTTATTAATCGTTACTGCCGAAGGGATCGACACGGACGCCGCATTTTTATTTCCCGCTTTTGTAAATTCCACGGCAGAACCTGCTGTTACGACAGTATAGACGCTTCCATCTGCCGCAGTGAGCTTCGTTCCTGGTTTGGGCAGATTTTGCGTTGATGGTTCTCCATCCTCATCCTCATCTGTATCATCCCAAGAAGTGCCGGGCTCATTTCCGCCTGCGCCCTGTAATCTTATTTCTTTTTTGTTACACTTAAGACACCATCTTATTTCCTCTCTTATGCCAAACCTAAACCATTCGCTCCAGTTATGTCCTGCCGGAATGATTTCCTGCTTTCTCTCCCCGCACCTTATGCAAGTATAGATACAGATTCCACCTTCTTCACAGGAAGTCTCCTTTTCAAACACCCCGCCATTCCACATGTGCGAACCTTCACAGGAATCCGATATTGCCATGTTTTCTAAGCGATATGGATTTACTGTATAAAACCGTACGCTGTTCCCGTCAGACACATACCATTTCACCACACCGTTACCCGTTACAGCCGGCTGGCAGTCTGACAGGCGCATGTCTGTCTTTATGATATCCGAGATTTGATTTCCGTCGCCATCAACAGTTACCATTTTTGTCCAGACAGTATCCACACCTTCGTAATGCTCCTCCCACAGAATAAGGAACTGCCAGTCATTCATCTTGACAAGCTGCGGCGTCCCCGGCACAACTCCGTCTGTTTTTTGGTAATCCGTCAGCCAGGCAATCTTGTTTTTTGTCAGGCTCTTACTCGTAACTGTCAGGAAAATATTCCTCTGCCCGGCCGCAGAATAATTTTCTTCACTTGTCTGATCCACAGAATTTCCCACAATCAGACAATTATCTGCTGAAAGTTCAAAACCTCCCGCCGATACGCCCGTTGCATTATTTCCAAAACCTCCCTGTATAGGCAGGGGAAGCGTATAGCGGACGTCTGTGATTTCTCCGTCCACATCTGCGCGTGTCAGAGCTATTGCCCTGGGGCCTCCGTCGCCGTGATCCACACGGTACACATATGTACCGTCTGTCTGAACAAATTGATTGAACGAATGGCTCACGTAACCTGCCTGCGAAATGTTCAGCACATCGTAATAGGACTGCAGCTCTGTCATATCTGCCTCGTTTACAACATAGGTCATGTTCGCCTGGTGATGCAGCCCATCGCTTGACAGATACATTTCATGGCACGTATGGATATAAAGCTTTCCATCGGTTTCCGCCATACGCAGCGAACCGGCGTCAAATGGAATATAGGTGTTCGCGCCATATACCGAATATTGACCCATCTGCTTCCAGTCCTTTGAATACTTTACAGCGCGCATGATTTCACAGCTGTCGCTTTCCTGCTCATTTTCCTGTCCAAATACCAGGAAATTGTAATCTTTCCCTGCAAAAAATCCTCCAAACAGCGGAAGCGGAGATTCTATCGTCCGGCTGTTTATACGGCTGCCGTCTTTCGAATAGGTTTCTACCAGAACCCCTCTGTCTCTGATATACTCCACTCTCTCCAGTGTCTGGTTTTCTCTTTCCGTCAGATACGAATTTACAGGGCGGCTCCATACCTGGTAATTATTAAGAGAAATATTCTGGCTCACCGTTCCATTAGAAGTAACAACGCCGCCCTCCTCATTTGCGCCCTCTCTTTCCTGTACTGTAACGCTATGGCTGGCTCTCAGAGTTCCGCTGATATTTGATACCGTAATCTCCACCGATCCTGCTTTCCATGCCGTCAAATCTCCGTTTTCTGATACGGATGCCGTACGCTTATCCTCGCTGCTCCATTCATAATAAGATGTATATGGTTTATTGTGGTTTATTGTCAGGCGCTGGGACTCGCCTACCCGCATCGTCGTTTCCCCTGTGATTTCAATTTCTTCAGGGTCGCTCCAGTCTACCATTTCCACATAGTAGACATCATTTTCTTTCTCAATCAGAACCAGCGTTTCGTCCATCCAGAACATATTGAACACATAATGGGCAGTGTTATACTCTGCGGTGCGCTTGCCCGTTTTTATATCATATTCTGTCAGACGCCGTCCATTTTCATATAAAATCAGGCTGTCATGTCCCTCATGGTAAACCGTCCGCACACCAATACTGGAGGTATCGCTGTAGCTGCTTTCCTGCTCGTATTCTGTAGGTTCTCTTAAATAACTTTGGCAAATGTCGAGATTCTCCGAATGAGAATCCATCACCCGCACCACGCCAAGCAGTACGCTGACTGCCGTCAGATAACGACCGCCGAGCAGAACCGCATTATTCTGATGCTTCTTATATACATCCTGGCAAAGATATATAATATTGTCCATCTCCCGTGTAATGATTCCGCTTTCCGTAAACGAACTATATACGTCTACGCGTTTTATCACGTTATCTGTAACATTTCCCATACGAAGCGCAAGACCCGGATGCGAATATCCCCAGGAATAGTAGTCATAAGACACCTCTATATAGAAATTTCCGTTTGTACTGTCAAATCCGTTAAAGCGGTATACGCGGGTTCCCGAAGCCATCCAGGAAAGAAGCGTTCCCTCCGGGCTAAACAAGAAAACTCTGTGGTCATACTGGTTGCTGCTGTTATCCGCCGCAACATAAATGCGCCCCAGATCATCCGCGCCCACGGCTGTCGCCGTATATCCTGGTATATAGACCGTTCTGTCTACCTTTCTTTTCAGCAAATCATAAACTGTGCACTGCTGCCGGTATACGATATACAGCTTTTCTCCTGCGCTGTAAGAACAGGTAACCCCTGAAAATGTATGCACTGGAGTAACCTGCTTCTCTGACAGCGAGTAAAAACTAAGCTTCTTTCCATTCAGAAAATAGATTCCTTTCTGCTGTGCGCACGGAATCTGCACTGTCTCGGTACTGACAGACGTATAAGAAAGCGCTTCCTGCGGCAGTTCCGTCACTTCAGCCTGCGGAATCTCATAAGGCTCGCCCGTAACGATAAATCTTTTCTCTGCCTGATAAACGCCGTCCCGGCTCCTTACAGAAACCGTAACCTCTCCCGGACGGTACGCCGAAAGCGTCCCATCTGAGGCAATCCCGGCTATCTCCGGCGCACTGCTCGTCCATTCAAAATCCAATGCAAGCTCCGGATCCAGCTTTGCATTCAGCTTCAGCGTATCCCCCACTGCAAGGGTATCTGTTTCTGCTTCCAGTTCCAGGGTCTGAACGCCTGTCAGCTCATCCAAATCCACCCAGCTTTTCTCTTCCGGGTAGCTAAGATTCTCCATCTTATCTGTCCATCCCTGCCTGGAAAAACCACAGTAAATCGTAATTCCCTCTGTATTTACAGCGCTATAAGATCCAAAACCCGGCGCATTCCCTTCAAATATCAGATTCTTCAGGGAAATACATCCCGAAAAAGCTCCATACCCAAGATAACTCAGCCCCTCCGGAAAATATACGCACCGCAGGTTCCTGTTCTCACTGGCCGCATAATTTCCAATTTCTGTTACGCTTTCCGGAATGCGAAGCTTTTCCTGTGGAAAATTCCCCGGAATTATCAAAAGCTGTGTTTTTTCCCTGTCATATAAAATCCCATTGTCCGAACAATAGCTTCTATTCCCTGACGCCACTTCGATAGATTTCAGGCTGCTGCATCCACCCAAAATTTCCGAACCAATAGACGAAACCCCTTCTGGAAGCTCCAGGGAATCCAGCTTCACGCATCCTTTAAAAGCACAATTCCCAATCGCCGTAATGCTTCCCGGCAGCCTGACCTCTTCCAGCTTATCCAGCTCACAGAACGCATATGCTCCGATAGAAGTGATCCCTTCCTGAACGGTTACAGAAGTAATGAAGCCTCGGCAAGCCATAAAAGGCGATAATCCTTCCCCATAAGAAGTATAATCTTTCATAGCGCCGCTTCCGCTGATTACCAGCTCCCCGGTTTCACTATCCAGCGACCATGCTGCATCTTCCCCGCAAGAGCCGGAAAGCGCATCCAGCGGAAGAAATGTCACATCGTTTTGTGTGTCCTCCGCATAATCCTGTGCCGCCGTACCCGTGTATCCTGCCAACGCTATATGCATCGGAAGATATGTTCCGCTGCTCCCATTTACACAGTAATACCCAAAAGCCCGCGCGCCAATCTCTGTCACGCTTTCCGGAACACTCACCTGTGTCAGTGCAGTACAGCCAAGAAATGCACCCTCGCCAATCGACATCACGCTTTCCGGAATCGTAACCCGTTCAACAGAACCCAGGAATCGAAAACCAAACGGCGTAATGGAAACCACTCCGTCCGGAATCTGAAGCTGTACAGGATTATCAGCCCCCTGGTAGGTATATGCTGCTTTTCCAAGTACTACGACGCCATCCTCCTGTGCTCCCAGAAACGGCGTTCCCCGAAACGCATCTTCCCCGATCCATTCTACACCCTCCGGGACTGTCACCCGTTCCAGTGCAGCGCAGCCCTCAAATACGGAATTTCCAATGGAGCGCAGGCTTTCTGGAAGCTCCACCTCCACAATCTCTTTATGATTTTTAAATACTGTGTCCGCGATTTGGGTCACGCCCTCCGGCACCGTTACCGACGTGCCGCTGCCGTTGTATTGATAGAGCATCCCATTTCCCAGTATCACGAATTCGTTTTCCGAAAGACTCTCCTCATAGGCAGTACCGCTGAATGCATTCGCGCCAATCACAGCCAAACTATCCGGCAATGTAACTTCTGCCAGGCTGCTGCAGCTTGAAAACGCCCCTTCTCCGATAGATGTCACGCCTTCCGGTATCTCAATGCTTGTCAGGGCACATCTTGCAAATGCACTTGCCCCTATTTTCTGAATCCCTCTTTGGAACACCACTTCCCGTAATTTTCTGCAGTTTGAAAAAAGGCTCTCCGATACTTCTGTAAGCCCGGATGGCAAAGTTACCCTCTCCAGCTCATAGCACTGTGTAAACGCGCCCCTCCCAATCTCCGTCACACTATCAGGAATCTGAATCTCCGCAAGTTTCCAGGCGTCAAAAAAAGCGGAAGCCCCGATTGTTTTCAGTCCGGCAGGCAGGCTTATGCTCTCCAGATTATAACAGTGCAAAAAAGCATCCTGCCCAATCGCCGTCACATTTGACGGAATTACAATTTCCTTTAACCTTTCACATCCTTCAAACGTCCATTCTTCTATAACCATAAGCCCTGTCGGAAGTTCTATCTCCTCCAATACCTTGCATCCTGCAAACGCAGTATCTCCGATTGAAGTAACGCCTGACGGAACCGCCGCCTGCTCCAGCTTTTCACATCCCCGGAACGCGCTGCTGCCAATCCGGGTCACGCTTCCCGGCATACGGACTGTCCTCAGCTCCGTACAGCAGTATAAGGCATAATTTCCAATCGATGTGATGCCATCCCCAACGATTACCGAAGTAATCCTCTCCCGATACAAATAAAAAGGTGAATCGGAAGCAGAACCCATACTGTCTGCCATATCGCCGGAACCGCTAAACGTAAGCGTTCCCGTTGACAAATCAAGGGAATATGTAATACTTTCCCCGTAAGCGCCCGTCACTGTATCCGTGTCAGCTATTCCTGCTTCCCGCGCTTTTACTCTACTTTTCTCTTCTTGTCCGTTTTCTTTATCCACCAGGTTCCATTCCGTATTCTTATCCAAAACACCTCTGTTTACCTGTATCCACCCGTCGTCCGGCTCTATCGGCGCTTCTTCCGTAAACGCCTTTTCCACGCCCGGATTCACCGCTTCCCTGTCAGATCCATCCTCATGCTGTACTTGCCAGCTTTCTTTCCTCCCTGCTTCCTCTGCCGCTTCTACTCTTCCCTGCGCGGCTCCTGCCATACATGGCTGCAATGCCAAAGCCACAGACAGAAGTATAGAAATTACTCTTTGTTTCACAATTTTTCCCTTCTTCCTTTATATATGCAAAGCCTTGCTATTATCATTTTTATTATAGTACAGAAAAAATACAAAGTCTACTACCGCTCCCTAATATTACAGATTACGTACTTTTGTAGATTCTGCCTGACTGTTTTGCTTTTTCGACCAACCGTTCTATTGAAACATTCCTGTTTTCTTACTATAATATAGAAAAATTTATTAATTTTTAGGAGGTGCCACATGTTACTGAAACTCTCAACTCTTTCACATCTGTGGAAACGTGGTCTGGGTATTGTCACTGCCGGAGCTATGGTAATTTCTATGCTGCCGTCTCTGTCGCTGCCCGTCTCTGCCGCTGCTACCACAAAACCTTCTCTCCTGAAAGCCGGGAGCGTCCCTGTCAGCAAAGAAAACTTCACGCGGAACGAACCTTTTGCCAGAGGAACGGCAGGCTGCGAGCGTTTTCGCATTCCTGCACTGATTACCCTGCAGAACGGAGACCTTCTGGCTACCGCAGACGCCAGGTACGGAGTCGCTGACGGCTCTGACGCGCCTGACGGCGGCGGTCTGGACAGTATCGCTTCCGTATCCAGCGATGGAGGAAAAACCTGGTACTACAGCTTCCCATTTTACTTTCCGGACAGCGACGGCTATCCCGGAAACAGCACCAAGGCAAACGCCACCACTATCATCGACCCAGGCGTTGTGGAAGGACCCGACGGCACGATTTACTGTATTGCCGACGTAAACCCCACGGGTGTTACCACCATGTCCGGATTTAAATCTCCCGGAGCCGGAACCGGCTATGTGGATGTAAACGGCACGCTGCGTCTCGCGCTTACATCCGATTATTCCAAATCTAACAACCGCCCGGACGAGGCTAATGCAGGCTACGAATATTATGTAGGTGATTTTGACGAAGAAGGTTTTGCCCCTGTCCTCAATATGGAAGACGGGACTCCCTCTAAATATGGCGTCGATGAGTGGTACAACCTCTACTCCGTTGAAAACGGCGAATATAAAGACACTCTGCGGCAGGTTCAGGTTAAACAGGAAAGTACCGACGAAGATGAGCCGGATGTTATGGTACAGCAGAATGCATTCTATGCCGGTTCTGACCTTCATGTGTACCGGACAGGCTATATTATGTCTGTAGAATCGAAAGACCACGGACGTACCTGGGACAACCCACAGATTCTAAATACACAGATTAAGAAAGAAGGAGAGACAGCCCTCCTGGTTTCCCCCGGAAAAGGAACGACAATCAGCAATGGCGACATCACAATTGGCTTTTATAAAACAGAAGGAGGCGAACAGGCCAGTATGGTATATTCTACTGATAATGGTTCCACCTGGCAGCGTACAGAGAATATTCCTGCAACTGAAGATTACACCTGTTCCTCTGAGGATGAAATCGTAGAGCTTGGGGACGGTACTCTGCGCATGTTTTTCCGCCGCGGCGATTATAAGAACCCCGTTGGCGCCCTGGCATATGCGGACATCGTAAAACAGCCGGACGGCACGTATGAGATGGGCGCTCCCAAAGCAAGTCCCGCCTCCCACCAGACTGGCTGCAACCTCAGCGCAATTTCCTATTCCAAAAAAATAGACGGCAAGCAGGTGATTTTGGTTGCATGTCCTTCCGGTGTGCGTGCAAACGGTGTCATCCACACTCTTTTAGTAAATGATGATGCGGAACATTCCATGGAACTTATCAACACCTTCAAAATCCCCGAAGGACAGGGCGGTTATGCAAGCTTCGTATATTCCAGCCTTACAGAACTGGAAGACGGCAGCCTTGGCCTGCTCTGGGAGCCAAACCACTACGCTATCCGTTTTAGCAAATTCGACATCTCAGATGTAATTCCAAATAAGAATATCGAAGGAAGTACTACCAAGATAAACCTTGAAAGCGGAGACACTTTCTCAAAAGTTTACACCTACGAAGGAAACATCACCCAGGCGCCGGATAACCAGGTTGTATCTATAGGCAAAGAAAATACCCACTTTGCAATGTACGACCACACCAGCAATGTTGCTTCCAGCCTGGACAGTTTTTCAACAGAAGCTAACCTTTCCCTTCTGCCTTCTGATGCAGAATTTACGTTTACAGGTTCAGGAACTACATGGACAATAAAAAATAAATCAAAAAAATTATACCTGACAAACGATAATTCTGCGGAGGCATTTTTCTCAACTACTGCTGCTAACATGACTGTTACGCCGACTGCCGGGCAGAACACGTTCCGCATCTGCAAAGAGGACGGAACACGTTATATTACTTTTAACAATCCTAACATGACCTTTAACACAAATGAAAATTACACAGATGGCGATAGCAAATATGAAATAGTACTGCTTGAAAAGCAGGACAAGGTTTCAGAAACTGATACCATTCCGGGTTACAAACAGGTTTCATCTATTACAAGCGGAAAGAAATACCTGATCGCACACCTGCAGGATAACAAAGCGATTATCCTCTATCCCACAAACGGTACGGCTGCGCAGACCAAACTCCTGAATCCTGCTGTTTCCGTCAACAACCCCACGCTCACCTTTACCGGACTTGGCGAAGGATATACCACAGCCATCATTGACGGAGTCCGTTATCAGATTCATGTAACAGAAGAATACGGTGAGGCAGACTCCGGCTGCAGCCACAGCGCCGTGATAAAAAATGCATTACCCGCCTCCTGTGAAGATGAAGGGTACAGTGGAGATAAAATCTGCAGCCTCTGCGGCGGCCTTGTTGAATCCGGTGAAGAAATCCCCTCCCTTGGCGGGCACAAATGGGACGAGGGAACCATCACAAAAGAAGTTTCCCGTACAGAGGATGGTGTAAAAGTGTACACCTGCCAGAACGACGTCTTCCATAAAAAAACAGAAATCATCTACTCATCGGCATTTTCCCTTCTGGCAGATGCATGTGAGGAAAGCGAAGTTTTGATAGAAAATTTAGATATGTACGAATCCGTCGGCGCTGTAATATTACAAACAGCTTATGACTCTGCACAGAAAGCCCTTTCCGGCAAAAATGCATCCCGCGCAGAAATGTACCGCCTGGAAAACCTTCTGCGCACTGCAAAAAATGCTCTGAAACCAAAGACTGTAGAAACTCTCAAAGAAGAACTGACCCAGGCAGTAACTGCAGCACAAAAGGACGCCGCTTCTCAGGGCGGAGTTTCCGCTGATATCTGGAACACGTTCCAGGATGCTTTGCAAAAAGCCTCTGCACCTGTCCCGGATGATGCAACTGAAGAAGATATCTGGACACTGCTGAAAAATCTGAACCAGGCTCTGAAAGACCTGAACGACGCCAAAGAAATGCTCGTGGCTGAAGCGCTGGCCACAGCAAAAAATAATTTAGCTGCCGCTGTTTCGCAGGCAAAAGGCATTTATGCAAAGGGACAGGGTAATTATACCCCTGAAACCTGGAATGCATTCGCCGCAGCGTACAATGCTGCCGCAAACCCACCGGCAAACGCAGATGCTTCTGCCCTGAAAACACTGTTAGACAACCTGACGCGCGCACAGGGGAACCTAAAACAAACTGCTCCCGTACCCCAGCCTGAGCCTATAACCAAAAAAGGGGATATCCTTCCTTATAAGGGCGTAGACTACAAAGTTCTGGATGTAAAAAAACTGACAGTTTCCGCAGCAAAATGCCAAAATAAAAAGGCTGCTTCTGTCACAATTCCTGCGACAGTAAAAATTAACGGAAAATCCTACAAGGTCATTCAAATTGACACAAATGCATTTAAAAACTGCACAAAACTCAAGCAAATTACTATTGGCACAAATGTGGCTTCCATCGGAAAAAACGCATTCCAAGGCTGTAAGAAGCTGGGCAAGGTAACACTAAAGGGAACGAAACTCAAAAACATTAAATCTGGCGCATTTAAGAAAACTTCATCTAAAATGACTGTAAAAGCGCCGAAAAAACTCAAAAAGTCCCAGCGTACCGCTCTTCTGAAAAAGATGAAAAAAGCCGGTATGAGTAAAAAAGCAAAAATTAAATAAAACGGCTGCCCGGGTATCACCCGGGCGGTCTTTTATTTTCATAATTTTTTGAAACCATTTCCGATATTTTTAAATTTCCTAAATTTAATGATTTCATTTATTTTCTTTCTTCTATTGAAAGAATTTTCTTTTTTTATTATAATAAGATTATTAACTTAACAGGAGGTTTTATATGATAAACAAATTTTCACAGATGTGGAAACGGGGTCTAACCATCGTTACTGCAAGTACCGTGGCGTTTTCGATGCTCCCTGCTTTTTCACTCTCCTCTTCCGCTGCGGCTACAGACAAGCCTGTACTTAAAAAAGCCGGAAGTTTATCTGTATGTGAAGAGAATGTCACACAGAACCAGCCCTTTGCTACAAATACTGCCGGCAGTAAAGGATTTCGTATCCCTGCATTAATTACCTTGGAAAACGGCGACCTTTTGGCAACTGCCGATGCCCGGTGGGAAAGATTTGCCGACGGCGGCGGACTGGATACCATTGCATCCGTATCCAGTGATGGAGGAAAGACCTGGAATTACAGCTTTCCTTTCTTTTTCCCAGACAGCAATGGATTTTCCGGACATGATTCTAACCCTCTTTGGAGCGACGCTACGACTATTATCGACTCCTGTATCCTGCAGGGACCGGATGGTACCGTTTACTGCTTTGCAGATGTAAACCCCACCGGAGCTACCACTCTCTACCAAAACCAGGCGCACATAGACCCAAACAATTCAAATATCCTTCGCTATATAGGTAATAACCCGGCTCTTCCATGCACAGGAAGCGTAGGAACCGGAACAGGATACGTGACAGTAGACGGGAAACGCCGTCTTGCGGTGACAGAAGATTACACCAAAGTCATGACGGAACCATCCGACACAGATTTACAAACATATCCTTACTATGTAAGTGACTTTACGGACGGATTCGCCCCTATTCTTTCAAGGTCAGACAACTCTCCTACAGGTTTTGGCGTAGATGAATGGTATAATCTCTATACAATAAACGATGACGGAGAATATATTGATGATTTAAAACAAATGCAGGTACGTTCTGACTCCATTAATACAGATCCTATTGGTGAAGTACAACAGAACATATATTATGAGGATTCCAAATTCCACATTTACTGCGTTGCCCATATCTGGATGGTAACTTCCAAGGACAATGGAAAAACCTGGACAAATCCGCGGGATATTAACGACCAGGTAAAAAGACGCACCAACGAACACGCCATCCTCGTCTCACCCGGACAGGGAATGGTCACAAGTGATGGAACGATTGTATTTGGCGTATACGACAACTCTGGAAATATCACGGGAGAACAGGAAAATGCCAGTATCGTCTATTCCTCCGACCGCGGAAAGACATGGAAACGAACAAACGATGTGCCAAATATGTGGTCTTCTGAAAATGAAATTGTAGAAATAGAGGATGGCAAGGGTACGCTGCGCATGTTCTTCCGCAACGGGAACAGTAAAATATGCTATGCTGACGCTGAGAAAAATAACAAAGGTGAGTATATTTTTAAGAGAACTGTAATCACGAATATCCCTGCGGGTTCCGGCTGTAACCTATCTGCTATTTCTTATTCAAAGAAAATCAACGGGAAACAGGCTGTCATGGTTGCATGCCCCAGTACAGGACGCTCCAATGGTAAAATACACACCTTCCTGGTAAACGATGATGACCGGCACACGCTGGAACTGCTGAATGCCTATGCACTCGGAAGCGGCGGATATGCTTACTCCTGCCTGACAGAGCAGGCCGACGGTTCTCTTGCCCTTCTGTGGGAAAAAGGAAATAACGGCGGTATCTTCTTCAATAATTATGATATCCAGGATGTTGTTCCCAATGGAATCATTGACAGCACTCCTGTAAAAATGGAAGTTGCCGAAGGCGAAACCTGTACAAAAACCTTTACACACGAAGGAACCGGTACAGTAAACACACAGCCAGACGCTTCCTGTGCGTCAGTATCCACCCGTCAGGAAACTACTTACGCACTGTACGAACACAGCGGGACTGCTGTCGCTTCCAGTTTAAACAGTTTTTCCTCAACTCCCAACAAATCACTGAATCTTGCAGATGCAGAGTTTACCTTTACCAGCTCAGGAAATTACTGGCACATTAAGAATGAAGCAGCCAACAAGTATCTGACAAACACAAACGCCTCTACCTTCTTTAATGATTCTGCCATAAATATGAAAGTAACCCCAACGGCTGACAGCGATCTTTTCTATCTCTGCCAGCACAACGATTCAAGATATGTCATATTCCATACTCCCAGCATGACCTTTAATGCAAACAGTGGTTTTACTGCAAACGACGTCAGCTATGAGCTGGCTCTTCTGGAGAAACAGGATACTGTCTCCGATGACGACGTAATTCCGGGATATAAACGATTGTCCAGAACATCCGGCATCACAAGCGGCAAGCGTTACCTGATTGCCCGTATCTGGGATGAAAATAACATTATCATCCTGTACCCCACAAACGGTACAAACGCACAGACAAAACGTGTAGATCTTACAAAGCCGCTTATAACTACCTTTGTTTCTATTACCGGAGTCGGCGAAGGACACACCCAGGCTGTTATTGACGGCACACCTTACAGCATTCGGGTAACAAAAGAGCATCCTGCACTGGCAGACGGATGTTCACATACCCCTGTAGAAAAAAATAAGCTGGAGGCATCCTGCATCACGGCAGGCTATACCGGGGATTCCATCTGCTCCAAATGTGACGGCATCATAACCCCCGGAGAGGTAATTCCTGCCCTGAGACATGAATGGGATGAAGGTTCTGTCAGCAAACCTGTTACGGAAACAGAAAACGGCGAACAGATTTACCACTGCCGCCGCGATGAGTCTCACACAAAAACTGAATTTATATATACTTCCGCATATTCCGAGTTTATGGAAAAATACGAAAACTCCAACAACACAAGCAAAGATGACGGGCTGTATACACCAGAATCCCTGAATTCTCTCAAAGCTGTCTTGGCAGATTGTAAACAAGCAACAGACGGCAACTTAAGCCTCCTGGAATTGTACGAAAAAATAGAGGCTTTAGAGACTGCCAAAGCAGCCCTAATCAAAGTATCTGTGGAATCCTTAAAATCTGATTTGGCTGCAGCATTAAACATTGCAAAAAAAGACACACAGCCGCCTTCAGGTATTTCAAATGACATTTGGACAGAATTTTCAACCGCTCTCACAAACGCAGAACAGGCGGCAGACAGCGAAAGCGCTGATGATCTCTATGCAGCCCTCAAGGCTCTGACTCTGGCTCAGCAGAAACTGGACAGCGCGAAACTTGAACTGGCAAAATCAAACCTCACAACAGCAGTTGCTGATGCACAGAGCATTTATGCCGCAGGCTCAGCAGGCTACACGCCTGATAGCTGGAAAATATTTTCGGACGCCTACAAATCTGCCGTAAACCCACCTGCCGACGCAAGCCCGGCAGATTTGGCAGACCTGCTGGCAAACCTGAAAAATGCACAGAACGGCCTGAAAAAAATTACGAATCCTGAACCTAATCCTGCTCCTAATCCCGAACCGCAGCCGTCGCCGCAGCCTGTCACAAAAAAAGGAGATAAGATTACTTACAAAAATGTAGAGTACAAAGTTCTGGATGCAGATAAAAAGACCGTTTCCGCAGCAAAATGCAAAAATACAAAAGCCGGTTCCATTACCATACCAAACACAGTAAAAATCAACAGCGCAGACTACAAGATTATCCAGATTGACGCAAAAGCCTTTAACGGATGCAAAAAGCTTAAACAGATCACCATAGGCGCAAACGTATCCTCCATTGGAAAGCAGGCCTTTAACGGCTGTAAAAAGCTCTCCAAGGTTACGCTCAAAGGCACAGCGCTGAAGAATATCAAAACAGGCGCTTTCAAGAAAACCTCCACAAAGATGACGGTAAAAACTCCAAAGAAAATGAAAAAGACACTGCGGAATGCACTGCTTAAGAAAATGAAAAAAGCAGGCATGAGCAAAAAAGCAAAAATCAAATAAAAGCATTAAAAAATACAGGGATTCACGACTATTGGCGAATCCCTGTATTTTTAACCATTTCTATTTCTGGAATGTGCTGCACTCTGTCTGCTCACATTTGCATGCAGACGCACCGGAAATTCCAATTTTATCTGCATCACAGACACAATCTTTATTGTACATACACTCACAAGCCTCACAGGCAACCTCAATCTTCTGGGATGGCGTACCCATAGAGCTTTTCGCTCCTTCGCTGGTACGTGCCCGGAAACTGGTACAGCAGGTTTCCTCAGAAGTCTCGGCGTTATCGCCGCCTACCTTGATATCTCCTTTGCTGCAGTACATCCCATTATTGTAGACGCAGCTCTGTGCTGAACAAACTAATGATGGCATCGTCATGGCCTCCTTCATTACATATATTAAACGAATACACTATAGTATTTGCCACGACAACATTTTTATTCAGAAAATCTACGGAAACAGCTGCGTTTTATTCTGCTGCTTCTACTTCGCGTATTTGTCTTCCTGATATTTCCTTTTTTATATCGTCAATAAACAATCCAAGGGCTTTCTGTCCCTCATCTCCGGCAAAACGGCTTCTTACAGAAACAAGATTTCCTTCTTCCTCCTTCGCGCCAACTACCAGCATATAAGGAATCTTTGCCAAACGTGCTTCACGGATTTTATAGCCTATCTTCTCACTTCTGCTGTCCATTTCTGCACGGATTCCCGACTCCTTAAGCGTATCCAGCACTTTGCCCGCATAATCCATGTATTTTTCAGAAATTGGAAGCACACGAACCTGTACCGGGGACAGCCATGTAGGGAATGCCCCTGCAAAATGCTCAATCAGAATACCGATAAAACGTTCAATTGAACCAAACGCCACGCGATGAATCATAATCGGCCTGTGCTTCTCCCCATCTGCCCCAATATATTCCAAATCAAACCGCAGAGGAAGCTGGAAATCAAGCTGAATCGTTCCGCACTGCCAGGTCCGGCCAATAGAATCCTGAAGATGGAAATCAATCTTGGGACCATAGAATGCCCCATCCCCTTCGTTTACCACATAGTCCAGTCCCAGCTCATCCAGTGCGCCTCTCAAGGCATCTGTAGCCATCTCCCAATCCTCATCGCTTCCCATGCTGTCCTCGGGACGGGTAGAAAGCTCTACATGATACTTAAATCCAAACAGGCTATAAACCTCGTCAATCAACCTTGCCACACCCTTAATCTCATCCTTAATCTGATCCGGAGTCATAAAGATATGTGCGTCATCCTGCGTAAAACAGCGCACACGCATCAACCCGTGGAGCTGTCCTGATTTCTCATGCCTGTGAACCATTCCCAGTTCCCCCAGACGCAGAGGCAGGTCACGATACGAACGCGGCTCCGACTGATATACCAGTATGCCTCCCGGACAATTCATAGGTTTAACCGCAAAATCCTGCTCATCAATCACCGTAGTATACATATTTTCCTGATAATGCGCCCAGTGTCCCGAAGTCTCCCACAGACTCCTGTTCAGGATAATCGGAGTAGAAATCTCCTGATATCCATTCCTGCGGTGAAGCTCATGCCAGTAATCCAGCAGCACATTTTTCAGTTCCATTCCTTTCGGCAGGAAAAATGGGAAGCCCGGACCTGCTTCGCTCATCATAAACAGCCCCAGCTCTTTTCCCAGTTTTCTGTGATCACGCTTTTTGGCTTCTTCCAGCATGGTCAGGTATTCTTCCATCTCCGCTTTCTTTCCAAATGCAGTTCCATAGATACGTGTGAGCATTTTGTTATGCTCATCTCCCCGCCAGTACGCGCCCGCCAGATTCGTAAGCTTAAATGCTTTCACCGGCTTTGTACTCATCAGATGAGGGCCTGCACAGAGATCCACAAACTCTCCCTGGCTGTAAAAGCTGATTTCCGCATCCTCGGGCAAATCCCTGATTAACTCTACCTTATACGGCTCCGCACGTTCCTCCATAAATGCGATAGCTTCCTCTCTCGGTTTGGTAAATCTCTCAATCGGCAGAGCCTCTTTAATAATCTTCTTCATCTCCGCTTCAATTTTTTCCAAATCCTGGGGCGTAAACGGAATTTCCCTGTCCATATCATAATAAAACCCATCTGCAATAGACGGCCCGATTGCCAGCTTTGCATCCGGATAAAGACGTTTCACTGCCTGCGCCATAATGTGGGAAGCCGTGTGGCGGTACGCCGCCAATCCCTCAGGGTCGTTTACTGTCAGGATATTCAGCTCACAATCCCTGTCAATTATGGTGCGTAAATCCACGGTTTCACCATCCACCTCGCCCGCACATGCCGCACGAGCCAAACCTTCGCTGATATCTGCTGCAATTTCATATACGGATTTACTCTCAGAATACTCCTTTTTGTCGCCGCTTTTCAGTGTGATAATCATTTTCGTTTCCTCCTTCTTAATATAAAAGCCCCTTTCTGCACATCTCTATGCAAAAAGGGGCGATGTTTCATCGCGGTTCCACCCTGCTTGTTTCTTTCAAAACCACTTATTTCTGATGATAACGGTATCACCGGACCGTATTAAGGCCACTCAGAGGCGGTATTCAGATATTTCCGGCATAAGACGCTCCCACCATATACATCTCTCTCTGCATGCTTCCATATCTTACTCTTCTCTTCAGCGTGTTTTCTCTTTTCTCATTCATTATAACACCGCCCGGAGATTTGTCAACGGTTAAACATCCTGTATTTTTTTATTTTCTTTGCAAGGTTTTGATACCCTGAATCGTGTTATTATTGAAAAGCTAAAATAGAAACAAGCAAGATAGGAGGAATTGGAAATGAAGATTTTTAAAAAAGCCGGCGCAGGAATTATGGCCGCCCTGCTGCTGACAGCTAATTTATCCATGCCTGTCATGGCTCATGGACATGGAAACTGCCATAGGACCAGCTACTGTGATGGAAGCGGTTACTATAATGAAAATGGCTACTGCGATGGAAGCAGTTACCGTAACACAAATACTTCCCGCGCCAAGACAAAAAGAACCTATTGTTCTTACCATGAAACTTTCCACAAAACCAAAAAAAGCTGCAAAAATTATTGTAAAAAGCACAAAACAACCCACTATAACGGCAAAAGACATTCTTTGAAGAAGCATCATTCGAACCACCATCGTTAAAAGAGCAGGTCCCTCACAAAAATGAGGGGCCTGCTCTTTCTTTAATGTTCGGAATGTTCTCTATGCCGATTTCTGTGTCCTCTTTGCATATGCATATCACCCGACTGCCAATCATCCTCTTCAGGACTTACATATCCCGTTTCCCTGTTATATCTTTCATCCTGGCTGCATTCCGTTTCCTGTTCACCGTCCCTCATCTGCCTGCACTCCGTTTCCTGCCCATCGTCTCCTGTCTCTTCGTATCCCTTCCAGGAATGCCCGCCGCCATGCATATGCCTTTTAATCATGCCATGTATTTTTGATATGCTCATGTTTCTGCAGTCATCCACGGTTACAGAATCATCATATTGCGATAACTGTAGATATGCATAATATTTTCCCAGTGAACATCCATGATCATGCGCCTCAGAGACTATCTCCTTATCCACATAAATACTCTCGCTGGCATGTCCCATATGGCTGGAGCAATATTCCACCCCTGCTTTTAATTCATTCCCCTTATCGTCATCCGCTGCTATAGTAAAAACCAGTTCAGATTTTTCCGTCAAATATCCTTTCATACATCCGTTTTCCATGATTGCATCAATCGCAGCGGTATATTTCTTCCCTTTCAGAGACAAAGACTCCAGGATTTCCTCTCCTTCTGCGTTGTATGCCACAGCAGATAATACTTTATCAAAACGATTCAGTACAAGCTCTATCGATGGATTAATATCAATACTCACATAAGCAGCCGGAGCCTGAATCCACGAATATCCTCCCACTCCTATCAAAAAAAGCAACAATACACAAACAACTGGCATCGCTCTCTTAAATACCGGACGAAAAAACTTCTTCTGCCTCTCTTCGTATTTTTCCGCTAAAAACTGCTTTGTTGTTTCTTTCATCTGTGTATCTGCGTGAATACCTTCAAATGCATCTCGTATTTTATTCATGGATTCTTTCACCTCCCAGCTCTTCCTTCAACATTCCCCGTCCTCTTGACAGCAAGGAATACACCGTATTCTCCTTTTTTCCAAGAATCCTTCCTATCTCAGATGCCGAATATCCCTCATAATAATGCAGATAAATCACATCCTTATATTTACCCGGCAAGGCAAGCACTGCTTCCAGGACTTCCCTGTGTTCCTCCATCCCCCCGGCTTCCATTTCCCTTAACGTCTCCAGAGGGATGGCATTCCTCCGGAAAAAACTTTTCACGTAATCTTTACAGGCATTAATCGCTACCCGGAGCAGCCATGCCTTTTCATGCTCTCTGTCCTTAAATGGTTTATCACACAGCATATACTTTAAAAACACATTTTGAAACACATCCTCCGTATCTTCCCGGTTTTTCAAATGATAAAAACAAACACGCCGCACCATGTCCGCGTACTCCTCAACCGCGCGGTTTATCTCACTCTCATCCCTCATTCACGTTCCTCCTGCGTACACTAACATGTATTATACACGAAAAATCATATTTCATATTTTTCTATTCTGCATTGATGTTTCTTATTTTTCTTTTCATAGTTAATTCCAACAAGCAAAATATTTCCTTTGTACTCCTTAAGCGCTGACACATATTCCTTACTCTTAATCTGTCTTATCGCCCCCTCAGCAGTCGCATCCCATTTTAGTTCCAAAATCAAAGCCGGATTCAAAGAAGTACGTTTTGGCAAAAAAACCATATCCGCAAATCCATTACCTGCCGGCATTTCTCTTATAAGAGTATAATCTTTGCATGCACTGTAATATGCCACAGCAATTACACTGCTTAATGAAATTTCATTATTATAAACAAGGCTGGAAGAATTTTGCATATGAACTTCCTGTATCATCTGCTCCACAGCTCTTTCATCCATAGCCAAAGTTGCTCTAAGCAATGCCTCGGATGCATGAATTGCTTTTATCACTTCATCCCATCCATCATTTTTAATAGCACGAAGAAAAGCACTTCTAACTTCCTCATTTGGAATAAAAACTTCTTTCATTTTGTCATCATAAGCCAAATACCCCATATGAATCAGCAATGTAATCACATCATCCGCAGAATTGAACGAAGTTATGTCATTTTGAAAAGATTCCACATCAATCCTACATCGTAAACCTCCCAGCATATCTACGATTATTTGTCTCAATCCATCAAAGTCCATTGCAATATACGTCATCAAAGACTCATAAGTTTCTGTCCCTGACCAGTAATTTCCAAACTCTCTACTGTCTATCGCCTCAATTACGGAATTGGGACTGTAAACATGTCCTATTTTTTCAAAAAAATACCCATCATACCATTTCTGCATTTTTTTAAACGACATATTATATTCTTTGCAAAGAGTCTTTACTTCCGTTTCTGTAAAACCAACATACTCTGCCATATGCCTGGGACTGACCATTGTATGTTCTCTAAAATTATTTAATGCTGATTGTGTGCCATATTTTTTAATTGGCAAAATTCCCGTGATATACGCCAGTTTTAGAAACGCTCCTGACGGAGCCCCTTTAAACAATCCCCTAAGCAAGTTGATATATTCCTTTTGAAGTTTTTCGTTATTTTTATCTTCCCGGAACAGACAATCCCACTCATCAATGATGATGATAAACTGTTCTTTTGTCAAAGCATTAATCTTTGCCAACACGGACGGTAATGAAATATCCGTATCCTGAACGCATTCCGGATATTCTATTTTTAACTCGGCAATCACCTGCTCCTGAATATAACTCACTATTTTAATAAAAGAATTTCTTTTCATTTCCTCAAGCGCATTTCCATACATCCACTGAATATCTAAAAAAATTACATTATATTTATTTAAATACGTTTTGAAAAACTCATTTTGGCTTATCCTAAGTCCCTCAAATAACTTTTCAGAGTGACATCCTTTACTGTAATATGCCGTAAGCATTGTTACTGCCATTGTTTTCCCAAATCTTCTTGGTCTGCTGGAACAGATTAATGGTCTGTCTTTTCCTATACGACTATTCGTATATTTTATAAGTTCCGTTTTATCTACGTATAACTCAGAATTAACAGAAATCGTAAACTGTTCATTCCCTGGATTTAAATAGATTCCCATACCTGCACACTCCCTGTTCTTTAAAATCTCTTTTATACATAACAGTAATAATCATTCTGTGCAATACTCTTATTGACACACTTATTTATATCTTCTTCACATTTCACATTCCAATCTTTAGGATAATATGTTGCTTCTATCATAGAAAGAGTAAGACCTGCAATTTTTGATATAAATACAGGATTAATCATATTATCAACCATCATTTGTATTACCATATTTTTAATTGGCTCCACAGCTAATGTTTTTTTATCTTTACGCTCATTTTCCAGGACTCCAAAATCCTGAGCAATATTATAGAACCATGCATTCAGACTTTCCACTCGAAATTTCCCCTTATATCTATATAAATATTCAAAAATAGTATCTTTCTCTTCTATGGGTTCTTTGTTTTTAGATTCTGCATATTTTAACGCTGCACATAAATCCCTGGACAAACCACATGGTATATTGATATCTATGCCATTTATGGATAATTTTTTTAATTCTTCTTTAATATCCGATTTTTTTATATTTGTAATCACACTTCTTTTTGCCGGAGCAATTAAAGTTATTTTTATAAATAACCTTAATATAATTCTCTGCAAATGTCTTTCTTCCTCCCGGATTCCAGCAGATTCTCCCTGAAAATTATCAATACTTTTATCTAAATTAATTAAAATAGTTTTAATATCCTCGCAATTATAGATTCCTCTTTCAACAGGTTCTAACAAGCTATATTTTTCAACGATATCATCCTTAAATTTACTATAACTGTAATCTGAAAAAATATCAGATGCTTTGCCAGACTCACTCAAATAATCATAGAAACTTTTCACTGATTCTAAATGTGATTCCATTGTTGATCTGGAATTAAGCTCACCTTTATCGTGATAATATTTAATACACGCCTCAACCACATCTTTATTAATGCGAGTAGGCATATCGGATAGTTTTACTTCTGGCAAGCATAGATAATCAATAAATTTCTTAATGTGGTTACGATAAACATGATTTTTATTAAGCAACTCCCTACGTTTATTAAAATAATCATCCCTAAACATAAGCATTATATCCATATAAAATTACCCTCTCTATTGTAAAAATACAGTTGAAATATAAATTTTATTATATTATTTCTGTCACTTAATGTCAATGCCTTTATTGGATAACAAAAACGGAGAGCCTACGCCCTCCGCTTCTTACTCATCACCTTACAAAACGCCACCGCCGCCAGCGTACTCACCGCCGTAGCCGCAATCGCCGGTCCTACCACCGCAGTAGGATTCGCACTTCCATACTGGCTCCGGTACGGTTGTGTCAAGTTAAGACTAAAAAATTCCTTATCTTTTTTGCCATCTGCTATTCCATAATGTCTTTTATCTTCCATTTTATTTCAACCCTGCCGTCATCATACACCTCAATCCGTTCAATCAGTTCGTCTGCCAGTTCTTTTGTCAAGTTCTGTACTCCTGCAAGCATCGTCAATCCACTCTTTTGTTCCATCTGCTTTTGGACAGAAACTCTATCAGACAAACATCGGCTTAACTGTTCCAATTCTTTCTGATATTCTGACTCTTCTGAATTCCTTTCCTCCTTCCCCTTAATGTATTCCTCTTTCGTGATTTTTCCATCTTTCCATTGATGGTATAGCTCTAAACGGCTAATTCTGCAATGTTTTGTCTTTATCTCTAAAATACGTTTTTTTTCTTGTATACCTGAAATGGCTGACAGTATCTCTATCCGCTCACCCTGCATCGCTTTTTCTTTCTCACAGCATACCACTATCATCTTCTGCAGTATATCCCAGACAATATGTTCCAACAGCTCAGATTCGATTCGTATATGTGAGCCGCAGCTATCTCCCATCCTGCAATAATAGTACGGCTTCTTTATGGATGCTTTAAAGCACATTCCGTATCCACAGCATCCGCATTTTATTTTCCCCCTTAATGGGGAAGGATTTTTGTTTTCCTTACGGCCTTTCCGTTTTTTTCTTGTAGAGATTGCTTTTTGAGCTTTTTGAAATACATCCTTTTCAATTAATTTTTCATGATGGTTTTCTAATTTCACATATTCAGATTCATGTACCTTTTTTACAACTCCCGGCTTAACCGTGAATAATTTATGACTCACAAATGTCCCTATATAAACTTCGTTTTGAATAATAAGAGCAATCTGGGATGAAGTCCATAGATTTCTCTTATCATTTTTCATCTGGTATCGAATTTTTTCATGTTTTCTTTTATATGCCCCCGGCGTAGGTATGTCTCTTTCATTTAGTATATCCGCAATCTTAGTCGTTGTGTTTCCATCCACGGCAAGAGTGAAAATCTGTCTTACAACCTGTGCGGCCTCTGGATCAGGGATAAAATCTGTTTTTTTGCTGTTTCCATTACCCCTTATATAGCCAAATGGAACACCGCCTCCACTATAATCACCTTGTTTCTGCATCAATTCTTTTGTAGATTTTATTTTTTTCGATAGATCCCGGCTATATAAATCATGTATAAGATTTTTAAGCCCTATCTCAATCCCGGCAGGATTTTTGAAACTGTCAAAATTGTCAACAATGGAAATAAACCGGACTCCCAGGAACGGAAAAATCTGCTCGATATAGTCCCCTGTTTCGATATAATTTCTTCCAAATCTGGACAGATCTTTCACGACAACACATTGAATCCTGTTTTCCCTTATCTCTTTTAAAAGCATCTGTACTCCGGGACGGTTGAAGCTCACCCCGGAAACGCCGTCGTCTGCAAATTCTTTCAGCAGATGTATGGATAGTTCCTCGTGTTTTTCTACATAAGATTCAATTAATTTCCTTTGATTTTCAATGCTGTTGCTTTCCTTTTTTCCTTCTCCCAAATCTTCATCATCATCAGATATTCTCATGTACCCAGCTATGTATCTGTCATCCACGGATTCCACCTTCTTCCCGATCTGAAATCTGCATCTCTCTACACCATTTTTCTAACAGATCAGCATAAGTACATTTTATTACTATCTGTTCCGGGGATTCAACGATTATTTTTTCGATCAGAATATTTAAAATTTCTAAAGGAATCTTTTTATCTTCTGCCTGTAAATTTTCTTTCAGGCAGATATTTAAAGTTTCTATAGCTTTTTCTTCTGCTTCATTTTTTCCTCCTATATTTTTTATTTCTATTTCATAGGATAGCTGTTTTTGGGCAAGCTGTTTCTTTTCATATTCAAAATCTTCCGGTTCAAGCGACCCTTCTTTCATATCCACATAAAGCTCCCGGCGTTTTCTTTTTATACTCTGGATTTTTTGCATTAACTCTTGTTTATGCATATCCCTATTCTGTTTATCGGCCTCAACACCATGTATAGTGCCTGTCATGCTTTTTTCTCGTCCGGCCCATTGATCAGACAGGATTCCATATAATTGCATCTGCTGATTGATTACTTCATTCACTGTTTCCATTAATGGTATTTCGTATATAGAAGCCTGTACACATTCTGTATCCAAAAACCTTCTCCTTGAATCACAATAATAGTAATATCTTCTCACTCCGTCTGTAACCCTGCTTCTTCGGAACATCTTTTGTCCGCACTGTCCGCAATAAACTTTTTTCCGGAGACAATTTTCCTCCTGTGGGATATCTGCATTTGCGTTCATTCGCTCACAATACATTTTATGACTTTTTTCTGCCATAGCTGCCGCAACGTCAAATTCTCTCTGTGTTATAAGCGGAATATGCGTATTTTCTGAAATGATCCAATCTGCTTTCGGCAGACGCTGTTTTTTCCCATTATTTCTGAAATGGCTCCCCTGTGATTTGCCCTGAACCAAATGCCCCAAATATACGGGATTGGTTAAAATTCCAGATACATGCTCCGCCCGCCACTTTGAATGACCGCTCCGCTTAAAAGACTGGAATCCATTCATAAAACGATATAATCCTGGTGAGGGTATCGCAAGCTCATTGAGATAATTGGCAATTCTCGTACACCCATTTCCCTGGATGCGCCATTCAAATATTTTTTTCACTACATCAGCCGCTTCTGGATCTACTGTCAGTTTCCTTTTATTGGCGTCATCTCCTTTATATCCATAGGGATATACCCCACTGGTATATTCTCCATTTTCCTGCATTACCTTTTTTGCCTGTAAAATCTTCCGGGAAATGTCTTTTGCATAATAGTCATTTACAATATTAGTCAAAGAATTCATCAGCATATTGCTCTCAAACGGCTGCTTTCTGCTGTCAAAATTATCATTCACCGAAATAATCCTTACCCCTAAGAACGGAAATATTTTTTCGAGATAATTTCCGACTTCAATATAATCTCTCCCGATACGGGAGAAATCCTTAAAAACCAGACAGTCAACCGCCCCTGTTTTTACATCTTCAATCAGTTCTTTCCATCCTACCCTGTCAAAATTAGTCCCTGTTGTGCCATTGTCCACATAGATATTCACCAATTGGAAATCACTTTCATTCTTTTTTACATACTCTTCTAAATAAGAAATCTGGTTTTGTATGGAATCTCTTTCAGCATTTCCATTATCCTCTACAGATAATCTCACATAAATGCCCGTTTTACTTTTGGAAGCTGATACCTCTGGCATAACAGGAAATGTATTCTGCATCTTTTTTCTACTTTTTCTTGCCATCTGCCCCACCTCCAATATCTGTATGCGGCTCAAAGTTTTCCGTGCTTTCCAAGTATCTGCATACTTCTTCGTACTCTGACTGAAATTTAAAAATAACCTCTATCCTATCCTTATCGTATATCCGAATCTCTTCTACAATTTTCAGGAGAATCTTCCTGGTCAGTTTTGGAAAGCCTCTACACTCTATAAACTGGTTTACCCACTGCACTTTATCCCTTTTTGTTTTGGCCAACTCTTCAATCTCTTCCTGAAGAGTTTCAATTTCTTTTTCTAAAATATGAATTTCATCGCGGAAGGATTCTTTTAATTCCCGATATTCTCCTTTCGTTATAACGCCATCTTTGAAATCTGTATAGACTTCCGTAGTATAATGACGTTTTTTTTCAATCTGCCGTTCCTTTTCCAGGATATGATCCTGCAATTTTTCGGCGAGATACCCGGTATAGGGGGTTTTTTGCGCTGTATCTAGCATTTTACTTAGTTCAAATATATGCTCAATGTGGAGGTTGATAATCTCTAAAATCGTCTTTTCAAACTTTTTTAAAGACAGTCCCTTATGAAAGGTACAGCTTTTGTTATTTTTATTTTCAACACATACAAGATATACATAGTTTTTCCCATTTGAAGGCACTGTTTTTCTGGTCATATTACCCCCGCAATGCCCACATTTGGCGATTCCCGAAAATAGATATAGTGTTTCCTCGTCCGGGGCAACCCTTGTATCCTCTTCGGATGTTCTTCTTACCATACCAAAATCCTCTGCAGAAATGATCGCTTCATGGCAGTTCTCACACCGAACCCAATCCTTTTCCGCTTTTTTGATGCGTTTCCTGACTTTATAGCTGGGAGATGATGTCTTGCCCTGCACAAGCACTCCTGTATATATCTCGTTTCCAAGTATACGGTTTACGCTGTTTGCCATCCATTTTGAATCTGACCGTTTCTGAAATTCACAATGAAGCGGTTCACCATTCATATGCTTGTACTCAATCGGCGTTGGTATTCCTAATTCATTCAATTTATCTGCAATCCTGGCACTGCTCATGCCATCAATCTTCCATTTGAAAATCTGGCGTACCACGGAAGCAGCTTTTTCATCAATGACAAGCTGATTTTTATTCTGTTCGGACTTCTTATATCCGTAAGGGGCAAATGGGCTGATATATTGCCCGTTCTCCCGCTTCATATTCAGATGGCTGCGTACTTTAATGGAAATATCCTTGCAATATGCATCATTGATCAAATTTTTAAAGGGAATCAGTAATTCATCTGACGCACTCGCTGCAGATGCTGTATCAATGTTATCGTTAATCGCTATAAACCGGACTCCAAGATAAGGGAATATCTTTTCGATATACCGCCCTGCTTCGATATAGTTTCGGCCAAATCTGGAGAGATCCTTGACAATTACACAGTTCACCTTGCCAGACTTTATATCCTCCAGCATAGCTTGAAAAGAGGGACGCTCAAAATTCACGCCTGTATAGCCGTCATCCACCCGTTCTTTATAAATTTGAATATCGGAATGCACTTTAAGAAACTCCCTCACGAGAGCTTTTTGATTTACAATGCTGTCGCTTTCCGCCTTATCCCCATCTTCTTTTGACAAACGGTAATAAGCGTCAGCAGTATAGATGCCGTTTAGAATTGTATCCATATCATCACCTCAAATAGTTTAAATTGACTTCTTAAACTATTTGGGCTTTATTTAGTCCGCTTATAGTATAGCACATTGGAATAAACAAATCTACATTTTCTTAAATAATCATAATCCGATACCATAATTTCCCCTTTCCTTTGATATTTATAATGAAAGAAAATAACTGTCCAGTTTCTCTTCCAATGTTTTTTCGTTTTTATTATATTTCATTTTGACAATGATTCCATTGCATACAAAACAGTATGGGTTTCTGATCTGCTGGAAAAATTCTGAGATTCTTTCCTGCTTTCCTTTCTCCATATCTATGGTAACGTCTTTTATATCAATCAATGATTCTTTGGAAATCGTGCTAATATCAGTTTCCGCCATATTTCGTAATGTGTGTATATCCATATGTTTTTCCCTTTCCATGCTCTTTTCAATATATTATAAATGACATGTCCAATATTCGTTAAATACATAGAAACATCCTGCAGGCGGCTGTCAGGAAACAGCGCCATTTGCCATAACATACGAAACAGACAGCCAGCGGCAGGTCTTCCGTAGAAATTGCAATCTTTTCAGACCGGATCAGCTTATATCCGGAAGTATCATTATCAGAAACAGCATCATCGCCGCAAAGTCCCTGTCTCTTTGCCAGTAATCAAATAGTTATCGCTCGTACCTTTACTTCAATGCCCGAATCAACATTCCATCGTTTTAATCCAAAAAATACTACACTGGGGTATTTTACCGGATATTTCTTAATACCTGCCACTTTGCGACATCGTGTCGCAAAGCGGCGGATACAGATAGTCATGGCGTATTCATTAAATAGCTCAACTGCTTCATACATCCTGCAGGATTCACCATATGAAATTGTCAAGGTGCGTATAAAAAGCGAATATCAAGCCGACAGAAAGGGATGACTGCTTGTTTCGTTTATCGTATCAGCTTAAAATTCAATATTGTCATGAGCAGTTTTGACTGTAAACGCTGGCGCAGCGTTTCATCCACACAATAATGAACATTTCCGAATTTGTCTTTCATCTTCCGGACAGATAAACTTGTTATATATCCTTCATAGTGGTTCAAAACTTTGTGAATTGCCAGAATATCGCCTTCCGCAGCTGCCTTAATGACACAAAAAGGCAGCAATCTTGTATCTTCATTGTTTTTTCTTTTTGTTTTCATTGCTACGTTCCTCCATCATTTGTTTTAACAATTCGAGCGAGCGTTTCCTATGCTCATTTACCGTACTCCTGTCCAGGTTCAGCTTCCTTGCAATATCGGCATCGCTTAGCCCCTGGAAATACGACAGCATGATTACTTCACGTTTTCTTTCCGTCAGCGCATTTAACGCTTCTGCAAGCAGCATGTCTTTTAGCCGGATGTCATAGCCTAATGCTTGAAAATCGAAATATTCCGCATCATACTCATCAATAACAGAAAGACTTTCTAACTTCTGTTCTGTTAGTTCAGAAAGAACCACTTCATGTTTACTGATATAATCTATATGCCTTGTATAATCTATCAGTTCACCTTTTAATGCCAGCTTGCATTTCCGGTCAAACTGGTGTCTGACAGTTTCCTCGTCTAAGGAAGAAGGTTGCTTCATAGAATTCACCTCCTTCCCGACAAACAGGATCAGAGCTAAGGTCCTTTTTCCCTTTCACTACTATCCCGTATGGGTGATGCCCGATGTTGGGGTCTGGAAGAAAATTTTCAAAAAATTTCTACATATATAAAATACGTCCATATGAGGCAAAACCCATTGGACGTTATTAACTGTAAATTAATTTATTTGCAGGTTTCAATATTTTTGCAGAGGATTTGAATATTTTTCTTTATCTGTAAATTATTTATGGGGACAAAGATTTTTCCTTGCCCCCTCAGCAGACATAATGCAATGTCTATTTATACAGTACAGAACTGTCAGGTCACAATAAACTGTACTATCAAGCCATTATATTTTAAACCTAAATCGTCTAATATATTAAGAAAGGTGGTGAATTTTGTGTGCGCAAAATACCTGATAAATTAAGTGAACTTATTAAAGCGGCTCGTGAAGGTGGATTGATTACCGTTGAATCTTTAGCTGAAAAAATTGGTGTTACTGAACGATATTTGTATCGTATTGAAAATGAGCATAAAAAACCAAGTTATGATGTTTTGTTCAAATTAATTCGGGAACTTGGTCTTGATTCTAATACCATCTTTTATCCTGAAAAAAATTTACAAACCGATGAATATGAATCAATTATGCGTAAATTGTTGGTTTGCGATAAACGTTCTTTATTAATAATCAAAGCCACCATAGAAGCTGCTTTAGAAAGTCAAACAAAATACTAATTTGTTGCAAAAGCATAATAGTTTTTTCTAAATATTATTATGCTTTTGCATATTATTTTGTGTCTAATAGTTTCTTTACATATGTTGATATATCATTTGAATCTATTTCAGATATTCTGACAATTTTATCCTGTGCATCCCGTTCAACAATTAGTGAAACATTTTTCTTATCATCTACATCTCCTTGAATCATTTTCGATCCATTTTCATCATAAAAGACATAGATAGCAGTTTCATTATATTTCCAAATTCCTTGCTTTTCATCATATGAAACCCCATAATTTTGATATTCGTTTAGTGTGTCATCGCCCACTTTGTCATCGCCTTCTTCATGAGCAGTTGCGTCCAAAGATTTTACTAGTTTCATTTCCTCAGTATTTTTGTCAAATTCTTCCTGACTCAATACACTGATTCCTATTAGTTTATATGACGTATCACGATCCACTTTCAAATCTATCTCGCCATTTTCAAACGAAAATCCATTTATGTTGCCTTCTCTATCTTTGACATCTTTAAACCTGCGTACCAGTTTCCCATTATAATAGAATCTTTCTTTATCTTTATCGTAATTAAGACCATAATCCTCGTATTGCCTATACTCACTAATATCAAAATTATTTTTTTCATCATCCGATACACTTTCGTCAAACTCTACTGCTTTACTTTGATCATCAGTTGTCTTTTCGGACTTCGAAATAGTTGTTTTTTCTTCCATTGTTTCTGCTTTGCCACAGCCTAACATTAACAAACCAAATGCCAAAGTTAAGCAAACACTATATACTAGTTTTCTCATATATCAATTCCTCCTGTTATTTTATTATTTTGTACAAAAAACTCACCTGACAGTATTCTTTATTTTGTTCACAAAAGACTACTGCAATAGTCTGCCTGATTAAAGAATAACATATTTCTATTTAATATGCAATATCTTTTTTATTTAGTTTTAATAACATTCTTTTTGAGCCATATACATCTCATAAAATTTTCCTTTCCTTTCTATTAGTTCGTCAAAAGAACCATTTTCAACAATTTGCCCATTTGAAAAAGTTAAAATCCTATCACATACTCGGCAAGCGCTCATTCTATGAGATATTAGTAGTAATGTTTTATCCTTACATAACTCAGCAATATTTTCATATAATTTGTTTTCGATTAAAGGATCTAAACTTGCAGTAGGTTCATCAAGAATAAGAATTTTTGATTCCCTGTTAACCCCTCTGCTAATTGCTAATTTTTGCCATTGACCACCTGATATTTCTGTTCCATTTTCCTCAAGTTGTCCTAATTTAGTTTTTTCTCCTTTTTCAAATGAATTTAAAAGTTCATTTAGCTCCAAGGCTTTTATAAATGGATTATGAAAATTTATTTTTTTCTCTCCTAAAGTTATATTTTCCTCTATCGAAGTTTGATATTTAATATAATTTTGAAAAACACATACTATTTTTTTCATGGACTCTTTGCTAATTTCATTAATATCCACATTGCCTATTCTTATCTTTCCGTCCGATACAGTATATAAGCCTAAAAGTATATTAATAAATGTAGATTTGCCACTGCCATTCTCCCCAACAATAGCAATTTTCTCTCCATCTCTAATTTTAACAGATATATTTTTCAATGCATAATTTAAGGATGCAGGATATTTGTATGTAACATTTTCAAACGAAATACTGTAATTTTCTAACAATTTGTTGCCCCAAATTTTTTCTGGTAATTGCAGAAAGCCTTCCCATTCATCTATTAACCAGGTCACATTCATTATCTCCTTAATAATATTTGTTAAATTTTCAAGTTCCTGTGTAAGTAACTGAAATACATTAACTAATAACAGAATACTGCCTAAACCTATGCTTTGATTATATACCATCCAAAATGTCTCATACATACACCATCCAAAAACTATATATTTTAAAACATTGGTTACTATTTCATAATAGCCATATTTTTTATTTATCTTTAAATATTTGTTTGTAAGTAAATTATTAAGAGATTTGGCCTTTTCATAAAAAAACTTTTCTAACTCAAGCAATTTTACGTCCTTTACATTTTCCCGTCCAAACACAACATTTAAAAAATATTCCTTTTTTCGTTCTTCTGTGAAAAATTCTTTTGCAGTATTAAATTTACATTTGTTCTTTTTACTTCCAAGGTATATTCCAGGAATCGCTGATACTATCACAACAAACGGAAAATAAACTTTCATTTGTCCAAGCATAATTGAGTATATGGATATAGAAATTATATTTGCAACTACTTCAAATAGTGTAGTTATTGCAATAACTGTTTCATCCCCTAACTTTGTATCTATTCTTTCAAGCAAATTGAATACGGTTTCATTTTCAAACTCTTCTATTTTAAGTTTCTTTACTTTTTGGTGAATATGTTCAAATACATTTTCACTAAGTTTATAACTAATTTTTAATAACCAATGATCCTTCAGTGTAGATACAATCTGAAGTATGCTTTGTAATAGCTCATATAGAATTACTACAACAATTATTTTATCTAATTTATGGTGGGAAAAATGTCCTGCATAGTCACCAAATATTTTATATAGCCATGCAACAAGTGGCTCAATAATACCGATGCATAAAATTATTCCTACAATTACACACAAAATTTTAATACTTTTTTTATCAACAATTTTATTCAGCAATTTTATATATTTTCCCATACTCTGCCTCACACATACCATTTTCCTTGTTCATAACAATATCTTTTGAACCATCCATGACTATTAGTTAAAAGTTTTTCATAAGTGCCATTTTCAACAATCTCTCCTTTTTCTAAAAACACTATATTGTCTGCAAATTTTGTAAGACCGATTCTATGTGTAATTATAATTACTGTTTTGTCTTTTAGTAATTCTTGTATTTCTTGAAAAACTGCTCTTTCGGATAAGGGATCCAATGCAGCTGTGGGTTCATCAAACACCACTAAATCCGCTTCCATTAACAATGCTCGTAATATAGATATTTTTTGCCATTCTCCTCCTGATAAATCTATTCCATCTTCATATAAATCAGGCCCCAGATGAGTGTCAAGGCCAGCAGGCAACTCAAATAGAAAATCAAGTCCTCTATTATTTTTACAAAAATCTTCTATTTTATTGTTTTCTATATTAATAACACCGGGTAAAATATTCTCTTTTACTGTTAGATAGAACTTACTAAAATCTTGAAATATTGCCATCTTTTTGTTTGTATTAACTATTATTTTTCCACTTGTTGGTTCTAATAAGCCCATTACAATTTTAGCCAATGTACTTTTCCCAGAACCATTTCTGCCTACTATTGCAATTTTTTCTTTATCATGTATAGTCAAATCTATATTTTTCAAAACACATTTATCAGAATTATAGCTGTAACAGATATTTTGCATTCTGAATCCATTATCTGTTATACAATGCTTTACTTCTTCCATCTCCTTTTCATTCATAATCTGTAACAACGAGATTATATAAGAAAAATCTTCTCGTAAGGAAGTAATATGTCCAACACAAGAGAAAATAGTGCCACAAAATAATTCTTGTGCTTGTATTACTAAAATTACAATATCAGCTGTGATTGTTTGATTGTACAGTTGCAAAAACAATATAACTAAAATTGATCCTTCTAAAAAATATAGAAGCATCCCAGTGAAGATATTGATTATCGACCATTTCTTACTGAATTGCAGGTGCTCGTGAATTATACTTCTATAATTTTTTAGCCTCTTACCAATAAGCCATTTATAACAATCATAACTCCTTATTTCTTTAGCATATGTTCTATTTTGTAATAATTCCTTATAATATCTTTCTTTATGTTGTTTTTTATCTTGATTCGCAAATAAATTTACCGTATCTCTGGAATTTAAAATTAATATTGTATTTTGCAAAACACTCATTATTATAAAATAAATTAAATAGAATGGACTAATGCCAGAAAGAACCACACCTAAACTTCCAATTGTTATTAATAAAGAAATTAAGGAAAATATTTGTCTAATATAATCTGCTATTTTTTCGTCAATAGCCCTTCTAGTACGTTCTAATCGAACTAAAAACTCTGACTCGTCATATTTTAAAATGGAAAGCCTATGCAATTTATCACAAACCTGTTTATAGAATGTTAAAAATATTTGTGCCTGTAATCTAAGTCCTAGAATTTCTGTTAAAGAGGGGGCTGTTTTTTTTAGTATCTCTATAACTCCCCAAATACAAATGAAAAAAATTAATCGTTCGCTATCAGGCTGTTGCACAAGCTTCACTATCTTTTGAGTAATAACTACATTTGCCGTTTGTAATATTCCCAAAATCGATTGAAATAAAAATATTCCTACAATAACAAACAAATTACTCTTTAATAGCATCCTAATACACCAGCCTGCTTGCTTTCTTTTTTTAATTGAATCGTTTCTTGCAAACATATTTCTCTAAGCCTCCTTCCTACTTTTTAAGTAATACATTCACTTTAGGTTTAACTAACCAAACATTTTTCGAATAATCCACCCCGATGCAAGTATGTGTGGTATCCTGCCCTAACTTTCCTTTTTAGAACGCTGCGAGTAGCGGGGAATTAGACCTTCGAAGGAATAAAGAATAATACAGATAGTATTACATTGTCTGTCCGGTCAGAGGAACTTGAATCGCTTATGTCTGCTTTGAAGATTCTACTTGTTGTACCAATGACACTAATCAAGCCTGCCTTGCATTGTTTATGTGACAAGGCCGTGATAAATCTCATTGGTGCAAGCATAGACCATTTAGGCAAAATTAAGCTGGTTTCCAATTTGTGAATATTCTTGTGGCTCGAAATCACGAATCCAGAAATTTGGAAATCGGAGTTCCGGTACTCGGAAATCGCCTTTTTTGTGCTTGATTAAGTGTTCATTTCTATAGGAATATTAGTCAAGGCCTTGCCGCATCTGCGGTGCGTAGCAGCCTTTACGAATATTTCTGTAGAAATTATCATTCGGTATGCACAAAAGCGAATCTAAAAAGTGATTTCCATATCGCCGGACAGCTGATGGAAACTCCTCTGGAATATTCAATTTGTCGGAATTGTAGTTTCTTCTGGCAAGAATATTCAATAAAGCATATACTTTTTATGCCTTTCGAAGATAATAACCAATTTTCTTGCATTTTATAGGCCATTTTCTACTATTTACATTCTTTTTCTCATATATTATAATTATAGTGATATTTTTCATTATCTAAAAAGAAAATGGAACTCCCATGTGAAAGTTCCATTTTACATTTAATTGGGCTATTAAAGAGTCAACAATAAGGTAACTTTGTATTTAGTTTTCAGTTGGCGAAAGTATGACTAATTGCGGTAGTTGGACTTATCGCCGGGTATTTTATACCCCTTTTACTTACCAAGATGTACATTTGAATTTTTTCTTGCAGGTATATCCATTACAAGAGAAACCTGATTTACAAGTAAAATTTGATGTACAAGCTCTGGGTTCGATAGCTGCTACTTCGGCTTTTGTTGCTACTGGTTTTGTATAAGTCATGTTAAATACCTCCATATGTAATAAAATTTTATTCTATAATTGACCTTTAATAGCCTGTTACCTTATTGACACTGTAAAAAATCTTCTGTTAATTGTTCTCTTCTAAGTTCGCATTCACCATCGGTTTCTTGTATTGATCCGTTGCTCAAGGCTAATGCAAGGCATCCTTTTCCACATGCCGATTGCCAAACGCATTTTTCACACTCATGCATATATTTCATTCCATATCTCATAAACCATACCAAGTGTGATAACCGATCACTTTCACAGATTTTTGTTAATATATTATCATATACATTTCCAATAGAATAATTCTCACCTGAAAATAATTGACATAAATATACATGGCCGTAGGAGTCTATTCTAGGCGTTAATGGTATTTTTCCACCATCAATTTCATTCAAAATCAAAGGACATACCCCTGTAAACTCGTCTGGAAACGATATTTTTAGTCCTGATTCTATTAAAGATTTTAAATGCTCATTAGAATTTATATCCTTTAAAAATTTTTTCTTCTGTTGTGGAGACAAATACATTTCTGCTTTATTCTCCTTTCCTCTCCCCAATAAAGTCAAATTGAACAAAATCGCTGCGCGATGGCTGGCCAAGGCTGTGGCGCAGTTTTCATTTAGTTGCTTTTGAAAAGCAGTGGAAAGCAAGTCCTAAAAGTAGTATTGTTGAGTTGTGACGCTTAACAATTGAACAGGATCGCCCTTCCCACTGCCTATGAAAAGAATACCATTTTCGTGCTTTCCTGACAAGCACTTTTATGATGCGAATGCACCTCCGTAAAGGGCAGTGATAACAAGCTAAAAATCATTACACTATATGGAGGTGCTTTATGTACGAAGAAATTTTTGAATCAATTAGGGTAGCTGCCGCAAAAAGGAATCTAAAGGAATCTACAGCGGGGGCTTACTGCAGAACAGTAAAATACTTTATGGATACCATCGGGAAAGTTTCCCTTGCGGAACTGACCATGGAAGATGCAGAAAGTTTCCTGATGGAAAAACAGTTGTCCGGTGTCCGTCCGGAAACTTATAACCACTACCATTCTGCCATCAAGTTCCTGTACCGGAGGCTTCTGAAAGCACTCTGGGATGATGATGCTATCCCCCGCATGAAAAATGACCGCTCCCTGCCCACCGTTCTTACAAAGGCGGAAGTGGAGGCAATCCTTGCAGCAACGAAAAACCTGAAACACAGGGCGATGCTTGCGACGATGTATTCCGGTGGGCTGCGTGTTTCGGAACTGGTGCATTTACACTATGACGATATTTCGAGGACGCACCATTCCATCCATATCCGGAACAGCAAAAGCAGGGTAGACCGTTATACGATCCTTGCGGACAGAACTCTCGGACTGCTGACAGAATACTGGTTTGCATGCGGAAAACCACGGGACATTTTATTCCCCAGCAGTTATTCCGGAAGTTATCTGGATAAAAATACTGTCAACCAGTTTTTAAAGAAAAGCGCAGAGAAAGCAGGCATCAAAAAACATCTCTCCACCCATGCCCTGCGCCACAGCTTCGCCAGCCATCTTCTGGAATCAGGGTGTGACATTAAGTATATCCAGGCGCTCCTTGGACATGTTGACCCGAAATCCACAGAGGTTTATCTGCATGTGAGCGACAAAACGCTGCTGGGCATTAAAAGCCCCTTTGACAGCCCGGAGGCTGAACGTGGATAAGCCTACCGTTCAGGATATCTTTCTTCGTTTTTATCCAAGATATCTTGAACAATACCATCCGTCTCCACAGCAGGCAAAAACGGCAAACAACATAATCAACTGCAAAACAGGAGCTTATGGCGCGAATGTAAGTGTGTGTGAGGACTGCAGGAGCATACAGATTCATTATAATTCCTGCCGCAATCGGTGCTGTCCCATGTGCCAGGCCCTGCCGAAAGAAAAGTGGATTGACCTGCGCAGGGAGGATGTGCTGGATGCACCGTATTTCCATGTGGTCTTCACAATGCCGGAGGAACTTAATCCTGTCATTTACAGCAACCAGTCCCTGCTTTACAATGCACTGTACCATGCAGCTTCTGATACATTGGAGGAGTTGTCCGCTGACGAGAAATATCTTGGGGCAAAGATAGGGTATCTCTTTATCCTGCATACATGGGGTTCCGAAATGAATTACCATCCCCACATCCATGCCATAGTACTGGGAGGCGGTCTGGATGGAAAGAAGCAGTGGCGTGACCGTGGGGAGGAATTTTTTCTGCCTGTCAGGGTAATATCCAAGGTGTTCAGGGGAAAATACATGGAAACCATGAAGGGGTTGTGGAAAGACGGAAAACTGGAATTCCACGGCTCTGCCGGAAAGTACCAGAACCGTTATGCCTTTCAGGAACTGATGGATACCTGTTACCGGAAAGAGTGGGCACCTTACTGTAAAAAGACTTTTAACGGGTCGGGGGATGTCATCAGCTATCTCGGGAAATACACGCACAGGATTGCCATCAGCAACCACCGGCTTGTCAGCATGACGGAAAATACGGTCACGTTTTCCGTGAAGGATTACCGCGACGAAGGGAAATGGAAAACCCTTACCCTTCAGGGAGCGGAATTTATACGCCGTTTCCTGATGCATGTTCCGCCAAAAAGGTTTGTGCGCATCCGGCATTATGGACTGCTTTCGGTCCGGACAAAGGCAAAAGAGCTTGCATTGTGCCGCAACCTGTTAGGGTGCAGAAAGTACCTGTCCGAACTGCGTGGCATGAAGAGCACAGAGGTATTAAAACATCTCTGGGGAATAGATGTCTGCTCCTGCCGTTCTTGTGGAGGCCGTCTTGTGGCATCCGCCCCAAAATATCCGCTTCGGATTTGAAAGCAAGTAGTTTATACGGATTTTCAGGCTTCCCAGCGGGAGGTCTGTTTGTTGTACAGAAAAAGAAGCTTCTGTACATTTCGTGGTAGGAATAGCTGAAGGGATATGTTAAAATCATGTGGAAGAGCAAAGATTGAAAATCCATAGGGCACAGCAAAAGGGACGCGACTTTGTTCACCAAAGGAAAATCGAAATTGATGTAAACGATAGGGCAGTTTCAGGCAATGACCAGACTGCTTTATCGTTTACACCAACTTCGATTGATTCCTTGTCAGGTTGCTAAATCAATTTGTCGAATCCCTTTTTGAACTAGCATATCAATCATTTTTTCGATGTCATTTAAATTAAATGCTGAAACCATACATCTTATTAAAATGCGCTCTTGAATCTCCTCTTGAAGCAGATTATTAATCCCTCGTATTGTTCGTTCAAAATTTCCTTTTCCACATAATTTATCATGTGTTTCAGCACATGAGCCATTCAAGCTAATTTGAATTGAAATTTGGTGGTTTTTTAACTGTTTTGCAATCTGAGGTGTTATCAATGTTGCATTTGTAATCATTAATTTCTTTCCAAAGTTTTTCTTATCCAGTTCTTCTATAAATGTCCAAATGGATGGATGTAACAGTGGTTCTCCACCAGATAAAGTAACCGCAGTATCTTCACCCTCTTGGAGGCTATCTAAAATATTGTTAAATTCTGCAATCCCTAACATCCCTCGTAAACTACCCGATTCATTATAACAGTGCAGACATCGCAAATTGCATTTAGATGTAAGTTCAATATATACACCCTGCAATTTATAATTTTCTGCTAAGTTCTCATTAATCATATTTCTATTCCTCCTAATGATACTCTTTTATCAATCCATTTTCAGCTAAATATGTAAGTATGTTCTGACAATCATTTTCGATTGTTGCTTGATATTCTTCTTCAGGAAGTTTATATAATTCGAGTATTTTTTTGACCAATTCACGTAAATTCAAACCATCACATGTTTCCCATATAACAAATGCCGTTTCATTTAATATTATAATAGATTTTTGGTCTCCTGCAAGCACCAATGTCCTTGTATCGTTTTTAATCTTTTGATAAGGACGCTCTCTCCTTTTATACATAACATGCCTCCTAACAGCTATTTTTACTCTTCTGCACGTTTCCATGCCTGACTTTCTAAAATTATCTTTTTATCTTCTATTTCTCCTGAATTAGAACGGATAATTTCCAACCAAATTCCATTTTCGACCATTTCATCGACAAAAAAGCAATGCCCTACATCAATTAAACCCTCTATTTCCTCCTCTCCAATTTTCCATTTTCCATTTACAAATTCAATGTCAAGCTCTTTATATTTAGTTAAAGGATGATCATCAACTGAAATATCACTTCCTTCAACTGCATCCGGAACTTTCAAGCTTTTAAAAATTGCATCCAAGGAATCCATTCTAACAAACATCAACATTGTGGCAAACAAAATTAACATGCCTAAAGAAAATCTAAATTTTTTCTTTTCATAATCAAAATTTAAAATAGCAGAGATTCTTTTTTTAATGTTAGATTCGCCAAATCCATTCATTAAATATACTGGTTCATTTTCATACCGAGCAAATTTCAGCAAAAGCTCTGCATACTCTTTTTCTCCGCCCAAGCGTGAAATAACTTCGTAATCGCATCTTAATTCGATATCTCTATTTAAACAGATTGTCATTATCCATATCATAGGATTGAACCAATAAATTGCGACAACACATATCACTAAAATTTTCCACAAGCAATCTTTATGCTTTGCATGACATATTTCATGATACAAAAGATAATTTTGTTCTTTTTTTGTCATTTCCTTTACAAACTCTGGTATTATAATTTGACTTTTCGTCACTCCTACCGTAACTGGTGATTGTAAAATATCTGAACTTTTAAATTTAATCTTCTTTTCTATTTTCATTACAATATTATCTTTAATATCAGTTTTACTCAGCTCTCGTGCAAAATGTATTTTTTTTAAATACAAGCAATAGTTTCCTATAAATAGAATCAATAAAACACTACTTACTAATAGCCATATATATATATATACTTTATTAAAATTTTCAAATATTCCCAAACCGATATTCTCTCTTGCAAGAACTTTAGGACTAAGGAAAAATCGAAAAATTAGTACTAAAAAAGGAGTTACAAACGATGCTAACAACTTTAATAAAACTACTTTCCAAAGACTGCAATAAAAGTTTACTGCAACATAGTTATAAGCATAGCGCCTAACAAACAAAACTGCCAATATAACTATGCTGATTGAAATATTCAAAAAGAATAAATTCATTTTGTTTCCTCTGACTTGTGCTGTTTTATCATTGCTTCAATTTCTTCAATTTCTTTATCAGATAAATGACTGTGTACAAAAAAACTTGAAATAAAATTTGAAATTGATCCTCCAAACATTCTTCCTATCAATTCATTAGTTTCATATTCTTGTATTTCTGCTTTTTTAACAAGTGGTACACATACAAATCCTGGCTCATCTCTTCTGATTGCACCTTTAGAAATACATTTTTTTATAACAGTATATGTTGTATTTTTATTCCAGTTTGTTCTTTTAACCATTTCACGAACAATGTCCGTGGCTTTTAAATTTCCTTTTTCCCACAAAACTTCCATTATTTTAATTTCAGACTCAAATAATTTTACCATTTTGCTGTCTCCGTATATTTTTAATTTTATAATGCAAGATAACGTTTAGACTTCTGTAGTAGTCTTCTGTTGCTTATACTATCATAATAGTCTTTTCCTGTCAACAACATTTTTTTCGTTTTATATAATTTTTCCTTAAAAGTTATATAGAAAAAATTTGTTAAATCCTTAATTTCTATGCTTGATTTTTTATAACTGCCAAACATTATTCGAGAAGTTTTTCTTAGAAACCGTTAATAGATCATATTTCTATAAATTTTTTGGAATAACGAAACTTGCCCTTTATTTCAGTTCTGACATAAAGGGCAAGTTTCGCCAGAGTAACTCCAAACCCACTTCGTGGATTTTGCTTACCTGACAAACTTGATGGAGGATTCCGCTCCCCATACCCTCGGTTCTGGCATATTTCCCCAATATGCAGGTTGGCTCCTATTGAAAATAGTCGCAGCGTGATTATCCCAATCACGGAGAAACCTAAATATTTCTATAAAAATCTCTCTTTCGTTTCCCATTGACGTTCCCTAATCGGCTTTATTATAAGAACTCTTTTTTATCCTTATAATAAGGGAAGTTCACTTTTACACTTTTAACAGAAAGGAACTATACAATGGCAAGACCAAAGAAGGACAGGGAACTACGACACAAACACCAAATTATGCTCCGCCTTACTGATACGGAATATGAAATCGTTTCTGAAAACGCAAAGGCTACACATCTTCCAACGGCTGAATATGTTCGGAAACAGATTATGAAGCAGAAGGTCACAGCGAATTATGAGATTGTTGCAGACCTGCCGGAGTTGAAAAAGCTGGTTGCAGAGTTTGGGAAAATCGGGAGCAACTTAAACCAAATTGCAAGGCATTTTAACAGCGGCGGCATCCACTCACAAGAAATGCGTAAGGCAATCGACCAGAGCGTGGCCAGAATTTATGAAATGAAGTATGAAGTCTTAAAGATGGCGGGAGATTTCCACTCTGCCGCCGGAGGTAGTTTGGATGGCAATACTGAAACATATAGCAAGTAAAAATGCCGACTATGGGGAAGCACAACGGTATCTCTTATTCCAGTATGATGAAAGTACGAACAAACCGATACTTGATGAAAATGGTGAATTGATCCCACGAAAGGAATATATCATGGACGGCATAAACTGTGATCCGTTCACGTTCGACATGGAGTGCAGGGAACTAAATGCCCTATACCACAAAAATGAATCCTATGATGAAATCAAATCCCACCATTACATCATCAGCTTCGATCCAAAGGACGCAATAGAAAATGGATTGACCGGGGAATGGGCACAGCAGATTGGAATGGAATATGCAAAGAAAAACTTTCCCGGCCATCAGGCTCTTGTCTGTACCCACATGGATGGGCATAATGAAAGCGGCAACATCCATGTGCATATCGTAATCAACAGCTTACGGAAATATGATGTGGAACGTCAGGACTTTATGGAACGGGCCTGCGATTCCCGTGCCGGGTATAAGCATCATGTATCTAAAGATTATCTGATTCACTTAAAGCAGTCACTTATGGATATATGCCGCCGGGAGCATCTGCACCAGGTAGACCTCCTTGCTCCTGCAGAAAAGAAAATCACAGACCGGGAATACCATGCGAAGCGCAGAGGGCAGAAGAAATTGGATGAACGTAACAGACAGCTCCGTGCAGACGGGCTGACACCACGTAAAACAGAATTTCAGACACAGAAAGAATTTCTACGGTCTGCAATCGAAGATGCCGCAGCCGTTTCCTGCAGCCAGGAAGATTTTCAGAACTTGCTTTTGGAAAAATACAATGTCAAATTGAAGGTCAGCCGGGGCAGGTTCAGCTACCTCCACCCGGAACGAAACAAATATATCACCGGAAGGATGCTCGGCACACATTATGTAGAAGATTATCTTCTGGAGCTGTTTAAGGAAAATGCAGAGCATAAGGAAAACAAAAAGCAAACAGTTGATATGGGGAAATATAATATGGAATCGAAGAAATCTGCAACCAGCCCATCCAATCTACTGCAAGAGGAAACTGTATCAGTCCTGTTTATCAAATCAGATCTGCGTCTGGTGGTCGATCTGCAAGCTTGCGTAAAGGCACAGCAGAATGCCGCTTACGCTAACAAAGTAAAACTTTCCAACCTGAAAGAAATGGCTAAAACAGTTGCTTATATACAAGAGCATGGATATAATACAAGGGATTCCCTGGAAGATTCTTTTTCAGAGATTAAGAGCCATGCTTCCATTTCCAGAAAAGAATTGAAGTCTGTAGAAGATAATCTCCGGAAGGTAAATGAGCAGATCCACTATACAGGTCAGTATCTTGCCAATAAATCTGTCTACCAAAAGTTTGTGAAAGCAAAGAATAAAGGGCAGTTCCGGCAGGAGCATCCGATGGAAATCGCACTCTATGAAGCCGCACGGAAATTTCTGAAAGAGCAGTCCGAAAATGGGAAGCTCCCCTCCATGAAGTTATTGAAAGCAGAAAAGGAAAAGCTGCTCCAACAGAAAAAAGAGGCACAGAAAACTTACCATTACTTCCGGGATTACCAAAAAGAATTAAATACCGTCTGCTTCAATGTCGATAAGATTTTAGGACAGACGCACACCCGACAGCCGGAAAAACAGAAAAGCACCGATATTTCTTAATCTTACTGGCAGAAAAACAGCCGCATGATTCCTTTATCAAATCTTTGCGGCTGTTATGATTCCAATGAAACAAATATGTTTAAAAAATATCTTCCACTTTAGGGATTATTCCGCTAATGCCTTCGCTTTTCTCTCTCATGATACGACACATTTCATCCAGTTTTCTCTCCACATATTTCTGCATTTCCTCCCGTGCCGCTTCTGTTGGTTCAAAGGAAAAATAGAGCGGCTTCTCCCATTCCGCTTGGAACGGGTAGGGGAAAACATATAATTTCTTCACTTCCGGCATATCCGTGAACAACTGGAAAATCTCATAGGGCAGGATTTCCCCGCATACCAGGATGGAGCCTGTATCTACATAATAAACCTGTCCCTGGTACGTCGGCATACCTTGAGCCGCAAGCTGCTTCAAAGCATTCATCCGTATCGGTTCTATCTGGGTTCCTTGCCCCACACGCCATCTTGTCTGTGGGGCAAGCTCCCTGTAAATCCGTTCAGCTTCTTCATCCTTCCGGATATTATCGTCATAGTCATACCTGTAATTTTCTACCTGTATCTGCCCGTATGCAATCAGGCTTGTGAAAAGCGCAAGGGAATCCAGGTCAACATATACTGATTGATGTCCCCTGCCCTGATAAGAGCATAGAATATCCTCTAATGCGTCCATGATTTTCTTCATGGTTTCATACTTTTTTTCAGATTCTTTTTCCATTCCTTCTCCCCATTTTACGCTCCGCTTCTGCTGTCAGAAATATTTACTGGCATATCTTGTGTCTTATCCGATATTTCAGCCTGGTTTGCAGCTGCCGCTTTCTCCATCTTTTCTTTCTTCAACTGCTCTGTCCGTCCTAAATCCACATAGTGTGTCGCATATGCTTTTTCAATCTCCGGATTTCCGCTTTTGCTGAACCGCAGGGGGATTACCGGCTTATGTCCATGCCTTTTCTTCACACCCCACCGCTTGTAATAACAGAAAGACGGTTTCAGGTTCGTTTTCTTTGCATAGGACCGGATCTGTTTCATAATAAAGGAGAGCTTCTTTAAATTACACGTACACACCGCTTCCAGATACCGTACTTTCCCGAATCTCCAGTCCTCATACTTCTGCTTAGGCAGGACACCTATATCAACCAGCACATCAGCAGGGGCGGCATATCCCCTTTGCTGGCACTGGTGGTAGACAGCAGAATGTACTTTCCCTATCAGTTCTGATTCCTTCACTTTATCCTCCATGTGAATAACCCCGGCTGTATTCATTTGCAGCCGGGGATTCTATATACTTTTCTTTTTGTATCTGCCTGCCACCAAGTATTATATCGTTTGGAGCAGCCCTTTTTCAATTTCTCGAATGTCTTCCACAGACAATTCAGGAAAACAGCCTGCAATTTCTTCTGCCGACATTTTCCCCAACTTTAACATATTTTCTACTCCACCCCTTACTGCCTCCTTTGCAGCCTCACGTCTTTCACTTGCTATATGGGTACGCATGATCTTCTCTTCATCAAACAAAGCCATCATAATAGATATAACCTCCTTTTCTCTGCCTGCCAAAAACTTCCGAAGCACATCCCTGTCTTTACAGATACGGATGGTTTCCGTGACAGCCTCCCGGCTCCTTCCATACTGTTTCACCTGTTCATTATATACTTTTGTAAACGCAACATACTGGCTGATAATGTCATTCCCTTTATCTCCGTAAAGCACTTTAACCTTTACTTCAATAGCACATTCTTTCCCGCCGAAAAATTCTTTGGAAAGTGAGATTGTTTCCGGTCTGCTGGCACGCTCTCCTGTAAAAATCATGTATAATTCTGGTTCTGGAACATGAACCTTCTTGCTCCCATATAAATCTGCATCCTGTTCCTCAAAATAGTCATGGTAAATCTGCACTAAATACATCAGCACACGTATAATAATATTCATCGTCCATGAAGATTGATGCTCGACCAGAAACATGACTTTATCCCCAACCCTGAAAGCTAGATCGTTATAAATTCCATTCGTGAGGACGTTCCTTATGGTAATATCCATAAGCGCATCTTCCGTCGTCTCCGTATCCTCCGGATGGAGCGCACGGTATAACTGTATCAGATATTTCTTATCCTGAAAGAGCGTTGAAAAAACACTGTCTTTCGCCGTATATTTTGCAAACGCATTCTTTTTCTCCGCTGTTTTCTCTTTTGGTTCTTCCTGTAATGTTTCACCCTGCATCATATCACCTCGGTTCCAGATTTTGCCAATCAGTCCGGCAAATCGGCTATGCCCTGCCTTATAGTTTTATTATACAGAGAAACTCCCGATTGTTCAAGACATAAAAAGGGAGAAGCATCCGGCAGCATTCGCCAGACACTTCTCCTTTTCTTACTTCCGTCTGCGCTCCATATCCTCTGCCATTTCCATCTGCTGTGCCGGTTTTACACTCCGCTTTGCAATCTCTGCCTGTTTGCGGCGCAGCTTTGCCAGGACGGATACCCTGCCATTTTTCCCTTTTGGGGACATATTATTCCGCCTGCCGTCGATCATGTTGTAATTCTGTTCTTCATCTATCTCGGAACTTCGAAGATACTCCCCATTCTCCATATATTTCTGCCAGTTTTCAAGAGGCGGCTTATCCATAGCATTGCTGGACTGCATCTGGATATGCCCACCGGATATTTCCTGATTTTGCGGCTCTGCGGTAAGCTGTGGCGGATTAAGGTAATCCTTGATCTGCTGCTGCACCGACTGGTCAAATCCATGATATGCATGGTCTACAACCAGCTTCCCTTCTTCATCCAGCACAACCCATGCCACTTCCTTCCCATAAGTTTCATGCTCCATCAGAAAGAACTGCCTGCCTTCTATGATAATACTGTCAAAGGCAAGCCATTTCCCCTCCTTCCCCTTGATGTGGAAATCTGTTGTATCAAGAGACACAAGTGTGCCGGACGAACTTATCCGGATAAACCCAGCTATGACAGTAAACCCATCTTTTTCAACATAGTAAGAAGTCACGACACCGCCCTTATTCAGCACAAGCACATCGCTGACGCTGATCGAATGCCCGTGGAATGTCCTTGGCAGCTTCTCATTGAAACGCTTGCGAATTTCTCCTGGCTCGTCCTCCGGCTGCATCCGTGCCAAATACACCTGCTCATAATCCTCATACTGTATCTGGATTCCCTTCTCCTGCAGCGCACGGTAAGGCCGGAACCGTATCTGCCTGTTTTCCGGGATATTTTTAAGCTGGTAAACAGCAAATTGGTTCACATCCATCATTCGTCCTCCACCGGTTCCTCTTTGTACGGTTCCAAATCCATGTTTAAAAATGCTTCATCCGTAAGGAACCACAGCTTTTCCAGTGTGCTGTTAATAAGTGCAAGCATTTCTTCATCCCTGCCTATGTAGGGGATCACATTATATATTTCCTCTATGGTTGCCTGCCTGCTTTCCTTCTGGAACATTGCCATCAGGAAATATTCATTTTCCTCAAACCTCACCATCATAATTCCGGTTCTCCTTTCTTCTTTGCCTGTGCCTTCTGCCCCTGTTTTTCCTGTCCCGGTTTTTCCTTCTCCTGCGCTTTCATTCTTGCCTGCCGTTCCCGGAGGGCATTTAAGACAGACTGCTTCTTGCTGCCGCCGGATATGGCTCTGTCTGTTCTGGGGGCATTTTCAGCCGCTTTTTTCAGTTCTGCAGGCTGCTTTTCCGATACCTCTGTATCTCCAACAGATTTCCGTACCTCTGTGGCTGGATTCCTGTTTTCTTCCATCTGAACAGCTTTTCCTTCCTTTACCTCTGGCATTGTCTGTTGCGGAAGCGCTGCTTTCTCTTCCGGAGCTGATACTTCCTGCCCCGTCCTTTGTTCCAAAAGCATTGCTTCCATATCCGCAATCGCTTTCTGCACCAGCGGGCTTTCTCTGTAATGAGGAATTTCATTGATAAACTCTGTCTGAATTTCACCCGCTACCATAAGGTCATAAGTCGTACCATCATAAATGCTGTCATCTTCTAATTGAATACCAATACTTTTTATGCCATTTAGCCTGTCCGCAGGGATTTTTTCATATAATTCCATTGCTTCCTGCAATGTCTCCAGACGCTCATGAAATTCCCCCAATATATGAAATTCTGAACACTCTGCCACATAAAATGTTATAGACTGTTTCCGGTCTGCCCGCCCATTACTTTCAGGAATCTCCATATAGCCTTGCTTTTCATCCAGATATTTCTCCGCATTTTCCAGATATTCCTCCAATGTCCCCGTCTTTTCCGTAGAGATTGGATTGATGTCAACCGGGATTCCTGCTATCTTTAATCCATCCTCATGGAGCGCACTGAAAAAAGCATCCTCCTTCAGATTGCCGCTGTAAGACACCACAACATCTATATCCGAGCCTTCATGGTACAGCCCTTCTCTGGTTCGGCTCCCATATACCCTTGCACCAAGCAGCTCCACTTCCTCCGACAGCCCCATTTCATCAATCTGCGCCTGGGCATAACAGAGTACGGTTTCCTCAGTCCCTGCCCGGCTCTGACTGTTTAATGCAGGCTCCGGCTCTGTCATATCAGAAACCAGCGGCAGCTTCCCCTTCTCCGTTTCTTTCGCCTGTGCCTTCTGCAGATCTTCCTGTGCGACTGCTTCTGCCTTCTCCTGCAATTCCTCATAATCCATAACCTTACATGCCGTCATGGAGATTCCTTCATCAGAAAGGATTGCTTCCATCGCTTCACCGATGGATATATCTGGGTTATCATACACGCCTCCGTCAATCTCCCGGAAATCTTTGCCATAAATCGTATAATCATAGCCGTCTGAAACCGTCTGGATGGAAAAATAGCCTTTTCCTGTCTGGTATGCAATTTCAGCATCATAATTGTCGAGATATTCTTTTGCTTTCTGTAATGCCGACATCGTTTCCTCACGCACCCATTTTCCACTCAGGGAATATTTTTCTATGTCTGTGAGTGTTTCGATTCCATTCCTGCACTCAATCAGGGACATCCTGGAGGGCGGCTGCTCGCTGCTCTCCATGCCAAGCCGCTTGTCCACATGGTTTGGAATCTCATGATAAGCAGTAACTGCCGTATCCATATCTGAAAAATACTGATATGCCCTTTCCGCTTTGCCGCCCTCGGCATTCTGTATGACATAGTATTGTGCAATGAATGGCGGTTCCGGCTTCATCTCTATTCCTTTTTCCGAAAAATACTCGCCAATGGCTTCCATTGCCCCCTGGTCAAATCCATGCTCCAAGTCCTCTGCCACCAGCTCCCCATTCTGATTGACGATAATAGAGGCAACGGAATCCCCATATTCCTCATGCTCCATCCGGTAAAACAGCTCGCCGCTGATCTCCTTTGCTTCTACCGTATGCCATGTGCCGAAATGCCCGGTTGCAATAAACCCTTTCGTTTCCTCATTAATCTGCACGTTTTCTTCCATCACTAATTCCTGTTCCCTTATCGCATCCCTTGCCAGCCCGATAAACCCGTCCAGTACCGCCGGGTGGCTGTTTACCACATAGTCAGCGTTCATGTCCATCCCCCGGTTTATGTTTTCCGGTATCCCATATCCCTTTGCCCATGCCTTATTCCCAATAGAAAACCGCCCGTCATATTCCAAATGTTGTACGGTATTCGCAAGGATGAATACCACACGTTCCGCACCGTATTCTTCAATGATCTCCTTAGCGGCGTCATACGCCAGATGCAGCCCGTCAAAGTTCTTCCGGATCGCGTCCTCAATGGCATTTTTGCAGTCCAGGTTCCGTTTTCTTGATTCCAGGTAATCATCCGCCCGGCCATGCTCCATTGCATAGGGAAGCGTATGCGTATAAAGCGGCGGGTAGGCTTCTTCCTCAAAATACTGCGCTGCCTCTTTCCTTATCCTCTGTTCCCTCTGGCTTACAAAATCCGGCAGTTCCGTAAATCCAAAGCTGTCTACAAAGTGCGCCGACACATGCCCTCCACGGTTCAGGACCACAATATCACTCACCGAAAGGGAATGCCCTGTATATCCTTTGGGATGATTGAGATTGAATTTCTCATAAATAGTGTCCAGGTCGTCCTGTTGCCCCAGCCTTCCGCCATAGAGCAGCGCATAATCGCCTCCCTCCACTTCCATCCCGCTTTTCTTTATAAAATCCATATTGAAAAACAGGTATTCCCTGCCTTTCCCCTTTTCATCAATCTGAAAAATGCCATACCAGTCATTGGTATCCGTATAGAGCAGTTCTTCATTGGAACGGATCACCGCATCGTGCATCTGTCCTTCCAATACAGAAACATCTAAGCCTGTGAGGGATTGCCGGAATTGCCCCGGCGTAGACATCCCTCCCACAAAATTCAGCTCCTCTCCCAAATTTAAAAATCCCCTTTCCGGGATTGGGATTGGCTGTATGGCAAGGACGGTTCCTGCATGGTTCACGACTACGTGATTCTCCAGCACGGCCGGATCTCCGGGATCATCGCCAGACCCCCGCAGGTCATAGCGGTAAAATCCCTTCGGCACGTCCCCCTCCGCTATCCGTCCGTTAGAAAACAAAGCCGGTACTTCAAATACTTCTACTTCCTGATATTCCTCGTCCATTTCCCTTTCTTCCTTCTCCTTATGCACAGATTCCATCACCAGGTGGCTTTCCCATGCCCTGGCGTCAACGCCGAATATCCCGCCAGTCTCTAAAATGTCCTGTTCCGTATTCATTAATGTGGAACTCCCATCTTCATGCAGACTATATATAGGAAGCCCGGCATTGTGTAAGGCAGCCGCCCGTTCTACCGTAAGCGGCAGTACCGAATCATTCCGATAGCCAAAGTCATGCATCTGCAAAAGACCGATCTGGTTATCCGGCAGGAAGTCAATCTCCGCCTGTGCCTCCTCCATAATCCGCCCGATGTCCCGGCTTCCCGGATTTTCTGCCGCTTCTATCATTTCCCCGACCAACCTTTTTGTTTCCCTCAGATCATCCAGTTTATAAGCATAGCGGACAGCCAGGTTATGTCCCTCCCTTCCCAATGCCTCACGCCCATACTCCGCACGGCTGATGATAAGCTCCACTTGTATCAGTGTGGGAGATTTTGACGCATCTATGATATGCCCTGCATCTATATACAGGACATCATAGAAATCCGGCATATTTTCATTCCTTTCCGGATTTTCAGAATCCTTCCATAAATCCAGATGCACGCCATGCTCTTTTAAGAACTGTTCCGGGCTTCCGTTTTCTCCCTTTTGCTCTGCAAATGTCTGTAACAGCCTTAGAAAATCCACCCTGCCTACATTGTCTACAAGGTAAAAGCGCTTTGCGTCCTCACCGGAAAGGGCAACCTGGAATACCAGATCATCCTCCCCCAGCTCCCTCTCAGCCTCTTTTTCTTTCTGCAGCTTCTGGATATTCTCTACCATGCTGTCAATGAAAGAGCCTGCCGTTTTCCGGATAAAATCCATAGAGCTGCGCAGCTCTTTCATCTCCATGCTGCTGGCCCATCCCGCCAGATACGGAAAGGAGTAGTCTGACACATCATCTAAACCGAAGAAACTACAGACCGTAAAAGCCACGCTCTCGGCCTCCGTTTCTATGGTCATCTTGTTTTTCTTCTCCCCAAGTTCCTCCATCACGTCCCGGTCATGGCACATGGCATGTGTCACTTCATGGATGGCTGTTTTCATGGTCTGCTTCTCGCTCATGCCATCCCGGATTACGATTTCTTTATTCACATTGCTGTAATACCCTTTAGTATCCCCTTCAATCTTTGCATAGCGCATAGGGGCCGGGGACACCATCCGGATCGCCTCCATGAAAATGTCAAAGTTCTCCACACTCCCCATCAGTTCCGGCGCATCCAGCTCCGGGAGCGGATCACCTTGCGTTTGCGAAATGTCAAATACCGTAGATACACGGAACCGTGGGATGATATGCTCCACTTCCTCCGTTTCCGGCTGTCCGTCCGGGCGCAGCACTGGCTCGTTTGTCTCCGGGTCAAATTTCTCCACTTCTTCTTTTTCCCTGATCGGCACAGGGGCAATAATCTTGATCCCCTTCTCCCCACGCTTCACCTGACGGTGAAATTTTTTGCTCCATGTGCCGTAGCCTGCCACCAAGGTTGACTCCGGCTTTTGCATCGCTATCAAAAGCGTGTTGTTAAAGCTGTAATTATGGAACTGCGACATCGTTTTCAGGTATTCCGTGTATTTTTCCGAAGTAAATAAATCCTTCACGCCCTGTTCCAGCCGTTCCGTAATCTCCTTTAACTGTTCTTCCCGTTTTCCGGCCATAAATTTCCTCCATTCCCTGCCGGGACACCTATGTGGAATCCCGGCAGATAAGATATAAATAGAAAACGCCATCCCATCATCTGCTGACAGTATGGCCTCCTGCTTATAATTCCTGTTCTTTTTTCTTTGCTAATTTCTGACTGCCCTTATGGTTTCCGGCAAGCCTGTCTTTTGCCTCTTTCAACTTTCCAAGCACGGAAGGCTTTCTTGCCCCATCTGCAATCCGGGAAGCATCCGACACCCGGCCTGCATAGCTGACAGCTTTCCTCGGACGGTCTGCCACTTCCTGTACATCTTCCTCCATGCCAAGCGCCTCTGACGGCCCTTTGTCGTCCATGTTAAGCAAAGCATTTAATTCTGACAGCCGTTCAATCTTCTCTGCAAGTTCGTCCTCCTTTGCAAACGGCTTCTCCACTTCCTCCCTTGCCGTGGCAAGCTGCTGTTGCACGGTTTCCAGTTTCACTTCCGATTCCGTCAGTTTTTTCTCAATCCCGGAAAGTGCATTGCTGATACGCTGCAGGTTCCCTAACGGGTCTTTCCCCACTTCAATCTGGTAGCTGCACTGCCGTTTGATGGTAAGCTGGTAGGTCTGATTAAAGCTGTCAAAATTAGCGGAAAGGGTAAAGCCGTGGAACTCCCCAATCTGACCGGCTGTTTTCACTGCTTTCAATCCGGCGCAGGCGGCAATCAGCGCCGTTCCTGCTTCTTTCCGGTCTGTGTACGCTTTCCCGCCGATGACCATAGAAAAATCATCTTTTTCCTTATCTTTCTCCAAAAGTGGCTTCACTGCCTCCGCATCTGCTTTTAAGCCTGCAATCCGCTCTTTCAGCGCTGTGATCTTCACTGGGTAATTCCTTGCGATCTCCGTTTCCAGGCGGTACTTTTGGCTGGTATGGTTTGCCTTCAAAAGTTTCAGCTTGCTCACCTGGATGTCGAGATCCATCTTCTCTTTGATGTAGGGATTGCCCGTAGCCAGGGCTTTGATCTCTGCATAACTTAACGCCGTATCGTCCACGTCCTCACAGGCTCGTACCGGGGATTTACTGGTCATGATCTGGCTGATGAACTTCTGCTTGTTCTCCAAAATCTGGTCGGGTAGGTCAGCGGTATTACTACCGCCTTCCCCCCTAAGAACCGTGCATGAAAGTTTCCCCTCACACGGCTCAAGCACTTATAAGCCCTGTGTCACCAGAGCCGGTTCATCAGTGTTTTTCAAGTAATATAATGCCCTATGGCATTCGGCATGTAACAACATTTTCTTTTCTTTGAAGTCCGCCCCTATCTCTGAATGGATTCTGAAGCCCCTCTCTACCGTGATTACTTCTCCACAGTGAGGGCATATTCCCTTCTGCGCTTTATAAAGAGCATTCAGCTTCTTTCTCCCGTTGATTTCCCGAAACATCCTCTCTGTATCCCTATCCTCGAAATATTCTGTAAACTTTTCATCAAATGGTGTCGCTTCCGATTTTGTTTTCAGCCACCGTATGATATTGGTGTCCGTAGCATAAATCAAATGCAGTTCGAACGAATCTAACGTTTTAACGCTGAATGTCCAACTTCTCTTGCCAACCTGTCTGAAATATTTCTTTGCAATCCATTTATGGCTCTTTTTCGGATGCCTGCGCTTACACCATTGCCACAGGCATCTCCAGACATCAAAATCAAACCGTTCAAATGCCTGTGAGGAAACATTATATTTCTGGAAATTCACCCAGCCACGAATGACCGGGTTCAGCTTGCGTATCAAATCCTCCTGCTTCATAGACGGATTTTTCTTGATTATCTCCCTTATCTTGCTTATTATGGCTTTATAATTCTTTTTAGATGGTTTTGTAAGAAGTTTGTCTTTGTACCACCTTATGTTGCTTCCGAGAAAATCAAATCCATCTTCGATATGGGTAATGACTGTCTTTTCTTCTGACAATTCTAATCCTCTCTCTGATAGAAAATCCCGGATGATTGGAAGCACACCATTCTCCAACAATTCCTTGCTTTCGCCTGTAACAATAAAATCATCAGCATAGCGAATAAAATTTACTTTTGGTGAATATGGCTTCCCCCCGATGGTTCTCTTGTAGTATTTCTCTTTCAATTTTACTTCCAGGCCATCTAAAACCATGTTACAGATAGTTGGTGAGATAGATGAACCTTGCGGGCTTCCCAAGTCTGTCGGGAATAACCGCCCGGTTTCAATGTAACCGCTTTTTAGCCATTTACGCAGGATATCCTTGTCCATTGGGATGTTATCCAGAATCCATTCATGGCTGATATTATCGAAACAGCCTTTGATATCTCCTTCTAACACCCACTTTGGGGATTTCCTTTTATTCAGACAGGTGAAACATTGTTCAATGGCGTCCTGCACACACCGTTTTGCCCGGAATCCGTAAGAATTCGGGTCGGCGGTGATTTCTGCAATCGGCTCCAATGCAAATTTATATAATGTCTGCATTGCCCTGTCCTTCATGCATGGAATACTTAATGGGCGCATTTTTCCGTTTTTCTTCGGTATATACACCCTCTTTAGTGGCAGGGGCTTATATCCCCTGCGCTTCAAGCTGAGAATCGCTTCGTATTTCAATTTTGGGGTAGACCATAATATTTTATCTACTCCTGCTGTTTTCTTGCCTTTATTACTTGTCACCCTCTTTACGGCTAAAGCACGTCCGTAAAAAGAATGTGTGAGCAGCCACTGCAAGGATTTTACCTTGCCTGTCCTGCCCTGCTGATGAGCCTTTACGATACGCATTTGCAGTTTTTTAACGTATGCTTCGGCTTTGTTCCAGTCAATCCTGTTCCAAGCCTTTGCAACGTCAGAAGTCGCACACGTTTTACCGTTCATTTGCTTTACTCCTTTCAAAAATTCTATAAATTCTCTCGTAATCAAGCACCACGCGGAATTGGGCACCCTTTCGGGCAGGGCAAATCTTGAACCCCTATCCGGCTTCATTACAAAGCCGGCATTCGCTTCTTCCGCAATCCTATACCCGCATTCCCAACGGCTTTCCTTACGGTCGGCTTGCCTTTGCAGGCGAGAATACGGGCTTGACACGTTCCACTTAATCAACAATTATCTGATAGTTTAGGTCCCACCTCTACTCCGGCAGTTCTATGTCCGTGTATTCCCAATGTGGAAAGGAATATCCAACTGCACACCTTTTTGGTTCAAGCCTGTCAGCTACTTTGGCTTGTTCAGCCTTAACGAAGCTTACGGTGATTCAGTTAATTAACCATGCTATCAATAAAAAGCCTGCACCCTAACCGCCTTGTAGCTGGCAGCTTCATCCTCCCCTCACGGTTTGGATTCTAAATAGGGCTACGTTTATACCCGCTTCCGAACAGTGCCATTACTGGCAGAGCCGGGGGCAACGGCTTCATCCAACGGAATGGATGGTTTGGTCGGTATTACCGCCAAACAGTTAAATTAAGCGACTTCGTGTCGCACCCACATGTACGCATCGAATGTATTTTCGGTAACGTACCGGTAGATCTGTACCTTGTCATTCTGGTTCCCCTGCCTAAGAATACGGCCCTCCTGCTGCTCCAAATCGGCCGGTTTCCAAGGCGCATCCAGGTGGTGTAGGGCAACAAGCCTGTCTTGGATATTTGTCCCTGCGCCTAACTTCGGTGTAGAACCGAGCAGAATACGCACCTGCCCGGAGCGCACCTTTGAAAATAATTCCGCTTTTTTCGTTTCCGTCCCGGCTTCATGGATAAACGCCACTTCCTCTCTGGGGATTCCTTTTGCCACCAGCTTTTCCCGCACATCGTCATAGACATTGAACGTGCCGTCGTTTTTCGGCGTAGACAGGTCGCAAAAAATTAATTGTGTCCCTTTGTCTGCAGAAGTCTTTTCCCAAATGCCAAACGCATTATCCACACAGCGGTTGACCTTGCTTTCCTCCGCATCCGGCAGCATATCGTTAATCAGACGCTGATCCAGGGCGCATTTCCTCCCGTCGTTGGTGATTTTCAGCATGTTATCCCTTGACGGGTCTACATTCCCGGAACGGACAGCCTCTGCCCGTTCCGCAAAGGAGCTGACCAAATCCTGCTGTTCCTCGCTCGGTTTCAGCACTTCGTTGATATATTCCGCTTCGGGAACTGGAAGGTCAAGCATATCCGCTGTCTGGATGTCGGCGCTCTCCTTAAATAATGCGATCAGTTCTGGGAGATTAAAAAACCGGGCAAACCTTGTCTTTGCCCGGTATCCTGTGCCTTCAGGACTTAACTCTATACTTGTGACAGTCTCGCCAAAAGCTGCCGCCCAGGAATCAAAATGCCCCAGACCCATCCTCTGTATGGTGTCATACTGCAGATAGCGCATGATCGTATATAGCTCTACCATGCTATTCGATACGGGAGTCCCGGTTGCAAAAGTGACGCCCTTCCCTCCGGTAATCTCGTCCAGGTACTGGCACTTCATGAACATATCGGAGCTTTTCTGTGCGTCCGTCTGGGAAATCCCGGCAACATTGCGCATCTTTGTGTATAAAAACATATTTTTATAGTTGTGGCTCTCATCTACGAACAGCCGATCCACGCCTAACTGCTCGAACGTCACAACATCATCCTTCCGGCTCTGGTCATTCAGCTTTGCAAGCCTTGTTTCCAGTGTTTTCCTCGTCTTTTCCATCTGTTTAATGGTGTAGCGTGTGCCATCTTCCGCCGCAAGCTCTTCAATGGCTGACGTGATGTCGTTCATCTGCCGCTCTATGGCTGCAATCTGCCGTTCCCTGGAAAGGGGAATGCGCTCAAACTGGCTGTGCCCGATAATGATGGCGTCATAATCCCCGGTTGCGATACGGGAGCAGAACTTCTTCCGGTTGGCAGGCTCAAAATCCTTCTTCGTTGCGACTAAGACATTTGCGCATGGATACAGGCGCAGGAAATCGCTGCCCCACTGTTCGGTCAGATGGTTCGGCACGACATAGAGGTTCTTCTGTGCCAGCCCAAGCCTCCGGCTCTCCATCCCGGCCGCAATCATCTGGAAGGTCTTGCCGGCCCCCACACAATGCGCAAGCAGCGTGTTGTTTCCATATAATATATGCGCCACCGCATTTTTCTGGTGTGGCATCAGGGTAATTTCTGGCGTCATGCCTGCAAACTGGATATGGCTCCCATCATATTCACGGGGACGGATGCTGTTAAATAAATCGTTATATTTCCTGCACAAATCCTCCCTGCGGTCAATGTCCCGGAAGATCCACTCCTTGAAGGCTTCCTTTATCATCTCCTGCTTTTGTTGTGCGATCATGGTTTCTTTTTTGTTCAGGACACGCTTTTCCTTGCCGTCCTCCACAACCGTATCAAAGATTTTTGTGTCTTTGAGATTCAGCGCATCTTCTAACAGACGGTAGCCGCTTGCCCTTGGTGTCCCGTAAGTGGCTGTGACAAGGGAATTTCCACGGGAATCCGCACCTTTCCCGGAAATGTTCCACTGGCCGTTGACTTTCGCATACTTCACGTCAATCTGGTTCCCCAATAAATGGCCCGGCGTATGGAACAGCTCCCCCATGAACTCTGTGATATAAGCCGGGTCTACCCAGGTTGCCCCAAGACGCACCTCAATCTCCGATGCCTCCAGGTCTTTCGGCTGCACACGCTCCAATGCCTGCACATTGATCCCGTATTCCGGATTATTTTCTGCAAATTGTTTTGCGACCGTAAGTTTCTCCCGGACATTGCCGGATAAATACTCATCCGAAGATTCCCACTGGTCTGTCAAAGGATTTTTAAAGATCACCCCCGCCAGTTCCTCCGTAACTTCGGATTCTGCCCTGCCGGATAACTCTGCCATAAACGGCACGTCCACCTTTGCCCGCTCCCCGATGGAAACGGCCAGGGCTTCACTGGCGGTATCCACGCTTGTCACCGGCACAGCCTTTCGGATGGTACGTTTCGTAAAAATATCCGCCTTCCGTTTCAGCTTCCCTTCCTCGTCCACCAATTCCAACGACGATAACAGGCAATAGCTGCTGTCCTGGGAAAATGCCCTCCGGTTGGCATTGCTGCTGATCAGTCCATACTGTGCGGTAAAACGGTCATACTGCGTGTTCAATTCCTTCTGCAGCACGGCAACTTCCGCATCGCTGCCGTCCTCCATCTGGCACTGCAGAAGTGTCTGCGTCAAATTCCGCAGTTCAATCATCCCCAGCACACGCTCTGTTGTTAAAGCGGGAAGCTCCATCAAATTCATAACGGAATTTTCCCGGTAATACACTTTCCCATCCACATTTGCAAAACTGAAATTCTTGATGGAAGGGTCTGCCGGGATGGATGATGCCGTTTCCTCTAGTTCTGAATCTTCCAGCTCCATTTCCGTAATCGTCCCCTGGATGTGCTTCACCGCTTCTTTCAGCTGCTCCGAAAGGACTGCTCCCTCTATCGGCTTCACCGTGGTTTCCTGCTTGCCATACTGTGTACTTTCCGTGGTAAACTCCCCAAGCACCATCTCAGGGTGGTTTGCAAAATAGGAATTGACCGTATGGCCTTCTGGCGTTGTGCCAAGTTCCACCCAATCCGGCTGCTCCAAAGACGCCCGGTCACGCTTCTGAAAAAACAGAATATCCGCAACAACGCCCGTCCCGGCATTTCTTTGGAACGCATTATTGGGGAGACGGATCGCCCCAATCAGGTCTGCACGGTTGGCGATGTACTGGCGCACGGATGCGCTTTGCTTATCCATCGTGCCGCTTGACGTCACCACCGCCACCACACCGCCTGGACGCACCAGGTCTAAGGATTTTGCGATGAAATAATCATGTATCATAAAGTTATGGCGGTCATACCTGCGGTCTGCCACCTTATAAGCGCCGAACGGCACATTGCCGATTACGCAGTCAAAGAAGCTGTCCGGGTATGCAGCGGTTTCAAACCCCTGCACGGAGATATTATTTTTCTGGTAAAGCTGTTTCGCTATCTTCCCGGAAATGCTGTCAAGCTCCACGCCGTACATATTCAGCCCGTCCATAGGCTCCGGCACTAATCCCATAAAATTTCCGATTCCGCAGGACGGCTCCAGCACATTCCCCCGCTGTAACCCCATGTTTCCCAGGGCTTCATACATCGCTTTAATTACCGTAGGGGAAGTATAGAACGCATTTAAGGTAGATGCCCTTGCCTCCCGGTATTCCTCCGGCGTCAGCGCCGCTTTCAGTTCCGCATATTCTGCCGCCCACGCTTCATTCTTATCGTCAAACGCCGCCGGGATGCCGCCCCACCCGACGAAATGTGATAAGGTTTCCTGTTCCTCCGGCGTGGCAAGGCGGTTTTCATACTCCAATGCTTTCAGGATAAGGATTGCGTCCATGTTGGCACGGAACTTCTGCTTTGGGCCTCCTGCGCCCAGGTCATCGTCGGTGATATGAAAATTTATCTTCTCCCGGCGTTCCAGCCCCGGTGACGGTTCTCCTGTCCCGTTATCCCTTCTGGACTGCCCGGAAGCCTGCCGGGTACTGCCGTTTCCGATCCCTCCAGCTCCCTCTATCCCATCTGCGGCAACAGGCTCTAAGGGGAGCCTGCGGTCTTTGCGGATATGGTTGATTTCCTCCGGATTCATCACGTGGCTTGTCAATGGATTGATCTCATTCCCAAATGCAGCCTGTTCATTGGCTACCATCCGCTCCATCACGTCAGCAATCAGCTGCATCTGCTCCGGAGGGAACTCCGGGTTCAGCATAGGCACAAGGTTCAAACCTTTTTCAGCAGCTTCATAGATAACATCCACCTGCTCCGGTGAAAAATCATCCAGATATACGTCCGCTTCCTCCATTGCAAGGAACAGCCTGTTTTCAATCAGACCGTATTCCTCAGTGTCCGGTTCCTCCTGCAATTCTTCCAGATTAGGAGCCGCTGCGCCCGTCTGAGGCAGCTCCGCTTCTTCTTCCTGCGTCTCCTGCTGTATAAAAGGGATAAATTCCCCCACATACTCAAACAGCTCATGCTCCCCTGGGAGATAGTTCTTCCCCGTTTCCACGCACCGGAAAACATCTGCGGTTTTGTCTGTGCTTGCTTCATAAAAGCTGCTGTGCGAATACGGATGCTGCCCATCTTCATAATCAGATATGCCAAGTTCGTTATGCGATCTGGTATTCAGGATAATGTCCTGTGCGTTGAAGTTTTCCTGCAGTTTCCCAACAGCTTCAAAATGGAATCCCCCATACTCAAATATGCCGGGTTCTCTTTGCATAAGATCCGGTTCTGCGGATTTTGCGGAATCTGCGGTTTCTGCTTCTGCCGCCGTTTCCGCTTCCCGCATATTTTCCTTTGCTCCTTCTGGAAATGCCGCAATCTCCTGTAACTCTGCATCCACCGCCATGCCTTTTGCCCACTCCGGCGCATCCGGGTCATTTTCATGCAAGGCAATGGCGTCCCGGCTGTCCACAAGGTAATCCTGGTACGTCCTCTGGAAAATATCTTCCGCCATCCAGTCCCGGAAGTTATCCCAGTTCCCATAGGCTTCTGCCATAACGGGGGCGTTTTCCCTGTTGCGCACCATTAAATTGTCCAATTCTTCCTGGACAATATCATACGCCATATCTTCATCTACGTCCCTGGAACGGATGACATCATAGGCTGCGCTGCTTTTAATGGCGGCAAGGGCAGTATACAGACATTCTTTGTAAATAGCCCGGCTGTCCCTCCCTAATGCATTTCCGCCAATCAGCAGATGCCGGTTCAGTTCCGGGCAGACATCTAATCTCCCATCATACGAATCAAGAAAGATTATACTTTCTTGATGGTCTGGATGTTCCATATCCTTTACCGATATGTGCTGATTCTTAATTTCTGTAATACGGTGTAACTTATCCGTATCCAGATATATAAAGTTCCCTACTGCGTAAGTGTACTTCCCGGTTTCGCCGGAGCCGCTGCTATCTTCTATCGGTTCCGCACTTTTAATTTCTGATTCTTCGTTTTTTTGCGGTTCTTTTGTTTCTTCCTGCTTTCCTGGCGTCTTTTCTGGGGCCATGAAATCAAAGAGGGATAACTGTCCTCCATTTTCAATCTGTACTTCTTCTCTTTTCCTTTCCGGGAAAATCGTATATGTCCCTTCCACATATCCGTGAAGATCAGTAAGGATTTGTACCTTTTTCTCATAATCTTCAAAATCTAATGGCAATTCCGCTATTGCTTCATCCATATGCCGCAATAAGCCTTCCTGCCCTTCTGGATTGTTCAGAAGACTCACCACATCGTCCCGGTGGGTAAACATATCCGGATTTCCCGCCCAGGGACGTATCATATGGTCTGGAAGATGGTGATAGAAATTGACAACACGCCCCGCCATCCTTTCCCGTTCATAAACAGGCATACGGGAATAATCGGACGGTTTCAGGTAATTGCCGTTTTCAATCAAAGCCGCTACCCGTTTTGCCACTTTCGGCCATCTCAATAAGATTTCCACATCCGGCTCACTATAAGAGCCTCTCGCCAGCTTCAACCCCTTCCCGCTGTAATCCGCATGGGAATTGTCAGCGCCGGACAGCGCATGGCTCCGTCCGCCTATCCCATAGCTTTCCTTAATAAAATCCGTTTTTTCCTTATCAGTCTTATCCTGTATAAAAAATGCGTAAGTGGAAAGCCGCCCGTCCGAATATGCGCCCCCTCCCTGCAGAAAAGCGTCAATCTCATCCTCTGTGATGAAAACCGGGTGTTCTTCCCATGCAAACCCTTCTCTTGCCTGGTAAGGTACAGCCTCCTTTGCAAACTTCTGGAACTGTGCAAGAATCCGTGTAGGATTATATAATTGGAATCGCATGACCCCATGATCTTCTTCATACGCCTCCGCAAGGCCTTCCAGTCGTTCTATCAGGTCATAGAGATATTCCGGCTGTGCGATCAGCTCCGACAGCCGTTCCACTTTATCAGGGAATCCGCCATAGAATACCTCCACATCTTCAAATACAAGCTCCGCAACACCCTCTGCCATATCCTGATACATATAGGCAAGTGCGTTGGCGTGTTCCTTCAAAGCGTTATCCCTTGCGGCATCCAATACCACCTGCGGCGCATACTCCCCCTGTTTTAAAAGCTGGTGGATACGTCCGCACACATCTTCCCAGGATAAAAATACCTTATCCAGAATCCGGTCTGTCACCGTATGTCCTACGGCAATCTGCATCCCCAGCTCATCATACCAGACAGAATATTCCTTGCCGTCTATGATAAGCCCGATGCCGCCTTTGCCATACTCCCTCTGGACAAATTCCGTATATTCCTCCGGCATCTGGTCTATCATAAAATTATAGATGATCCGGAGCTGGCTCCCATTCCGGTTGCCGCCGCTGCGCAGGACTTCATCTATCACCTCTGGAGAAATCGCAACCTCCCCGGCATAGAGCGCCTGCATCCGTCCCTCAATCTCCCTCTTCTGCTGTTCCACAGTCGGAAAATCGGGCAAAGATAAAGCAGAGGCTTGTTTCTCCTCTGCTTCGCTCAAATCCTGTTCTGTTGTTTCCTCATTTAACTGTATACCAATTCCTTCAAGATGCTCTCTTCCGCCATTGCCGTCAGTCCATTCATATGCGCTGCCCACGCCATCTGGTCTTTCTCCTTGTCTGGAGCCGGGTATTTCTCCAATAATCCTTTCATCAGTGTTTCCATCCTCTCCGTCGCCGATCTCTCGATCTCCAGTAAGTGCCTGTCCAGTTTCCCCGACAGCATCATGCTCTGGTACCATCCTTTCCGGTTCTCTTTCAGGTATGTCCGGCGCAGCATCCCGTACTTCCCGATGGCCACTTTCGGTTCCTCTATCGTCAGGTTCGGGAACAGGTAATCCCCTTTGCGGTGGTAAGTCAGTTCCATGCTCATTTCCTCCTTTTTTGTTTTCGCTTTCACGCTTTAAAGTGCTAAATTCATTATAGCCGATTCCATTCTCTTTTGCAACCGTTTTCTGATATTCTTCTATCAGAATCCTCCGCACCGTCCGTCCAATATCCACAAGGACAGGCTCCACAAGCTGGCTTGTGGCATTTCCCAGGAAGGTAAGCACAGGCAGCGCATTGTAATCGGTGATTGCCGAAAAATCTTCTTCCTCCAGATACTCCATCGGGTCAAGGCCGCAGCGGACAGCCAGCGTATAAAAAGCGCTGTTCATCAAAAGCCGCCGGAACTCCACACGGATCGTGTCCTCGTCCAGCCCCTCTAAAAATGTCCCCTCTGTTTCATACAGAAGGCCGTCCATCACTTCCTCTAAGTTTTCTTCCGTCAACTGGTGGGAAATTTCGGATAAGGCAGACGGCAGGTCTGCGCTGTCTGTCTCTGACAGTCCATAAGCGTCCGCCAGATGGTCAAGGATATCCTTTTTCTGTGCATCCTCAATCTTCCACAGGTTTGGCGTCCTGCCGCCACGCACCATATGCGTGTCGGAAATATCGAATACATACCGCAGCCTCCGTGTCGGCCCGGTATCGTCAATCAGTGCAATCCCCTTTGCCCCACGGTTCACCCACCGGTTCATCTTCCCATTCCACAGCTCCAGCGACGCACAGGCCGTCGCATCCGGGCGCTGTGCATGGATCAAAAGCGTATCTGGGAAGGAATAACGGTACAGCTTCGCCGCCGTGTCCAGATATCCCATCCAGTCCCGTGGGGAACTGGTGACAGCCTTTGCCTCATACTCCGCAAGCCCACGGATTTCATTTAACATTGCCATATAAACCCTCCATAAAATACCGCCCCTGTGCCTGAAAGTTTTTTATCCAACAATACTTTTCCAGACACAAAAGCGGCATGTACCCTTATTCTGCTTTTTATTTCTGTTTTACACTGCCTTTGCCGGATTTCCCGCTTCCCTTTTTCTTCGGAAATTCCAGGCTGAAATTCGCACGTCCATCCTCTGCCGTCATCAACAGGTCTGCCGCAAAGGTTCTCCCTGTTTTCTGTGAATAGAGATCCTTCACATGGGTACGCCCCTTCTCCAGCAGCTCTGCCGCCATCTTCTTATCCACCAGTTTTTTCATACCGGATAGATAGCGGTTCTCCTTCCACAAGGAGAAAGCACATTCCCGGTTACTGCAGTAAAAGTTCTTCTTTCCCTCATACACAGGATTCCCGCATACCGGACAGATTCCAACACTTTCCCTCTGATGGAAACGACCCTGTTCTTCCCCGGATATGGCGCTGCAGCCTGCAATCATCGTATCAATCAAATCTGTAATCTCCCGCAAAAACTCCCGGCTGTCCATCTGCCCATTCTCCATCAGGAGCAGTTTATTTTCCCATTCCGCAGTCATAGCTGCAGACTTTAGATAATCCGGCAGCACCGCAATCAGTTCCTTCCCGTCTGCAGTCGGGAGGATCTGCTTCCCGTTCCGCTTTGCATAGCCGGAGGAAACCAGCTTTTCCAGAATGGATGCCCTGGTTGCAGGCGTGCCAAGTCCCTTTTTCTCTGTATCTTCATCAAAATCCTGATTCCCGGCCCGTTCCATCGCTAAAAGCAGTGTGTCCTCGCTGTACGGCTTCGGAGCTGATGTGAAATGCCTGCTCTTCTCTGCCCGGACTTCTGCAATCTCCATCCCTTCCCGCAATCCTCCCGGAATGGAGAATGTGTCATCTGTTTTGCCTTTATCCGCTGGCTTTCCTTTTTGCACAGCATTACGGAAGGCTTCTTCAATGCCTTTAAACCCTGGCTGGACTGTTGCCTTCCCTTTTGCGGAGAATTCATGCCCCTCACACAATGCTGTGACTGTTGTTTCCTCATAAATGCATTCTTCGGATACTGCCTGTGCCAGACGCTGCCCGATCAGACGGAAGATATTCCGCTGCCGTTCTGATAATTCTTCAAAATCCTGCCCCAGCGCCTCTTTTGTCAGTAACAGTGCATGGTGGTCGGAAACTTTGTCATTATTGATAATGCGCCCTATATTCTCCCCGATAGATTCTCCCTGTAGGAAAGGCAGTAACTCAGGTAACAGCTCTAACAATTCTAAAGCTGTCTGCTCCATATCTGCTGTAATGTACTGGCTGTCTGTCCGGGGATAGGTGACTAACTTTGCTTCATACAGTTCCTGCAGCTCCCTTAATGTTTCCTGCGCCGTATATCCAAAGAAACGGTTTGCCTCCCTCTGCAGCGTGGTAAGATCATAGAGTTTCGGCGGCTGGTTCTTCTTCTGGATTTTCTCCACTTTGCGGATAACTGCGGATTTCCCATTGCATTTTTCAGCCAGGGCAATGCTTTCCGCTTCATCCTTAATAGATTCTGATATGACACGAATCCCATCCCCCTCAACCGCCACCTTGTAATAGGCTTCCTTCACAAACCCGTCAATGGCATCCTGCCGCTCCACCAGCATTGCCAGCGTGGGTGTCTGGACACGCCCCACCGTCAATCGCTTATAATATTTTGTGGTAAATGCCCTGGTTGCGTTCATTCCGATCAGCCAGTCCGCTTTTGCCCTGCATATGGAGGCTTCGCAAAGGTTCTTGTATTCCTCCCCATCTTTCAGATTGGCAAATCCTTCCTGAATTGCGCTGTCCTCCATAGAGCTGATCCACAGCCGCCTGACCGGGATTTTGCTGCCCGACAGGTCATAGACACGCTTGAAAATCAGTTCCCCTTCCCGGCCTGCGTCACAGGCATTGACAACGTAATCCAGGTCATTCCGGTTCAACAGTTTTTTTAAGACCGCAAACTGTTTTTTCTTATCTTTTGCAACGTCTAACTCCCATTTCCCTGGCACAATGGGGAGGTCTGTAAACTCCCATTTCCCATATCTGGAATCATAATAATCAGGGGAAGCATATTCGGCCAGATGCCCCAGGCACCAGCTTACAATACAGTCTTCCCCTGACAGATAGCCGTCCTCCCGTTCCGTAACGGAAAGAATCCTGGCCAGGCTCTGTGATACGCTCGGTTTTTCGGCAATGACCAAAAACATTATTCATCCTCCTCCTCTTCTTCCTCAGAATCGTCCTGCTCCTCATTGACATATGCACCGCCGTAAAATTCCAAATCCTCATTGTCTTCTCCATCCTCTTCCTGCCTTGGTTTCACCACTTTAAAATAATAATATCCGCCGATGCCGCCAGCCAGAAGCACAATCACCGCAAGCAGGGCGCCCGTATTCGTGCCGCCTTTCTTTTCTTCCGGCTCTGTCTCCGTTTCTGGTTCTTCCGGTACAGACGGCTTTTCTGTTTCCGGGATGATTACGGAAGGCTGCTCCTGCTTTGGGTCTTCCTTTGTTTCCCCAATAAATTCTGCCAGGTCATTTTCATCAATCATGGACAGCATATAGACATTCTCCGTATTGTTGGAGCGGTCTAACACCATGAAAAAGGTATTGCCGTTCTTAGTCTGCACAGTTAAAAACTGCTTGCTTTCATCGTCTGCCATATCGTCCACCAACTGCCCGTTCCCAGGCACAGAAAACGGCGCCCCCTGCACCCTGCCCTGTGATTCTCCCTCTTCTGGTTCTTCTGTGTCTGACGGTTCCTCTGCAATCGGCGCATCCTCCGGATCTTCGTTTTCCACACTGCTATTTCCTGTCGCTGTCCCAACATTTGCGGTGTCGGCTTCCGTCTGCCCTGCACTGTCCGTATAGGCAAATGCAGGCATGGCCGCAGAGAACATCATCCCCACGACCATCGTAATTACCATCAGATATTTTTTAATCTTATCTTTCATTATATAAATCCTCCCTCCGTTGCCGCATCCTCCGGCAGTCCCTGTCCTGCAGATAACTCCCCTGCTATGTTTTCTGTTGTTTCTGCCGCATTCTCCGTTGTTTCCGTCATGCTTTCTGCTGATCCGGCCAGTTTCTCCGATTCCATGCTTTCTTCGCTGCCAGAATCCATATCTGTTCCCGGCTTCTCGGAAAATACCACCGTCCCCTGCTGTATGCCCTCCAGGACAGACAGCAGTTCCCAGCTTCCAAGCCGCATGGAATGGACGCTCTTTAATATCTCCGCATCCTCCAGCATTTCCCTCTGGACGTTCAGCTCTCCCAAATGCTCCTGCCATGCGGCAATCTTCTTTTCCGTTTTCTGGATTTCGTCCAGGACACGCCGCAGCTTTTTGTTCATATCGCCACCCCATTTTCTTTATCAAATATAATTGTCATTGTTCATGCGTTTTTATCAAACTTTATTGTCTCTCCAAAACTGTATTTTTAAGGCAGCCTTCCAAATCCGAGTAGATGTTGCTGCCAGTATGCAGAACTTATGTTTGTATATTGGATTGGGTCGCCGCAGTGGATCATCATGTTGTTGCCAACATAAATCCCCACATGGCTTGCTCCAGATGTCGGGTAGGTGTTCTGGAAAAATATCAGATCACCCGGCTTTGCCTGTGAAGATGGTACATGGGCACAGCACCCTCGCAATCCTTCTGCCGTCTGCCTCCCTACGTTCCATCCATTCCCGCAGTTATTGATGACCCAACTGACAAACCCGGAACAGTCAAACCCGGTACTTGGCGAAGCTCCGCCCCAAACATAAGGACGGCCTAAATATTTTTCCGCCTCATGGATCATCCTTGCAAACTTTTCATCCGACAATGCCTCGGACGGGATTTCATACCCATATCCATCCGCACCGCCGCCACCGGGCAGGCTCCCCACGTCAAATAAGTAATCCCGGTTGCCGTAAGTCCCGTTGTAAAGGTTATACCGCTTTTCCTCATTTTCATCCATACGGCTCCGCAGGACGGCATCCAGATTGTGGTTCATAAGCGTCACTTCCAGGCGGTTGATTACTTCCGTCGTGGTCACTTCCACTTCCTGATTGCCGTTATCGTCCGCAATAAACGCTTCCCAGGTCTGATGCCCATGTGCGGACGCAGCGGAATGGCTGTCATAATAAACATCAAACTGCACCCCATACCGGGCAAACGCCCCTGTGTCCTCCACCACATACTCCACGCCGTTCATCACGACCTTCGTACCCATCGGCACAAAGGGACTGGCGGCATCCACCGCTATCGTATGGTTTGCCGTTGGATATACGCCGCTGGCCGTCGGCCCTCCTGACCATACACCGCAGCAGATGGAACAGTTACAATACCCACTCGTCACCACCTGTCCCAGGGATTCCCCGACACGCACGGTTTTTGTCTCCGTCACCGTATCGTTGACTTCGTCCACATACAGGCTGTACTGTTCCCGGAAAATATCTTCCACCTCGTCTTTTACCTGTTCATAAGTAAACTCCCCGTATTTCGCAGTGAAATAGGAGATCAGATGGTAGGGATTGTGGGAAATTTCGTCTACCTGATACCAGTATTCGTCATATCCCGGATGTGTGGATTCCATGTTGTTAATCTGTCTGTTTAAGCCAGCTTCCAATGCCGCATACGCATTTTCCGTCTCATAAATATCTTCATCCGTGCTTGGATAGGTAGAGCCAATAATACTGGAAGATGTTCCCTCAATCATAGCGCTGCAGCTTGACAAGCCTGCAGAAAGCATCAAAAAAAGCAGCCCTAAGACTGCCGCTGCCCCAAATATCCCTTTATTATTTTTTAAGACGGACGCCGCCTTACTTTTTATTTTGTCAAATACGGATTGTGTGGCTTTTGCCGCCTCCGCTGTTGTTTTCTCACCCCTCTTTGCCGCCTGGTAGGATTTTTTAATCCGCTGTTTCTGCCAGAATTTTTTTCGGATTGTTTTCTCTGCCTGCCCCGTTTCTGCCAACTGCTTCCCCGCCGATTCTGCCGTTTCCTGTGAAGCTTCAAACTGCAGGCGGATTTTCACCCCTTCCCCTTCCGGGGATTCCCTCCAACGGGAGAGCTTCCGCTGCACCATCCGGCGGGAGGTACGCATGGCATTCCGCAAAGAATGTTCCGCCATGACCTCTGCCCGGTGTGCCCCCTCTGCCGCAGAATTATCCTGCTCCGCTTCATGCACCTTCCCGTGTGCATAGGCTGACATGGAATGTGACGCCGCAGACGCAGCTTTTCTACCGATCCCCATACCTGCACCATGCACCATAACACTTTCATCGTCACCGAAGGAAATCCTGGATTCCTGCTTTTTCTGCTCATTATGCAGCCGCTCCCGCTTCTGCTTTTTCTTAATATTTTCACGGACAGACTCTAAGGTTTTCCCTGCATCTTCCGGCGTCTCCCTGTAATGGGCATCATTTTTCCGAGAATCCTTACTGCCTGCTTCGCCGCCTGCCTGCTGTCCATCCCCTTTACGGAACTGCGCCTGCACCTGCTTTTTCTTCCGGCTGTGGCTTGTCTCTGCCACAGCTTCCACATAGTTCCTTCCGCTGGACGGATGCCCCCGGATACTCTCCATGCGTGAGGAATGTCCCGATAATCCCCTGGCTGATTCTGTCTCCGGGATTTCCGGTTCTGTATCTCCGTTGCCGTCCGGCTCCTGTGCGAAATATGTATGGTTTTCCGGCTGCACGGGCAATCCGGATAACGGATCGCCTGCCTGCTCAGACAAAGGATTCTTTGTATGTGCTTCATACAGCCGCCGCTTTTTTGCGGACTGCCTTTGCTGCCTGCTTGCCTTTGAGGGATTTTCCGCACTGGAAGAAATGCTGTCCTTCTGCCCCCGTCCAATAGAATACGCTTTTTCCCTTTGGAAATTGACAGAATCTGCCGCCTGCCCCGGCAGTGTCAGATTATCCAATTCCCTCTGGCTTATCCGGACAGAATCTTTCTTCTGCAGATTTTCCTCAACCAAACCGTCACGGCTCATTTTATTGACTGTCTTATCTCTTGCTTTAAACTCTTGTTCCCGCATATCGCTGTTCCTTTCACCATCCAAGTTTGCGACACGGTGTCGCAAAGTATCAGGATCTACCAATCTGTTTCTTACTGGCTGATTTTTTTCGCCATTACCACAACCCTTCCGTTCCTCTGGGAATACTCACAGGTGGATAACGTCAACAGCTTATCCCCGAAAACTGCTGAAATTCCTGTATCGTACAACGCACGTTCCTTAACTTCTTTGATATATTCCCGATAATCTGCCGCATCCTCCGCCTTTGTAAATGTATAATAGGGAAAATCATTTCCTGTATATACCGGCGTACAGAATACGGCGAAAACCTGATACGTTTCACTGCCATGCAATGTGTCATAGGAAATCAATGGATGTTCCAGATAAAATGCGCTGTCCTTGTACTGTTCCAGTGCCGCAAACATCTTCCCGCTGTTCATATGGTGTCCGTAGATAATCAAGTTATCACTTGTAGCTGGATTGCACAGCTCGGAAAGAAACAGACAGCCGTTTGCAGAATACTCCCCATTAAAATCCCGATGGAGATAATAGTTTTCTTCCGATGGACGGTACATAACCGGATAATCAATCACTGTACCCTCTATCTGAATCCATCCGATACAATCTGGATTTTCCCTGTGCAGCGCAAGCAGGCCCGGATGAACCGGAGAAGAATCTCCCCCGGTATCCCTACCTCCATCATTTGTTTCTTCCTCTGATAACCCTTCCGTCTCCCCATTGCCAGACTTTTCATAAATTTCTTTCAACTGCTCTTGCAATGCATCATCCTTCCTCTCCTGCATAAGCATATCTGCGAGAAAATACCCACTGATGCTTAGAAGGAGCAGGGAGCAGAGCAATATTTTTCTTGCAATCCATTGTTTCATGCTTCGCCTTTCTGATCTCTGGCAGGCCGTTTTTCCCGGCTTTCCTCCAAATCCGACAATTTTGTTGTCATCAAAGCATAGAGGCGTAACGACTTATCGAATTTATCTTTAAAAGGGATTATGGTACTCCCGTAAAAAATCAGTCCTTCACCTTCTCCACTGTTCGTCACATAAGATAACTGATGTGGGGAAATATTGAGCTGCTTCGCCAGTATCTGCCTGTCCCCCGCCGCCTGGTTCAACATATAAATAAAGTCCGAGTTTTCAAAAATGTTCTCAATTTCCCGGCTTGACAGCAAATCTTTAATATTCTGCGTTATTCCCGTCGGAATGCCGCCCCATTTCCTAAAACGCTTCCAGATCTCCACTGAATAAGCCGCCGTCTGTTCTTCTTTTAAAAGCAATAGCGATAGGTAATCCTTTGATGTTATCTCCGGATTTTCCCCCGCTCTAAACC
>SRZB01000109.1 GCA_004793585.1 Hominisplanchenecus murintestinalis | reverse complement strand
TTTTTAGTACCATATAAGTGTAAGAGATAAGGCATATCATTAGTGCTTTACCTTCTGCACTTATTTTTTTATGATAAGGGAGTAATTGGTCTGGCGAAGCGATTTTTGGATTAACCACATCCGTCATAAAAACCGTCAACCATCCCTTATTATAAGCAGTCGTTTAAGCAGGTTGAAACCCGTAAGGTGCTTTCGTGTAACGAACTAAAATGAGTGGTAATAAGTGTGGATGGGACAATTACAGGTTTATTTTGGAGGTTACAGATGATAAGTGTAGGAATTGATGTGTCAAAAGAAAAAAGTACCGTATGTATCTTAAAGCCTTATGGTGAGGTTGTGAGCAGGCCTTTTGAAGTCTGTCATGTGGAGAAAGAACTGTCCGAACTGACTTCCATGCTGCTGCGTCTGAATGATGACATCCGTGTGGTCATGGAAGCTACTGGGATCTACCATCTGCCTGTATTAAGCTATCTGAAAGAAAAAGGGCTGTTTGTGGCAGTGATTAATCCATTTGAGATGAAGGAATACCGCTGTCAGGGGTTAAGACGTGTGAAAACGGATAAGCAGGATGCCATTACAATCTCTAACTATGGGATTGACCATTGGTACAGGCTGAAGGACTATGAGGCAGAAGAAAGCGTCTATGCGGAGCTGAAGCTTTTGGGAAGGCAGTACCGTCACTATATGCGGATGCGTGTGGAGAGCGTTTTGGAACTGACTCATCTTCTGGACTATACGATGCCTGGGATCAAAACGCTGCTGAAAGGCTGGAATGAAACAAATGGGAAAGATAAGCTGGGGGATTTTGCGGAAGAATACTGGCATTATGACAATATCACGAAGAAACCGGAGGAACAGTTTATAGAGAGCTATCTGAAATGGGCAAAAGAGAAGGGATACCACCAGAGCCAGGATAAAGCCGTCAAGATCTATGCACTGGCAAAAGAAGGCATCCCCACAGTATCCTCCGATACCCCATCAACCAAAATGCTGGTACAGGAGGCAGTACGGGTGTTACGAGAAGTCGATAACACTCTGATGACTATTCTAACACAGATGCAGGCATTAGCCAAGAGTCTGCCGGAATATCCGGTTGTCAGGGCAATGGGAGGTGTTGGAAATGTCCTTGCGCCTAAATTGATTGCAGAAATTGGGGATGTGAGAAGATTCCATAGCGGAAAAGCCCTGATAGCCCACGCAGGAATAGACGCGCCGCCCTATCAGTCAGGGCAGTTTATGGGGACAGAGAGGAAAATATCCAAGAGAGGTTCTTCCAGCCTGCGAAAGATTGGATATGAAGTGATGAGATGTCTGAAAACCCATAAAGAGCCAGCAGACGCAGCAGTGTATAGATTTATTTTGAAGAAAGAAAGAGAAGGAAAGTCAAAACGTGCAGCAAAAATAGCGGGATTAAATAAATTCCTTAGGATTTATTATGCACGTGTGATGGAAGTATACCAGAAGTAAAAAGAACTAAAACAGCGGATACGGCAGACCGGATTTTCCACCGGTCTAATTGTCGTGGGAAAAATTCATACGAAAAATATATTTAAAAACCTGCTAAAAAGTCTTGACTTTTGTTAGCAGGTTT
>SRZB01000108.1 GCA_004793585.1 Hominisplanchenecus murintestinalis | reverse complement strand
ACCTTGAAAACCACATATAGGAAACAAATATTCTATCTAATAAAAATTAGTGAAAAGACATCCGAGGTAGTTATCATAGAAAGAAGTATATGGTAAAGACCAGAGAAGAAAACTCAAGAGTCAAAACAGCAGGCTGTTTTGCTCCCGCGGAATACGCCAACTGAATATGAATATTCGACTGGCTCATTACCCGCGGAAATTGACCAGAAACCAGGCGCATGCAACGCTATGCATGCGGAAGATGGTTAAGCGAAGAAGAGCGCAGGGTGGATGCCTTGGCACTGGGAGCCGATGAAAGACGTGATAAGCTGCGAAAAGCTTCGGGGAGGGGCAAATACCCGTCGATCCGGAGATATCTGAATGGGGAAACCCGCCTGAGAAACCCTCAGGCATCCATACGCCAATCCATAACGTATGGAGGGGAACCCGGGGAACTGAAACATCTAAGTACCCGGAGGAAGAGAAAGAAACATCGATTCCGTAAGTAGCGGCGAGCGAACGCGGAAGAGCCCAAACCGGCATGCGTGCATGCCGGGGTTAAGGACCGCAGAGAGGATCCAGGAAGGTTAACGGAACGGTTTTGGGAAAGCCGGCCGGAGAGGGTGAAAGCCCCGTACGTGAAAACCGGAATGGCCAAGCGGGATCCAGAGTACCACGAGACACGTGAAACCTTGTGGGAAGTCGGGGGGACCACCCCCCAAGGCTAAATACTGCCCAGTGACCGATAGCGCATAGTACTGTGAAGGAAAGGTGAAAAGAACCCCGGGAGGGGAGTGAAAGAGAACCTGAAACCCTGTGTTTACAAGCTGTGGGAGCGCTGCATATGCGCGACCGCGTACTTTTTGTAGAACGGTCCGGCGAGCTGCGCCGGCTGGCAAGGTTAAGTGCCAAAGGCACGGAGCCGGAGGGAAACCAAGTCTGAATAGGGCGTTTTAGTCAGCCAGTGCAGGCCCGAAACCGGGTGATCTATCCATGTCCAGGCTGAAGCTGCCGTAAAAGGCAATGGAGGGCCGAACCCACATCCGTTGAAAAGGGTGGGGATGAGGTGTGGATAGGGGAGAAATTCCAATCGAACCCGGAGATAGCTGGTTCTCCTCGAAATAGCTTTAGGGCTAGCCCCGCAGGAGGTTCACGGAGGTAGAGCACTGAATACCCTAGGGGGCGTCAAAGCTTACCGAAGGTTATCAAACTCCGAATGCCGTGGAACTGCTCTGCGGGAGTCAGACTGCACGAGATAAGTTGGGCAGTCAAAAGGGAAAGAGCCCAGACCTCCAGCTAAGGCCCCAAAGTGTGTGTTAAGTGGAAAAGGATGTGGGATTTCGAAGACAGCTAGGATGTTGGCTCAGAAGCAGCCATACATTCAAAGAGTGCGTAATAGCTCACTAGTCGAGAGGTCCTGCGCCGAAAATGTCCGGGGCTGAAACATGCCGCCGAAGCTGAGGGATGCACGTGAGTGCATCGGTAGGGGAGCATTCCTGCAGGGAAGAAGCTGTACCGTAAGGGGCAGTGGACATGCAGGAAGAGAGAATGCCGGAATGAGTAGCGAGAGGAAGGTGGGAATCCTTCCGGCCGAATATCCAAGGTTTCCAGGGT
>SRZB01000107.1 GCA_004793585.1 Hominisplanchenecus murintestinalis | reverse complement strand
GCGGATCACCCAGTTTGCCATTGTGGAGCGGTAAAGGCACAGTCCCAGGCGGTACCAGTCCCGCTCCTGCCTTGCCAAAGGGATCCCCATATCATATTTTTTATACAGGATCCCTGCCACTAAAGATGCGCTCGCAAGGGAATGGGGAAGCAGGGATACCGGTACTTTACCACCCACAAATACATCAGCAGGATGTTCACTTCCTTCTTTCCCGCACTGGCTGCATTTATAGACTTCCTGTATGTATTGACGTACTTTCAACTGGGCCGGCTGAAATATCACTTCTGTACGGACCGACTTTTCCCCTACTTTTATGAGCGGACTTTTACATACGGGACACTGCTCTTTGGGATCTACGATACATCTCTCCACTTCTACCGGAAGAGCGGCGATCATTTCCGCCCGGACTCCCGGCTGCCGCGCTTTCCTTTTATGCTCTGTGATGACGATCTCTTCCTGTCCCTGTCTAAGGGAATGCAGCAGTTCTTCCTGTTCGAACAGGCTCATCTGTCCCTCTGTCTGTGTGACTTCCGTGGAAGGGCCGAACAGCTTCTTCCTTGCATGAAGGAGCGCCTGTGTCAGGTTCTAGATCTGGATTTGCTGCTGTCTGAGCTGATGGCTCTGGTGTTCGATTTTCTGTTCCTGCTCCTGTACAAGCCTGCGCAGTTCGAGCAGCTCCTGGTATTCAGGTCCGGTCAGCATGGGCGGATCCCTCCTTGATGGTCTCTGGTTTTATGATACCATTTTTTGTACGAAAAATCAGCATTTTTCTATCCTGAAAAGGCTTGAAAAATGCTGATTTTACAAGGAATCCACACGATTTTACCGGCATTTTCACGAACCTTAGAAGCACGTATCTTCCGGACGGATCCGTACTGTCTTATGGGCTTTCTTCTGTTCGATAGATAAGCCTTCCAGCAGCCATCTGGCCTGCTGGGGCGTGATGTCCCGGATCTCTTCTTTCGACTTTGGCCATTGAAAAACCATGTCCGGAAGCAGTTTTTTTGTTGCAGGAAGAAAACCATCTTTATCAAAACGCAGGGCTTTCAGACAGTTCTTTTTCCGATTGCAGAATAGGAACACACAGGCAGGGGAATAGGGATCCAGCTGATATCTCAGGCTGACCAGAGCAGCCAGTCCTTCGATCTGTTTACGGAAATCTGTAGGCCCGCAGGCAAGATAGATGTGTTCCGCTCCCTGTGTGATCAGATTCAGCATGAAGCTTGCAGGATCTTAAGGATCCCTGCTAGCTGTGAGAGTTGTGCATGACTGGCGATCTTCAGATGCAATCCATGAAAGGATAGTTCAAAAGGATAGGATTGCTCTTGTTCAAGTGAAAGCGGAGGAAACAGTGCCTGCGGGAGTTCCACAAAATCCATAGGCGATACCGCTCTTTCCGGATCTGATCTGCGCAGCAGTTTCTTTTCCCAATATTTATACTTGTCATAACTGATCTGATTGCTGTCACACCATTTTCGGACAGACAGGCCGCTCTGCGTTCTCTGCTGAAAGATCAGCAGCCATTCATCATCTGTAAACTTTGTACTCATTTGAAATACCTCCCTTGTGATATAAGGAAAGTATATCAATTGACTGGGAAAGATTCACTACGGTATGTTTTGTGTCGCTTAC
>SRZB01000106.1 GCA_004793585.1 Hominisplanchenecus murintestinalis | reverse complement strand
CCTGAATTATTCACAGCTGTGCCGTGAAAGTGGCTGAAAGCCACATAGTTACTGTATTTAAGCTGCTTATTGCATTTCATCTAATAAGTGAATAGAAAAAGAGACCAAATATGTGGTAAAATTTAGGTGCCGAATCCAAATAAATACCGCAGAAAGGGTCTCTCTCTATGGATATTTTAAACACCTTCACACTGAAAAGCAATAGACAGATTAAAATAAATTTTGACGGAGGCGATTTATCCTCCGATGCAGGACTTCTCCTGATAAAAGAATTTGCTGCAAAGATCGGCTTCACCAAACTGATCAAAAAGAAATTTAAAACCAATGATACATCAGTCCGTTTCCACAAAGACGATGAAAACCTGATGCAGATGATTTATCAGATTATCTCAGCTTATTTCGAGGATGACTGTGCTGATGAACTGACCCTTGATCCTGTTTTCAATGCCATTCTTGAAAAGAACAGTCTGGCTTCACAGCCAACACTATCAAGATTTTTCAACCGTATGGATGAAGATACACTCCTGCAGTTTGATGACATTGATAAAAGCTTTAGGGATATCATCTATTCCATAAAGTGTCCGGAGCATATGCTTCTGGATCTGGACAGTACTTTATTTGGCACCTATGGCAATCAGGAGGGGGAAGGCTTCAACTTTCATTATCAGGCACACGGGTATCATCCTTTGCTTTGCTATGATGGTTTGAACGGAGATCTGCTGAAGGCAGAACTTCGTGATGGAACACTCCACTGCAGCAATGATGCAGATAAATTTATGGAACCCCTTTTTCAGGAATATCTGGAAAGAGGCATCAAAACATACCTTCGTGGTGACAGTGGATTCTCATCTCCCAAACTTTATAAAACCTGTGAGATGAATGGCTGTTCCTATGCCATCCGCTTAAAACAGAATTCTTTACTCGTGGCTCTTGCTTCGGATAAAGATGAAGCTTTATACAAAGCAACCAAAGAGGACCAGATCAGCTATGCTGTAACTTATGGTGAATTTCTGTATCAGGCCGGCTCCTGGGATTATCCAAGGCGCGTGGTTTTCAAGATTGAAAAACCATACGGTCAGCTGACGCATATGTACACCTTTATTGTTACAAACATGGATATGGAACCTTATCAGGTCATCCAGTTTTACTGTGGGCGTGGCAAGATGGAAAATTTCATAAAAGAGGGCAAAGGTGGATTTGACTTTGCTGCTGTCAGCAGTCATTCCAAAGTAGTAAATGCCAACCGCATGAGACTTCATATGCTTGCCTACAACTTATTCAATTGGTTTAGGCGACTGGCACTCCCTGCAAATATGCGAAAACAACAGGTGGATACCATTCGTTTAAAGCTGATAAAGATTGCTGCAAGAGCAGTCCGTTCAGCAAGATATATAACATTCAAACTATGCAGTAGCTGTCCTTATAAAAAGGAGTTCTATAGGACGCTGGAGAATATCCAGCAGCTGACTGTACAGTTGGAATAGCAACTATTAACGTACCTTGCCAGTTCAAAATAACTCAATCGGATTTCAAGGGGATAGTCTACCCATTTTTGTGGATAAATCGATTGATTTCACGGGAACTGGTTCAAGGATTTGTAGTATCGAGCATTTTTATATGCTCATGAATAATTCA
>SRZB01000105.1 GCA_004793585.1 Hominisplanchenecus murintestinalis | reverse complement strand
TAAAAATAATTTCGATTTTTCTCATTTTGCTATTGACATTTATTAGCTGGACTTCTCTTTCTATGTAACTCCTCGCCAAACAGCCCTTTTCGGCTTAAGGAACTGTCAATACCTTCCGGCGTAAACTCTTTTTGCTTCTGACGTCCATTTCCTAATAAACTCTGTCTTTGCATTCGTATAAGCATCTCTATCGTGTTCATACCGCTTCCACAGCTGCAATTTCATTGCTTCATATTCCTTAGCTATTTTTATATGTTTATTCAAGTAATCTCTAAAATACAATTCATCATTATCTCCGGCATAGCGAATGTGTACATGAAAAACTTTATCTGCAAATCCATCTTTCGTATATCCACGATTAAACGATATTCTATCTTCTTCTGCTGACATACGGATAAATCCGTTCTTTTCAATTACCTTTGCAGTATTCTGAATATCGGAATCCTTTGATATTTCAATCAGTACATCAACAATATCCTTTGCCCATATCCCAGATATAGCCGTACTCCCAATATGGCTAATTCTCTCAACCGGGCACTCAGACAATATGTTTTTTAAGAAAGATTCGATTTCATCATAAAATATATTCCACTTATCGTCATGTGCAACAAGGAATATGGGAAATAACTCCCATAATTCTTCTAAGGACATTTCTGATAATTCTTTTTGCATTCCAATTTTCCTCACAAGTTTGACTTTCTTGTTCTATTTTCCTTTTCTAAATTATACACAAAAATATACGTTTTTTCAATTTTCGAACTTCTTTTGTTTAAGTAACGCTCCCACAACAGCAGGCTAGTGTTGCTTCGTTTCTCTTGACTTTCATTAAACATATATACTATACTCCTTGTAAAGTTTGAAAGATTAATGAGGTAATATTTATGACAATACGAGCAGAACAACCGGCTGACTATGACTCCATATATCTGGTAGTTAAAAATGCTTTTGAAACCGCTGAACAAAGCGATGGCAATGAACACAATTTAGTAAATTCCTTACGGCAAAGCAATGCATTTATTCCCGAATTGTCATTAGTATGCGAAATTAATGGACAGATTGTCGGACATATTATGTTTACCAAGCTGCAAATAAGCGGGCATACTGGTTTAGCACTGGCTCCGCTATCTGTATTGCCCCAATATCAAAGACAGGGTATTGGCACTTCTCTGATACTGGAGGGACATAAAATAGCCCAAACACTTGGTTATAGTTATTCCGTTGTATTAGGCAGCGAAAAATACTACCCCCGGATTGGTTATTTACCTGCTGAAACATTTGATATTCGCCCCTGTTTTGAAGTTCCAGGCAAAAACTTTATGGCATACAAACTTTATGAAAATGCTCCCCTAATATCAGGAATTGTTAAATATGCTGAAGAATTTGGCATCACCTAACACTGAACCGCTCCCTGTCAAGTAGACAATTAAAAAAATAAAAATTTTAGCCTGCCAGTCACAAAAAAGGACTGGCAGAGTTTTTATGCAGCCTCCTTCAAATAGTTTCTATATTCTATCGGTGTCATACAGTTTAAGCGCTTCTGATACCGATGATTATTATAATAATCTATGTAATCGGATATGGCCTCCCTTCATTGACAAGCGCAGCGATCGTCTTGGGATCCTTGCGGTCATTCTTG
>SRZB01000104.1 GCA_004793585.1 Hominisplanchenecus murintestinalis | reverse complement strand
CCCGAATTATTCACGGCAGTATAAACTCACATAAAATCCGCCGTAGTTACCATTACAACCACTCCTGATACCTCACTCTGTCGCAAGATAGCCTAAAAATGGGCAGACTTCTCCTATGATAGGGTTAGAAATTTATTGTGGCTGTCAAGGTCCATTAACAGTTGTTATTCCAACTGTGGCTGCAGGTTACGGATGTTTTCCAGTGTCTCGTAGAATTCTTTCTTGTAGGGACAGCTGCTGCATAGCTTGAAATATTTATATCGTGCTGATTTTACCACCCTTGCGGCTATCTTCAGCAGTTTTAATCGTATGGTATCAATACGCTGTTTTCTCATACTGGCAGCAAGCGCCAATCGTCTAAACCAATTGAATAGGTTATAAGCTAACGCATGAACCAGAAGGCGGTTCGCGTTTACCAGCTTTGAGGAACTGCTTACAGAGGCAAAGTCAAAACCGCTTTTGCATTCCTTGATGAAATTTTCCATCTTGCCTCTTCCGCAATAGAACTGGATCACCTGATAAGGTTCCATTTCCAGTGTTGTGACAATAAAGGTATACAGATGGACCATCTGCCCATACGGCTTTTCTATTTTAAAGACCACCCTGCGTGGATGGTTCCATGAACCGGCCTGGTATAGGAATGCCCCATACTCGACGGCGTAATCTACCTGGTTGAATTTCGTTGCACGGTACAGTGCCTGGTTTTCCTCTTCTGCCAATTCACGGAGTTTTGCATTCTCCTTGAGCCGGATGGCATATTTGCAGTTTTTATCTTCAAGAACTTCATACAGGTCTGGTGATGCAAAGCCACTGTCACCGCGAAGAAAAAGCGGCATATCCGGGAAATCACAGAGGAATTCATCCAGAAGGGACTTCATAAAAATATCTGCCTCTTTGCTGCAATACATGGTGCCGTCACGAAGCTGTGCTTTTAGCAAATCGCCGGTCAGCCCGTCGTAGCACAACAGCGGATGATAACCGTGGGCCTGATAATGGTAGTTGAAACCTTCCCCTTCCTGATTCCCATAGGTATCAAGAAGTGTGGAATCAATATCAAAAAGCATGAATTCCGGTTTCTTTATGGAATAGATGACTTTACGGAGTTCACGGATGATCTGGTTTAACTGGCTGAGCGTATCTCCATCCATGCGGTTAAAAAAGCGTGACAGGGTAGGCTGGGATGCCAGGGCATCCTTCTCTAAAATAACTGTCATAACAGGTTCGTTTGTCAGTTCGTCCGCACAGTCATCCTCAAAGTAGGAACTGATAATCTGGTAAATTACCTGCATCAGATTCGTATCATCCTTATGGATGCGGAACCATGCGGTATCATTGGTTTTGAACATACGATTAACGAGCTTGACCGCTCCAATCTTAAACAGGAACTCTTTGAACAGGAGAAGTCCTGCATCGGAGGATAAATCGCCTCCGTCAAAATTAATTTTAATTTGGCTATTGCTTTCTAAGCTTATGGTGTTTAATATATCCATATAAAGACCCTTTCTTTGGTTTTGATTTGGATTAGACACCTAAATTTTACCATAGATAGAGGTCTTTTTCTATTCACTAAATAAGTGAAAAGCAATATTCAATTAAAATACAGTAACTATGCGGGTTTCAGCAGTTAATGCTGTTATTCCGTGAATAATTCAGG
>SRZB01000103.1 GCA_004793585.1 Hominisplanchenecus murintestinalis | reverse complement strand
GCAATATGATGTCCGGTGTCGCCCTGGGCATGACCAGTAATTCCAATCTGGTCTATGACGCTGTTCGCAGAATCTTAGAGCAGGCAAAGAAAGAAGCGGACAAGGCGACGGATTCGCATAGCCCTTCCCGCGTCTGGCGGAACCAGGTCGGCGCGTACATGTCCCAGGGGCTGGCGCTTGGTATTTCCGATGGGACAAAAGATGTAACCTCTGCCGCTACAGGGCTTGCGCGGTCTGCCACCAAAGCGACAAAAGAAGAGCTGGACATTAACTCCCCGAGTAAGATATTTATAAAACTGGGAGGATATATTTCGGAAGGGCTGGGCATCGGCATCAAAAACAAAAAAGGCTACGCAGTCCAGACATCGAAAAAGATGGCAAAAGAAGTCTACAAGGCGTCTGCAGAGTGGATGGAAAAGTACATGAGTTCGCATAATGTAAGCCTGGAAGGGGAGAAGAAATTCTGGAAGCAGCTTGCGAAAACTGTGAAAAAGGACAGCAAGTCCTACAAGGACGCCCTGAAACATGCCGCCGCAAACGATAAGTTCATAAAAGAAGTGCGAGGGAAGGTAAAGGACGCCTTTGACGTGTCCTGGTATACGAAAAAGGCAAAAAAGACTGTAAAGAAAGATGCGGATAAATATTACGGCGAGGTCACCAAAGCGGCGAAGAAATTCATCGACAACAAGAAAGCCGTGGACGGCACGGGACTCCGGCAGGAAAAATATTTCTGGGAGCAGGTGAAAAAGAAAGCAGGGAAAGGAACGCAGACCTACGCGGACGCAGCAAAGCGGATAAAGGAAATCAATAAGGATATTAAAAAGCAGGTAAAAGCCAACGCAGAGACAAAACAGGAGAAAAAAGAATATGGCGTATCGGGAGCAGGGCTGGAGTTGTATAAATCCCTCTACAAATTATCAGCGCAGGCAGAGATTGACTACTGGAAGAAAATAAGAAAGAATGGGAAGCTTACAAAGGCGCAGAAGTTGGAAGTTGATAAGAATATTCTGGAAGCCGAGGAGAACTTCAATGAGCAGATGAAAGCCCTGAAAGATGATTATTACGAAAAATGTAAAGACATCAACGACAAGCTCAAAGATGATATCGAAGAACTGACGGAAGAATATGAAACAGCATTTGCGGACAGGAAAACTGCTATTAAGTCGGCATTCGGGACATTTGATGAATTCTCCAGCGAAGCGGAAGCCCCAGAGGTGCTCCTGGAAAACATGAAATCCCAGGCAGCGGGATATGCGCTGTGGATAGAACAGCTTGGGGAGCTGGAGGGGAAAGGCATCCTGAAAAGTCCGTTCATAGAGGCATTGCGCCAGATGGGGCCGGAAGCCGCCGCTACTATCATGTCTTTAAACATGATGACCGAAGAACAGCTTAGGCAGGCACAGCAGGCATGGGACGAAAAAGACAAGCTGGCAGAGGCGCAGGCGGCGAAAGAGACGGAAGCGCTGCGGAAAAAGAACGAGGAGCAGATAAAGAAACTCCGGGAGGAAGCGCAGAAACAGCTGGATACATATAAAGCAGAATATGAAGCAGCATCGGCAGAGCTTTCTGCTGCCATGTCCGGCCCCCTGGAGGAACTGGCCGTGAAAGCGACTACGCTCGGGGAAAAGGCTACGGCGGAACTGATTCTCGGGATGAAGGACAGGGCAGAGTCAAAAGCAACAAAAAAAGAATTGAAAGAAGTGCGGAAG
>SRZB01000102.1 GCA_004793585.1 Hominisplanchenecus murintestinalis | reverse complement strand
CTTTCTTAATGATATAGGTGAAGGCAATCAGGAGGATTCCCCTCCCACCCTTTCATCACCTGTACAACCCAGTTTCATAATTGTTTATCCTGTGGTATGATATCAGGCAGAGTCTGATGTCCGAAGGCACTGCTGTTCCTCCTTTCAGCCGGCTTAGTCCGAGACTGCTTCGATAGCATTCAGCCTGGCACATACGGCATATTCCGCTGACACAGAATTTTCATCCCCAGCCGTTAGCCCCAGCAAGAAAGGCTGACTGGGTGCATGCTCATTGCGCGAGGTTTCGGTCACCGTATGCAGCACAGGATAACCCTTTTGCTTCAGGCTTCACAAATCCCGATCAGAACGGAGGTGATATCATGTTAAAGATCAACTATATGTCCACCTTGTTTGTAGGTATTGATGTAAGCTCAAAGACCAATGCTGTCTATGCGATGGACTTTGAGGAAAACAAATACATCTCATCATCGTTTGGCAATAATCAGCCGGGTGCCGATCAGCTTGTGGATATGATTGCGGAGTGTATGCAGAAGCATCAAAACCTGGATACCCTTCTTATCGTGTTGGAATCCACTTCTGTGTACAGCGTGCATATTTCCAACTTCCTGTCGACCAGTGAGGTTCTCATGCCCTACAGACCTTACGTCTTCTGTGTAAACCCAAAGACCACTTCCAATTACCGAAAGTCCTATATCGGAATGGAGAAGACTGATCCCACAGATGCATATCTCATTGCAGACTTTGGCAGGGTAGGCCGCACGAAAAAACTGGAGCCATGGCACGGCGGGCAGTTCATAGCCCTGAAACGCCTTACAAGGCACCGTATGCACCTTTCTGAGTGCATCACCAGGGAGAAGACTTATATGGTGTCTAATCTTTATCTGAAGTTTAGTGAGCTTCAGCTCCTTGAAGGTGATGATAAGCCTTTTGGCAGTCTCTATGGCGCCACGTCCTCAGCTGTCCTGACAGAATTTCTGTCACCACAGGAGATCATTGATATGCCGGAAGAGGATCTGCTTGCTTTTCTTGCGGAAAAGAGCAGGAACCGCATCTCTGACATATCCAAAACTTCCGAACTTCTGCGGAAGGCAGCCAGGGATTCCTACCGGTTAGACAAGTGCATGTACGAACCACTGAACATATCACTGGCAAGCTCGTTTAACTGCATCCATGCCTATCAGAAAGAAATCAGGCTGATAGAGCAGGCGATTGGGAAATGCATCAACGGAATGAACCCTAATGCCCTGATCATCCTCAGGTCCATACCTGGAATAGGTCCAGTATGGGCATCCGGGATCCTGTCAGAAATAGGCGATATAACAGCATTTCATTCGTCCGATGCCCTTGCCAAATATGCCGGGCTTTACTGGCCTAAAGGTGATTCCGGAGATTTCACTTCTGAGGACAACAACATGTCGAAAGCCGGAAATCCCTATCTTCGCTACTATCTTGGCGAAGCGGCAAACAGCGTCAGGAAGCACATCCCTCAATATGCTGATTTTTATGCCAGAAAATATGCTGAGGTAACCAGACATCAGCACAAAAGAGCACTCGCGCTTACATCTCGTAAATTTGTACGACTCGTTTTTGGATTGCTGGTCAAAAACCAACTGTACACCGGCGAAAAGCTGGACACCGAATATAATATCGAGTCGAACTGACCTTCGGTTTTTCGTAAAATATACCGAAGGTCTGTTAAAGTTACCCTTTTTTCTGAAAAACATATCAAAATCTTTTTCAAAAAGTTCTTGACATATCACCAGAATGCTAT
>SRZB01000101.1 GCA_004793585.1 Hominisplanchenecus murintestinalis | reverse complement strand
GATATTGGGGTCAAAAGCCCCGCTATAGTACCTTGAAAAGTTCATATATTTTGTAGTAAATACAAGCCTAAATAGTTTATTTGCTGTATAATAGAGGTATCAAAGCTACAGTGTAGCTTGGGAAAGAAGGTAATCTCTATGTCATTCAAAGAAAACGCTTACCAGCAAATGTCGTTTACAGATAGCTTTTCCGGATTAACCACCAGAGAACAAAAAGCACTGGAAAAATCATGGGCAAAAGTATTTGCCGATGAAATATTTCCTGCCATTGATGAAAAGCGTTTTTCTGTCTTATACAGTGATAAGGCATCCAGACCGAATTCTCCGGTCAATGTGATTGTTGGTGCACTCATTATCAAAGAACTTTTTGATTATTCCGATGATGAAATGGTTGAAAATCTTATGCTGGATTTTCGGATTCAGTACGCGCTGCATACAACAGGTTTTGAAGAACAGCCTTTGAGTGACAAGACCTTAAGCCGTTTTCGTAAGCGGTGTTATGATTATGAAACACTACACAACAAGGATCTCTACCACGACTGTGTGAAAGATTTAAGCGCTTCCATTGCAAAACTGATGGGGATCAGCGGTAAAGTCAGACGTATGGATTCCATGATGATCGAATCCAACATCCGCAAACTCAGCCGGATGGAACTGATATACACCTGCATCGCAAAGCTGGCGGTGTATGTGGATAAAATCAATGATTCTGCTCTGTCTGACGATTTAAAACACTATATCGATCCTAACGATTTTAACAGGGTGATTTATCATCAGCGCAGTACCGGTGCAGATGAGCGCATGAAGCAGCTCTTGACGGATGCAGATAAACTTGTTGCCTTGTGTGAGTCTGGTTACAATGATTCAACAGAGTATGATCTGTTTGTCAGATGTCTGTCAGAGCAGACCATTGTTGAAAATGAAAACCGCAGACTCCGCACAAAAGAAGACGGCGGCATGAAATCATCCATGATGCAGAATCCCTCCGATCCCGAAGCGACTTTTCGGAGTAAAGCAGGAAAAGAGCACCGGGGATATGCTGCCAATCTTGAAGAATCCGTTGGAGCCAATGGTTCGGTTGTAACAGAATACCAGTATGAGCAAAACAACCATAGCGACAGCCAGTTTATCCGGGAGCATCTTGAGCAGATGGATAAACAAGAAGAACGGACTGTTATCGTTGCGGATGGAGCATACAGCGGAACAGGAAACACGCAGCTTGCAGCTGATAAAAACGTAGAACTGATTACCACAAGCCTGACAGGGAAACCGGCTCCGGATATCCTTGCTGATTTTGCATTCAACGAAGAAGGAACGAAAATCCTCCGATGTCCGGCCGGCCATGCACCCAAAAGCTGTTCTTATATGAAACAAAGCAGTCAGTGTGCCGTTTCCTTTCTGCATGAACAGTGTGCCGGCTGTCCGTATCAGGATCAATGCAAGCCAAAAATTTTTAAGAAGGTTGCAAAAATAGTAACATCCAAAGCAGCACATGAACGTGCGAAAATCCAGCGGAACATGGACAGCAAAGAATTCAAAAATTACGCAAGACTCCGAAATGGAGTGGAAACTGTTCCGTCAAATATCCGTAAGAATTACCATTTGGAAAAAATTCCCGGTGGGAAACAGCGTGGCAAGTTCTTTTTCGGATCCAAAATAGCAGCGTTGAATTTCCGAAAACTCTTCAATTATGTGAAGGGCTTAGGGCATTATGCCCAAAATCCAGTACTTGCATAAAACAAGGCAGGGAATACCCGACATATATGCTCAAATGTTCGGCGATATACTACAAAATATGAATTTTTCAAGGTACTATAGGAATAGGGGCAAATTTATTTATGGTTTTGACCCCAA
>SRZB01000100.1 GCA_004793585.1 Hominisplanchenecus murintestinalis | reverse complement strand
CTAATTCCCCCATGAATGGGGGCTAGGGGGTTGAAGTGTCGAAGACACTTTTTTATTTATGCATGAGTTTAAAAAAAGAATTTCAGATCTTCTTCTACTGTGCTAATTCCCGCAATACCAAAGTTCTCTACCAAAACTTTTGCCACATTGGGGCTGAGGAATGCCGGGAGAGTGGGACCGAGATGGATATTCTTCACGCCAAGATACAGAAGCGCCAGCAGAACGATGACAGCCTTCTGCTCATACCACGCAATGTTGTAGGCGATGGGCAGGTCGTTGATATCGTCCAGACCGAAAACTTCCTTGAGCTTCAAAGCAATGACAGCCAGAGAATACGAATCGTTGCACTGCCCGGCGTCCAGAACACGAGGAATGCCGTTGATGTCGCCCAAAGGCAGTTTGTTGTACTTGTATTTCGCGCATCCGGCTGTCAAGATCACAGCATCTTTCGGCAGTGCCTTGGCAAATTCGGTATAGTATTCCCGGCTCTTGGCACGGCCGTCACAGCCCGCCATCACAACGAACTTTTTGATCGCGCCGCTTTTTACCGCATCGACCACCTGATCCGCCAGAGCCAGAACCTGTGCGTGTGCAAATCCGCCGATCAGCTCTCCTGTTTCAATTTCAGTAGGTGCAGCGCATCTTTTTGCGTGTTCAATGATAACGGAAAAACCCTTCTGCTCCCCGATTTCTCCTGGGATATGGGTACATCCCGGATATCCTGCTGCGCCAGTAGTGTAGAGTCTGTCTTTGTAGCTGTCTTTAGGAGGCACGATGCAGTTGGTCGTCATCAGGATAGGACCGTTGAAGGATTCAAATTCCTCCTTCTGTTTCCACCACGCATTGCCGTAGTTGCCGATAAAGTTGGGATACTTTTTGAATGCCGGGTAATAGTGGGCAGGGAGCATCTCGGAATGGGTATAAACATCCACGCCGGTTCCCTGTGTCTGCTCCAGCAGCATTTCCAAATCCTGCAGGTCGTGACCGGAAACCAGAATACCGGGATTTGTCCCAACGCCAATATTTACCTTCGTAATTTCGGGATTTCCATAGGCTTCCGTGTTGGCCTTGTCCAGCAGAGCCATACCGGATACGCCGTGTTTTCCGGTTTCCATTGTCAGAGCAATCAATTCTTCTACGCTGAGATTGTCATCCAGTGTAGCTGCCAGCGCCCGCTGAAGGAAGGCATCGACCTCCTCATCATCCTTCAGTAGAACGTTTGCGTGTTTGGAGTATGCGGACAATCCCTTCAGACCGTAGGTAATCAGTTCTCGCAGAGAACGGATATCCTCGTTTTCAGTAGAAAGAACACCGACAGTTGCGGCTTTTTCTTCCCAATTGCCAGAGCCATTCCATTTTGCCGCTTCGGGCAGACCGGAAGGATCGGCAATCTGCGCCAACAGCACATCTTTTTCAGTCAGTGTGGCACGGATTCTTGCCTCAATGCTCTCTTTGTCAAAATTTGCATTGGTGATGGTGGTGAACAGATTCAGGGTAATCAAGTGATTGATTTCCGCAGATACCTGCTTCCCTTCCTGACGCAGTGCAGTTGTAACAGCTGAAATCCCTTTTGTGACATAGACCAGCAGATCCTGCATAGCTGCCACATCAGGCTTCTTCCCGCATACACCGGACATGGTGCAACCTTTGCACCCGGCGGTTTCCTGACACTGATAGCAAAACATTTTTTGTTCCATAATAGACCTCCTAAAAACTTTTAAAATTTGAAATGATGTAGTTACTTTTCAATCAAAAAAGTATATAGATGCGCTTGAATTAATCTTCCCAAGCGATTGCAGACACAGGACACGAATCAATTGCATCCTGCACGGCGCTTTGATTGTCATCGTTTGCTGGTTGGTATGCTTCCGCCTTCTCGTGCTCATTCATACGAAAAACTTCGTCGCAGATCCCACAGCAAAGCCCGCAGCCAATGCAGAGATTCTGATCTACTTTTATTTTCATAAAATCACCTCCCTAGTATAATAATGGTGTAGTCAATCAAGACTACTTGTTTAATAAGTTTCTATA